>CAZLHO010000005.1:27237-96663 GCA_964559455.1 uncultured Fibrobacteraceae bacterium | reverse complement strand
GGCAGCCGGCGTCGGCGAAGGCGCGGGCGCAGGCCTCGCCGATGCCGGCGCTGGCGCCGGTGATCAACACGGTCCGGTTCTTCAGCATGAAGGGGCCTCGCTTTCGGTCGTGCCGCCGCAGGCGACGGCACGCCCCTGCTGGTTGTCCCGCGCACGCGTACGCCGCGCGGATTTTTCGTGGGAACGATCGGCGCCGGGGAGTATGCTCGGTCCGTGGGCGCGGCGCCGCCCCCAAACATATCCGCAGGCCGCGCCGGAGGCCAGCCCGTGCTCCGTCGCCGCCGCTTCCCCGGGAGACCCCATGGCGCGCAACCTGTTGATCGCGTTCGCCATCCTGCTCTTCTTCTGGATCTGCGCCCGTCGTCCCGGCGGCGAGCTGCCCCGCCGCTACGTGGTCGTCCTGAAGCGGACCCTGCTGCCCGCGATCGTGCTGGCCGCCGTACTGGCCTGGCGGGCCGTGGCCATGGGCGTGCCCGGGCACAGGTTCTCGGTGGCGGCGTCGCTGCTGCTGCTGCTGGTGCTCGTCTGGCTGCTGGCCGCGGCCGTGATCTGGAGCCTGGGCCGCCGGCGCTGAGCGTCTTGTGCGCGGCGCCCGGCCCCGCAACCGCGTAAAGAAAGGCCCTCCCCGGGTCGGGGAGGGCCTTCGCGTCGTCGGGTCCGGGGACGGCTACTCGATCCAGCGGGTCAGCCAGTCCATGACCTCCTCGTGCCACTGGATGGAGTTGTTGGGTTTCAGCACCCAGTGGTTCTCGTCCGGGTAGTAGAGCAGCTTCGCGGGCACGCCCAGGCGGCGCAGCGCCGTGAAGGCGCTCAGGCCCTGGGTCTCGACGACCCGGTAGTCCAGCGCGCCGTGCACGATCAGGGTGGGCACGTGCCAGTTGGCGACGTGGTCGATGGGGTTGAACTCGACGTAGCCGTCGCTCTGCCAGGGCGTGCCGCCGTGCTCGCGCTCGGGGAACCACAGCTCCTCGGTGTCGAAGTAGGCCATGCGCTCGTCCAGGTTGCCGTCGTGGCTGACGAAGGCCTTGAAGCGCTTGCCGAAGGGCTGGCCGTGCATCCAGTTGATCATGAAGGCGCCGTAGCTGGCGCCCGCGGCCACGACCCGCTCGCCGTCCAGCCACCGATAGCGCTCCAGGGCGGAGTCCAGGCCCTTCTCGAGGTCCTCCAGCGGCCGGTCGCCCCAGTGGCCGCCGATGCTGTCGCAGAACTCCTGGCCGTAGCCGGTGGAGCCGTGGAAGTCGACGGCGACGGTGGCGAAGCCGGCGCCCACGTAGGCTTGCGGGTTCCAGCGGTAGTGGAAGTCGTTGCCGAAGCTGCCCTGGGGCCCGCCGTGGACCAGGAAGGCCACGGGCCAGGTGCGTCCGGCGGCGGCCGCCTCCGCGCTCCAGTCGTAGGGCTTGACCAGGTAGGCGTGGACGGTCTCGCCGTTCCAGCCGGCGAAGGTGAACTGCTCGGGCTCGCCCATGCGGGCCAGGGCCAGGCGGGCGTCGTTGAAGCCGGTCAGGCGGCGCTCGCTCTTGCCCTTGAATTTGTAGGCGTAAATCTCGTTCGGGCTGCGCAGGTGGTTCTTCAGGTAGAGCAGCTGCCTGCCCGCCAGCCGCAGCGAGCCGTTGGAGCCGTCGTGCACCAGTTCGGTCACGCGGCCGTCCTTCAGGCGCACCGCGAAGATCGAGCGCTGGCCCAGGTTGCCGGCGATGCAGTACAGGGTCTTGCCGTCCGCGGACCAGACCAGGCCGTGCGGGGAGCGGTCCCAGTCCTCGGTGAGCACCCGCGTTTCGCCGCCGGCCCAGTCGCGCAGCACGATGCGGTAGCGGTCGGCCTCGTAGGCGGGCACGGCCATGGCGATGTAGGCCAGGGTCCGGCCGTCGGGAGAGAAGACGGGCTCGGTGTCCCATGCGGTGTTGGCCTCGGTCAGGCAGCGCAGCGCGCCGCCGCCGTCGGTGGCCACGGCGTAGATGTCGTAGTCGGTGCTCCAGGCCGGTTCGCTGCCGGGCAGGATCTTGGCCGTGAAGACCAGCTCGCGGCCGTCGGCGGTGAAGGACCACTCCTCGGTGCCGCCCCAGGGGCGGGTCGGGACGTCGGCGTCCAGGTCGGGCAGCAGGTCGACGGGCTCGGCGCGGGGGGCTTGCACGGGCAGCAGGAAGGGATGGGCGCGCTTGCCGTCCTCCCAGGTGTCCCAGTGGCGGAACATCAGCTCGTCGTAGATGCGGCCGGTGCGGGGCGAGGCCGCGATCTCCGCGTCGCGGGCCGCGGTCTCGGCCGGGCTCAGGCCGGGGAAGACGTGCATGACCAGGGCCAGGCTCTTCAGCTGGGGCACGAACTCCAGGCCGTCGACGTCCAGGGGCAGGTCGGTGACCGGCGCGGCCTCGCCGCCGTCGGGGTCGATCGTCCAGACCTGCGCCGAGCCCGAGCGGGTCGACAGGAAGTAGACCATGCCGCAGGGGGACCAGCGGGGGTTCCAGTCGGCGGCCGGGTCGGCGGTCAGGCGCCTGGGTTGGGCGTCCTTCTCGTCGAGATCCAGCAGCCAGAGGTCGGTGCGGCCGCGGTCGGCCTCGAGGTCGGTGCTGCGCACCGTGAAGACGACCCGGTCGCCTTCGGGCGAGACCTGCGGGTCGCCCAGGCGCTGCATGGCGACCATGTCGTGGATCGAGAAGGGATGGGGCGCGTCCATGGCGACGGGCGCGGGGCCCTCGGCGGTGGCCGGGGCGGCGAGCAGGGCCGCCGTCGCGAGCAGGGTCAACAAGAAGAGCTTCCGCAAGGGGGTCACCTCCGGGGGGTGGGGATCGGGGCGCGGACCCGTCGAATATAGTCCCCGGCCGCTGGCCGGGCGAAGGTCAATCCTCGCGCCTTCCTTGTTCCCGCGCCCCTCGGCCGGTTATAGTGGTGGGGAAGGACATGACCGACGCCCTGTCGCCCCGGAGGCCCCATGCTTCGCCGCCGCCCGATCCCGCTGCTCCTGACGCTCGTCGTCGCCTTCCTGGCCGTCTCGGCCGCGGCGGGAGGGTCCCTGCCCGCGGAGCGCCAGCGGGACCTGGACGCCCTGCGCCGCCGGATCGGGGAACTGGGGCAGCGCTGGACGCCGGCCGACAACCCCATCGCCCGCCTGGACCGCTCGGAATGGCTGCGCATGTGCGGGGCCACGCCGCCGGCGGACCTCCGGCCGGCCCCGCTGGTCCTGTCACGGGTCCCGGCGGCCCTGCCGACGGCCCTGGACTGGCGCGCCAACGGCGGCGACTGGGTGACGCCTGTGCGCAACCAGGGCGGCTGCGGGTCGTGCTGGATCTTCGCCGCCGTCGCGGCCTTCGAATCCAACGTCATGATCCGCGAGGACCTGCCCGGGCAGGACGATCTCGACCTGGCCGAGCAGCATCTGGTCTCCTGCACGACCAATCCCTACCCCTGCGACGGCGGGCAGGTGACCGAGGCGCTGAACTTCCTGCGCGTCGACGGCGTCTGCGACGAGGCCTGCTTCCCTTACCGCGCCCGCGACAGCATCCCCTGCGGCAGCGCCTGCGCCGACGTCGCCCAGCGCCTGACCTTCCTGGAGGGCTGGCGCCAGGTCACCGGCGGCGCGATCGACGTCGCCGCCGTCAACGCCGCCCTGCAGTCCGGCCCCGTGGTCACCACCTACGCCGTCTACGACGACTTCGACTGGTACGACTCCGGCGTCTACGACGCCCGCGGCGCGACCTTCACCGGCTCCTGGCACGCGGTGACCATCGTGGGCTACGACGACGGCCTGCAGGCCTGGCTGGTCAAGAACTCCTGGGGGGCGTCCTGGGGGCTGGACGGCTACTTCTGGATCGCCTACGACAGCGCCTGCGACTTCGGCCGGGAATCCTGGCAGTGCCTGAGCGCGGGCAGCGAACCCGTCCTGGGCGAGTCCTCGGTCGAGCCCGAGGTCGGCGAGCCGGGCGCGTCCTTCACTTTCAGCGTGCGCTACACCGACGTCGACGGCGACCTGCCGACCGAGGCGAACGTGAGCCTCTACTCGCCGGCCCTGCACTATTTCCAGGACTTCCCCATGATCACCGCCGACGGCGACGTCACCGACGGCGCGGTCTACGAGACGGTCATGGCCTTGGCGGACACCGGGACCTGGTGGCACCGCTTCCGCTTCGTCAACGCCGCCGCCCAGGCGGTGATGCTGCCGGCGTCCGGGGGCGAATTCTCCGGGCCCGTGGTGCAGGCCCCGCCGAACGACCCCCCCGTCCTGAGCGGAGCCGAATGCCTGCCTGCCGCCGGGGACGTCGGGGTCGCCTACGTCTTCCGGCTGGTCTGCACCGACGCCGAGAACGACGCCCCGCTGATGGCTCAGGCCGTGCTCCAGGGCCCCGGCTTGGACGGCACCACCGTAACGCTCCCGCTGGCGAGCGACGATCCGGACCTGACCGACGGCGCCCTCTATTCGGGAAGCATACTGATCGAGGAACCCGGCGAGTACCGGCACCGCTACGAGATCCTCAGCCCCCAGATGCAGTTCGTGAAGCTGCCCGGAGACGGCGAGTGGCTGCCGGGACCCGTCGCGGGGGGGGCGACCCGGGTCGAGGGTCCGCCGGCGGCCACGGTCCTGTTGCCGCCGGCGCCGAACCCCGCCAACCCCTCGGTGCGGCTGTCCTTCCATCTGGCGGAAGCCGGCGCGGTCCGGTTGACGATCCACGACGCGGCCGGCCGCCGGCTGCGCACGCTGGTCCGCGAATTCCGGCCCGCGGGTCCGGGCGCCGTGGTCTGGGACGGCCGCGACGACGCCGGGCGGGCAGCGCCCAGCGGCACCTATCTGGCCCGGTTGGGGACGGGGGAGGGCGCGGTCCGCAGCGTCCACACCGTCAAGCTGAACCTGGTGCGCTAGCCCGCCAACCCACGGAGGGGACGCTTGGAACTGATCCTGCTCACCGATTACCGCGGGGCCCTGCGCCAGAAGGTGCAGGAATGGGAGTCGCTGGACACGGCGATCCTGACCCGGCGTCTGGAAGAGGCCGGCTTCGATGTCGGCGTTCGCAGGATCGAGGACGCGGCCAACGGACGCTTCGTTCCCGAGGGCGCCACGATCGTCTACACCAGCACCCAGGTGCCCGGCTACCGTCCGCTGGTCGACGACGTGCTCTACACGCTATCGCGCCGCAACCGTCTGGTGCCGCGCTACGAGATCTTCCGCGCCCACGAGAACAAGGGTTTCCAGGAGCTGCTGAAGCGCGAGCTGGGACTGCCCTCGCTGCGCTGGCGCTACTACGGCAACCTGAAGGGCCTGGAGAGGGATCTGGACGAGGGGACGCTGGGCCTGGACTTCCCGCTGGTGCTGAAGAGCAACGCCGGCTTCCAGAGCCGGGGCGTGCGGCGGATCGAGGACCCCGACCGGCTGCGGGCCGCCGTCCGCGCCATGAACCGGCCGCGGGGCCTGGCCGTCTACCGGCTCAAGCAGATCCTGAAGCGGCGCGTGCTGCGCGAACGCTATTTCCCCGAGATGTACGAGGACTGCGTCCACGCCGGGCCCTTCGTCCTGCAGGAGTTCGTGCCCGGCGCCGCGGGCGACTGGAAGGTGCTGGTCTTCGCCGATCGCGTCTTCGTGCTGCGTCGCGCCATCCGGCCGGGGGATTTCCGCGCCAGCGGCAGCGGCCGCTTCAGCTACGAGACGCCGCCCGATGCCGTGCTCGACTTCGCGCACGAGGTCTTCCGCCGTCTGGACGTCCCTTTCGTCAGCCTGGATGTGATCGAGGGCGAAGGGGCCTGCCACCTGGTCGAATTCCAGGGCGTGCACTTCGGCACCTACACCCTGGACCGCGCACCTTTCCACTTCCGCCGCGATGCATCCGGCTGGCGGCGGCACGACGGCCCGGCGAACCTGGAGGCGGAATACGCGCGCGCCCTGGCTCGGCACGTGCGCCCGCACGCATCCGGCGCTCCGGCGCCCGGGGATCCCTCGATCACTTGATGAGGCTGAGGCTGCGGCTGGCGACCATGCCGGCGCCGTCGCGCAGGCGGACCAGGTAGGTGCCGCTTGGCGCCGGCCGGCCCGCGTCGTCCCTTCCGTCCCAGCGCGCCTCTCCGGCCGCGACGCCGGCGTCGCCGGCCCGCCACGCCGCCAGGCGCCTCCCCCTGAAGTCGAAGATCTCGAGGAGCACCGGGCCGGGGGCGGTGGCGCTCCAGCTCAGGGTCGTGGCCGGGTTGAAGGGGTTGGGGCTGGCCAGCAGCAGGGGCGCCGCCGGAGTCGGGGGACCGGCGGGCGCGACGGGAGTCGTCGTGTAGGCGGTGCGCCAGGTGACGGCGTCCACCCAGAAGCCGAGGTCGGAGTTCGCATCGTCGGAGCCGAAGAAGAAGGCGAATTTCAGCGGCTCGTCCGTCCAGGCGGAAAGGTCGAAGACGGCGCCCTGCCAGCCGTGCGATCCGCCGGACCATCCGGGCATGAAATCCAGCCCCGAGAGCACGGAGTCGGAATAGCCGGTCACGGGCTCGACCAGGATCCATTCTTCGTCGCGGAAGATGCGGACGTTGACCCCGTCGTGGCCCTTCTCGGTCTGGCCCCAGTAGTGGAAGCTGAGGTAGAGCTCGCTCTCGCCGCGGTAGTCGTAGGCGGGCGAGACGAGCTCGCCGGCGGCCTCGTTCTGGTAGTCGGCGCTCATGCCCACGGCCCAGCAGCGGCTGCTGTCGAAGCCGCTCATGGGGCCGCGGTAGGGCTGGGCCCACGACCAGTGCACCGTGGTGGGCGTGAACTGTCCTCCGGAGAGGTTGAAGTCCTGGCTCACGGTGGGCAGGGCGCGGATCAGCTGCAGGGTGCCGTCCGGAGCGGCGTCGTCGGGATCGGCCACGACGTAGTCGGCCCCGTAGCCGGGCACGCTGTCCAGCCGCACGCTGTAGGGGACGATGGCGGGCAGGCCGGGATAGGCGAAGGCGCCGTCGGCGTCGGTGTAGAGGACGGGGGCGGCTGCGTCGAGCAGGGCCACGCGGACGCCCTCGAGCGGGACGCCGGCCGAATCGTAGACGAGCCCGCTCAGGTCGAAGGCGGGATAGGGCTCCAGGGCGATGTTCGCGGTGGTGACGGCTCCGGCCGTGATCGACACCGTCAGACTGTCGTCCTGATGGTAGAAGGATTTGAAGTCCAGGGTCGCGGGGCCGGTGAACGCGCTGAACTCGTAGTCGCCGAGATAGTCCGTCAGCGTGCGCGACCCCACGCCGCGGATGCGGACCTCGACGCCCACGATCGGCTGGCCCGTCAGGGTATTGGTCACCTTGCCGGCGACGCAGCCGAGGCCGCCGTCGGCCAGCGCCCACGCCGCCATCAGGTCGGGGCGCGGCCCGAGCAGGCCGGGGGAGTTGCTGGGGGTGCCGGTCTGGACCAGGATCGAGCGCATCAGGAAGCTGTCGATGGGCGGCATCCCCGACGCCATCAGCATGCCCTGCAGGGAGGCGGCCGGTCCGGCGACCATCGGCGCGGCGCTCGAGGTGCCGCTGTAGTAGTCCGTGTACCACTGGGACTCGGGGATCGAGCTCACGGGTCCGCCCTGGAGGTCGCCGAAGCCGCAGGTCGTGACCTGGGTGCCCCAGCCGTTGAGGTCCACGCGGCTGCCGTAGTTCGTGAAATATTCGAAATCGCCCGAGAAGTCGGCGGCGCCGACCATCAGCGAACCGGAGTCGCGGACGTCGCGGTTGAAGATGTCGCCGTACTCGGGGGAATCCAGGTTCTGCTCCCCGTTGCCGGCGGCGGCGACGACGACCAGGCCCGACGAGGTGGCGAGCAGCGTCGCGTCGAAGACGTCGGACCAGTATTCCATGGGCATGTAGCCGAACTGGGTGAGGCCGTTCGCATTGGGGCCGGGGGCGTGCAGTTCGATGAGGATGATCCCGCCCGGGTCCAGGTGCGCCGCGGCCAGATCGATGGCGTCCGCGGTGGGCAGCCCGTTGACGCCGACCGCGCCGAAGTCGGTATCCGGCGCGATGCCCATCACGCCGTAGCCGTTGTCCGCTCCGACGATCTCGCCGAGCACCGCCGTGCCGTGGTCGCGCCAATCCTGGTCGCTGAAGACGGCGCCGCCGAACCAGAAGGGCGGGGGGATGTCCTCGTGCGAGAAGAACCAGGCGCCCTCGATGTCGATGAGCTGGGCGCCCTGGCCGCGACCGCCGGGCAGCAGGTGCGCCGAATGCGCGTTGACGCCCATGGGCGGTCCGCCCAGATACCACTGCCGGCTCGTGAAGTCGGGGGTCACGATCGCCTGCAGCTCGAGCGCGGACTCCTCGGCCGCCGCCGGGAAGGCATGGTCGCCGTCGAAGGCGTCGAAGCCCAGGGAGGCGGGAACGGCGTTCGGCTCGAGGAAGGCCGTCTCGACCGCGGGGTCGGCCAGCAGGATTTCGAGCAGGGCGAGCAGGGCGGGACGGTCGGCGCGGCCGAGCCCGGTCTCGATCCGCACGTAGCGGTTCAGGTCGGGCAGGGGCCGGCCCACGCGCCGCTCCGCCGCCAGCCGGGAGGCCTCGATGGCGGCGGGGGAGCGCGAGAAGTGCTTCCGGAAATCGGCGGCGGGGTGCCGGGCCTTCAGGGCGCCGCGCAGGCGGGCGGCCGCGGCGGCGGGACCGGCCAGTCCGTGCTCGGAGGTCGTCAGGCCGCTGTCGGCGCTCAATTTGACGACGATGCGGCCGGAGGGCGCCGGCGTCTGCCGGGCCAGGACCTCGTCGCGGGTCGGGGGCGTCGCAAGGGCGGCCCCGGCCAGACACAGGCCGAGACCCAGGGCGATGAGGCGGAGGCCGATTCTGCTGGTCATGGCGGTTCCTCGGTCACGGAAGACGGGGAAGCCGTCCGGCTGTACACCCTATACTATACGGCGGATTCTCCGGGGCGGGCAAACCGCCCGTCGGGTTCGGGTCCCAACGTCGTCCATTTCGTACGAATCCGCTCCTCGATAGGTTGCGGCGGCCGGGGCGCGACCGCTGCGGACGTTGACCGGAGCGCCGCCAGCAGCGACCTTGGCAGGGTGACCCGCGCCCCCTTATGATGCGTTGCGTCCTGCGCGCCCATGTTCCAGTCCCGAACCCGGAAGGAATCCGGCATGACCACCCGAGACAAGCTCGCCGCCCTGCGCTCCCTGATGAAGAAGCACCGCCTCGACGCCTACTACGTGCCCAGCGTCGATCCCCACCAGAGCGAGTACGTGCCCGCCTGCTGGCGGCGCCGCGGCTGGCTCAGCGGTTTCACCGGCTCCGCGGGCGACCTGCTGGTCACCGCGCGCATGGCCGCGCTGTGGACCGACGGACGCTACTTCCTGCAGGCCGAGGACCAGCTGGCGGACTCGGGCATCGCGCTGATGCGCATGGGCGACCCCGGCGTGCCCTCGCTGCTGGGCTGGGCCGCCTCGCGGTTGAAGAAGGGGCAGGTCCTGGGCGTCGATCCGCGGGTGATGTCGATGGCCGGCGCCGAGTCCTTCGCCGAGACGCTGGGCGACAGGGGCGTGAAGATCCGCTACGTCGAGCAGAATCTGGTGGACGCGATCTGGACCGACCGTCCCGAGCCCTCGACGGCCCCGCTGACGACCCACCCCGACAGCGTGGCCGGCGAGACCGTGGCCGCCAAGCTGGCCCGGGTCCGCGCCGAACTGCGGGACCACGGCGCGCGAGCCCTGGTGCTGGCGGCGCTGGACCAGATCGCCTGGCTCTTCAACGTCCGCAGCCAAGACATCGAGCACAACCCGATGGCCATCGCCTACGCCGTGGTCACCGAGCGCGGCGCCACCGTCTTCGTCGACCCGCGCAAGGTGACGGCGAAGGTGCGCGCGGCGCTGAAGGGCAAGGCGATGCTGCGGCCCTACGCCGAGACCGGCGACGGGCTGCGCGCGCTGGCCCGGAAGCGGGTGCCGGTCCTGCTGGACCCCGCCTCGATCAACCAGTGGATCGTCGAGAGCCTGAAGGGCGCGCCGTTGCTCTGCGGCCCCTCGCCGGTGATCGCGATGCGCGCCGTGAAGAACCCCGTGCAGATCCGCGGCATCACCGCCTGCCACGTGCGCGACGGCGCCGCCATGGTGCGCTTCCTGAAGTGGCTGGAGACGGCCGTGCCCGCCGGCGGCCAGACCGAGCTGTCGGCCGCGGCGAAGCTGCGTGCGTTCCGGGCCATGGGCAAGCGCTTCCGCGACACCAGCTTCGCGACGATCAGCGCCTACGGCCCCAACGGGGCGATCATCCACTACGAGCCCACGCCGGAGACCGACGCCAAGCTCAAACCCCGCGGCCTGTACCTGATCGACTCGGGCGGGCAGTACGACGACGGCACCACCGACATCACGCGCACGGTCGCCCTGGGGCCGGTCACCGCCGAGATGCGGCGCGTCTACACCCTGGTGCTGAAGGCGAACATCAACCTCACGCGCACGCCCTTCCCGCAGGGTTGGGCGGGCGGCCGAATCGACGCCCTGGCGCGACAGGCCCTGTGGCTGACGGGCTACAACTACAACCACGGCACCGGTCACGGCGTGGGGCAGTACCTGGGCGTGCACGAGGGCCCGATGAGCATCAGCTTCCGCGACCACGACAACGTGCCTCTTGTTCCGGGGCAGTTTCTGTCGATCGAGCCCGGCTATTACGCGGCCGGCAAGTTCGGCGTGCGGCTGGAGAACCTGGCCTTCGTGGCGTCCGCCCCCGAGCTGGGTTCGGACGGCGGGAACTGGTGCCGCTGGGACGTGGTCACGCTCTGCCCCTTCGACGCGTCGCTGATCGATCTGAAGCTGCTGGACGCCGCCGAGCTGGCGTGGCTGAACGCCTATCACAAGCGGGTGAACGCCGAGCTGGCGCCGCTGCTGGACGCGGAGCACCGCGCCTGGCTGAAGCGGGCCACGCGGAAGCTCTGATCCCCTCCGGGCGGCGGCGGGAGGCCGCCGCCGCCCATTCACGACCGGAGCCCCCGTGAACCCACCCGTCGCGCACCTCGGCGAGATCCTGGCCCTATCCGCCTCGTTGATCTGGGCCTTCGGGGTCACGGCCTTCACGGCCGCCGGCCGCCGATCCCATCCCTTCGCCGTCAGCCTCGTCCGCCTGCCGCTGGCGGCGCTGTTGCTGGGGCTCGTCTTCATGGCGCGCGGCGGCGGCTTCTGGCCCGCCGAACTGAGCGCGCGGCAGCATCTGTGGCTGGGCCTGAGCGGCGCCCTGGGCCTGGCCCTGGGCGACACCTTCCTCTTCTACGCCGCGACCCTGATCGGCCCCCGCCGGGCCTCGCTGATGCTGACCACGGCGCCCATCTTCGCCGCCGTCTCGGCCTGGGTGATCCTGGGCGAGCGCCTGGGGCCGCTGGCCATGGCCGGGATCGTCGTGATCATCGCCGGCGTGCTGCTGGCCGCCTCGGGCCGCGACGGCGGCGGCGGCCCCTTCCGCGACCTGCCGCGGGCGACCCTGCGCCGGGGACTGCTGGCGGCCCTGGTCTGCGGCCTGGGCTCGGGCGTGGGCAACACCTTCGCCAAGCTGGGCATGGGCGACGCGGCGCCGTTGGCGGCGACCTACGTCCGCATGGCCTGGGCGGCGCTCGTGCTGGGGGTCATCGTCGCGGCGGTCCCGTCCCTGCGCGTGACGGTGCCCACCCTGGCCAGGAAGCGGGTCTGGACGCCGCTGCTGATCGGCGTCGTCCTGGGGCCCTTCGTGGGCATGTGGCTGGCCATTTCGTCGCTGAAGCTGACCGACACCGGCGTGGCCACCGTGCTGCTGAACATCCTGCCGATCACGGTGCTGCTGCCGTCGTGGCTCTTCTACCGGGATCCGCCCACGCTGCGCTCGTTGGCGGGCGTGGTGGTGGCGGTCTGCGGGGGGGTGCTGCTCTTTCTCCGGTGAGTCTCGTCGGGACCGGAGAGGGACGCAGGCCCGGGGCCTCTCGGGGACGCTCGTCGGCGCATCCTGCGCCGCCTCGCTTTGCGCTCCGGCGCCGGCGGCGTCCTGCCGCCGGCGGCCTCCGCGGAACCCCTCGCGGCCCCGGGCCTGCGTCCCCCTCCGCCTCGAAGCAACCCCTGAGGAAGAGCAGCACCCCTCCGGCCCCGCGCCGCTTGGTTTGCGCTCCGGCGCCGGCGGCGTCCTGCCGCCGGCGGCCTCCGCGGAACTCCTCGCGGCTCCACGCCGCCGTCCCCGAGGGTCATGAAGCTACTGGGCTCCCCAGGAGTAGGTTCCGCCGACCGTCAGGAGCGAACTCCAGCCGCCCAGCATGCCGGCGTCGTACTGACCGAAGTCGACGGTCACCACCCACGGCGATTCGACCAGCCCCCACGTACTCAGGCCCAGCCCCCAGCTCCGCTTCTCGCCGCCGATCGGGATGTTGGTGACGCCGCAGCGGACGAACACGATCTCGGCGAAGGCGAGTTCCGCCCCGACGTGGTTCGTGTCGTTGGGCAGATCATAATGAGAGCGGATATGCCGGCGGTGCGTGAAGATGACGAGCCACTTCAGGTCACGGTCAAAGCGGCTGAGGATACGTCCGCCCTCGAAGGCGAGGCTCAAGTCGGCGCGGTGGGGCAACTGGACCGTCCGGGCGTCGAGATCGTACGAATGTCCGAGCAGGTTGCGGATCAGGAACGCGGCCCGGGCGCCGAACCAGCCACGCTCGCCTTCTCTCGTATACCGCACCATGGCGCCGAGATCGAAGTCCGTGGCCGACCCGTTGAAGCCGCCGACATCCGCGTCATAGAGGCCCGCCGCGCCGCCGACGACCGCAGCGATGCTGGTCCCGCCGCCGGGACGGCGGCTCAGGAAGGAGTAGCAGGCGCCGAACCGGTCCACCCGCTCGTGGATGTCGTAGGACATGCCGTCCGTGACCGTGCCGTCCGGCATGACGACCGGAATCCCGTCCAGAGCATACGCCGCCCCATTCCACGCCAGACGCAAACGGCCGGAACCGATGGTCAGGGCGACGGCGGCGCCGCGGATCTCCGCGTCCACCGGATAATCGTGCTGCCGATAACCCGCCTGGAATATGTGGCCGCTGTGCAGGGTCGAAGGGATCGCCCAGGCGCCGAACGGGCCGCCGTCGGCGGCGAGATCGACCCGCCCCATGGACGCGGCGCGCGTGTCCGCCGCGAAGGACTCCCAGAGGAAACCGTAGGGCAGCGATTCGTTCCGGGCCGCCGCATCCCCGGCGGGAAGCAGCAGGAGCAGCGCCGTGCCGAGCAAGATACGCATCGGGTCTCCCCGGACCGGGGTCCGCGCTAGAGGGACACGAAGAAGGTCCCTCGGTCGATGAACGCGCCGCCTTCCAGATGGACGGCGAAGTGGTAGGTGCCGGTGCCGACCTCCTCGCCGGCCCCACTCACCAGGTTCCAAGACGCCGTGGTCTCGGCATCCGGCTTGTGGATCTCTTCGACGCATTCCCCGGAATGGTCGAAGATGGTGACGATGCAAGGGGCCGCGGGGAGGTCAATGAAGGTGACGCGCAGGCCGGTCGGATCGTTGGGGTCCGGGTACAGCTGCTGGTACTCGAGAAGCGCCTCGCGGGTGGCGGGATTCGGGCGGACGGTGATTTCGCGCGCCTGGCCCGAGACGGAATCGTCGGAGCAGGCCGCCAACGCGACGAGAAAGCAGGGGGCGAGCAGGGATCTGAAGATTCTCATCGGGCACACTCCCCGCGTGGAACGTTCTTCGGGTGAGCGGGCAGAGCATACAGCGCCGGCGGACGTCCCCGCCGCATGACCACGCCACGCCCTCCTGTCTAGCGGATACCGAACGCCCGCATCCCCTCCAGGACCCCCGCCATGTGGGCCCCGGCGGCCAGGCAGGTCGTCGCGGGGTCGCGGCCGTCGCGCACGGCGTCGCGCACGGCGTCGGGGGCGTTGGCGACGACCACGGCGCGGTCGGCGGCCAGCAGCGCGTCCAGGTCGTTGTGCGAGTCGCCGGCGTAGACCACGCCGCCGGTCGGCACGCCCAGGTTCTCGGCCGCGAAGGCCACCGCCGTGGCCTTGTCCACGCCCTCGGGCAGGACGTCCAGCAGGTCGCGCCGTTCGAAGACGCAGGCGCTGCGGACCAGGCGCAGGGGCAGGTCCGCGGCCGCCAGGCGCGCGCGGGCGGCCGCGAGGGCGTCGTCGCCGGCCGCGCCGTCGGGCAGCGTGAAGCTGGCCTTCCAGCGCCCCTGGTTCTGCGGCGGTTGCGGGGCCAGCAGGGGCACGTCGGCCAGCAGGTCCAGGACCGCGGCCGCGTCGCGGCCGCGCATCCCGTCGGCCATGCGCCCGGCGTAGTCCGGGTCCTCGATCCAGCCGCCGACCTCGGGCCGGTGGACGCTGCTGCCCACGTCGCAGCAGAGCAGACGGGGCAGGGGCAGGCTGCGCGCGGCGATCAACTCGAGGGCCGAGTCCAGGCGGCGGCCGGTCACGTAGATCAGGGCGATGCCGGGGTCGTCCGCGATGGTGGCGCGGAACTCGGAGAGCAGGGCCGGGTAGGTCTCGTCCAGGCTGACCGGGGAGACGGTGCCGTCCAGGTCGCAGGCGAGCAGGGCCGTGGGCGTCGGGGTCTTCATGATCGTCCCAGCCTACAGCAGCCGGGGCGCTGCGGCCAGCCCCGAAGCGGGTTTGACAGCGTCGTGGGCTTGGCCTAGCCTGTGCCTGGGCGGACCCGTCACATCATCTCCCGCCTCGCATATCGGATCCTCCCGCCGGGGAAACTATGGACCAGAGCATCGATATCCCCACGCCGCGCCCGATCGTCTTCGGCGAAGTCCTTTTCGATCGTTTCGAGGACGGCTCCGAGGTCCTGGGCGGCGCGCCCTTCAACGTGGCCTGGCATCTGCACGGCCTCGGCCTCGCTCCTCTGCTCGTCACGCGCCTGGGCGACGACGAGCCGGGCCGCCGCATCCGCGGGGCCATGGCGGCCGCCGGGATGTCCCTGGACGGGGTGCAGGTCGATCCCGTCCGGGCGACCGGTGAAGTCCTGGTCAAGGTCGAGGGCGGACAGCCGACATTCTCCATCGACCCGGGGCAGGCCTGGGATTTCATCGACGCCGACGCCGCCGGTGCGGTTGCCGCCGGCGGCGAGGACGACGTCCTCTACCACGGGACCCTGGCCCTGCGTTCCGAGGAATCGCGCGCGGCCCTGCAGGCCCTGCGCGCCGGCCCGTCCCGATCGGTCTTCCTGGACGTGAACCTGCGCGATCCCTGGTGGACGCCCGAGGCCGCCGCCGAGGCCCTGGCCGCCGCCCGCTGGGCCAAGCTGAACGGCGACGAGCTGGCGGCCCTGGGGGGCGCCGGCGATCCGGCCGAGTCCGCCCGCGGCCTGGCGGCGATCCACGGCCTCGAGGGCGTCGTGGTGACCCTGGGCGCCGGCGGCGCCCTGTGGGCCGACGCCGAGTCGATCCGCGCCCTGGCGCCTGCGGCGGACGTGCCCGCGGTCGCCGACACCGTCGGCGCCGGCGACGCCTTCGCCGCGGCCTGCATCCTGGGCCTGGCCCGGGGCTGGGCCGAACGCACGATCCTGGTCCGCGCCGCCGCGATGGCGGCGGCGGTCTGCGCCCTGTCGGGAGCGATTCCCGCCGATCCCGGATTCCATGCCCGATTCCTGAACGAATGGCGGTGACCGCGATGACGGCCCTACCCAACGCCAAGAAGGAAGACGGTCTCTATCTGCTGCTGCTGAGCGTCCACGGCCTGGTGCGCGGCCACGACATCGAACTGGGCCGCGACGCCGACACCGGCGGCCAGGTGACCTATGTCGTCGAACTGGCCCGGGCCCTGGCCGCGGACCCCCGCGTGGCCCGCGTCGACCTGCTGACCCGCCTGGTCGCCGGACCGGGCATCCATCCCGACTACAGCGAGATCTGGGAGCCCCTGGCGGACAAGGCCCAGATCATCCGCATCCCCTGCGGCCCCCGGCGCTACCTGCACAAGGAGAACCTCTGGCCGTACATGGAGGAGTTCGTGCGCTACGCGATGTGCCACGTGCGCAACGCCGGCAGGGTGCCGGACCTGATCCACGGCCACTACGCGGACGCCGGCTGGATCGGCGCGCGCATGGCGCGCGAACTCGACGTGCCCTTCGCCTTCACCGGCCACAGCCTGGGCCGCGAGAAGCGCCGCCGCCTGCTGGACAAGGGCCTGGACGAGGCGACCCTGGAGCCCCGCTTCAAGTTCACGAAGCGCTTCGCGGCCGAGGATCTGGCGCTGCGCAGCGCCTCGCTGGTGGTGGCCAGCACCCGGCAGGAGATCGACAAGCAGTACGGCGCCTACGCCGCCGCCCGACCCGAACGCATGACGGTGATACCGCCGGGCGTCGACCTGGACCGCTTCCGTCCGCCCCGCGGCGACGAACCCGACCCGCCCGTGGCCGCCGACCTGGCCCGCTTCCTGCACGATCCCGGCAAGCCGATGATCCTGGCCCTGGCCCGGCCCGACGAGCGCAAGAACTTCCGCGGCCTGGTGCAGGCCTACGGCCGCGATCCGGAACTGCGCCGGCGCGCCAACCTGGTCGTGGTGGCCGGCATCCGCGACACCCTGGGCGTCCTGAAGCCGCCCGAGCGGCGGGTGCTGCAGGAGTTCCTGCACCTCGTCGACGACCTCGACCTCTACGGCAGCGTCGCCTACCCCAAGCGCCACCGGCCGCAGGATGTCCCCGACCTCTACCGCCTGGCCGCCCGCCGGCGCGGGGTCTTCGTCAACCCGGCCCTGACCGAGCCCTTCGGCCTGACCCTGATCGAGGCCGCCGCCAGCGGCCTGCCCGTGGTGGCGACGAACGACGGCGGCCCGCGCGACATCCTGGAGCACTGCGGCAACGGCGTGCTCATCGACCCGCTGGATCCGGAGGACATCGCCCGGGGCCTGAAGGAAGTGCTGCTGGCCGACGAGCGCACCTGGCGCCACCTTTCCGCCCGCGGCGTCGTGCGCGCCCATTCGCTCTATTCCTGGGACGCCCACGTCTTCAGCTATCTCGAGCAAGTCGAGCGCGTGGTGGTCGAGGGCGCGCTGCACCGCACGCCGAGCGTCACGGCGGCCGCGGACGTGGGGCGCGTGCCGGCGCGGGCGCTGGCCCAGGCCGCCGGCGGTTCCGTCGAATCACAACTGCTGCCCCCGGCCGAGGGCCGGGGCCGATCCCGCAACCTGCTCGCCCGGCTGGGCCGGAAGCCCGCCGGAACCGACAAGAGGAAGGAGCTCGGATGATCCGTACCCTGGAGGCGTTCCTGCAGGAGCACCGTCGCGAGGCCTACGGCCTCTTCAGCCGCTGCCTGGACGTGGGCCGGTCCGTCATGTTGCGTCCCCAGATCCTCCACGAGTTCGACGCTTTCTGCGCCGAGCAGGGCATTCCGAACAACTGCGGCGACAACTTTCGGGAGATGATCCACTCGATCCAGGAGGCGGCCGCCTCCCCGCCGGATCTCTACATGGCCATCCGGTCCCGCGTGGCCGGCTGGCAATACGTCCACGTGCAGGTCGATTCGGCGCAGTGCCGCGAGGTGGGCGTGACCGACTTCCTGGCCTTCAAGGAGGCCCTGGCCGATCCCGGGGCGGCGGTCGACCCCTACACCCTGGAGATCGACCTCTCGCCCTTCGAGCGGGGCTTTCCGAAGCTGCGCGAGGTGCGCTCGATCGGCCGCGGCGTGGAATTCCTGAACCGCCATCTCTCGAGCCGTCTCTTCGACAGGCGCGGCGACGGGCGCGAGCAGCTCTTCGGCTTCCTGAAGCTGCACCAGCACCAGGGCCGACAGCTGATGCTCAACGACCTGATCGCCGACCGCGCCGAGCTGGCCGACAACCTGCGCGAGGCCCTGGCCTGGCTCGAGCAGCAGGATCCCGAGGCCGACTGGTCGACCGTGGGCACGACGCTGAAGCGGCTGGGCTTCGAGCCGGGCTGGGGGCGCACCGTGCGGCTGATGATCGAGGAGATGGCCCTGCTCTCGGACATCCTCGAGGCGCCGGCGCCCGAGAGCCTGGAGCGCTTCCTGGGCCGGATCCCGATGATCTTCAGCCTGGTGATCCTGACGCCGCACGGCTACTTCGGGCAGTCCGGGGTGCTGGGCAAGCCCGACACCGGCGGCCAGGTGGTCTACATCCTGGACCAGGTGCGCGCGCTGGAGAACGAGATGCGGCAGTCGATCCACGACCAGGGTCTGGAGATCGAGCCGAAGATCCTGGTCGTCACCCGCCTGCTGCCCGAGGCCGAGGGCACGAGCTGCGACCGGGCCGAGGAGCCCGTCTGCGGCACCCGGCACACGAAGATCCTGCGCGTGCCCTTCCGCAACGAGAACGGCGAGGTGGTCCAGCCCTGGATCTCGCGCTTCCGCGTCTGGCCCTACCTGGAGCGCTTCACCGACGACGTCGAGCGCGTGGTGCTGGCCGAGCTGGGCGGCCGGCCCGACCTGGTGATCGGCAACTACTCCGACGGCAACCTGGTGGCCACGCTGCTCTCGCGGCGCCTGGGCGTGACCCAGTGCACCATCGCTCACGCCCTGGAGAAGTCGAAGTACCTGCACAGCGATCTCTACTGGAAGGAGCACGAGGAGGCGCACCATTTCTCGTGCCAGTACACGGCAGACCTGATCGCCATGAACACGTCCGACTTCATCATCACCAGCACCTACCAGGAGATCGCCGGCACGCGCGAGGTGGTGGGCCAGTACGAGGGCTACTCCAGCTTCTCGATGCCCGGCCTGTTCCGCGTGGTCAGCGGCATCGACCCCTTCGACCCCAAGTTCAACATCGTCTCGCCCGGGGCCGACCCCGAGGTCTTCTTCCCCTACACCGAGAGCGATCGCCGGGTGACGGCCCTGCAGCCGGAGATCGCGGACCTGGTGCACGGCGGCGAACGGCCCGACGCCCGCGGCGTCTTCGTCGACAAGCAGAAGCCGCTGCTGTTCACGATGGCGCGACTGGACAAGATCAAGAACGTGACCGGCCTGGTGGACCTCTTCGGGCGCAGCGCCGCGCTGCGCGACGAGGCCAACCTGATGGTGGCGGGCGGCTTCCTGGACACGGCCCAGTCGCAGGACGAGGACGAGAAGAAGCAGATCGAGACCATGCACCGCCTGCTGGACGAGCACGGGCTGGACGGGCAGGCGCGCTGGATCCCGATGCGCACCGAGAAGACGCAGGTGGGCGAGCTCTACCGCTACGTTGCCGACTGGAGAGGCGCCTTCGTGCAGCCGGCGCTCTTCGAGGCCTTCGGCCTGACGGTGGTCGAGGCGATGGCCTCGGGCCTGCCGACCTTCGCCACCCAGCACGGCGGCCCGCTGGAGATCATCGAGCACGGCCGCAGCGGCTTCCACATCGACCCCGCCGAGCCCGGGGCGGCGGCGGAGCTGATGGCAGGCTTCCTGGCCGAATGCCGCGAGGACCCCGAACGCTGGGAAAGCATCTCGCGCGGCGCCATCGACCGCATCGAGAGCCGCTACACCTGGAAGCTCTACGCCAACCGGCTGCTGACCTTGTCGCGGATCTACGGCTTCTGGAAGTACATTACCAACATCGAACGCGAGGAGACGCGGCGCTATCTGGAGATGTTCTACGCTCTGGTCTACCGCCGTCTCGCGGCCGAGGTGCCGCGGGACTGACGGCGGACCGGGGGAGGTGACGACGATGAAGCAGGACACGCTCGTCCGCACGGTGATGCGGGATTTCCGCCTGCCCCCGGACGGGTTGCACGGCCCCGCGCACTGGGCGCGGGTGCTGGAGAACGGCCTGCGCCTGGCCGAGACGGTGAAGGTCGACCGCCGCGTGCTCGAGGCCTTCGCCGTGCTGCACGACGCCCTGCGGGTGTGCGACGGCCTGGACCGCGACCACGGCCGCCGCGCCGCCGCCCTGGCCTGGCGCCTGCGCCGCCGGCTGGGCCTGGAGCCCGCGGACATCCGCCGGCTGCAGGCGGCGCTCGCCGGACACGACGAGGCGATGCCCGACCCCGGCGACGACACCGTCCGGGTCTGCTGGGACGCCGAACGCCTGGACCTGGCCCGGCTGGGCATCACGCCGCGGCCGACCTGCCTCTACACCGAGGCCGCCCGCGACCGCGGGACCATCGGCTGGGCCTGCGAGCGCAGCTGCCGCAACGAGGCGCCGGAAGAGGTGCTGCGGCACTGGGGGCTGGCGGACGCGGTGAAGAGGGCGAGGGCGCAGTAGGGAACGGGAATGGCCGGCCCCGCGGGATGGCGGGGCGGGGATGAGTTCATGCGTTAACGATATGCCAGTTATTTCGTGTCCCACGCGGGGTGTGCCTCCTCAAAACCCCATCCGCCCGTCGATTTCCCTGCTGAAGCCGCCACTTGACCCCTGATTCTCGTTTCCGCGCACAAAGAGAGGGCCCCTTCGGGCCCCCGACGTCTTCAGGCCGGCTGCTTTTTGAGGCCGGCGTGTCATTTCCCTGGCGTCAAGCACACCTTCCCTGCGCCTCGTCCCTCCCGGGCGTGGAATATTACTACGCCGCCTCGCGGTAATACCGGCTGTGCAGCCCGCCGACCATCGGTCGCCGCCTGACCGGGCCCAGCTCCGGCGGCTCGACGGGCCGGCCGTCGGGCGCGTCCTTCTCCAGGCCCAGGTGCGTGCGCGCGCCGTGGTAGTACTCCAGATAGCGTCGCAGGACGCGGCGGGCGTGCTCTTCGCCGAGGACGATCATGTGATCCAGGCACTCGCGCTTCAGGGTGCCGACCACCCGCTCGCAGTAGCCGTTCTGCCAGGGCGAGCGCGGCGCCGTGACCAGCTGCTCGATGTCCATGTTCTGCAGGGCCTCCACGACGGCCCCGCCGAAGATCGCGTCGCGGTCGCGGATCAGGAACCTCGGCGCCTCGTCGAAGGGGAAGGCCTGGTGCAGCTGCAGGGCGGTCCACTCGGTGGTCGGGTGGCGGGTGACGTTCAGGTGCACGATCCGCCGCCGGTCCAGGGACAGCACCACGAAGACGTACAGCGTCTGGAACATCACCGTCGGCACGGTCAGGAAGTCGATGGCCGCGGTCTCGCCCAGGTGGTTGCGCAGGAAGGTCTTCCAGTCCTGCTTCGGCCGGCCGCGGCGCTTGACCATGTAGCGGGCGACCGTCGCCTCGCTCAGGAAGTGGCCCAGCTTCAGCAGCTCGCCGTGGATGCGCGGCGCGCCCCAGGTCGGGTTCTCGCGCGACATCCGCCGGATCAGTTCGATCAGCTCGTGCGGGATCCGGGGCCGTCCGGGCTCCTTGGGCCGGCTCTTGCGGCGCCACCACAGCCGCCAGCCCAGGCGGTGCCAGGCGATGACGGTGTCGGGGCTGACCAGCCGCAGCGGGCGGCGCCAGCCGGGCCACCAGCGGCACAGGGCGACCCAGAACGCGCGGTCCAGCGGGTTGAGGCGAGGGTTCGGGGCGGCGCGCTCGAGGACCAGGATCTGCTGCCGCAGGGCCAGGTTCTCCAGGATCAGCTCGCGACGGGAGCGCAGCAGGTCGCGCAGGGTGTCCAGCATGAAGTGATGCATCGGGGAGGTATCGGCGGGGCGGGCGCGGGGCTTGATCGAGATCGATTCCAGTAGGCTTTTCGCCGAAACTCCGGTTTTGGCCGAGACGAAAGCGTTCGAAATCAAATAAGCTAGCGATGACATCGTCCATTATGCAGCGGCGCTGCAGATTGGACGATTGTCGTTGACGGGGCCAGGGAATCGTCTATAATGCAGTCGTAATGCATTCTGGACGAAGGGGGAGGTCGTGTATCTCAGCAGAACCCTGGAGAAGCAATTCCTCGAGGCTTCCGGCCATTTCCCGGTGATGCTGGTCACGGGCGCACGCCAGGTCGGCAAGACCACGTTCCTGAGGCAGATCGGCGGGGCTGAGCGCGCCTATGCGAGCCTGGACGACCCGAGGATCCTGGAACTGGCCAGAAGCGATCCGGCGCTCTTCATGCAGCGCTTTCCGGGGCCGGTGATCATCGACGAGATCCAGTATGCCCCGGGGCTCCTTCCTCTGATCAAGATGTCGGTGGACGAGGACGGGACGCCGGGCCGTTTCTGGCTGACCGGTTCGCAGCAGTTCCACCTGATGAACGAGGTATCGGAGTCGCTGGCGGGCCGGGTGGCCATCCTCAAGCTGTTGGGGCTCTCGCGGCGCGAGAGGGACCGCGAGGAGATCGACGCCCGTCCCTTCCTGCCGACGCCCGAGGTGCTGGGCCCGAGGCTGGAGGCCATGGCGCCCCTGGCCCTCACGGACCTTTACGGCATCATGTGGAGGGGCGCCTATCCTGCGCTGGCCGCGGACCCGGGCATGGACCGGGACCTGTACTACAGCTCCTACGTCCAGACCTACCTGCAGCGGGACGTGCGGGATCTGGCCAGGGTCGGCGACGAGGCGGCCTTCCTGCGCTTCGTTCGAGCCTGCGCGGCCCGGACGGCCCAGATCCTCAACATCGCCGAGCTGGCGCGCGACGCCGACGTCGCCCCCAACACGGCCAAGAGCTGGCTCTCCGTCCTCGAGACGTCGGGCATCGTTTTCCTGCTCGAGCCTTACCACTCGAACGTGACGAAACGGCTCGTCAAGAGGCCCAAGCTCTACTTCCTGGACACTGGGCTCTGCTCGTGGCTGACCGAGTGGGCGAGTCCGGAGAGCCTCGAAGCCGGCGCGGCCTCCGGTGCAGTGCTCGAGACCTGGATCCTGGCTGAGCTGCTGAAGAGCTGGTGGCATAACGGCAAGCGAGCGCCGTTCTACTACTATCGCGACAAGGACCAGAAGGAGATCGACCTGCTGATCGTCCAGGGCGACACGGTCCATCCGCTGGAATTCAAGAAGACGGCTGCGCCGGATCGAAGGGCGGCCGCCCACTTCGGCGTTCTCGAGAAGCTCGGCAAGATCGTGGGCCCGGGGGGAGTGGTCTGCCTTGCGGAGTCCTCCCTTCCGCTCGCCGAGGGCGTCGTGAGCATCCCCGTGGGGGCGATCTGAGGACCGGGTCGTCCGCAAGGGGATTCTCTGATTATCTTCCCAGGAGCGTCTCGCCCGGGGAGCCAAATTTTACGCCTACGAACGAATCTCCCTGAATCAGTTGACGCAAGGGTCGCCCCGACTCGCCGTTTAAGCGGCTGCAGGCGGGGCGTTTGTGTTCTCGGGAATCCTGGGGGGATTCTCCGGGGTGCGGAATGGGCTGCCGCCACTCCTTGAAATCTCTGTTGACTGCACCGAGATTTCAAGATAGCATCTGCTGCATGATTGATCGACCAGCGCATCTCCGGCGAATCCAGGGGCTTCTCCAGCGGCATCGTGTCGTGGGGATCGTGGGCGCCCGCCAGGTGGGAAAGACCACGCTCGCGCGGATGCTGTTCGCGCAGACCGCCGGACAGGGCGGTTATTTCGATCTGGAAAACCCGGAAGATCTGGCCAGGCTCTCCGATCCCATGCTCGCACTGAAGGGCCTGAAGGGTCTGGTCGTGATCGACGAGGTGCAGCGCGCTCCTGATCTGTTCCCGGTGCTCCGGGTACTCGTAGATCGCCCACGTTCTCCCGCACGTTTCCTGGTGCTGGGAAGCGCTTCTCCCGAGCTGCTGCGCCAGGGTTCGGAATCCCTGGCCGGGCGCATCCTGTTCCATGCCCTGGATGGATTATCCCTGGAGGAGACGGGCATCGAACACCACGGCCGCCTCTGGTTGCGCGGTGGTTTTCCCCGGTCCTATCTGGCGAAGTCCCATCTCGGCAGTGACGAATGGCGCAGGGGTTTCATCCAGTCTTTCCTGGAGAGGGACTTGCCCCAGCTGGGGATCAATATCAAGGCTGCAACGCTCCGACGTTTCTGGACCATGCTGGCGCACTATCACGGGCAGACATGGAACGCATCTGAATTAGCACGATCCTTCGGAGTCGCGGATACGACCATCCGCAATTATCTGGACGTTCTGACTTCCGCACTGGCGATCCGCCAGCTGCTTCCCTGGCATGAGAATCTGAAGAAGCGGCAGGTCAAGGCTCCGAAGATCTACATCGCGGATCCGGGCCTTCTTCACACCCTTCTCGGCTTGAAGACGATGTCCGATCTGGAAGCCCATCCCAAGGTTGGTGCTTCCTGGGAGGGATTCGTTCTCGGTGAAATCATCCATCATCTCTATGCACAGCCGGAGGAATGCCATTTCTGGGCAACGCACGCGGGTGCCGAACTGGACCTCCTCGTAGTGAGAGGGAGATCACGGCGGGGATTCGAGATCAAGCGAACGACCTCCCCTGCGGTGACTAGATCCATGCAGACCGCCTTGGCCGATCTCCATCTTGACAGCCTGGATGTGATCCATGCCGGAGAGAACAGCTTTCCTCTTGCCGAGAAGATCCGGGCGGTATCGATCTCCCGTCTCCTGGAGGACCTGAAGCCCTTGAGATGACCCCGGCCCTCTCACGGCGACGGATCCACCATCGGATTGGCCGGGTCGGCGGCCCACTCCTGCAGCGAGGCGGTGTAGACGGCGACGTCCTCGAAGCCGAGCCTGACCATGACGAAGGCGCTTCCTGAGGCCGCGATCCCTCCGCCGCAGTAGGTGATGTAGCGATCGGAACGATCTTCCGGATGCGCCGCGGCCAGCTCTGCCAGGGGCTTGAACCGGCCCGAGGCGTCGAGCAGGTCCAGCACCGGGATGTTCACCGCGCTCTTTATGTGGCCGGGCCGGGCGTACATGCTCATCTCGCCCCGATAGACCGGCTCCGGCAGGGAGTCGATGAGGTGGACATCCTCGTCGTCGATGGCGGCGAGCACCTCGTCGCGGTCGGCGATCAGCTCCGGCCGGACGGCGGCGGTGAGCTTCTTCGCGGGCCGGCTCGCCGGATCGGACGACAGGGGCCCGCCGCCTTCCGTCCACGCCGCGAGGCCGCCGTCGAGCAGCGCTGCGTTGTCGAACCCCACCCAGCGCAGCATCCACCACACGCGCGCCGCCCAGACGGAATTGCCGCTGTCGTACAGCACGACGCGCGAATCGTCGCCGACGCCCAGGCGGCCCATGGCCTCGCAGAACTTCTGCGGCGCAGGCAGGGCGAAGCCGATCGGCTGGTCGGTGTCCGACAGGTCGACCAGCAGGTCGGCGAAGCCGGCGCCCGGGATGTGGCCGGCGTCGTAGGAAGCCCTGCCGCTGACCGACCGCATGCCGCCGGTCTCGGTCATCTCGATCTTGACGGTGCAGTCCAGCACCACCAGATCGGGATCGTCCAGGTGCCGGCCCAGCCATTCCGCCGACACCAGCATGTCCATGGGGGCGTCGGCCGAAGGGACGGGCTGAGGTTCGGCGTGGGCCGCGCCGGCCATGATGGACAGTATGCCGATCACGACGACGAGCGTCCTCGAGCAAAGATCGGTTCTCATGGTTCCTCCCTGGTGTCGCGACCTGCGCGTCACCGACAGAAAAGGCCAAACGGGCTATTCCCCCCGCACGACTGGCAACCGCGCAAATACATCGTTCTGAGACTCGGAAGCGTACATGGCGCACCGCAGATGGTCGACGTCCATCGCTTGCGCGGCGACGGTCCGCCAGCGAGGGCGGCCGGCGACGGGACGTGAACAACGTAGACATATTCCACCATTCCCGACCATGATTGGGATATATTTCGTGAGGTTCAGAATGATAAGGAGGCAAGCGTTGAAGAGAATTGCCGGTTGCGCCATCGTGGTGCTGGCTGCGGGTTGTCTTGTCGCGGCTGCCGGCGGCGACGCTTGTGCGCAAACGGATCCTTATCCGAATTCGGTGGGGATCTATTTCGATGAAGAGGCGATCGGGAACGCGGTCGGTGTAGTTCCGCCGGCTTCGGTAGTCGGGTATCTGATTGCGACGAGGTATGATGGGGCCGGCGGCGTGGATGCTTGGCGCGGCGGGGTGTCCTGCGAGGTCCCGGTGGAAGCCACGATACGGGGCGGAGGGGTCAACGCCCATGGCGATGGACCGGACTTCTTGGTGCATTTCGACGTCAGCCTTGCGACGCCGTTGCCGTTGTCGTCGGCGATTGTCCTCGCGGAGCTATCGGTCGACGTGCTGACCGGAGCGCCGATCACGATGTATCTGGAATCGTCGGCCGAAGGGGACGGGCTGGTCTGTTCTTCGGGCGCAGTCGATATCTACCTGCAGCCGTCGGTGCCATGTTACAACCTCCCATGTTATCCTGCGTGGGTGGCCGGTATCAATATGAACGGTCCCGTGATCAGCGATACGGCGAATTGGGGCGGAATCAAGAACCTGTACCGCTAGTGCGGGATACGGCAGATCGCTATCCGGTAATCGGCACTACAACCATGAGGGATGGGCAGATGAAAACGTTCCCGATCCTGATGATGCTCCTCGTCTTGGCGCTGGCGTTCGCCGCCGGCTGCAGCGACGACGACCCGAGGGCGCCGTGTCCCCGATCGATTCGTGGATGACCGGCCTGGAGTTCTCCGCGCCCAGCAAATTCCTGGGCAACAAGACCCCCTACGCCGGAGGCACGTTGGAGTACTCCCTCTGGTACTCTCCCGACCCCTGGGATATCTACGACCCGCCCCAATGGCAGGCGAGCATCGCGGACTTCGTCGTGCTGACCAGCGAGAACGGGAACCTGGTGTACCGTCCGGCGAACGCCGACCACGTCCCGGATCCCCGGTTCCGCCCGGGCAACATCCGCCCGAACCCGGCGCCGACGCTCTTCGTCGTCAACCTGGCCGCGGGGGTGCAGACGGGCGACGACGGCACCGTCCCCGGCCGGTGGTACCGCTGGGACGGCGCTGCGGCGACGGACGCCGACATCTGGATGTCCCTGGCCAGCATCCGCGAGATCAGGATCTGGGGGGATTTCCTCGAGATCGAGGACCGGGTCGCCCTGGACCGGGTCGCTCTGAAGGCGCCGCTGACGGAACTGTAGGGCGCCGCGAAACGAGCGGCGAATAACGAGGTGAGGTTCCCATGCTCCCGACCCGAGTCCGCACTCTCGCCGTCATCGCCCTGCT
This sequence comes from uncultured Fibrobacteraceae bacterium, assembly GCA_964559455.1. Taxonomy (GTDB): domain Bacteria; phylum Krumholzibacteriota; class Krumholzibacteriia; order LZORAL124-64-63; family LZORAL124-64-63; genus CAZLHO01. The sequence continues at coordinate 69,871 of CAZLHO010000005.1, read as the reverse complement.
GCTGGCCGCCGCGACCGTCGGCGCCCAGGACCGCGCCCAGTCCCGCGCCAGCCTCGAGCGGGTTCCCGTCGATCCGGCCCTGGTCGACGTGGGCGACGGCGACACCGTCGTCATCCTCTGGGGGGACGAGGACACCGAGCGGGTGCGCATCCTGGGCATCGACACGCCCGAGGTCGCCCATCACTCCATGGGCTGGCGCGACGACCAGCCCTACGGGCGCGAGGCGACGGCCTTCGCCGAGGGCGTCTTCGCCATGGCCGAATCCGTGGAGCTCCTGCGCGCCGCCGAGACCGACGGCTACGGTCGGACCCTGGGCTACCTCTTCGTCAACGGGCGCAACTACTCGGTGCTGGCGGTCGCCGCGGGCTACGCCGTCGAGACCGTCAGCCACTACGGCGACAACGGCCTGCCCGAGGCCGCGGAGGCGGTGCTGGCGGCCTCGCGCGAGGTCGGCCCGGCGCCCTTCGAGGCCCCGCACAAGTTCCGGCAGAGGATGCGCGCGCTGAACGAGTGGCGGGAGAACCGGGAGCGGACGCCTGACGACGACTAGCGGAACCAGCTCTTGATCGATCCCCATGTTGGTTCGACGGCGGGGATCGGTATCCCGCAGCAGTCGGCGCTGCCGGTCAGGAACACGTTGTGCGCCTCGCCCGCGGCGGCGCACTGCGGCGGAGCGTCGTCGAAGGGCATCTCATGCTGGGTGCAGGTCGTCGGATTGCCGCCCTCGACGTGCACGTGGAGGAAGTAGGGGTACCCCGGGAAGGCGCAGTCGCAGTTCGACAGGTCGCCGATCCAGTCGATGAAGCCGTTGTCCAGCTCCATGCATTCGGGGCAGGAGACCGGCACCTCGAGGGTCATCCCGGGCGTGCTGCAGAGGACCTGCCCCGGGACCCAGCATTCGATCTGCGGATCCCAATCCGCCTCCATCAGCTCCCCGTGGACGGACAGGAATCCGCCGCCGGCTTCCTCGCACTCGGGGATCAGCAGGTTGCAGACGTAGAACAAATGCCTCAGCTCGTAGACGTGGAGGCCGGGGACGCAGGAGCAGGTCTCCGCCGGCTGCTCCAGGTAGTAGCCGTCCTCGACCTCGAGCGCGTTGCACATGTCCCAGGGCAGGGGATTGCCGAGGTCGCAGTCGCCGCCCCGGTACGAGAGGAGGGAGGCGCGAAAGGCCGGGTCGGCCATGTCGCGCTCGCGGATGATGGTGATCCGATCCTGGGCCGTGATGTGGCCGGCCGTCAGCAGGCAGGCCAGGACAAGGCCGAAGCCGAGTCGAAGGCGGTTCTTCATGTCGGTCCCTTTCAGAGTCCAGCCCCGGCGCGTCCCTGGCCGCATACGGTTGTGGAGCGAGCTCATCCCTGAGGACCGTAGTGATAATGACAAATCGAATACACGATAGAAATGCACTATCGAACTCGCAACTCCGCGCCGCCCCGATCCCGCCCGGGAGCGTTGTCTGCCCATCCGACCCGTGCTAGGGTACGGATTCGCTGTCGGCACCAGATGGGGCGGCGCGAGTCCGTCCAGGCCCGAACATCGGGAGGCCTTCGATTGAGCTTGGCACCATCGGCCCGACCATTGCTGACGATATTCCTTCTTCTCGGCATTCTGCTCCTCTTCATCGGCTGCGACGACGACTCCAACCCCTGCACTCTCTCCGTCTATCCGGGCGAGATCGGCGTGGAGGGGCAGGAGCAGGTCGATCAATTGGCCGGGATTACCGAGATCGAGGGCACGCTGGCGATCAGGGGCGAGGACGTGACCGACCTCTCGGCCCTGGCCTCGCTGCGCAGCGTCCAGAGGCTCTACCTGCAGGGACTTTCGATCAGCAGCCTCGCCGGCCTCGAGAACCTCGAGCAACTCGAGCGGCTCGAGATCTACGACTGCGCCTCGCTGGCCGGCCTCGCCGGTCTTGGCGGCGCCGCGTCGCTGCAGTTCCTCATGCTTCAGGATCTGCCGGCTCTCGTCGTGGTGGATCTGCCCGCCGACCTCCCGGCCCTGACGACGATGCGGTTGTGGCGGCTCACGGCGCTGCGCGACCTGGGCCCGTCCGGCGACCTGTCGGCGCTCCTGATCGCCGAGATCAACGACTGCGATCTCCTGGAGGACTTCTCCCGGCTCGAACACGCCGTCGTCCTGGAGACGATGATCGTGGGCGGATTCACGAGCATCTCCGGCCTGGGCGAGCTGACGGAGCTGGACTGGCTGAGCCTCTCCGGGGGATCGGAATTCACGTCCTTCGCGGGCTGGCCAGCGATGCCGAAGCTCAGGCAGCTGGCGCTGCGGGTCAACCCGGTGCTGAAGAACCTGGAGGGCCTGGGCGACCTGCCGGGCCTGGAGGCGTTGATCGTGGAGGGGAGCCCGGTCTTCGAGGACTTCAGCGGCCTCGGCGACGTCCCCGCCCTGCAGGGGCTGGACATCATCCAGGCCGACGGACTCTCCAGCCTGGCCGGGCTGGGCGGACAGGTCGAACTGGCCGCCCTCTGGATCAGTCACTGCGATTCCCTGAGGTCCCTGCAGGGGGCCGGCTACCTCGGCGGGCTCGGCGACCTCCGGATCGAGGAATGCCCTGCCTTGACCTCGCTGGACGGGCTCGGCGCCATGCCGGGGCTCGCGACGTTGACGCTCTATTCCAACGACGGCCTGACGAGCCTGGCGGGAGCGTCCGAGCTGACCGGGCTCGAGGAACTGAGCCTCCAGAGCGACCCCCAACTGGCCTCGCTGGCGGGCCTCGGCGGCCTGCCCGCGCTGCGCACCCTCTACCTCAGCGGCCTCGCGCTGACGGACCTGTCCGGGCTCGCCGACCTCGACAACTTGGCGCAACTCGGGATCCGCTATTGCCACGACCTGCTGTCGCTGTCCGGACTCGGGCCCCTGCCGTCCCTGGAGACGCTGACGATCAGCAGCCTGCAATCCCTGCCGAGCCTGGCCGGCCTGGGCGATCTGCCCGGCCTGACAGCCCTGTGGGTCCGCGATCTGACCGCGATCGTCGACCTGCAGGGGCTGGGCGCGACGCCGAACCTGGCGGGCGTCGACATCAGCGATTGCCCGACCCTGACGAGGCTGCAGGGGCTGGAGGCGATCACCGCGCTCGACGACCACCTCACGATCTGGGACAACGCGGCGCTGGCCTCCCTCGACGGGCTGGCCGGGCTGCAGCGCGTCGGCAACCTCCGGATCACCAGCAACACCGCGCTGGGGAACGCCGCGGCCTTCGCCTTCGCCGGCGGGCTGGACGTGACGGGAACGATCACCATCGGCGGAAACGGGGACTGAGATGAACCGTGTCTTCAAGCATCGCCGCCGCTCCGGCATCTTGACGGCGGCGCTCTGCCTGGCGGCGGGAGCGTTCCTGATGGTCGCCGGCTGCTCGGATTCGGATCCCTGCTCGGTGCAGCAGTGGGGCGTCGCCGGCTACGGCGGGCACGTGATCGTCGCCGACCAGTCCGAACTGGAGCTGCTGCGCGGGATCACGGAGATCCCCGGCTCGTTGATCATCCACCCGGACAGCGCGGGCGCGATCCGCTCCCTGACGCCGCTGGCGATGCTGACCAGCGTCGGCGAGCTCGAGATCTGCGGCACGCAGCTCCGGAACCTGCGGGGGCTGGAGAAGCTGCGGGAGGCCGACCGCATCAGCATCGTCGGCAACGCCGCGCTGGGCTCCCTCGACGGCCTGGGCGGGCTCGTCGCCGTGCGGCAGATGATGCTGAGCCGCAACGGGCAACTCGAGGACTGCGCGGGGATCGGCGACCTTTCCGGGCTGGCGCAACTGACCGTCGGCCTCAACGGCCGGCTGCCGAGCCTCGCCGGCCTGGGACCGCTGCCGGCGCTGGTCTCCTTGTCCGTCAGGGACGAGGACGGCCTCGTCGACGGCCTCGGCCTGCGCGACCTCGGCTCCTTGCGGCAGATGACGGTCGATCATTGCGACAACCTGACGACCCTGGGGAATCTGGGGCCCATGCCGGCGCTCGAGAATCTCCAGGTCGGCAGCAACCGTTCCTTGACCGCGCTGGGGCGCCTGGAGAACCTCGCGAGCCTGCGGACCCTGGGTCTCTTTGCGAACGAAGCCCTGGCTTCGCTGCAGGGACTCGATCCCTTGCCGGATCTGGCCCAGCTCAGCCTGGGCGGCCCCAGCCGGCTGCCGGACCTGTCGGGGCTGGTCGTCGGCGCTCCACTTTCCAACCTGACGATCAACCACCAGGGTCACCTGGAGTCGCTCGCAGGCCTGGAGGGGATCGCTGTCTCCGGGCAGCTCACCATCTACGGAAACGCGGCCCTGGAGTCCCTGGCGGGGCTGGGCGACCTGTCCGGCCTGACCTCACTCGCGATCGACGGCAACCCCGCACTCGCATCGCTGGCCGGCCTGGGCGACCTGCCGCAGCTGAAGAGCCTGTCCGTCCGGAATAATGCATCCTTCATCGACTTCACGGGACTGGGCGCGGTGGGATCGCTGGAACAGGTGCAGGTCGTGGGCAACCCGTCGCTGCACAGCCTGAACGGCCTGGAGGGCGTGGCCGCGATCGACCGGCTGACCCTCGACGGCAACGAGGCGCTGGATTCGCTGGCGGGCCTGGGGGCGGGGACGATCGTCTCGAACCTGTACCTGATCCGCTGTCCGGCGCTGACGAGCCTCGACGGCCTGGGCGCGCGGCCGGGGCTCGAGAACCTGAACGTCACCCAGAATTCCGGATTGATCAACCTGACCGGCATCGCCGATCTCGAGGAGATCCGGGACCTGCGCGTGCGATACAACGCCGCCCTCGTCGGCCTGGCCGGCCTGGAGACGCTGGTGCGCGCCGACAACCTGATCATCGAAGGGAACGACGTCCTGGCGTCTCTGGCCGGCCTGTCCGGCCTGACCGAGGTCACGAACAGGCTGGAGATCGCGGACAACCCCGGCCTGGGCGACGCCGCGGCCCTGGCTTTCGCCGCGTCGCTCGACGACGTGGGGATCGTGGAGATCGGCGGGAACGGGGACTGAGGGGCGGCGATCATCCACTCTCGTGGCCGCACCAGGCGTCGGGATGCGCCCGTCGGTGCGGAGCCCAGGGAGTAGTCGGCGTCGAAGCCTCACTCCACGGCGCAGTCGGCGGTGTCGTCCAGCTGCCAGTGCAGCTGCATCTCTTCGGCATTCCCCGGGAAGATGAGGTAGGGCTCCCTCACGATCTGCGCCGCCTCGTGACGGCTCGGCCGCCGATCGGAACGAGCGCGATCATGATGAATTCGAACATCAGGATATGCTACAATTGACGAGCCATACTCCAATCGTATCGATCCGGGCAGATGAATCGGTCGGCATACGAGCTCCGGGGAACAACTTGATCAGTCGGAAAGGGCAGGTGTTCGCGATGCGAATGAGCACCGTCTATGCGCTGATGATATTCTGCGTGATCAGTGCCGCGACTATCGCGGGCGCCCAGGGCGTGGGGTCGGTCTTCATCGACAAGATTGGTGGCGTGGTTGAAAATGTAGAATGTGATGACGGCGGTTATTACAGCGGAGTGCAATGGGGAGACAGCTTGGAGCTATCCATGCTTGCCTATTGTGTGGAAGCCGTGGTGGTGGGATCCTGTGCTGATTACAGATACATCGGCAGCGTGTCGGTAAGCGTCGGTGGGATCGATAGTTTTGATCCCCATGCCAGTTTCTTTATCCATGCTCGAAACTTATTTGACTCAGAAACAGGCGATTATTTTGAGGAACTTCAAATTGATATTGGAATGAATACCGGGTCTATCACAGTAATTCTTCAAAGCTGTTCTGAATCCCCTCCCGGGTGTTGGCACCTAGGAGCATCGCTGACGCCCATTGATCTGGACTGTTGGACAATCTCTACCTTGTGGTTGGAATTCGGGGGCAGCTTTATTGAAGTCCGCCTGTCATTCGAGGGCGACGTCGACGATTGCAACGGCAACGGAATCAGCGACGCGGTCGACCTGGCGGCTCATCCGGATTGGGATTGGAACAACGACGGCCTGATCGACAATTGCCAGCAAGGGGGAGGGCTGACGGGTGTTCCGTCGGGCGGCAGCCGGAACGCCGACCTGCACGACGCCTATCCCAATCCCTTCAATCCCCAGACGACGATTTCCTTCAGCCTCCCGGAGAGGAGGGGCGTGTGGCTCCGCGTTTTCGACGTGTCCGGTCGCCTGGTGAGAGTCCTGATCGGCGGCGATGTGCAGGACCAGGGGCGCCACGAGACCGTCTGGAACGGCCGGGACGACGCAGGCCGGCGGGTGGCCGGCGGGGCCTACTTCTATCGCCTCGATACCGGCGGCTACAGCGAGACGAAGCGGATGGTGCTGGTGAAGTAGCGGTGGCTGAATTGCGATGCCGGGGCCGCCTCATCGTCGGGGCGGCCCTTTATCCGGTCCATGATCACTTGAAGAGCGACTTGACCTCGCCCCAGGTGGCGGTCTCGGCCGCTATGGGGCAGCCGTCGTTCTCCACGACCAGCGAGCCGAAGTCCCGCCAGGCGTCCAGGGCGATGATGCAGCAGGTCAGGGTCGCCGACGCGGACGAGCCGACCAGGCCGTCCGGCGCGGTCGGCGCCGTGTTGTCCAGGATCGTGGTGTCGAAGGCCTCCAGGACCGCCCCGAAGTCCAGGATGACGCCGCCGCCGGCATTATCGGAGCTGTTCCCGGTGATCGCGCAGAGCTCGAGGATCGCGTGGCCGTAGTTGCCGACGAACAACCCGCCCGCGCCCAGAGAGGCGGAGTTGCGGCGGATCACGCAGTCGCGCAGCGTCGCCAGGGCGCCGGCGCCGATGATCTCCACCCCGCCGCCGGTCTCCAGCACGATGTTGTCCTCCACGGTGCAGCCCTCGATCAGAGCGTGCCCCGATCCCCCCCAGGTCAGGCCGCCGCCGACCATGGTCCGGTCGCCGTTGCGGAAAACGCAGTCCTGCACGAGGGGGTCGCAGGTCCCGCGCAGGAGCAGCCCGGCCGACTCGGAGGCCTCGTTCCCGTCGAAGACGCAGTCGATGAAGGCGGGCGTCCCCGTCCCGATGACGTAGGCCCCGCCGCCGACGGCCGTCTCGTTGCCCGTGAACACGCAGTTCGCCACGGTGAGCGCTCCGCCGTCCACCATCAGGCCGGCTCCCCATGAGTTGTGAGGCGTGGAGCCCAGGGCGGGCAGGCCGTTGGACAGGGTCAAGGCCTCGATCCGCGTCGCCGCGTCGAGGTCGGCGCCATACACGCAACGACCGGCCCGTTCGCCGTCGATGACCACGTCGGCCGGGTCTCCGGTCGCGCCGCGCAGCACGACGCCCGAGGGCAGGATCAGGTCGTGCTCCGGGTAGGTGTCCGCGGCGACGACGACCTCGTCGCCCGCGACCGCGACGGCCAGGGCGGAGGCGATGTCCGGATGGTCGGCGGGGACGTTCAGCGTGTCGGCGAGACAGGGGGCGGCAAGGGCGAAGACCGGGATGACCAGTGCCGGCAGGAGAGCGTTCCAGGCGCGCATGTCGGGGATTCCTTCGCGTTCGGGTGCCGAGGCCGGGTATCGCGCCGGTTGATGATAGCAGATTCCCGTCGTGCCTGTCGCCCTTGTCGGATCGGACCTCCGGCCTGTGCCGGTTCGCGCGCGCCTTCCCGCCAGGCCCCGCCGGCCCGATTGACACGACCGCCCCGCCGTGTCTACGTTGGCGGGGGGGCTGTCATCATGTTGCGATCCGTCGTTCAACTCCTGCTCGTCCTGACGCTGCTCGGCGCTGCCTGCGCCCATGCTTCGGTGCACGACATCCACCTCTACACCGACAGCTCGCCCGACTACGTGTCCATCGAGGATTTCGCGGCCACCGCCACGAGCGTCTGGGACGATCCCGAGGACCAGGCCGTCGCCTTCTGGCGGTGGATGGTTCGCGGCCACCTTCAGACCAGCGCGACCTTCGAGGACGGCGCTCCGCTCTGGGATCCGATCCGCTTCTACGGCAGCTACCCCAACACCTTCTGCGGCTACATGGCGGCCTTCCTCACCGCCTTCGTCGACGTCATGGGCGGCGACTGGCGGCACCGCTACGTCGAGCTGGGCGACCACACCGTCGCCGAGGTGTCCTGGGACGCCGGCGCGACCTGGCATATGTTCGACGCCTCCATGGTGGTCTACGCCCGCCGGCACGACGGCGCCATCGCCTCCTGCGCCGACATCGCCGCGCCCGGGAGCTGCGCCCTTTCCGACCTCTGGGGCGGGGCGGCCGACGAGCCCGGCCACCTCTACCTCTATCACGCGGCCCCCGAGTGCATGACCAACCCGCCCGACCCCGACCATCCCCTGGAACTGGGCTATCCCAGCGGCTACCGGAAGGCCGCCGACAACCCGGTGCCCTTCTCGCGCACCCTGCGCAACGGCGCCGACTCCTACATCTCCGGCTTCAGCGTGCAGGAGGCCTTCACTCACGTGAGGCGCGGCTGCCGCAACCGCCTGCACCTGCACCCCGGACACGCCTACACCCGTTACTGGGAGCCTCTGGGGGCGGGGCCGGAGTACGCGCGCCTGACCTCCAAGGGCCTCGATCCGAACGACTCGTACTATCCGACCAGCATCCGCGGCAACGGCCGCTGGGAGATCGCCCCCGACTTCGCGGCGGCGGATGTTCGGGGCGGCTGGCACCAACTCACGGGGTTGGTCCACCGCGACCAGGACGGCGGCGGGGGGCCGGTTCTGCGCCCGGGGCCGGGCGTGACCCTGGCCGACGCGGTGCTGAAGATCGACGCCGCCAACGTGCTGACCTCGGCCCGGGTCTACCTGGCCGGCCGGCGCGGCGACGGCGATCAGGTGATGCTCGACATCTCCCGCAACGCCGGTTGCACCTGGATCCCGGTGGCGGCGCCCGCGGCCGGCGCCTTCGCGTCCTGGCACGAGCTGCCGGCGAGCCTGGTCGGCGGCGCCTTCGAGGCGCTGGTGCGGGTGCGCATCGTGCCGGACGACACCCGCCAGGACTGCGGCCTGGACGAGTTGCGCGTCGAGGCCGTGACCCAGGTCAACAGCCTGACGCTGCCGCGCCTGCAGCGCGGCGCCAACCGGGTGCGCTTCGCCGCCGGCCCGCCGCTGGAGACCCTGACCCTGCAGCCCACCCTGCACGCCGGGGCCGAGCACCACTGGACCGTGTCGGCCGCCGACCATGCCGGCCTCACCTCGCGGACCGAGTATCTGGGCTATTCGTCGGCCATCGTGGTGCCCACCCTGGCCGGCGTGCCGGGCAGCGCGACCTGGCGCGTCGAGACCCCCGCCGACCTGCTCGGCGCCACCTTCGGCGGCAGCTTCATCACCCGCTTCGCCGGCGCCGGCGACCGGGTGGAACTGGCGTACTCGTGGGACGGCCTGGACTTCACGACGGCGGCCGTCTTCGACGCGGGCGCGGCGCCCACCTGGGACGCCCGCCTCTTCGCCACGCCCGGTCCCGCGCCCGCCGGACAGCGCACGATCTGGATGCGGTACGACGTGCTGAGCTCGGTGGACGCGTCGTATCAGGGCACGGGCATCCAGGAGGCGCTCCTGCAGGTGCACCACGCCGCCCACGATCCCGCGTTCGCGCCGGTGGAGGTGACCTGGTGCTGGACCGAACACCGCCTCGACGGCGACGTCGTCCGCACGCACACCCGCGTGGTCACCACGACCGACGAGATCTGGGACCTGAACGTGGCCGGCTATCGGGACCCGACCATGCAGTGGGTGCGGACGCGGCTGGCCGAACCCGGTGCGCCGGCGGGCTACGGCGACGGCGTCGACGTGGGTCCCGCGGCCGGCCTCGACAAGGTGCGGATCGAGGCCGACTGGATCGACGACCTGGCGCTCGGACGGCCCTACACCGTGTCGCGCCTGTCAGCGCCCGTCAATCCGGACACCGACGGCCGCGAGCTCACCGACGGCGTGATCATCCCGCCCACCACCTACACGACCTCGGTCTACGTGCAGGGCCAGGCGGCGTACTGGGAGGGCGACGCTCCCCTGACGGTGACCGTCGATCTGGGCGGCGAGCGGACCGTGCGGGCCCTGCGCGTCACCTCGCACCAGCCCAACGCCGACTTCGGCCACGCCGGCACCATCGCGGCCTACGCCCTGGACGCCGAGGGCGCGGCCACGGGAATGGGCGTGATCCAGCACGACGACGTCTGGAGCCCGCCGGGGGACCACCTGGACTGGGGCTACGGGCGCACGGACGAATTCTCCGACCTGCCCGCGGAAGGTCGCCTGGCCCACGGCTACTGGCTGGTGCTCGAGGCCCCCGTCGCGGCGCATCGGATCCGCCTGGACATCCTGCCCCTGGCCGGCCGCGGCGTGGGCCTGAGCGAGGTGCAGGTCTTCTCGGCCGTGAGCGTGACCGACTGGCCCGACCGCGAGGTGGACCTGGGAGCGGCGGCGGTCACGGCCGTGCGCGACGACGCGTCCGCGCCCCTGGCGCCGCGCCGCCTGTCGGTGGCGCCCAATCCGGCCAACCCCGGCACGGTCATCGGCTACGAACTGCCCCGCGACACGCGGGTCGTCCTGCGCATCGTCGACATGCGCGGCCGCGTGGTGCGCACGCTGGTCGAGGGCTGGCGGCCCGGCGGCGCCCAGCGCGCGTTCTGGGACGGGCGCGACGACGGGGGCCGCGCGGCGGCCTCTGGGCTCTACCTGGCTGTCGGGGAGTGGGCCGGGGGACGGGCGGTGGGGTCGGTCACGCTGGTGCGCTGAGCATGTGGAGCACGATCCCGACAGCGAGAGCGCCCGCCCGGCTCAGGGCAGGGCGGCGGCCCGCCTCAATGCGACCGCAATCTGAAGGTGATCGGCATCATGACCCAGACCTCGACCGGTCTGTGGTCCATCAGGGCCGGCTTGAAGACCGCGGTCCGGGCGCAGTCGTCGGCCGCGGCCTTGAGCCCCTCGGGGCCTTCGATGTAGATGACATCCTTGACCCTGCCGTCCTTGCCGACCAGGACGCGCACCAGGACCGTGCCTTCGACTCCCGCGGACTGCGCCACCTGGGGATAGACGGGCGGGTCGATGCTGATCCGCACCGGTTCGCTTTCGACGGCGATGAAGTCTCCCGGGCCCGGGGAGGTGTCCAGGTCGAGGTCGATGACCAGGGAGTCGCCGCCTCCTTCGCCGAAGTCGAGGTCGTCGAGGGTCATGGGCGCCAGGGCTTCGGCCATCTCCGTGACCGTGGCGATGGTCTGGGTCCGGGCCTGCTCGTCGGCCACGGGCTCGGGGATGGCGATCGCTGGCGGGGGCGCTGCGATCCTGGAGACCTCCCTGGCCACGTTGATCTGGGGAACCGAGGGACGGGAGATCGAGGGCGGTACGCCCAGGTCGGTGTAGCGCACGATCTTGATGGGACGCATGACGGGAGCCTCGGGAGGGGTCCGGTGGCTCCAGAGAAAATATCCGCCGAGGGCCACGACCGCGATCGCGATGGTGATGACGTTCGCCCAGGACAGCCACTTGGCCGATTCCCGCCGGAGGGGATGGTTGTCCCCGGTCAGCGGCAGGGAAGGCGCGTCGTCCAGCGAGAAGGCCCACGGGATGTGGACCGTCTCCTTTTCGCGGATATGGCTGTGACGGCTCATCGCATTTCCTCGAGCATTTCGGCGTCGTCCGGGTTCATGGGAACCAGGCTGAAGCGCTGCATGCCCGCATCTTCCAACGTGTCCATCATGTCGACCATGGGTTCGTAACGGGCCTGGCGGTGGATCTTGACCAGGATGATCAGGTTGGGGTTCACCTCGGAGTTGGCGCGGAAGAGAGGCTCGAGTTCGGGCCAGGTGACCGGGTTGAGCTCGGTCTTGCCGATCTTGAAGAACATGGCCTCGTCGGAATCGATGTAGACGGTCATCACGTTGGATTCGGGAACCTCGACCCTGGCCTCGGGCTCGGGCATGTTGATCTCCATCGCCAGGGGGCGGCGGAAGACCGTGGTGACCATGAAGAAGATCAGCAGCAGGAACGCGACGTCCACCATGGGCGTCATGTCGATGCGGATCCCCACGCGCTTCTTCTTGACGCGGCCCAAAGGGCCGCGGCCCTTGGCGCCCTTGTCTTTTTCTGCAGCGGCCACGTCGGCCATAACGGGACTCCTCTAGAGTGAAGGCGATTCGACCGGGCTGCCGGGGCCGGAGGCCGGTTCGCGGGGAGTGCGCTTCTTGAGATCGGTCATGAGGTTGAATCGCAGGGTCTTGGCCCGGGCCAGGGCGTCCATCAGATCGGCCACGACCCCGAAATCGGCGTCCTTGTCGCCCTTCAGGATCACCACCGAGCCGGGGTTGCGCCCCCGCCAGGCGACGACCGCCTCGACCACGTTGTCCGGGGCCAGCTCCTGGGTGTCGTCGGCCCTTTCGCTGGAAATGAAAATCTGACCCGTCCGGTTGACCGTCAGGATGATGGTTCCGGTATCGGGGATGTGGATCTCGGAACGCGACTGGGGCAGCTGCACGGCGACCTGCTCGGGCGGCTTGAACTGGGTGGTCGTCATGAAGAAGATCAGCAGCAGGAACGCGACATCCACCATGGGCGTCATGTCGATATGGATTTTCTTGCGCGTGGCCACGGCTCAGGACTCCCCGTTCCGGTCCAGGAAAGCCAGGATCTCGTAGGAGGTCTCCTCAACCCTGTTGTTGAACAGGTCGACCTGCGTCGTGAAATAGTTGTAGAGCACCGTGGCGATGATGGCCGTGGTCAGGCCCAGGGCGGTGTTGACCAGCGCCTCGGAGATGCCCAGGGCCAGCTGGGTGGCGTCCGGGGCCCCGGCGCGCGACATGGCGTGGAAGGAACGGATCATGCCGATGGTGGTGCCCAGCAGGCCGAGCATCGTCGCGATCGAGGCGATGGTCGAAAGGGAGTTGAGGTTCTTCTCCAGGTTGGGGCTTTCCAGCGCGCTGGCCTCCTGAAGGGCCCGCCTGGTCTCGTCCATGATTTCCTTCTGCCCCAGCGAGCGGCTCCTCTGGAGTCGGTTCGTCTCCAGGCCGGCCCCGATGACGTTGGCCAGGCTGCCGCCCTGCTTCTTGCAGGCCTCGATGGCCTGGTCCAGTTCACCGGAATGAACGGACTTCTTGAGGTTGCCGATGAAGTCGTAGATGTTGCCGCGTCCGCCCGCCCGCCACAGCACGATGAAGCGCTCGATGGCGAAGGTCAGGGTCAGGAACAGGAAGGTCAATCCGACGACGAGCAGTGGCCCGCCCTGATGAACGTATTCCGGCGACTTTTCCCAGATGAACCAGGACAGGATGGCCGAAATGATGATGATGGGGATCAGAACGAAGTTCTTCATCGCTACTGATTTTCCTTTCCGGCGGCTTTTGCCTGGTTCAGCAATTCAGTTCCCTTGTCGAGCATGATGTTGCCGGGATCGATGGCGCGGGCTTTGTCGAATGCGGCTTCGGCCTCCGCCAGGTTGTTCTGCCCCAGGAAGGCGCTGCCCAGACCGGCCCACCCGTCGGCGTTGTCGGGTTCGATCCGCGTGGCGTCGCGGTAGGAGGCGACGGCGGCCGCATAATCGGCGCGGCGGATGCGGCAGAAGCCGATCCCCCTCATGGCCTTGGCGTTGGTCGGTTCGCGGTCCAGGACCTGGAGATATTCGTTTTCCGCCTCGGTCAGGTCGTCGGTCGCGGCCAGGACCTGGGCAAGGAGCAGACGGGGCATGGTGTTGTCCGGATCCAGTTCCACGGCCCGGCGGAAGGCGGGCCCGGCCTGCTGAAGATTTCCGGCCTGGTAGTGGGCGATGCCCAGGTTCAGATGGTTGGCCGGGGCCGCCGGGTTCAGGTCGATGGCCTTCTGGAAATCGGCGACGGCGAGATCGGGCTTGGCCAGCCGCAGGTCGATGATTCCGCGCTGGAAGGGGATGTTCGCCTGCTCGGGATCGAGATCGATCGCACGGTCCAGGCTCTTCAGGGCCGAGGCGTAATCCTTTTGGGAGGTCTGCCAGGAAGCGAGGGCCACCAGGTCGTTCGCCCGCCAGGGCAGATCCTGCGGCAGCCGGGTGATCAGGCCCGCCGCTTCGGCTCTGATTCCGGGATCGCGGCTGTAGATGCCCGAGCGCGCGAAGTAGAACCGGGCGGTCTGGTCGTCCGGGGCCAGCGTCCGCGCCGTTTCCGCCGCCTCCACGCTCTGCGCGTATCGCCTGATTTCGTAGCAGGAATCGGCGAGGTTCAACAGGGCTTCGAGATCTTCCCGTTCCAGCATGATGTAGCGCAGGTAGACCCTGGCGGCGTTGTCGTGCTGGTTGGCCAGGCGATAGAGATCGCCGAGATCCTTGAGGGCGGGGGCGTAGGCGGAGTCGGCGGCCACGGCCTTCAGGAGGATGTCGCGAGCGTCGTTGAACCGCTTCTCCTTGGTGTAGAGCGCGCCCAGGTTCCGCAGCATGGGGGCGGTGGGCGTCATGCCCGGCGTGGCGAGGGCCTGTTCGTAGGCGCTGATCGCCAGGACGATGTTGTCGTTCATCTCGTAGATCCGCGCGACGAGGGTGCCGTATTCGGGGTCGGTGGGGTCGAGGTGCAAGGCCAGCAATGCCGATTTCTCGGCGCCGGCCACGTCCCCGGTGCCCAGCTGGTAGAGCGCCATCCCGAAGCTGTACTTGTCCTCGCCCTGGGACAGGCCGCGCAGGTCTTTTCCGCGATCGAGTTCACCCTTGGCCTTGTCCCATTCCCCTGCCGCGAGATGGAAGCGGGCCTTGCCGTAATGGGCCCGCCAGAGAGTGGGATCAGCCTCGAGGGCCAGATCGAATTCCTCCGCGGCTTCCTGATCCCGGTCGAGTTTCAACAGCAGCACGCCCAGTCCCGCGTTGGCCACGGGGAATCCGCCGCCCCCTGCCGCGATCGATTTCCGGAAGAAGGCTTCGGCGTCGGGATAACGGCCCTCCCTGGTGGCGATCTCGGCCAAGCCGAACAGGGCGCGGTGCACTTCGTGGTTGTGGGTGATCGCCTCGTCGAACCTGGCCTTGGCCTCGACGATGTTGCCGCTTTCCAGGGCCTTGAAGCCGAGCCTGACCGGGTCGGTGTCGATGGTGTAGGTCCGGTCCGCCGCGCCGGCGGCCAGGGGGCCGACAAGGGATGCCAGAACGACCAGCATCGCCGCCAGGTGCGGGATCCGGTGACGAAACCTTCCGCCGGAACGCAGCTTCATGAGCCCTCCTGCCATCGGTGCGTCTCCATCTCCCTGCTGATGGTTGCCGAAGTCCGTTCCCCGCCGTCATTCGCCCAATGGCCGGTTGGTCAGGAGCACCTCGTGGGGAACCTTTTTGGCCGGGATGCAGCCGGCACGTTCAATCTGTCTCTGCCCGCGTCCGCCGGCCAGATGGGTCACGAATTTCCCGCCCTGGATGCCGCCGCCGGCCCGGCAGGCCACGAACAGCGAAAGGTGCAGGGGATAGGCGCCGGCCGCCACGGTATCATAGGCCGGTGCGACTTCCCGGGCACTCGAAGAGTCGGCCATCGCCACGATCACCGGGCCGGCCGTGGAATCCCCGGGGGCGGGCAGATTCCGCAGGGGGGAAGCCGGCAGATCGAAGGACGCGATCATGCCCATGGCCCGGGGGTCGTTGCCGACCGCGAGAACGATCTGTCCGTCATCGGCCAGATAGACGACCGTGCCCGTGTCCACGGGGGCGGGATCACGGCCCATCAGCCTCGCCGCGGCGGCCCAGAAGCCGAGATTGGGGTCCGCGGCGTAGAACCGGTCGCACTGTCCCTGCATGTCGCCGGCCATCAGCCGGCCGAGTTGCTCCACCGTCATCGCCGCCGGTTGGCCGGGCGGCCGGTTCCCCGGCAGGGTCCCGGCCCCGGCGAGAACCACGATGGCGCCGACCCCCACCGGCACCACGATGGCGGTGTCCCCGTCCGCCTGTCGAAACAGCTCCTGTTCGGCCCGGGTCGGCGGCCGGGACAGGAAGGCGGCGTCAGCCCGCCGGTTGATCAGATCCTCCAGGGCCTGATTCGTGCCGCCTGCCCGGGTGCTGATGACCAGATCGGGATAGTCGCTGCCGTAATGATCCCCCAGGACGTCGAACAGACCTGGGGCGAGGTCCCGCCCGGCCAGGACCAGGGTGCGCGGGCTGCCCTGCCTGTCCCGCCCCTCGGGGACGAGCCGTCTCCAGTCGAAGTGGTTCCGGTAGAGGAACACTCCCACGACGACCAGGGCGTACAGGATCACCCGATATCTGAGCCAGGATTTTGGCCTGAAACCCATCGATCTTCATTTTCTGTTGCGTTCGAGGGGCGGCCCCCTATAATCACGTCCGCACGCATTCGGATTGATTTCACCCTGTGAGTCGATCGCCTCCCGGACGAGGAAACACGCTTGGAGGGTGACATGAATCTTTTCCGGCCGACCGACGACTCCAGCTCAGGCCGTGCGATTCCCGCAGCCCGACCCGCTGTTTTTTCCCTGGCCCCCGTGGCCCTGGCTCTGGTGATGTCCACCCTGTGCCTTGCGGCCATGTCCGGCGTTTCCGGCTGCGGGGACTCGGATGGCTCGGCAAAGTCGGATATTTCACTGTCTTCAGATGAAACCGCTTTCATCGACAGCCTGCAAGTGCGTACCTTCCGATATTTTTGGGATCTTTGCAACCCCCATACTGGTCTGGCGCCCGACCGATGGCCCACCAGATCCTTTGCCAGCGTGGCGGCCACGGGTTTTGCCCTGACGGCCTATCCTATTGGAGTGGAAAGAGGTTATGTCACCAGGGAAGCAGCCGTGGACCGCACCCTGCGCACCTTGGAATTTTTCTGGTCGGCGCGCCAGGATACGGCCCGCACCGGGTCTACAGGCTACCGGGGCTTCTATTACCATTTCCTGGATCCCGATACCGGCGCCCGGTTCCGGGACGTCGAGCTTTCCACCATCGACACCGCCCTGCTGCTCGCCGGCGCCCTCTTCTGCCAGACCTACTTCGACCGGCCCGAGGCCGACGAAGCCCGCATCCGGGCCCTCGCCGACTCCCTCTATCTGAGGGTGGATTGGCAGTGGGCCTCGGTCAGGGCTCCCACCATCAGTCACGGCTGGAAACCCGAGCAGGGGTTCCTGTCCTACGACTGGCGAGGCTACAACGAGGCCACGTTGCTGTACCTGATGGCCCTGGGGTCGCCGACCCATCCGGTGGAATACGACGCCTGGGAGGCGTGGACCGACGGTTACGTCTGGGGAGATTTCCATGGGCGGCGCCACCTCGGCTTCCCTCCCCTGTTCGGGCATCAGTACACCCAGGTGTGGTACGACATGCGGGGTATCCGCGACGAGGTCATGAGGGAGAATGATCTCGATTATTTCGAGAATTCCCGCCGGGCGGTCCTTTCCCAATACGATTACGCCCAGGAAAACCCGGGCGGCTTCACCGGCTACGGCCCACGCCTCTGGGGCCTGACCGCCTGCGACGGTCCGGTGAACCAGACGGTCGAGATCGACGGGGTGGCGCACGACTTCGTCACCTACTGGGCGCGCGGCGCCTCGTTCAATTACGTCAACGACGACGGCACCATCTGTCCCTCGGCCGCCGGCGGATCCCTGCCCTTCGCTCCGGAAATCGCCCTGCCGGTCTTGATGGCGATGAAGGAGGATCACGGGGAACACCTCTTCGGCGAATACGGTTTCTTTGACGCCCTGAACCCTACCTTCACCCGGGACATCCCCGTCCAGCACGGCCGGGTGGTGCCCGGGCGGGGCTGGTACGACACGGATTACCTGGGCATCGATCAGGGGCCCATCCTCGCCATGATCGAGAACTACCGTTCCGGCCTGGTCTGGCGGACCATGCGCCGGAATCCCCATGTCATCAGGGGCCTGAAGGCCGCCGGCTTCTCGGGCGGCTGGCTTTCTTCCGGGGACCGGCCCGATGACTGATGGTTCCGGACCCGCCGCCTCCCTGCATCGGAAACCGACCGTGTGGCGTGGTCCGGGATTCCTGCTCTGGGCGGGCCTGATCGTCGCCGGAGGGTGCGGCTGCGGGCAGGACGCCGACGGGATTCCCGTCCTGGATTTCTGGGTCATGGGCCGCGAGGGGGAGATGGTGCAGCCCCTGGTGAGGGAATTCGAGGCGCAGAATCCCGATGTGCGGGTCCGGGTCCAGCAGATTCCCTGGACGGCCGCCCACGAGAAGCTGCTGACGGCCCATGTGGGCCGGGCCACCCCGGACCTGGCCCAGATGGGCAACACCTGGGTGCCTGAATTCCAGGCCCTGGGTGCGCTGGCCGGACTCGGGGGCCTGGTGGCGGCATCCGAACTGGTGAACCCGGAGGATCATTTTCCCGGTATCTGGGACACGAACGTCCTCGGCGGGGATCTCTACGGTGTTCCCTGGTACGTCGACACGCGGCTGCTGTTCTACCGCACGGATCTCCTGGCCGAAGCCGGGTTCGCCGAACCGCCCAGGACATGGCAGCAATGGCGCCGGTCCCTGGAAGCCCTCAGCGCCCGGGGACCGGATAAGTTCGGCATGCTTCTGCCCATCAACGAGTGGACGCAACCGGTGATCCTCGGCCTGCAGGCGGGCTCGTCCCTGCTGGTGGACGGCGATACGCGCGGTGATTTTTCGGGCCCCGCCTTCGGACGAGCCCTCGACTTCTACCTGGGTCTTTTCGCCGACGGCCTGGCGCCGTCGGTGAGCAACAACCAGGTCGCGAACCTCTACCAGGAATTCGAGCGCGGCACCTTCGCCATGTTCATCACCGGCCCGTGGAATATCGGGGAATGCCGCCGCCGACTTCCCGAGGAGATGCAGGATGACTGGTCGACGGCGCCCATGCCGGCGCCGGGGGACGGCGGCCCGGGCGTGTCGCTGGCCGGAGGATCGAGTCTGGTCCTCTTCGAGTCCTCGGCCCGCAAGCAGGCGGCCTGGCGACTGATCGAGTTCCTCAGCCGGCCCGAGCAGCAGGTCCGCTTCTTCCAGCTGACGGGGGACCTGCCGGCCCACAAGGCCGCCTGGTCCGCACCGGTGCTGGCCGACGATCCCGAGGTGCGGGCGTTCTGGGACCAGTTGGGGAACGTCGTTCCGACCCCGAAGATTCCGGAATGGGAGCAGATCGCCACGAGGATCTGGGAGCGGACCGAGGCGGCGATCAGGGGGGCCGAAAGCCCCGCGGAGGCCATGGCGAAACTGGACGCCGATGTGGAGCGCCTTCTGGCCAAACGGCGCTGGCTGCTCGATCGGGACAAGGCACGGAACAGGCAAGAGGGGGCGGGCCATGAGTAATCCCCTCACGCTCAGGCGCACGCGGGCGGCCTGGATGTTCCTGGCCCCGGCGATCATCCTGCTCGTGCTGTTCTTCCTGGTGCCGGTGGGCGCGGGCTTGCTGATGAGCCTGACGGATTTCGACCTCTACGCCATCGGTTCGCTGAGCGTCGCCCGCTTCGTCGGCCTGGAGAACTACCAGCGTCTCCTGCATGACGAGACCTTCTGGACGGCGGTCTGGAACACCATGAAGTTCGTCTTCATCGGCGGACCCCTGTCGATCGGGGTTTCCCTCGGGGCGGCTCTTCTGCTCAATGCGAAGCTCGTGAGGTTGCGGGGCTTCTTCCGGACGGTCTATTTCGCTCCGGTGGTGACGACCCTGGTTTCGGTCGCCATCGTCTGGCGCTATCTGTACCACCCCAAATACGGATTATTGAATTTTCTCCTGGGTCTCGTGGGGATCGAGCCCATCGACTGGCTGGGCGATCCGCAGTGGGCCATGCCGGCGATCATCCTGCTCGCGGTGTGGAAGAACTTCGGCTACAACATGCTGATCTTCGTGGCGGGGATGCAGACAATTCCGGAGAACCTGTACGAGGCCGCCAAGATCGACGGCGCCGGTCCCGCCCGGCGCTTCCTGCACATCACGCTGCCCGGGCTGGGGCCGACCTTCCTCTTCGTCAGCGTGACCACGATGATCGGGTTCTTCCAGCTCTTCGCCGAGCCCTACGTCATGACCCAGGGAGGCCCGCTGGGAGCCACCAGGAGTCTGGTCCTGTACATGTACGAGGAGGGTTTCCGGTGGTGGCGCATGGGCATGGCGGCGGCGGTGGCGGGCGTGCTGCTGGTGATCACCCTGGCCGGCGCCCTGATCCAATTGAGACTGCAGAAGGCGCGGCAATGAGGAAGTCGTCGTGAAGGAACGAAACAACAGATCCATCCTGCTGCACGGCGGATTGATCGTCGGGGCCGCGATCACGCTGATGCCCCTGTTCTGGATGGTGGCCGCGTCGTTCATGTCCCCCGGCGAGGCGAACAACCTGCCTCCCCGCCTGGTGCCGCGGCACCCGACGCTGGAGAACTACGCCGCCCTGGTCACCAGGCTCGACATGGTGCGGAATTTCGCCAACAGCGCCGTCGTGACCGTCCTGGCCACGGTCATCTCGGTCCTGGTCAACTCCCTCGCCGGCTATGCCTTCGCCAAGCTTCCCTTCGCCGGCCGCGAGAAGCTGTTCCGCTACCTGGCGAGCGCGATGGTGGTCCCGGCCCAGGTCGGGATGCTGCCGCTTTTCCTGATGATGAGAGAGATGGGGTTGGTGAACACGTACGCGGGGGTGATCGTGCCGTACATGGCCAGCGTCTTCGGCATCTTCCTCATCCGACAGTATGCCCTCAGCGTGCCGGACGACCTGCTGGACGCCGCGCGGATCGACGGCGCGGGCGAGTTCATGATCTTCCGCCTGGTCGCCCTGCCCATCATCAAGCCCATCGTGGTCACCTTGGCGGCGTTCACCTTCCTGAGCGCGTGGAACGATTTCATGTGGCCGTTGATCATTCTTTCGGACAGCGCGATGTACACCCTGCCGGTGGCCCTGGCCAACATGGTGGGCGAGCACGTGCAGGACACCGAGCTGATGATGGCCGGATCGGTCGTGACGATTCTCCCGGCCCTGATCGTCTTTCTCGTCTTCCAGCGCACCTTCGTCGGAGGGATCATGGCCGGCGGCGTGAAGGAATGAAGCCGCGGAACAAGCCTCGGGGCCTGGCGCTGGCGCTCCTCCTGGCGGTCTTCCTGCCGGCGCCCGCTTGCAGCCAGGAATGCCTGGTGATCGACGATTTCGAAGGGGATCAGGCCTGGTCGGCCCATCCCGCCGACGGAGTCGCCCTGGACATCTCCAGGGAAGACAGGGACGACGGGCGGGGCCGGGCCATGCGGCTGGATTTCCGATTCACCGGCGGCGGCTACGCCATCGCCCGCCTGGAGACGGATCTCGATCTGCCCGGGAACTACGCCTTCCGTTTCGATCTCCGGGGAGAGGCCCCGGTCAACCACCTGGAATTCAAACTGGTCGACGCCGGCGGAGAAGACGTCTGGTGGCACGTTCTGCGGGATGTCGCGTGGCCCGAGGACTGGCAGAGCGTCAGGATCAAGAAGCGCCAGATCGAGTTCGCCTGGGGCCCTGCGGGCGGCGGCGAGATCCGGCACGTCGCGGCGATCGAATTCGCCGTCACCGCGGGCAGCGGCGGCGCCGGGACGCTATGGATCGACGACCTGGAACTGGTGCCGCTTCCGGTCGCGGCGGGCCCGCCGCCCGTGCCGGTGGCCACGGCGAGTTCGGCGCCGACGGCTCATCCGGCCGCCGCCGTGCTCGACGGGGACACGGCGACCTGGTGGTCTCCCGAACCCGACGACGCCGCACCGGAGCTGAATCTGCACTTCGGGCGGCCACGCGAGTACGGCGGCTTGACCGTGGTCTGGGCGGACGGGCGGCATGTCGCCGACTACCTGGTCGAAACCTCGGATGACGGGCGCACGTGGCGAACGCAGTCGGTCGTCACCGGAGGCAACGGGGGGCGGGACCCCCTTTTCCTGCCCGAAACCGAATCGGAATGGCTGCGGCTGCGCCCGCTGCCGGATGAGGGCGCACCGCCGCCGGCGGTCGCTGAACTCGTGCTGCGGCCCCTGGACTGGTCCACCACGCGCGAGACGTTCTTCATGAACATCGCGAAGGAGGCTCCAAGGGGGGTGTACCCGCGGGGCTTCCTGGGCGAGCCCACCGCCTGGACGGTCGTCGGGGCGGACCGCGATTCGCGCGAGGGGCTGCTGGGCGCGGACGGGGCCCTGGAAGCGGGGCCGGGCGAGTTCTCGCTGGAGCCCTTCCTGTGGACCGACGGGCGGTTGCTCACCTGGGACGACGTGACCGCGACCCGGGGCCTGTCGGACGACGACCTGCCCCTCCCTTGGGTGACGTGGGAAAGCGGACCGTGGCGCCTGCGGATCTCCGCCCTGGGAACGGGCCTGCCGGAGCGCTCGTCGCTGCTGGCGCGGTACGTGGTGGAGAACCGGGGCGCGGCGGCCGACTCGGTCACCTTGTTCCTGGCCCTGCGGCCCTTCCAGGTGAACCCGCCGGTGCAGTTCCTGAACGTCCGCGGAGGCACCGCGCGCGTGGGGAGCGTTGCGCGCGACGGCCGCACGCTCCTGGTGGACGGGCGGCCGCGGGTGGGCCTGCTTTGCGAGCCCGACGGTTTCGGAGCCGTCACCTTCGCCGGCGGGGACGTGGTGGCCGACCATCTGAGGGCGGGCCGGCTGCCGGGCGCGCAGGCGGTCGACGACCCGTTCGGGGCCGCCTCCGCCGCAGTGGCTTATCGGCTGGGCCTGGAGCCCGGCGAAGGTGCGGGAGTGCAGGTGCTGCTGCCGTTGCACGAGGCCTCGCCGCTTCCGGAGGACATCGATTGGGTCGACGCGACGGCCCGGGCCGGGGCGGCCTGGCGGGCCGCCCGCGACCGGGTGGTGATCGAGGGCCCGCCGGCCGCGCAAGACGCCATCGCCACGCTCAAAGCCCAGCTCGGCTGGGTCCTGGTCAACCGCGCAGGGGTGGCCATCCAGCCCGGGGCCCGGTCGTATGCGCGCTCGTGGATCCGCGACGGCTCCCTCACCGGAGCGGCGCTGCTGCGCCTCGGGCATGCCGATGCGGTGCGCGATTTCCTGGAATGGTATGCGCCCCACCAGTACGACAACGGAAAGATCCCCTGCGTCGTCGATCGGCGCGGGGCCGATCCGGTGCCCGAGCACGATTCCACGGGGGAATTCATCTTCCTGGTGGCCGAACACTACCGCTTTACCGGCGACCGGGCCCTGCTCGAGGTCATGTGGCCGCGGGTGCTGGCCGGCGTACGGTACCTGGAATCGCTGCTGGACGAGCGGAGGACCGGGGAGTACCGGACCGCCGACAAGCGGGAATACTACGGCATCCTGCCCCCTTCGATCAGCCACGAGGGCTATTCGGCCAAGCCCATGCATTCCTATTGGGACGACTTCTTCGCCCTGCGCGGCCTGAAGGACGCGGCCTGGCTGGCCGCGGAACTGGCGGTCGGCGGCCCGGACGGCCTGGTGGTCGAGCGCGAACGCCTGAGCGCCCTGCGCGACCGGTTCTCCCGGGACCTCGGCGCTTCGGTGGCCGCGGCGATGGAAAGGCACGGCATCGACTACGTTCCCGGCTGCGCCGACCTGGGCGACTTCGACGCGACCTCGACGACCATCGCCCTGGATCCGGCCGCGGCGGAGGACATCCTGCCGGCGGGCGCCCTGGAGCGGACCTTCGCGCGCTATTGGGATTTCTTCAGCGCGCGCGCCGCCGGGGAGCCCTGGAAGGACTTCACGCCCTACGAGATCCGGACGATCGGCGCCTTCGTGCGTCTGGGATGGCGTGATCGCGTCCAGGAGCTGCTGGCGTTCTTCCTGGATCATCGCACGCCGCTCGGCTGGCGCCAGTGGGCCGAGGTGGTCGTCGGCGACACGACCACCGCCCGCTTCATCGGCGACATGCCCCACACGTGGGTGGGGTCGGACTACATGCGCAGCCTGCTCGACATGTTCGCGTATGAACGGCGGGATGGCGACGAGGGGTCCGCGGCGCTGGTGCTGGCGGCCGGGGTGCCTGCGGCATGGCTCGAGGACGGCGGGCTGGTCGTCGACCGCTTGCCCACTCCCTACGGCAGGCTGGGCTACCGGTTGTTCCGCGACGGGAACGATGTCGTGATGAAGATCGACGAGGGGTTCGCCCTCCCCTCGGGGGGGCTGCTGCTGGACCCTCCGGCGGCCGGCCTGACCGCGACCGTCGACGAGGCGCCCGCGCGCCAGGACGCCGCGGGCCGGGTGGTCGTGGGGACGGTGCCCGTGGAAGTCCGCTGGAAGCCCTAGCGGGCTGTCGAACCCCCGGTCCGGTCCCGCGCATCCTTTATCGCCCGGGTGCGGCTTCATCCCGGTCGAGCACCGCGCCTCGACCGGCGATCACGTCCCGGTAGAACCAACCGCTGTCCTTGATCGTCCGATCACGGGTCGCCGGGTCCACCCGCACGAGGCCGAACCGCTTGTCGTAGCCGCAGGCCCATTCGAAATTGTCCAGCAGGGACCAGGCGAAGTAGCCGCGCACGTCCACGCCGAGGGCCATCGCTTCGCGCACGGCCAGCAGGTGGTCCCTGATGTATCCCCGGCGCAGGGGATCGGACACGCGCCCGCGTGCATCCGGCTCGGGGTCCTTGAAGGCGCCGCCGTTTTCGGTGATGTAGATGGGCCGGTCGCCGTAGCGCTCCTTCAACCACACGAGCGCCCGGACCAGGCTCTCCGGATGCACCTCCCAGCCCATCTCCGTGTACTCGGCGCCCGGTCGCCTCACCGGCGAGGCGAAAACGGGGGCCGCCTCGGGGTCGTGCCGGTTCACCGATCGCGTGTAGTAGTTGAGACCCAGGAAATCGACGGGCTCGCCGATCAGCGTAAAGTCCGCGGGCGGGGAATCGGACAGGTCGCAGCCGTAGATCTCCGCCAGTTCCTCGGGGTAGCGGCCCCGCAGCAGAGGGTCGAGGAACTGCCGGTTCATGTACGCATCGGCGCGTCCGGCCGCCGCCCTGTCGGCCTCGGTGCCGCTCGCAGGATCCTTGGGCTCCAGGTTGACGACGATGCCGATCTCGCCGCTTCCGTTGGCCCGGAAGCAGCGGACGGCCTGCCCGTGGGCGCGCAGCAGGTTGTGGGCGGCCCGGGCGGCCTCGGTCAGGTCGATGCGTCCCGGGGGATGGACGCCGTGAACGTATCCCGCGTCGACGATCACCCAGGGTTCGTTCAAGGTGGTCCAGCGCCGGACGCGGTCGCCCAGGCGCCGGAACACAACCTCGGCGTAGTCGGCGAACCAGCCGGCGCTGTCGGGATTGACCCAGCCGCCGCGCTCGTCCAGGGCCGCGGGCAGGTCCCAATGGA
Organism: uncultured Fibrobacteraceae bacterium; assembly: GCA_964559455.1. Classification (GTDB taxonomy): domain Bacteria; phylum Krumholzibacteriota; class Krumholzibacteriia; order LZORAL124-64-63; family LZORAL124-64-63; genus CAZLHO01. Next base: position 44,768 of record CAZLHO010000005.1, on the reverse strand, counting down.
AGAGGGTGGGCATCGGCTGGATCCCCGCCGCCAGCAACGCGTCGACCAGGCGCTCGTAGAAGTCCAGTCCCCGGGCGTTCACCTCGCCGGTCCCGTGCGGGAGGATGCGGCTCCAGGACAGGCTGAAACGGTAGGCCTGCAAGCCCAGCTCGCTCATGATCCCGATGTCCTCGGGCCACCGCCGGTAGTGATCGCAGGCGACGTCGGCGGTATCGCCGTTGGCGGTTCTTCCCGGCAGGTGAGTGAACAGGTGCCAGTTGCTCGGACCCGCGCCGTCGGCCAGGGGGGAGCCCTCGATCTGGTGGGCGGAGGTGGCGGCGCCCCACAGGAAATTCCGGGGGAAAGCGGTCATGGACCGGTCTCGGGCCGCGGGCCCAGGGTGATGGTGATCCGGTGGGTGCGGCCGTCGCGCGAAAGGGGAACGCGGGCGACGCCGCCGACGGGCGGACAGGGGCGGTCGTCGCAGGTGACCGCCAGCACGGCCTCCGAGCAGAGTTCCGGGTTGGCGACCTGGATCTCATAGGTCGTCGGGTCGTCGGGATTGTCGCCTCCCCGGGGAGGCACCCGCCAGATGATCGAGTATCGGGGCCAATCGTCGGGTACGCAGGGCGCCATCACCAGCGTTTCCCCTTCGGAGCTCAGGCCCAGGACGGACTCCAGCGCCACCCGCAGCATCCATCCCGATGACCCGGTGTACCACGTCCAGCCGCCGCGCCCCACGTGGGGCGGCGCGCCGTAGACGTCGGCGGCCACCACGTAGGGCTCCACCTGGTAGCGCGCCACCATCTGCGGGTCGGCCGCATGGCAGATCGGGTTGATCAGGTCCAGAAGCGGGGCGGCGCGATTGCGCCGGCCCAGGGCGGCCATGGCGCGCACCACCCACAGCGCGGCATGGGTGTATTGCCCGCCGTTCTCCCGGACGCCGGCCACGTAGCCCTTGATGTAGCCGGGGTCGTGGTCCGTATCGATGAAGGGCGGCGTCAACAATCGGATCAGCCGTTGATCATCGTCGATGAGATGCTCCTCGACGGCATCCATCGCCTGTAGGGCGCGGAACGGCGGGGCCACGCCCGAAAGCACCGACCAGGCCTGGGCCAGGGCGTCGATGGCGCATTCCTTGTTCTCCCAGGAGCCCAACGGGGAACCGTCGTCGTAATAGCCGCGGCGATACCAGTCGCCATCCCAGCCCGTGTCGTTCAGCGTCCGGACCAGCTCGTCGCGGAATCGTCCGTAGCGGGCTTCGCGCTCCTGGTCGCCGCGGACCCGGCAAAGCGGCAGGAAGCCGTCGATGATCTTCACGAGGAAGAACCCCATCCATACGCTCTCGCCCCGGCCCTCGCGGCCGACGCGGTTCATGCCGTCGTTCCAGTCGCCTGTTCCGAAAAGAGGCAACCCGTGGGCTCCGCGGGCCAGGGAGCGGTCCAGGGCGCGACAGCAATGGTCGTACAGGTCGGCCGACTCCCCGGCGGGTTCCGGCTGCAGGAAGACCTCGTCCTGGCCCGGCTCGAGGGCGGGCGCCGTCAGGTAGGAGGCCTGTTCCGACAGGATTCCCCGGTCGCCGGTGGCGCCGATGTATTCCACCGTGGCCAGGGGCAGCCAGAGAAGGTCGTCGACGAAACGAGTACGGATGCCTCGGCCCGAGGGAGGATGCCACCAGTGCAGGACGTCGCCCTCGACGAACTGGTGGGCGGCGTGCAGCAGGATCTGGCGGCGGGTCAGCTCGGGCCGCAAGGCGATCAGGGCAAGCGAATCCTGCAGTTGGTCGCGGAAGCCGAAGGCGCCTCCCGATTGGTACAGCGCCGAACGTCCCTGCATGCGGCAGGCCAGGGTCTGATAGCCCAACCACCCGTTGACCATCAGATCGAGGGATGCGGACGGGGTCCGCACCTGGATGCCGTCGAGGTCTCGGCGCCAGGAATCCCGGGTGGCGCGCCAGGCCGCCTCGCAGGCTCCCGGGACCCCCAATCCGGCCACCAGTTCGAGGGCTTTCGCCCTGTCCTCTTCCTGTCCCAGCAGCACCCAGGTCTCGGCGGTGTCGCCGGGGGCCAGGGCCAGAGTCGCCTGCAGGGCGAAGCAGGGGTCCAGCCCGGGGCCCGAACAACCGTCGAGATGTGGCGACCCGAGAGCTTCCGGAGCGGTCGGGTCGCCGCCGGGCCCCAGGAAGGCGGTCCGGTCTCCGCTGTGGTGCACGGCCGTCATATGATCGTCACCCACCACCGCGCCGAAGGCGCAATGCCCGGCGAAGGGACCGGCGGTGCGGTTGCGGGCCAGCAGCGCCCCGCTCTCGGCATCGTGCGAGGTGACGACGAAGCGGCTGCAGTATTCCGGCAGGCCGCCGAGAACGAGCTGGCTGAAGGAGAACAGGGACAGCAGGCGCGGGTCATCGCTGCGGTTGGTCACCCGAATCCTGGAGATGCGGACCGGTTCGCGGCGGTCGACGAAGACGAGAGTCTCGACCGCAAGATATCCACCGGAGCGAAGGCACCTCGTGTAGCCGTGGCCGTGGCGGATCTCATAGTGGCCCCCCGCCGGCGCCGGGCCGGGCAGGCAGGAGAAATAGGTGCCGGAATACTCGTCGCGCAGGTAGACGGCGTCGCCATGGGGGTCCAGCAGCGGGTCGTTGAACCAGGGCGTCAGTCGATGCTCACGGCTGTTTCCGCCCCAGGTGGCGCCGGCGCCGGTCTCGCTGATGGTGCAGCCCAGCTTGTCGTTTGCCAGCACGTTGATCCAGGGGCGCGGCGGCAGACGCAGGTTGCCGCCGGCTTCACTGGTGACGTGGATGACGTACTCGCGCCCGTCCGGGCTGAAGCCGCCCCACCCGTTGTAGAAGCCGAGGTTCTTCGCAAACGGCTCCTCGGCAACAGGAGAGTGGCCGGGGGACGGGGCGGCGGCCGCGGGCGGATCCAGAGCCGTCAGGGCCGGCGGGGAATCGGTGATCACCAGGGCTGCGGTCGCCAGGAGCAGATCCATCCGGAGCGGGGTGAGCTCCCCCGGGCGCAGATGGATGCTCCCGGGTTCGCGGCAGGCGACCGCTTCGTCGTCGGTCAGCACGGCCAGCTGGATGGGAAGGTCGAGCGATCGCCAGGAACGGAAAATCCGCCCCATCCGTTCGGTGGTCGCCCGGTCCGATCGCACGATCGCCAAAGGCCGACGCGGCTCGATTCCCAGGTCGGCCAGGCCGGCGGGATCGCCGCCGGCACGGGCCAAGACGGCGGGCTCGGCGCGCAGGCCGGGATCCCTCCGCAGGATGGCCGCCGCCAGATGCTGGGCGTAGGCATGCTCTGCGGCGGAAGTGCCCAGTTCGGCCAACCGGCGCGCCCCCTCCGCCCGGGCGGCCGTGAAGGCTCGATCGATGGCTTGCGTCTCGTCCAACGCAGCCGACAGGGCCCTGGCCGACGGTGCGTCAGCCGCAGCCCCGAGCAGGAAGGTCGTCGTGGCCGACCCGCCGGCGGCGATCGTCAGCTTTCGCCTGAGGCTGACGACCGGGTCCAGCACGTTTCCGGTCGTGCCCGACAGCGCATCGAACGACAGGAGCGCCTCCGGTCGTTCTGGATGATGGCCGCGGCCATGGAACCGGGCCCGGTCGGTCTCGACCTCGACTTCGCCCCGTTCCAGCAGGGCGTGGATCAGGGTGGGGTGGGTCTGGTTGGGGTCGAGGGGGCGCCGATGGACCAGAATGGACCGCTCGCTTGCCACGTGTTCGGTCTGGAGGAAGAGCTTGGAGAAAGAGGGATGGGAGGCATGGGCTTCGGGGTGGTTCAGCACGACCTCGGCCAGCGAGGTCACCTCCAGACGGCGGGCCGTTCCCGAAAGGTCGGCCAGCGTGATGCGCCGCAGCTCGGCCGGGCGGTCGGCCAGGACGCAAGTCTCCACAGTGACCCGCACGCCGTTTTCAGTGTGCTCCAGGGTGAAGGATCCGGGAGTCCCGCGCGCTTCGATCAGGGCCGCCCCGACCCGCCCCGGCGACCAGAACGCTCCGCCGTCGAGGTCCCGGACGAAGAAACGCAGACCGGCGGTGCCTGGCCCTTCCCAGGTGGTCAGGGCCGTCTCGCCCAGGGAGGAGAAGCCGGTCCCGGTCTTGGTGGCCAGGACCACGTAGCCCGCAGCGGGCCCGTCGCGCCCGCCCGCCAGCACCGCTACGGCAGCCGGCCATTCTGCCGGAGGGGTGGGAGCGGAGTTTCCGGCCCTGGGCATGGTGAAATCATCCTTCCGGGCATAGGGTCGTTTCCGAGGGGTCCGCCGCCCTTGGGAGCCTATCCTTAGATCATATTTCCCGATTTGTCAAAGAGGCGCTTGACAAGATTCTGGATTTATGAAACCGTTTACATGGTGATCGGACCGAGGACTGTCCGCCGAATCGAAGGCAGGGCCCCACGAGTCGCAGGATTGGCTGCGGGACCACCACCTGAAAGTACCGCCTTGGCAACAATCCGCGATGTGGCCCGCGCTGCGGGAGTCTCGATCGCCACGGTTTCACGGGTGTTCAACAACAACTCCCTGGTCAGCAGTGAAACTGCGGAACGCGTAGTGCGGGTGGCCGCGAGCTTCGACTACTGGCCGAACAGCGCCGCCCAGAACCTGGCGACCCGCTGCAGCCGCACATTCGGCGTGCTGCTGCCGGACCTGTTCGGCGAGTTCTATTCCGATGTCATCCGCGGCATGGACCGACGGGCCCGCCTCAGCCGCTTCCAGATCCTGCTTTCCAGTTCCCATTCCAGCAGCGCGGATGTGCTCGCCGCCACCCGGTCCATGCTTGGCCGCATCGATGGGCTGATCATGATGGCGCCGGACGAGGAATCCATCGACATGGTGGAGCGCGTGCGGCGGAGGATCCCCGTGGTGCTGCTCAGTCCCCGCGCCCCCGTGGAGCGCTGTCACTCGTTGGGAATCGACAATTTCGGCGGCGCCAAGCAGGCGGTGGAGCATCTTCTGTCGCTGGGCCATCGCGAGATCGCCTTCATTTCGGGCCCCAAGGGCAACGTGGACGCCGAGGAGCGCCTGCAGGGCTTCCGTCAGGCATTCCTCGACGCGGGCCTCGATCCCGATCGGGCGGTGATCGTCGAGGGGGATTTTCGCGAAAGCACCGGTTTCGAGGCCGGTTCCGAGCTGATGGCCCTTCGGCCGAGGCCATCGGCGGTCTTCACCGCCAACGACAGCATGGCCATCGGGCTGTTGGCCTCCCTGAACCGCGCCGGTTTTCGCGTGCCGGACGACCTGGCCGTCGTGGGATTCGACGACGTGGCCATCGCCGGCTATCTGAATCCGCCCCTGTCAAGCGTTCACGTGGATGCCTGCGGCATGGGCAGCCAGGCTGTGGGCTTGTTGCTTGGAGACTTGAATACCGGTCACTGCGACGAACCGGTGCGCGTGGTGATTCCGGCCGTACTCAAGGTCCGGATTTCCAGTGGAGCCAGTGTGGGAGGGGAGGAAGGGGATAAGGCCGGCACCGGCTAGGCCGTCCGCCATTTCTCTTTTCCACTGCGGCCAAAGCAGTCAACGGGGGGTAACCTCATGAGAACGACGATTACGACTCTGCTCTTGTGCGCGGCTCTGGGCCTCGTGGCCCCGGCCATGGCCCAGGCCCCGCGGGAGGACGCGATCTGGGCTCGGACCGCGCTGGACCCCATCACCCTGGACGGTGTTCTCGACGAGCCCGGGTGGGCCCTGGCCGAGTCGGTGGTCATCGAGTATGCCGTCGATGCCGGTGTCCCCGGCAGCGGCTGGAAGACCGAAAGCGGCTGGCAGCCCATCGACCCGACCCACGCCACGCTCAAGTTCCTGGTCTACGAAAACCAGCTCTACCTGGCGGCCACCGTCCTGGACCAGTCCATCGGCGGCAGCGTCGAGTTCAACCGGTTCGACGGTCTGCTCATGGGCATGAAGAACCATGCCGAGCCGGGGTACCCCAAGCCACAGAACGAATACATGTACACCTGGTGGCATGAGGAACTGGCCGAGCCGCAGCCGGTGGGCACATTGCCGGGCTTCATCGGCGTCTGGGCGGAACTTCCCCACGGCTCACCGCGCACTCCCGAACAGATCGACGCCTGGGACGCGGTCACCGTGGTCGACGGTGTGACCAACGACGATTCGACCCCGGACACCGGCTACACCATCGAAATGCGCTTCAACCTGACACCCATGGGCTACGACGTGACCCAGGCCGGCGGCGACATCGTGGAATGGAACGTCTCCGTCTACGACTGCGACTGGTTCTGGCCCATCAGCGTCTCGAGTTTCAGCTCCAACCGGGTTTGGTGGCAGGGCCCCTGGGGCAACACCTCGTGGTACAGCGAGGTCCGCATCCACGCTCGGCCCGATGTGACGACGGCCACCGGCGTGGTGCCGACCATCGAGCCCGAAGTGGTCGTGCCGGCCATCAACGAGGTGCCCGCGATCGACGGCCAGTTGGCCGAGGCCGTGTGGAGTTCGCCGGATGTCTACAGCTTCGATATCCGCTGGGATGACGACGTCCTGCGGGAAAGCTACGACGGCATCGGGCCCTACCGCGCCGGCCAGTTCCAACCCACGGTGAACGGCGGCGAGGCCTTCGTGCTCGATCCGGCCGACGCCACGGTCAAGGTCTACCACCGGGGAGACATGCTCTACATGGGCTTCGAGGCCCGCGACCAGGTCGTCCAATTTCACCCCGACCTGAATCGCTGGGACGGGTTCATCGTCACGGCGGAGGATCTGGCCAACCGCGGACCGGACAACACCCTGCTGGTGAAGAGGCTGTCGTTCCAGGTGGCGGCCGACGGCACGGCGCTGCCCCAGGACGACCTGCTCAGCCTGGTGACATCCGGCGACGCCGAGGTGGCCGTCTGGTTGCCGGCGGGCACGACGGTGGACACGCTGGGCTCCCAGGCGGACAACGGATACACCGCCGAAATGGCCCTCGATCTGAAGGCCCTCGGCTATCCCGGCGGTCTGGGTGACGGTGCGTTCTTCTTCGGCGTCGTCCATCTCGACGGCGATTCCTTCATCCCGACCACCGACAGCTACGGAACGCGCACCTGGTGGTATCGTGAATTTCCGGGAACCTGCTGCCCCAGCTGGGGGCATCTGGTGCCCGACGTCACCGCCGTGGGCGACCCGGTCATCCCCTACGACGGTTATGCGCGGCTGCTGCATTACGCCGGTCCGTCGTCGAGGCCCCAGATCAGCTTCGCCATGCCCGACCGCAACCTGGTGACCCTGGAGATCTATGACGTGCGCGGCATGCTGGTCGAACGGCGCAAGCTGGGCCTGATGAATGACGGCGAGAACACCGTATCACTGTTCACGGGCCAGCGGCCCAGCGCCGGCGTGTACCTGTACCGCCTGCGGTTCATCGACCCCGGCACCGGAGGCGAGCACGTGTCGCTGGCGGGCAAGGCCGTCCTGGTGAAGTAGAAGTCGAGTCTCGCGGGGAGGCAAGGCCGCCCCCCCGGCGTGATCGACTTTCCCCGTCCAATCGGAGGCAGGATCCTGGTGACGAGACTGCAAAGCGTGGCGTATGTCATGGCGATCCTGGCGGTCGTGTGTCTTGTCCAGGCGCCCGTCACCGCCGAGGCCGGCACCACCGGCACCATCACCGGTCAGGTGATCGACTCCGACGGCCGGCCGGTGGTGGCGGCGACGGTGATCGTGGCGGGCACCCGCCTGGGGGCCTACACCGACAACGAGGGGAATTTCAACATCCTCAACGTGCCTTCGGGCACGTACGATGTGAAGGCCAGCCGCCTGGGCTTCAACGCGATCACGATCAGCGAAGTCGTCGTTTCCGCCGATCGCGCCACCCGCCTGGAGTTGAAGATGGGCGATACGACGCTGCGGGCCGAGGAGGTGGTGGTGGTCGCCGAGCGGCCGCCCGTGGACCTGAAGGTCACCAGCTCCCAGGCCAGCCTGACCAGGGAGGAAATCGAGAGTCTGCCGGTCCAGAACCTGGACGACGTGGTGAACCTGCAGGCGGGCGTCGTCGACGGGCATTTCCGGGGCGGACGCCAGGAAGAGGTGCAGTACCAGGTCGACGGAGTCAGCGTCAACAACGCCTTCGACAACTCTTCGAGCCTGCAGATCGACCGCTCGCTCCTGCAGGAAGTCCAGGTGATCAGCGGGACCTTCGACGCCGAATACGGCCAGGCCATGAGCGGCGTGGTCAACGCCGTCCTGAAGGAGGGAACCGATGAATTCCTCGCGGACGCCGAGGTGTTCGCCGGCGGCTTCTTCTTCCCCGGGCGCGAGGAGGCGCGGCGCACCGACGACACTCCGCACCTGACCGGCACGCAGAACTACCAGCTGACGCTCAGCGGCCCCCTGCCGGTGCCCGACACGACCTTCCTGGTCAGCGGGCGGCGCTCCCTGTTCGACGACTATGTCTATGCCGAGCGCCGGTTCAATCCGACCGACCGGGAGGACAGCACCGGAACCTTCGTCGCCACCGGCGACGGGGAAACGATGCCCCTGGGCTACAACGACGAATGGTCGGGGGTGGTCAAGCTTGCGAACAACTCGCTGGCCAACTCGAAGATCAGCTACCAGCTGGTCTTCAACGAGCGCCAGGGACGACCCAACTCCTACGCGTACCGGTTCATGCCGGATGCGCTGTCGATCCAGCGTTCGTTCTCCATCTCCCACGGCCTGGACTGGACGCAGACCCTGGGCGCCAAGACCTTCCTGGACCTCAGCCTGCGACAGAACTACTTCAAATATCAGGACTACCTCTACGAGGATCCCTACGATTCCCGTTACGACGACCCCCTCCAGCTGAGCAACTCCGGAACCAACGGCGACTATTACTACCAGGGTGTCCAGACCAACCACTATCTGCAGGAAACCAACGCCTTCCTCTTCAAGGGAGCGGTCGTCAGCCAGCTCAACCCCGAGCACCAGATGAAGACCGGCATGGAGCTGAGCCTGCCCAAGGTGAGATTCGGCAACGACATGCATTTCACCTACGGAGAGGGCACCCTGGTGCGCCACCTCGACGAGCCGCCCGACTACCCGGGGCCGGCGTTGAAATTCCCGGTGATGGGCGCCGCCTACGTCCAGGACCAGTTCGAGCGCAAGGACCTGATCGTCCGCTACGGCGCGCGCCTCGACTATTTCGACGCGCAGTCGACGATACCCAGCGACCTGGCCAATCCGGCCAACGCCATCGATGGCGCCCCGCCGTCGCATCCGCAGGACACCTCCGTCAAGACCACGGTGTCGCCCCGCCTGGGTGTGGCCTATCCCATCGAGGACAAGGCCGCCATCCATTTCGCCTACGGGCACTTCACGCAGTTCCCCTCGATCGGCACCATGTTCGCGAACTCGGATTACGACATCCTGGCGCGCCTGCAGGCCGGCACGGTTTCCTACGGCATGATCGGCAACCCCGACGTCAAGCCCGAGAAGACGGTGCAGTACGAGATCGGCTACAAGCAGATTCTCAATCGGGACCTGGGCTTCGACCTGACCTTCTTCTACAAGGATGTGCGCGACCTGCTGGGCGTCGAGTTCGTCGAGACCTACACCGGGGCGGAGTATGCGCGGCTGACGAACGTGGACTTCGGGAGCATCACCGGGATGACCCTGGCCATCGACTATCGCCAGGTCGGCCCCCTGATGCTTTCCCTCGACTACACCCTGCAGCGGGCCTTGGGCAACGCCAGCGACCCCAGCGAGACCGCCAACCGGGCGGCCGCCGGCGAGGACCCGCGGCCCAGGCTGGTGCCTTTCAACTGGGACCAGACGCACACCCTCAACCTGACGGCATCGTACAACCGGCCGGGCAGGTATTCGGTGAGTTGCGTGGCCAAGGCGGCCAGCGGCCAGCGGTACACCCCCCAGACCGAGCAGGCGTTCGGTTTCGGCGCGGCGACCAATTCGGGCACCAAGCCGTCCGCGATCCTGGTCGACCTGCGGGGCGAGTGGATCCTGGATCCCTCGGGGCGGGGCGGAGTGTTCCTGCGCGTTTTCAACGTGTTCGACACCCGCTACTTCAACGGTCCCGTCTATGCGACGACGGGCAGCCCCTATTACGCCCGATTCCCGAGTCCGGGCGAACTGGTCTCCCTGGCGGATCCGACGCGTCTCTATCAGCCTCGCCGGCTGGAATTCGGCGTGCGCTGGGGATGGGGGGGCAAGTGATGGCAGGACCGATGTTCCACAGGCACAGGAGAAGTGACAGCATGGCCTCTTGCCGGCGATCTTTCCCGAGGGCATCCGGGGCGGTGACGCGGTCGTGGGTGCTGGTCTTGCTGATGTCCCTGGTCCTGGCCGCGACGGCGGCCGGGGACGTGGTGACCCCCGTGCCCCAGGACCAGCGCGGCCGCGAAGACGCAGAGCGTTCCGGCCAGCATGACGCCAACAACATCCGCACCGTCTTCTGGAACTACGGCATGGTCGGCGACTACCCGCGCGATCCGGGCAATGTCGATCTGAGCGTCTTCCACTCCGTCGAGGTGCCCAAGGGCAGCGGAATGAACTACAGCGACGGGGTCACGCCTTTCGTCCTGGCCAAGATCACCCAGCTCGACGGCACCGAGGCCTTCATCATGGAGACCGGCTTCCGGGAGCGGCAGGGCACCAGCCCCTACTTCAACCGGGTCATGCGCTTCGAGCCGCGGCCGGGCTATTTCCAGGCCGATCCCGGACTCAACCCCGGCAGGTCGCCCGCCCTGAGCAACGACCCGCGCACCTGGCCGGATTTCTGGCCGGACAGGCTCGACGATTTCGACGACCCGGGCTGGGCGGGCTCCTGGAACGGCTACTTCGGCAAGCAGATCGTGGCCGACCAGGAAAGCTACATGGTCCTGGACGACGACTACTACGACGCCTGGAACTTCGTTCCCGACAGCCGCGATCCCACGCGGAAGGGGCTTGGACTGCGCATCGAGGTGCGGGGCTTCCAGTGGGCCAACCCGCAGGCCCGCAACGTGATCTTCTGGCATTACGACATCACCAACGAGGGCACGACCGATTACGACGACAACATCATCTTCGGCCTGTACATGGACTCGGGCGTGGGCGGGTCGGCCTTCTCCTGCGACCAGATCTACGAATCGGACGACGACAACGCCTTCTTCGCCCGCGAGTTCAACGACCAGATCATCAACCTGGTCTACACCTGGGACAACCGGGGACACGGCCGCGACCTGTCGGGCGCGTGCGGGCGCACCGGATACCTGGGCTACGCCTACATGGAGACTCCCGGCAACTCCACCGACGGCATCGACAACGACGAGGACGGCATCACGGACGAACGGCGTGACGGCGGGCCGGGGACGGCCATCGTGGGCCAGGACCAGATCCTCGCCCACGTCGCGGCCAACTACGGCCAGGACCGTTTCGAGATCACCTACGGTCCGGTCACCGAGACGCCGGCCTACAACGCCGGCCTGTGGTGGACCGGAGACGAGGACATGGACTGGACCGTCGACAATCACGACCTGGGCGCCGACGGCCTGCCCGACACGGGCGACGCCGGCGAGGGCGACGGCATTCCCTCCGAGGGTGAACCGAACTTCGACCAGACCGACCTCAACGAGTCCGACCAGATCGGCCTGACGGGATTCAAGCTCAACCGCATCCTGCCCGGTTACGGCAACCCCGAGCAGGAGACGGACGACATCGTGTTCTTCACGGGCAACGAGAACTGGCCCGAGCGCCTGTACGACCAGTTCTCCGATCCCGATCCGGACGCGAGGTTCGACGAGCCCCTGGCCTCGAACTACAACATCGGCTTCCTGTTCGCCTCGGGACCGTTCCGCCTCGAGGCCGGCAAGACCGAGCGGTTCAGCCTGGCCCTGGCCTACGGCGCCGACCTGACGGAACTGGCGCAGAACACCCAGACGGTCCAGCAGATCTACAACGCCAACTACCGTTTCGCCGTGCCGCCGCGGACGCCGACGGTGACCGCCGAGGCCGGCGACGGATACGTGCGCCTTTCCTGGGACGACGTGGCCGAGCACGGGGCCGACCCCGTGACCAACGAATTCGACTTCGAGGGTTATCGCATCTACCGCTCGACCGATCCCGATTTCCGCGATCCCCAGGTGATCACCACGGGCACCGGAAGCGGGCCGCTGGGCAACGGCAAGCCCATCGCCCAGTTCGACCTCGTCGATGGACGGAGGGGTTTCTCCGATCAGGTCATCGAGGGGGTGGCCTACTACCTGGGCACCGATTCGGGCCTGGCCCATACCTGGACCGACAACACCGTTACCAACGGCCAGCAGTACTACTACGCGGTCACGGCCTACGACTTCGGATCGGAGGCCTTCAACTTCTATCCCTCCGAGAACGCCATCGCGCCGTCGCGCACCCCGCGGGGCGGCCTGGTGCTGCCGACCAACGTGGTCGAGGTGCGGCCCAATCCGCGTGTCCAGGGCTACATGCCGGCGAGTGCGGCGGAGGCCGTCGCAGTGGCGGGCCGGGGCTCCGGCACCGTGGCCGTGGAGGTCGTGAACTCGAACATCGTGCCCGACGACCATCATTTCCGCATCACCTTCGCCACGCCCGGTCCGGACAGCCTGCGGGCCCGCGCCTACATCCTGACCGACGTCACCACCGGCGAAGCGGTCTTCGAATACGGGGACGACTTCGCGGGGCTGGGCGTCGGGCCGGTCGGTCTCGGGTTGCTGCCCCTGGTGCAGACCGGGGCGTCGGTGGAGGTGGACACCGCCCTGACGGGCTTCCAGCCCGGCAGCCCCACCGATGCCCGCCTCGTGGTCGAATACGAGCCCAGCGTGCTGCCCGTCAACCGCGTTCGTCCGGGCTTCCCCGACGACATCACCGTCCTCTTCCACGACACCGTCGTGGACACGTCGGTGGCCGACGGGTTCACGTACCCGGCCACGCCGGCGAGATTCGAGGTCATCGCCCACTCGGTCGCCGAGGACCTGCGCCTGGACTTCCGCTTCCGCGATCGCGACGGCGACGGCACCATCAGCCGGACCGATGAAGTGATCGACGTGGTGACCTACATAGCGCAGGAACCCGGCGTGCCCAAAGTGACCTGGCGCCTGCGGCTGGATCCGTCGGCGCCCCCGCCGGTGCAGCCGCCGGCGGCCGGCGACGCCTGGACCCTGGCGCTGATCCGACCGTTCAGCGCGGACGACGTGTTCGAATTCGATACTCGGGGCGAGTATGTCGACCCGAATGCCGCCGCCGCGGACCTGGCCCCCTATGTGGTGCCCAATCCGTACCTGGGATCGGCCAGCTTCGAGCCCGAGCGGTTCGCCGTGTCCGGGCGCGGCGAGCGGCGCATCGAGTTCCGCGGCCTGCCCGCCAGCTGCGAGATCCGCATCTACAACATCCTGGGCGAACTGGTGCAGGTCCTGCGGCACGACGGGTCCAACGACGGATTCTTGGCCTGGGACCTGCGGACCAAGGACCTGCTCGACGTGGCGCCGGGCCTTTACATCTTCTACGTCGACGGCGGCGCCGCGGGCAATGCCACCGGCAAGTTCGCCATCGTGAAGTGAGGAGTGCGGAGAGCGACATGAAAAGGACTTTGCCGGCTGTTCTCGCCCTCATCTGCCTCGCCGTCACGGGCGCGGTCCTCCCGGCGCACGCCCAGACCAAGGTGGGCACGACCATCGGGACCTTCCTGCGCATCGAGCCCAGCGCCCGGGGGGCGGCCATGGGCAACGCGGGCGTGGCGCTGCCCGGCGGCATCGAAGCCGTCTACTACAACACGGGCGCCGTCGGTCTGCTCCGGGAGCCGGCCGTCCAGTACTCGCACAACGTCTGGTTCGCAGACATCAAGTACAACTACGCCGCGTTCGCGCTCCCGGTCAGCGGCACGGGCACCCTTTTCGCCGGCGTCACCGTGTTGGATTCGGGCGACATCCAGGTGCGCACGGTGGACCAGCCGTTGGGGGCGGGGGTGGACTACAGCGTGACGAACGCCGCCCTGGGCCTCGCCTACGGACAGCGGATCACCAGCCGCTTCTCGGCCGGGCTGCAGTTCAACTACATCACGGAGAAGGTCTGGAACTCCTCGGACCACGCGGTGAGCTTCAACATCGGCACCGTCTACCGACTTTCCGAGGGGGGGATGATCCTGGGGTTCTGCCTGTCGAACCTGGGCTCCCGCGCCAGATTCAGCGGAAGCGATCTCGACATCCAGTACGACGCCGATCCCGACATATACGGCGACAACAGCGGCCTGCCCGGCTCCCAGGCGACCGACAAGTTTTCGTTGCCGGGACTCATCCGCCTGGGGCTGAGCGTGCCCTACGAGGTAAGCGAAGACAGCGCCTTCCTCCTCCTGGTCGAAGGCCTCCACCCGAACGACAACAGCGAAAGCATGAATCTGGGCCTCGAATGGATGCTGCGGAGGCTGCTGGCCCTGCGCGTCGGCTACCAGACCCTGTTCCAGACCGACAGTGAACTCGGTCTCACCTTCGGTTTCGGGGTCTCGGGCGATCTGGGCAGCAACCGCTACGAAATGAACTACGCCTGGGCGGGTCACGATTACCTGGAGGACACGCACCGGATCACGATGGTCATCGAATTCTGAGGTCGTGGATCAGATAGGAGCCGAGCAACATGGAATCGACCTTCAACGGAAGAACGCTGGCGGCGGGAGCGCTGCTGGCCGTCCTGCTCCTGACGGGGGCCGGCGGGGCCTTCGCGGCCGGGCAGTCCCTGACCACCCCCGCCCTGCTCGACAGCCTGCAGCACACGGCCTTCAAGTATTTCTGGGATGAGGCCAACCCGGTGAACGGCCTCATCCGCGATCGCAGCCAGCCGGGCTCCCCCTGCAGCATCGCCGCCCAGGGCTTCGGCATCACGGCAATCTGCATCGCCATCGACCACGGGTGGGTCACCCGCAGCGAGGGCCGCGACCGCATCATGCTGGGCATGCAGACGCTCTGGGACGGGCCCCAGAACGATTCGGAGTACGTCACCAACGGCTACAAGGGCCTGTTCTACCATTTCCTCGACATCAACTCGGGACTGCGCGCCTGGAGTTCGGAGCTTTCGACCATCGACACGGCCCTGCTGATGGCCGGCGTGCTCGACGCCAAGCAGTACTTCGACACCGCTGATCCGGGCGACGAGCAGGTGCGCGCCATGGCCGACTCGCTGTACCACCGGGTGGACTGGGATTTCGCGCGCGACGGCGGCAACGGGATCCGCATGGGCTGGAAACCGGACACCGGCTTCAGCGAATTCGGCACCTGGGTCGGATACAACGAGGCGATGATCCTCTATCTGCTGGCGTTGAGTTCACCGACGCACCCGGTTCCCTGGTACGCCTGGGCCTACTGGACCACGGGATACATCTGGGACACCCAATACGGCCAGACCTACCTGATCTTCCCGCCGCTGTTCGGCCACCAGTACTCCCACTGCTGGATCGACTTCCGCGACATGCAGGACGAGTACATGCGCCTCCGGGGCATCACCTACCACGAAAACTCGCGGCGGGCGACCCTGGCGGCCCGGGAGTACTGCATCGACAACCCCCTGGGGTGGACCGGCTACGGGGAGGACCTGTGGGGCCTGACGGCCTCGGACGATCCCGGCGGTTATCTGGCCCACGGCGCCCCTCCGGCCCAGAACGACAACGGCACCATCACGCCGACGGCCGCCGCCAGTTCGATCGCCTTCGCGCCGGAGGTGGTCATTCCCGCCCTTCACAACATGTACGACAACTACGGAGGCCTGATCTGGGGCAAGTACGGGTTCAAGGACGCGTTCAACCTGTCGGTGTTCTGGGTGGGCTCGGACTATATCGGCATCGACCAGGGGCCGATCATCATCATGATCGAGAATTATCTCAACGGATCGGTCTGGAACCGGTTCATGGATAATCCGGACATCCTGACGGGTCTGAGGCGGGCCGGATTCACCAGCGTTTCCCCGGTGTCCGACGGCCCGATTCCCATCGTCGAGTTCGGGCAGAACGCCCCGAATCCGTTCAGCGGCTCCACGCTCATCTCGTACCGGGTGGCGACTCCGGGCCCGGTGAAGCTCCGGGTCTACGATCTGCGGGGCCGGCTCGTGCGCGAGGTTTCCGGCACGGCTTCGGACGGCGACCTGCAGCAGATCATGCTGGATGCCGGCGGACTTGCAGACGGTGTCTATTCCTATTCGCTCGAGTCGAACGGGAATAAGGTTTGGAATAGGTGTATAATCATCAAATGAAACCGGCTGAAGGGAGGAGCCGGAATGAGGAGGTGATGGTCGGAGAATGGAGCAAGTTTTTTCGCAACTTGGTTTATACAAAGATCAGTCAAAGGAGCCTCGATCATGCGGAGAACAAGCAAAATCAGCGTCCTGTGCGCGACCGCCCTTCTGCTGGTGGTCCTCGCGGGCAACAGCATGGCCACGGATGTGCCGAGTGACGCCGTGGTCCTGGAGCGTATCTGGAACGATTCCTTCGCGTCCATCCTGACCGTGACCAACAGCTTCCCCTCGCTGATCAGCATCGATGATCAGTGTGCCGGGCCGCTGGGCTGGGCCAACCTGCACGTCTGGCGTTTCTCGACCGACGGAGTCGACCCCCAGGAGTTCGAGAACACCGACGGGTTCACCTTCTCTGCCGACGTGACCCTGACCGGCAACGGTGACGGCGAAACCGGGCTGCAGATCGCCCCCTGGTGGTCCCAGTCCGACGGGCGCTTCAACATGCGCACCCCGGACGGCGAGGTCGCCTGTTTCGGCGGCCGGTTGCCGTTCTATTCCTTCACCGCGGCGCACGGTGTCTCCTACGTGAAGGGGACGACCGTCCGCCTGACGATGGTCTACACCCCGAACTCCCAGATGGACGTTTCGGCACCCGCCACCATCGAGTACATCTACAATGACGGCACGGCCTACTCCAGCGGCCCGCTGCCCTTCGACGAGGGCAACCCCGCTGAAGCGCCGCTGCACGGCTCGTGGGGCATCCTGACCCCGGCCTATGCGGGCGGTCACATGCAGTTCAACAACATGTCCGGCGTCGGCGACGGTGCGAGTCTCCATGTGGAGTGGACCAACATCACGTTCCAGGATCTTGGTTCGGTGGTCACCGCCGAGACGGACAGCTGGGGCGGGGTGAAGTCCTTGTTCCGGTAGGCGAGATCTGAGAATCAGGCCCTGTTCCGGGACCCGGGGTGCGCCCCGGGTCCTGGCTTTTTCCCGCCGGCGGCCGGGCGGTCGGGGCGATCACGCCGGTCCTTCGAGGGGCACGACAAAAGAACCGAGGGCGGTCTCACGGACCGCCCTCGACCTCGCCCCGCGTTGCACGGGGCCCCTTCACCGCTCGCGACGGTGATAACTGTATCGACCGAGCGGCTGCTTCGAGAGAACCCGACGCGGCGTTCGTCGATCGTGCTGTGCCGGGCGTCGCCCGTGCGTCTTTGCGGTGCGTTTGAAATATGCTCGAGGTGGGGTACCCGGGTTCTACGGATCGGCCCGGAAGAAGTTTCAGGAATTTTCAGCCCCGACAGAGTGAGCGGCGCGCGTTCCGTGCCGCACGCGGCGACATGGGAAGGCCCGTCGCAACGCTTCAGGTCATCGCGCCCGCTTCCGCGCCGGCCCCTTCCTCTGCGTCGCCCGCTCGAACT
>CAZLHO010000005.1:0-27137 GCA_964559455.1 uncultured Fibrobacteraceae bacterium | reverse complement strand
GGTCATCGCGCCCGCTTCCGCGCCGGCCCCTTCCTCTGCGTCGCCCGCTCGAACTTCGGCAGCACGTGCAGGCTGTCCAGCTCCTTGAGCGCCGCCGTCAGCGGGCCTCGATTCTGCGGCTGGTCGTACTGGATCAGGGCCCGGTGCATCCGCCGCTCCTTCTCGCTGCGGGGCACGTGCACCTTCCGGCCGGTCCAGGGGTCCATGCCCGTGTGGTACATGCAGGTCGAGGCGGTCATGGGCGAGGGGATGAAGTCCTGGATCTGCTCGGGCCGGATGCGGCGCTTGGCCAGGTAGAGCCCCAGCTTCAACGTCTCCTTCAGCGTGCCGCCGGGATGGGAGCTGATGAAGTAGTTGACCAGGTAGAGCTCCTTGCCCACCGCCCGGGCGGCCGCCCGGAAGCGCTCGACGAACTCCTCGTAGACGGCGAAGCGCGGCTTGTTCATCAGGGCTAGCACGCCGTCGTCGCAATGCTCGGGGGCGACCTTCATCAGGCCGCTGACCTGGTGGGCGCAGATCTGCTCCAGGTACTCGCGCGCGGCGTCGTCCACCAGCAGGTCCAGGCGCAGGCCGCTGCCGATGAAGACGTGCTTCACGCCGGGGATCTCGGCGATCTCGCGGTAGAGGCGGATGCTCGCGTCGTAGCCCAGGCGCAGGGCCTCGCACTTCTCGGGCACCAGGCAGCTCTTGTCGTCGCAGGTGCGCCCCTTGTCCCAGCGCTTGCAGCGGGCCGCGTAGAGGTTGGCCGTGGGGCCGCCGACGTCGGTGATCGTGCCCTTGAAACCGGGCTGCGAGGCGATCAGGCGGGCCTCGGCCATGATCGAGCTTTCGCTGCGCGACTGTACTATGCGTCCCTGGTGGAAGTAGATCGCGCAGAAGGAGCACTCCCCGCAGCAGCCGCGGTGCGAGATCAGCGAGTTGCGCACGGTCTCGAAGGCGCGCACGCCGCCGGCTTCGTCGTAGGCGGGGTGCCAGGCGCGCCGGTAGGGGAAGGCGTGCAGCGCGTCGAGTTCGGCCGCGGCCAGGGGAGCGGCCGGCGGGTACTGGACGACGCAGCGGTCGCCGTGCGGCTGGACCAGCGGCCGCGACGAGGCCGGGGCCATGTGGGCGTGGGCCAGGCGGAAGGCTTCGTTGAACAGGACGGGATCGGCGGCCGCCCGTTCGGCCGAGGGCAGGACCACGGCGTCGGGCGGCGCTTCGTCGCCTCCGCGCACGACGGCCGTGCCCGGGATCCCGGACAGGTCGGCGCCGCGCCCCCCGGCGTCCAGCCGCGTCGCGATCTCCAGGATCTGCCGTTCGCCCATCCCGTAGACCAGCGCATCGGCGCGCGCGTCCAGCAGGATCGAGCGGCGCACCGCGTCGTCCCAGTAGTCGTAGTGCGCCAGACGGCGCAGGCTGGCCTCGATGCCGCCCAGCACCAGGGGCGCGTTCGGGAAGGCCTGGCGCGCCCGGTTGGCGTAGACGATCACGGCGCGGTCGGGGCGCAGTCCGGCCTTGTCCCCGGGCGAGTACTCGTCCTTGCGCCGGCGGCGCTTGCCGGCGCTGAGGTTGGCGATCATCGAGTCGACGTTGCCCGAGGTGATGCCGAAGAAGAGGCGCGGTTCGCCCAGGGCGGCGAAGGCGTCGGCGCTGCGCCAGTCCGGCTGGGCGATGACGCCGACGCGGAAGCCGCTGTCCTGCAGCAGGCGGCCGATCAGCGCCACCCCGTAGGACGGGTGGTCGACGTAGGCGTCGCCGGTGATCAGGATGACGTCGCAGCGGTCCCAGCCCAGGGCGTCCATCTCGGGGCGGGACATGGGCAGGAAGCCGGCGCCGTCGGACGGGGCGGTGCGGTGGCCGCGGCGGTGGGCTTTGCTGGCCAAAAGGCGACCCTCGGCGGAAAAGGATGGATCCGGTCGGCGATGCGGCACATGGTAAGCATGACCGGCGGCCGGGGCTTGTCAAGGACCCGGTCCCCGCGCCGACGGCTCCAGGCGTGGCGACACGGCGTTCCACGGCCGGACCCGGGCCCGGCGCGCCATAGCGTCCGTTCGCTATGCCCTCCGGGTTCTGTTACCTTGGACGGGATCGAGACGGAGTGAACCCCCATGCGTCAGGCGGTCGCGGTGCCCGAACAGACCTACCGATTCTCCAAGATCGCCTTCCTCGGCAACTACGTGCCGCGTCGCTGCGGGATCGCGACCTTCACCACCGACATCTGCGAGTCGTTGGCGCGGGAGTTCCCGGCGATCGATGTCTTCGCCGCGGCGATGAACGACACGCCCAAGGGGTATCAATACCCGAGCCGGGTGCGCTTCGAAGTCGGACAGAACGACATCGACGAGTACCGGCAGTTGGCCGAGTTCCTCAACATGAGTCAGGTGGACCTCGTCTGCCTCCAGCACGAATACGGGATCTACGGCGGCCCCGCCGGCAGCTACCTGCTGACGACCCTCCGCCGGCTGCGCATGCCGATCGTCACGACCCTGCACACGGTGCTCGCAGAGCCGGACGAGAACCAGGCCAGGGTCCTGAACGAGCTGTGCGACCTGTCGGAGCGGTTGATCGTCATGAGCGAGAAGGCCCGGACGCTTTTGATGTCGATCTACAAGTGCCCGGAGGACAAGATCGATCTGGTGCCCCACGGCATCCCGGACATGCCCTTCATCGACCCCAACTTCTACAAGGACATGTTCAATGTGGAGGGGCGTCGCGTCATCCTGACCTTCGGGTTGCTTTCGCCCAACAAGGGTATCGAGTACATGATCGATGCGCTCCCGGCGATCGTGCAGAGCGTTCCGGACGTCATCTACATCGTCCTCGGCGTGACCCATCCCCATGTCAAGTCCGAGCAGGGAGAGAAATACCGCCACGACCTCCAGGTCCGGGCGCGCAGGCTCGGTGTCGCCGACAACATCGTCTTCCACGACCGCTACGTGGCCCTGGAGGAGCTGTGCCAGTTCCTGGGGGCGGCCGACCTGTACGTGACCCCCTACCTGAATGAAGACCAGATCGCCTCCGGCACGCTCGCCTACTCGCTGGGCAACGGCAAGGCGGTGATCTCGACCCCGTATTGGTACGCCAACGAGTTGCTGGCGGAGGGACGGGGGATGATCGTCCCCTTCCGCGATTCATCGGCGCTGGCCGCCGCCGCGATCGATCTCTTCGACAACGAGGCCAAGCGGCATGCGATGCGCAAGCGAGCCTATTCCTATGGGCGGAAGATGATCTGGAAAGAGGTCGCCGGACTGTACCTCAAGTCCTTCCGGCGGGCGACGGAGGAGCGTCTCGGGACGCCGGTGGCCGTCGGGCGGCAGGCGGTCTCCGACCCGCTCGACTTCGAGTTGCCCCCGCTGCGCTTCGACCACCTGTTGACGATGACCGACGATACCGGGATTCTCCAGCACGCCACCCGGACGACCCCGAATCTCGTCGAAGGGTACACGACCGACGACAACGCCCGCGCCCTGATCGTCTCCCTGCGCTCCCGGCGCCTGGCGGGGAAGGGCGAGTCGCTGCACCGCCTGGCCGTGAAATACCTGGCATTCGTCAACTACGCGTTCAATCCGGCCAACGGCAGGTTCCGCAATTTCATGGGCTACGATCGTCGTTGGCTTGAAGATGCGGGATCCGAGGACAGCCACGGGCGCGCGCTCTGGAGCATGGGTTGCACCGCCGGCGAATCGTCCGACGACGAACTGGTCGCGCTCGCCAAGAACCTCTTCGACTCCGGTCTGCCGGCGGTCGAGAACTTCACCAGCCCGCGGGCGTGGGCGTTTTCGCTCCTGGGGATCTGCGCGCACAACCGGCGATTCCCGGGAGACAGCAACGCGCGCCGCGTTCGGGACGTGCTGGCGAACCGGCTTTTCGACCTCTACGGCGACAACCGTTCGGACGACTGGCCCTGGTTCGAACAGTTGCTTGCCTACGCCAACGCCCGGCTCAGCGAGTCCCTGCTGCTCGCGGGTCAGGAAATGGACCGGCCGGATATGGTGGCCGCGGGTATCGAATCGCTCGAATGGCTGTATCGCATCCAGATCGCCGAGCAGGGCCATTTCTCGCCGATCGCCAACACGGGATGGCGCCGCGGCGAGCCGCGGGCCCGGTTCGACCAGCAACCGATCGAGGCCCAGAGCACGCTCGATGCCTGCACGCAGGCCCATCGCGTGACTGGAGACCTGCTCTGGCGCGAGCGGGTGGGCGTCGTCTTCGATTGGTTCCTGGGCCGCAACGACTTCGGTCGAGCGGTCTACGACTACTCGACGGCCGGCTGTCACGACGGATTGCATCACGAGGGCGTCAACGCCAACGAAGGCGCGGAATCGACGCTGGCATTTCTCGGTTCCCTGCTGGCGTTGCGCGGCATGGAGCCGATTGCGGTCGAGGAACAGGAGGATCAATGAGCGATGGAAAGCATGAGTTTCTTCTTCAGCGTCACGTGGCCAATCCGATCCTGACCGCGGCCGACTGGCCGCACACCGTGAACGCGGTCTTCAATCCCGCCGCGGTGCTGCTGCCGGACGGCACCACGCTGTTGCTTTGCCGTGTCGAAGACAGGCGCGGGATCTCCTGCCTGTGGGCCGCGCGATCGGAAAACGGCATCGACGACTGGCGAGTCGATGCGGAGCCGGTGCTGCTGCCGGATCCGGAACACCATCCCGAGGAGCTCTGGGGAGTCGAAGATCCCCGGATCGTCTGGCTCGATGAGTTGGGCCAGTACGGCGTCACCTATACGGCCTACTCGCGAGCCGGTCCCGCCGTCTCGCTGGCGCTCACGCGCGATTTCGTCAGCTTCGAGCGTCTTGGCGTGGTGATGCCTCCCGACGACAAGGATGCCGCGCTGCTGCCACGGCGGTTCGACGGCAATTGGCTGATGCTGCACCGGCCGCAGACGGGATTGGGTTCCGCGATCTGGATGGCCGAATCACCGGATCTGCAGCACTGGGGGAAGCATCAGGTGCTGATGGCCGCCCGCAGCGGCGCCTGGTGGGACGGCTCCCGGATCGGGCTCGGATCGCCGCTGATCGAGACCGAACAGGGTTGGCTGATGATCTACCACGGCACGCATCAGACCGCGGCCGGCAGCCTGTATCGCCTCGGCGTGGCCCTGCTGGATCGGGAGGACCCGAGGATATGCATCGCCCGGGGGAGCGAGTGGATCCTCGGCCCGAGCGAGAGTTACGAGCGTCTCGGCGACGTGGGCGACGTGGTCTTCACATGCGGCCACACGATCGGGAGCGACGGCGATTCGATCCACCTGTATTACGGCGGCGCGGACACCTGCATCGCCCTGGCCTTCGGGCGCGTATCGGAGATTCTGGCCTGGCTCGCCAGGCACGGCTCCGCGGAGAGGGGCGCGCCGCCCGCGCTCTAGAACCGCCGTTCCGGGACGGGCCGGGGAGGATCATGGCTGCAGCGCGCTGGGAGATCACGTTCGTCCTGCTGACCGGCCTGGGCAACTTCCTGCTGGCCGGCTGGCTGGACCGGCGTTTGGTCTATATCGCCGCCGCCTGTCTTTTCTGGACATTGTTCGTGGTCGTGCGGGCGACTGCCGAACCGTCGGTTCTCGCGGAGTGGGGGTTCACCTCGCGGAACTTCGGCCGGAGCCTCAAGCTGCTGTTGCCGGCCGGTTTGCTGGCCATGTCCGGCTTCCTCGTCTACGGGATGCTCGCCGGCAGCATGGTGAGGAACTGGCATTTCCTGCCGGTCGGTCTGCTCTATCCCTTCTGGGGGCTGGTCCAGCAATTCCTCGTCGTGGCCCTGGTGGCCGGCAACATCGAAAAGCACAGTCGGATTCCGCAGTGGGGAATCGTCGTCTTGACGGCCCTGGTCTTCGCCGCGGCGCACGTCCCGTCCCTGCCTCTGGCATTGGCCGCGTTCTTCTTGGCGGCCGTCACCACTTCGGTCTACTTTCGGACCCGGAACCTATGGGCCTTGGGACTTTTCCACGGGTGGTTCGCCACGGGCCTGTACTATTTCGCTCTCGGCCAGGATCCCTGGAAGGAGTTGATATCCGCTCGCCTGTGGCCGTAAAACTATGAGAGACGATGACCGGCAAGAATGGCTGACCCTCGACAACGCGGCCAGGATCTATCCCGCGTCCCTCGCGGAATGGTCACCCGATCTGTACCGTATCTCGGTGACGCTCCGGGCGCCCATCCGCGTCTCGGTCCTGCAGGAGGCCCTGCGGAAGGTGTTCCCGAGGTTCCCCTATTTCCAGGTCCATCTCCAGCGGGGCCTGTTCTGGTACTACCTGCAGCGTGACGACGAGATCCCCGAGCTGCATCCCATGAGTGACGTCCCGGTATCCGTGCTGCCGACGCTGAGCGGGAGCCGCCATCTCCTGCGCGTACAGGCCCGAGGGGCGACGATCGCCGTCGATTTTTCGCACGTCCTGACCGACGGCGCGGGGGCGATACGATTCCTGGGCACCCTGGCCACCCAGTACCTCCGCCTGCGGGGCGTCCGGGTCACCGCCTGGGAGCCGTTCCTCGACCCGGAGGCGTCGCCGTCCCCCGGCGAGTTCGAGGATGCCTACAAGCGGTATTTCGATCCCCGCCTGCCCGGACCGACGAGGCTTTCCGCGGCGTACCATCTTCCCGACGATGCGCAGCGGCGATCCCGCGTCATCACCGCCCGCTTGCCGGTGGGCGAAGTGCTGGACCTGGCCCGGAGCCACGGCGTCAGCCTGACCGAGTATCTCGTCGCTCTCTACATTCATGCGCTGGCGCAGATCCGCACTTCCGGGCGCGATGAGAGAGGTGTCGTGCGTCTCGAGGTGCCCGTCGACATGCGCCGGCTGCATCCCTCGCGAACCATGCGCAATTTCTCCCTCTATGTTTCGCCCGAGATCGACACGAGTCTCGGCGCATTCACGTTCGACGAGATCGTCCAGCGGGTTCATCACAGCATGAAGATGCAGACGGACCGCAGGGAGCTCGACCGGCAGATCGCCCGCAACGTGCGCGTCGAGCAGAATCCGCTCGTCCGGATCCTGCCGCTGTTCCTCAAGGATGTGATTTTTTCGTACGTGCGGGGGCGGTACGGGGAAACTCCGTATTCCGGCGTGCTGTCGAATCTCGGACGGATCACCGTGCCGCAGGAGATCGATGACCACGTCGAGTCGTTCGGCGTCATGCTCGGCCCGAATCCGCGGATGAAAAAGACCTGCGTGGTACACAGCTTCCGCGACGACCTGTCCATCAACTTCGGCAGCGTGATCGAGAGCCGGGAGTTGGAGAGGATCTTCTTCACGCATCTGGCCCGGGCGGGAATCCGCGTGGCCCTTATCGAGAGGAGCAGTGCTCCATGAACATCTGCAAGCACTGTGGCGTGGAGGCCGAGAACGGTGCGCGTTACTGCCCGCTGTGCCGCCATTCGCTCCAGCCCGGGGGAGAGGGCGAGATGGCGGAGCCGGCGCCGCCCGTCCGCGATCACCGCGAGGCGAGCCGGCGCATCCACCGCTGGCTGCTGGAGATCCTTTCCCTGTTCTCCCTGACCGCCGCGTTCGTGGTCTTCGCGGCCGACTTCGCCGACGACATGTCGATCACCTGGGCGCGCTATCCGCTGCTCTCGATCCTGTTCCTGTGGTGCTCGGCCGTCCTGCTGATCCTTTTTTCGCGCCGCACGTGGATGGTCCTGCCGGCCGAGGTCGTCGCCGCGGGCCTGTTCCTCTTCGTGCTGGACCGGTTCACGCCGGGACCGACCTGGTTTCTGCCCCTGGCGTTTCCGGTGACGCTCCTTTTCGGGGCGCTTCTCGCCTTCACGCTGGTGATCGTGAGGAAAAGGCGCCTGTCCCCCTTCGCCGTCATCGCAGCGGCGCTGTTGGCGGGCGGCGTGTTCGTGGTGGGACTCGAGCTGCTGCTCAACCGCTACTTCGTTCAGCGCGGGTTCGTCAGCTGGTCGGCCGTGGCGTTCGCCTGCATCCTACCCCTCGTCGCTCTCCTGCTCTATCTGCGGTCGTGGCTCAGGCGGAGGCAGACGGAGATCCGGAAGCTGTTTCATGTCTAGCCCGGACTGTATGGTCGGAGAAGTCGGCCGGAGATCACGGGCGGCCCTTCGGACCGCCCGCGCCGTCATAGCGTCTTGCGCGACAATTACCGCTCGCGCACGGTGATGTCGCCGTTGGTCGTCCGGATCCGGATGCGGTGGGCGCCGTCGCCGACCGTGCCGGTGCCGTAGATGTACTTCATGGCGCTGCCGCCGTGCCGGGACTCCTGCTCCCAGCGCTCGGTGCGCTCCTCGTCGAAGGGCAGATCGCTGTCGATGCGGTAGTCCTGCCGGCTGCTGCGGGTGTAGGCGATCTCCAGGTCCAGCACGGCGCCGAAGCCCTTCGGCACCACCAGTTCGACGTCCCCCAGGCCGGTCCGGATCTCCACGTCCCCTTCGCCGTCGCCTTCGATGGCCACGTACACCTCGCCGGCGCCGGTAGAGGCGGTCACCGCGCCCGACGCGGTCTGCACGTCGACGTCGCCGCCGCCGGTGCGGGCGACCACGAAGCGGTCCGCCCTGCGGACCGAGACGTCGCCGCCGCCGGTCTCGACGCAGGCGCCCTCGGGCGCCTCGCGCACGTCGATGCTCCCGCCGGCGTTGCTGATCAGGATCGTCCCGTCGGTGATGCTCAGGTCGCCGCAGGAGGCGGGCCCGCGCCGGTCGCCGCCGCGCTCGCGCACGTTGACGTAGCGGACTTCGCCGCCGCCCGAGCGCGCTTCGAGATCTCCGGTCACGTTTTCGAGCCGCACTTCGCCGCCGCCGGTGCGGACCTGGCCGTCGAGTTCGCAGTCCACGACCTCGATCTCGCCGCCGCCGGAGGTCACGCGCGCGCTGCCCTTGAGGTCGCGGAAGCGGAGGGAGCCGCCGGCGGTCCGGCCGCGGAAGCTGCCTTCGAGGCCTACCAGCTCCAGGGAGCCGCCGGCGGTGTCGAGCAGCAGGTCGCAGCGCCGCGGCACCATGATCTCGAAGTGCAGCGAGGTCTGCTGCAGCCGCCGGCTGGGCTCGGCGGTGATCTTCAGGCCATCGGTGCCGGCGTCGAAGGCGACGTCGTAGTCGTCGAGGTCGTTCCGGCGGTCCGTCCAGGTGACGCTCGCGGTCGGGCGGTCCCAGCCCTCGACGCGGGCCGAGCCGCCGGCCGGGAAGTCGAGCTCCAGGCGGCCGCCGGCGGGAAAGTCGAATTCCTTGCTGCGCGCGTCGTCCGCCGCCGTGGCGAGGCCCGCGGCCAGGGCCGCGATCGCCAGGCTCAGCGTCGCGATCAGCAGCGTTTTCTTCGTGAACATCGTCGGTCTCCTTTTCCGGTGCCGTTGCTCCCCCGGGCGCGGCCGTCGGCCGGCCGGGGGGAAGGGGTAGGGTTCAGCGGGTTCCTTGGTTCTCGGACTTTCGCATCGCCTGCTGCAGGATCGCCTGCTCGCCCGGCGAATCCACGGTCAGGATCACCTGTTGCAGGCGCTCGGGATCGATCTGCCGTTCGGCCAGGGCGTCCAGCGCCGCCAGCCTGAGCTGCACCGACGGGTCGTCGCGCAGGGTCCGCAGGAGTTCGCTCCGGGCCAGCTCGGCGTCGGTGCCGCCGAGCAGCAGCGAAAGGGCCTGCAGCCGGACGGCCGGCTCGGGGTCGTTGCGCAGCGCGAAGACCAGCGCCTCGCCGAGCCGCGGGTCCGCCATCCCCCGGCTCGTCTCCAGGGCCCTGAGGCGCATTCCGAGCGAGCGGGAGTCGATGATCGCATGCACCAGCGCCTCGCGGGCCAGCGGCGAGTTCCGGTCGGCCACCAGCTCGACGTGCCGGCTGGCGTCGAAGCCCAGTTCCAGGGATCCGTCGTCTCGCGGGCGGACCGAGACGTTGTCGAGGCTGAACGGGGCGTCCCAGTACCCCGACAGGCCGGTCTCGGTCGCGGCCTGGCTGCGGAGCTCCCTGAGCAGCACGTCGTCCATGCGCGCCGGCGCCGCGCTCCAGCGCCCGGCCAGGACCGCAAGGGCCAGCACCGCCGCGAAGGCCAGCGGCCGGAGCAGGGGAGCGCCCGCGAAGCGGTCGGCCAGCCGTCGCCAGGGCCCCCGGACCTCCAGCGGGGCCCGGCGGGCGCCGACCGCCTCGAGCACGGCCCGGCGCACGGCCCGGAACTCCCTCTCGGAGGGTTCGGGCACGTCCTCGGCGACCCGCGCCAGTTCCCGGTGCAGGTCCAGTCCGGCCCGGCAGTCGGCGCAGCGGGCGGCGTGGGCCACCAGCTCGCCGAGATCGGCGGGCGTGATCGTTCCGGAGAGGTAGGCCTCGATCCGGTTCCGGTGTTCCTCGCATGCGGACATCGTTCAGCTCCCGTGAGGTGCGAGTTCCGTGCGCATCTTCCGCAGGCCGCGGAAGAGCAGGCTCTTCACATGTCCCTCGCTGCATTCCATGATCTCGGCGATCTCGCGCAGGTGCCGCTGGCCGAAGTAGCGCAGCGACACCGCGAAGCGCTGCCGGGGGTTCAACCCGGCCATCGCGTCCTCGAGGACCGCGCGGGTCTGCTCCCGCTCGACCCGCTTTTCCTGCTCCGGCGGGCGGGGGGGCAGGAGTTCCGGCGTGAACTCCTCGGCGTCGCGGTCGCGCCGTCGCCTGCGCGTCCAGTTGAGGCATTCGTTGTGGGTCGTGCGCATCAGCCAGGCCCGGAACGGTCCTGAGCCGCGGAAGGAGTCGATGCGGGTGAAGGCCTTCACGAAGACCTCCTGGGTCAGGTCGAGGGCGTCGTCGCGGTTCCGCGAGTAGGAGTAGCAGACCCGGTAGACGAGCCGCTCGTGGCGCACCATGAGCTGCTCGAGCGCCGCCTGCGATCCCTCGCGGGCCTCCGCGGCCAGTTCTGCGTCGGTCAGCGCCACCGCGCCACTCCCTTGTTCCGATTCCCCGCACATTCCCCGGACATGCAGCACACGACACCTCCGGCGGGAAACGGTTAGCATTCCGGCGGAGATTCTTTCCTGCGCAGCCGGGGGGGGAATGTTGCGCGGGGCGTGGGGGCCTGCCGGCGGCGGGCGAGGCCCCAGTGCTGCGGCGGGTATGGAGCGAGGTTGCCGGATCTCGTGAGATATCCCTGTGCTATACTACGGCTTTCGTCATGATATCCGGGCACGCATCGAAGGAGACGAACGGACCGGGCACCCCGAATCGCGAAGGAGAACGCCATGACGTCCTCGCGCCGCCTCGCCCCGTTCCTGATTCTCCTCGCCCTGACCGCCGCCGCCCTGTTCACAGGGGCCGCCGACTCCCCGCCGCCCGGCGACCGTCGGGTCGACGCCGTCGCCATTTCCGGGACGCCCCGGATCCCCGCCGAGATCGAGCGCCTGAAGGACGACGAGCCGGGACCCGGTGACCCGCGGGGCATGCTGCCCCTGCCGGCCCACCTGCGCTATCCCGACGCCCGGCCCATGCCCCTGCCCGACAATCCCGAGCCGCCGGCCGACCGGGACCGCGACCCCGCCCGCGAGAACCGCATCCTGACCATCGACCGCGAGACCGGCGAGGTCTGGGAGCAGGACATGGCTGTCCTCGGCGATCTTCTGGGCTCCCGCTACACGCGCGCGGGCGTCGGCCTGGAGCAGCTGCTCGAGGATCCCGAGAGCGTGGCGCGCAACTTCTCGGCCTGGGAACTGGTGCCCGACCCCACCGTCGGGGACTATCCGCGGCGCGTGAAGATCTTCATGGACTTCGTCGACATCGCCGGAGACACGCTCGACTTCGAGTGCTCAGGTACGCTGATCGACCCCGAGCACGTGATCACCGCGGCGCATTGCATATGGGCCCACCTGGATCTCGATGAGGGCTGGATCATCAACGACTACGCCGTCGGGGTGACGGTCGTGCCGGGGTACATGAACGGCAACGAGCCCTTCGGCACGGCGCAGTGGTCGCAGATGCACGTGTGGTCGCTGTGGTCCGAGGATTGGGACCACGACCACGACATCGGCATCATCGATCTCGACCGGCCCATCGGCGCGCTGACCGGCTGGTGGGGCTACGGTTTCAGCGACGACTGCGACTTCTACGAGAGCGTGAACTGGCGTCACGAGGGCTGGCCCGGCGAGAGTCCCTACACCGGCGAGCAGATGTACCGGAACTCCGGCGATTTCGACGACTGCGACGTTGCGGGATGGGACTACCGGATACTTTGGGAGGGAGCCTCCTCCGGGGGGACCAGCGGGTCCGGCGCGGTGAAGACCTCGACCGGCGCCGTCTATGCGGTGCTCTCGGGCAGCGACCGCGAGACGGTGACCCAGAGTTGTCGCCTCTCGAGCACGAAGTACGACCAGCTGGGCCAGATCATCGCCGAGGACAAGCCCGCGGCCCTGGACCTGGTGGCGATGGACGCGAACGGCTCGCCGTCCGTCGAATCCGGGATGCGCCTGGACAGCTTCGACTTCGCGGCCTTCAACTACTCGCAGGCCGCGATGAGCGGCGACTGGGACTACGTGATGTACCTCTCGGACGACGCCTGGATCTCGACGGCCGACCTCGCCGTCGGGGCGGGGTCGTTCAGCTTCAGCTTCGGATCGAACCAAGGGGCGCGTGTCTACCCGACGCCGCCCCTGATCCCCGCGGACACGCCCTCGGGCGACTACTTCCTGGGCGTGATCCTGACCTACGTCGACGCCGACCCCGCGAACAACGCCACCAGCGGCCAGGAGGCGACGCCGGTCACGATCACCTGCCCGCCCTCGGACCCGCCGACGCTGGTCGGCCCCTGGAACGACGGCGTCTGCCTGCCCGTGGACCTGATCTTCGACTGGAACCCGGTGGCGGGCCTGGCCGACTACCAGCTGCAGGTGGGGACCGCCTGCGGCGACGGGACGATCCTGGAGATGCAGACGACCCAGTACACCTGGTTCGGGCTCGCGCACAACACCACCTACTTCTGGCGCGTGCGCGCGAAGGCCCAGTGCGGCAGCTGGGGAACCTGGAGCCCCTGCTGGAGCTTCACGACCCGGCCGGACTACTCCGTGCCGCCGACCCCGGCGAGCCCCGCCCAGGGGACGAAATGCCTGGACGTCCCGGTCACCCTGAGCTGGGACGCCTACCCGAACGTGCAGGGCTACGAGTACCGGATCGACCCCGTCTGCGGGCAGGGGGCCGCGGTGCCGGCGGCCGGCACCTCGGCCGTCGTGACGGACCTCGCGGCCGTCGTCCAGTACTTCTGGAGCGTGCGCGCGCAGACGACCTGCGGGGCCTGGACCGACTGGAGCCCCTGCGTCTGGCTCAAGACGGCGCCCGCCTTCGCGGCGCGGCCGCAGATGCTCTCGCCCGAGGACGGCTCGCCCTGCGTCAACGCCAGCGCCGGGCTGGCCTGGCTGCCCGACCCCGAGGCGGCGTCCTACGACGTGCAGTACGGCACGGCCTGCGGCGAGGGCCCGGTCGTCAACACGACCGACACCTACCTCATCGTCTTCGGCCTGACCGACGGCGTCACCTACCACTGGCGGGTGCGGACGCACCACGAATGCGGCCTGGTCAGCGCGTGGACCCCCTGCTGGAGCTTCACGTCCGACAGCGAGCCGCCGAGCGTCCCGGCGAACCCTGCCGCCGACCCGCCGCCGTCGACCTGGTCGAACGACAACACGGTCCACGTGACCTGGGGTCCCGCGACCGACAACTGCGCGCTGCCCTGGTACTCCGTGCTCTTCGACCGCTCGCTGGACACCGTGCCCGACGACGAGGTCGACCACGAGGCGACCCAGACCACGAGCCCGCCCCTGGAGGACGGCGTCGACCACTGGTTCCACCTCAAGGCCCTGGACTGGGCGGGGAACAGCTCCCCGCCGGTGCACCTGGGACCCTTCATGATCGACACCGCGCCGCCCACGGCGCCGGTCATCGGCTTCACGACCATCGACGCGGGGCAGACCTTCGGCGTGGCCCTGCTGACGGTGGAGTGGGAGCCCTCGACCGACGCCGCCAGCGGCCTGGCCGGCTACTCCTGGTGGCTCGACATCGTGTCGTCGCCCGTGGGGCAGCCCGACACGATCGTCGACACCACTGATCGCAGCCTGACCTTCGAACTCGAACTCGAGGAGACCTTCTGGTTCTTCGTGATGCCCCTGGACAACGCCGGCAACGCGGGGCCGGGGGCCTACGCGGGGCCCTTCCACATCGACCACGACTGGCTGGGCGTCGCCTTCCAGTACCCCGCCGGGGGCGAGGTCCTGCAGGAGGGCGACCCCTTCACGATCCGCTGGTACGTCTACGACGATGGTCTGGCGAACGTGGCGGGCGGGGATCTGGCCTACAGCGTCGACGACGGCGCGACCTGGGTGCCGATCGCCGGCCTCGGCGCGGCGGATTTGCTGGGTCGGCAGCATGCGTGGACGGTGCCGGCCGCGGGATCTGACGCGGCCATGCTGCGGCTGCGGGCGGTCGACCAATTCGACCGGACGGTCGCGACGCGCAGCCGCCGCTTCACCATGGTGCAGGTCACCGACGTCCCCGACACGCCGCCGGCGGCGACCGACAGCTACGTGCTGAAGAACAACCGGCCGAACCCCTTCAATCCGCGCACGACGATCGAATTCGAACTGCCCGCGGCCTCGGGGATCCGGCTGACGGTCTTCGACATGACCGGCAAGCTGGTGCGGCGGCTGGTGGACGGCGACAGGATGCCGGCGGGGCCGCACGCGGTGGACTGGGACGGGCGCAACGAGGGCGGGCGCACGGTCGCCGCCGGGGTCTACCTGTACCGGCTGGAGGCCGAGGGCTTCAGCGAGACGAGGAGGATGGCGCTGGTCAAGTGACGGGGCCCCGCATGTTCTGCTAGGATCGGCCGGCCGGCGACGACGGGGGAGGCCCGCCGCGCGCCGGAAACCCGCGCGAACCCGGGGCCGCCGGCCCCAGGAGGCAGGCATGCGTCTTCTTCGATCGGGGCTGGTCGCCATGGTTCTGTTCGCCTCGTCCGCCGCCGCCGGCGATCACGCCCGGCACGTCGACCCCTTCATCGGCACCGACGAGATGGGCCACACCTACCCCGGGGCGACTGCGCCCTTCGGCTTCGTGCAGCTCAGCCCCCAGACCGAACTGGAGCCCTACAGCCTAGGCGAGGGCTACAACCCGGCCGCCTATCGCTACTGCGCGGGCTACCAGTACGGCGACTCGACGATCGTCGGCTTCGCCCACACCCAC
The DNA here is from genome assembly GCA_964559455.1 of uncultured Fibrobacteraceae bacterium. Taxonomy (GTDB): domain Bacteria; phylum Krumholzibacteriota; class Krumholzibacteriia; order LZORAL124-64-63; family LZORAL124-64-63; genus CAZLHO01. Next base: position 12,034 of record CAZLHO010000005.1, on the reverse strand, counting down.
TTCAACGGCACCGGCCACTCCGACCTGGGCGACCTGCTGGTCATGCCCTCGGTCGGGGAGCTGCGCCTTGAGCCGGGCACCGCCGCGGAACCGGATTCGGGCTACCGGTCGCGCTTCGCGCACGCGCGGGAGTCGGCGGCGCCGGGGGACTACCGTGTCTTCCTGGACGACTACGGCGTTGCAGCCGAGCTGACGGCCACCGAACGCGTGGGCGTGCACCGCTACACCTTCCCCGAGACCGACGCCGCCCACCTGGTCCTGGACCTGACGGCGAACATCTACGACTTCCCGGGCAAGACGGTGTGGTCGACGGTGCGCATGGAGAACGACCGCCTGCTGACCGGCTCGCGCCTGACAACCGGCTGGGCGCGTTCGCGCGTGCTCTACTTCGCGGTGGCCTTCAGCAAGCCGGTGCGGTCGTACGGGCTGCGCAGCATCGAGGCCACGCCCTACCGGGGGTTCTGGCGCCGTTTCGACGAGGACCGCGACTTTCCCGAGCGCGCCGGGCGCAGCCTGGTCTGCCACTTCGACTGGAGCACGACCGAGGGCGAACGGATCGTCGTCAAGGTGGCGCTGTCCAGCGTCAGCACCGAAGGCGCCCTGGCCAACCTGCAGGCCGAGGTCCCGGGCTGGGACTTCGACGCCGTGCGCGACGAGGCCCGGGCCCGCTGGGAGCGCGAGCTGTCGCGGGTGCGGGTCGAGGCCGATCCCGCGGTCCTGACCAGCTTCTACACGGCCCTGTACCACACGGGCATGGGGCCGGTCGTGCAGTCGGACGTCGACGGGCGCTACCGCGGCCTGGACGACAACGTCCACGCCGCCGAGGGCGCCGCCAACTACACGGTCTTCTCGCTCTGGGACACCTATCGGGCGCAGCATCCGTTGCTGACGATCCTGCATCCCGACCGCGCGGTCGACATGGTGCGCTCGATGCTGGCCCACCGGCGCCAGAGCGTGCACGGCGTGCTGCCGGTCTGGTCGCACCACGCCAACGAGAACTGGTGCATGATCGGCTACCACGCGGTGCCGGTGATCGCCGACGCCTGGCTGAAGGGGATGCGCGGCTTCGATCCCGACGAGGCCCTGGCGGGCATGGCCGCCAGCGCCGAGTTCGACCGCTACGACGGGATCGGCGACTACCGCCGCCTGGGCTGGGTGCCGGCCGACCGCCAGTCCAGCGCCGCGTCCAAGACCCTGGAGTACGCCTACGACGACTGGTCGCTGGCGCGCATGGCGGAGTCGCTGGGCCGGGACGAGATGGCGAGAGAGTACGACCGGCGCGCGACCTCGTGGCGGAACCTCTTCGACCCGGCGACCGGATTCCTGCGCGCGCGCAACGCCGACGGCTCGTTCCCGCCGGACTTCGACCCCATGGCGACCCACGGCCAGGGCTACATCGAGGGCAACGCCTGGAACTACTCCCTCTACGTGCCGCACGACGTGGCGGGCTTCATCGAGCTGCTGGGGGGGGAGGAGCGGATGGTCTCCTGGCTCGATGAACTCTTCGTGATGGAGGTCGCCGACGAGAGCTTCGCCCAGAACGAGGACATCACCCGCGAGGGCATGATCGGCAACTACGTGCACGGCAACGAGCCCAGCCACCACGTGCCCTACCTTTACTGCTGGGCGGGCCGGCCCTGGAAGACGCAGGAGCGCGTGCGGCAGATCATGGACGAGATGTACCGCCCCGCGCCGGACGGCCTGTGCGGCAACGACGACTGCGGCCAGATGTCGGCCTGGTACGTCTTCAGCGCCCTGGGCTTCTACCCGGTCGCTCCGGGCAGCGGCCAGTACGTGCTGGGCAGCCCCGCCGTCCGGATGGCCGCGGTGGACGGGCCCGGGGGCCGCGCCCTGACCGTCATCGCCGAGAACCAATCCCCGGAGAACGTCTACGTCGAGACGGTGTTGCTGAACGGGATTCCGCTGGACCGGAACTTCATCACCCACGAGGAGCTCGTGGCCGGCGGTGAGCTGCGCTTTGTTTTGAGCGACCGTCCGAACATGGAGCGCGCCACGGGTCCGGCCGCGCGGCCCTACTCGATGTCGTCGGGGGAGTAGCCGGCTGCGGGTTCGACGATCAGCTCGTCGACGAAGATGAAGGCCCGGCCGCCTGCGCCGGGGTGCCAGTCCGGGATCGCGCCGTAGTTGACCGCCCGGAAGCGGAGCGCGCGCACCGGCCGGCCGTCCAGCTCCACCGTCAGGTCCCGGACGAAGACGCCCTCGAGGTCGTCGGGAACGTCGTGACCGGCGCGGCCGGCCTCCTCGAACGCCACCCCGTCGGCCGAGACCTCGACGACCAGCTCCGTCGGCATCCAGATCCACGAGCGCATGTCCTGCAAAAACCCGGCGCCCGCGCGCGCCAGGGGCGCGGCCTCGCCCAAATCCAGCACGGCGACGAAGTCCTGGTCCTGGTAGCCCTGCCAGGCGCCGGTGCGCCAGTCCTCGGGGCCGCGGCGGCCGTCGATCAGGGCGTCCGGGCCGCCGGCGGTGTACTGGCCGTTGGGGACCGATGCCACGTCCGCCCGCCAGTCGTTGCGAATGAGGTCGAAGCGGGCGGTCACGACGGGGCTCGTCCGGTCGCCGTCGACGGCCACGAAGCGCAGCGTCGTCGTCCGATCCAGCAGCAGGGGGCCGTCGTAGCGGGATCCGGAGCGCGGGTCGGTTTCTGCGTTGGCGGTCCAGAAGATCGCGGCGCCGGGCTCGGCGCAGGCCAGGCGCACCGCGATCGCGTCGCGGAAGCGGTCGCTCGCCGCCTCGGCCCACGGCGCCGGCAGGATCGGCGCGGCGGCCGCCGGCGTTCCAGGCCGGTCCTTGGGGGCCACGCCCCAGTCGCCGGCCTCACCCAGCTCGAAGACCAGCTCGCCGCCGCCGGTCACCTCGGCGTGACTCAGCCAGCTGCGGGTCAGGGGCTCGCCGTCGAAGGTGACGCGGGCCACGTCGCCCTCGCCGACGCGCCGTGTCGTGAAGACGCGGCCGTTTTCGAAACGCACGCTCATGCGCTCGTGCAGGGGCGGTGCCAGCAGCCACTGGCCCGACGTCGGGGCCACGTCGTAGAGCCCCAGCGCGGCCAGCACGTACCAGGCCGACATCTGGCCGCAGTCCTCGTTGCCGATCAGCCCTTCGGGGGCGGGGGCGTAGAACTCGCGGAGGATGCGGGCCACGCGCTCGGCGCTGCGCTGCGGCCGTCCGGCGAAGTGGTACAGCCAGGCCACGTGGTGGCTGGGCTCGTTGCCGTGGGCGTACTGGCCGATGCGGCCGGTGATGTCGGCCTGCTCGCGGCCGGTGGTGGCGCTGTCGATCGCGAAGAGCGAGTCGAGCGCGGCGGCGAAGGCCTCGTCGCCGCCCAGGGCCGCCACGTGCTGCGGGGCGTGGTGCGGCGCCGCGAAGCGGTACTGCCAGCCGTTGGCCTCGGTGTGGTGGAAGTCGACGCGGCGGGGGTCGTAGGGCGTCAGCCACCGTCCGTTGCGGCGGGGGCGGAAGAAGCCCGTGCGGGGGTCCAGCAGGTGCCGCCAGGCCTGGGCGCGAACGGCGAAGCGGGAAGCGACGTCATCGCGGCCCATCGCGGCGGCCATGCGCGCGATGCAGGCGTCGTCGTAGGCGTACTCCAGGGTGCGGCTGACCGATTCGCCGTGTTCGTCGGCGCCGACGAAGCCGTCGCGCACGTAGGCGTCCAGACCGAAGAGGCCGCTCTCGGCGCTGGCGACCATGGCGTCCAGGGCCGCATCGGAATCGTAGCCCCGGATCCCTTTCAGGTAGGCGTCGGCGATCACCGAGACCGAGTGGTAGCCGATCATGCAGTCGGTCTCGTTCGCTGCGAGCTCCCACACCGGCAGCCTTCCGCCCTGCTGGTACTGCGCCAGGAAGGTGCGCACGAAATCCGCGCTGCGATCGCGCTCGACCAGGGTGAAGAGGGGATGGGCGGCGCGGTAGGTGTCCCACAGCGAGAAGACGGTGTAGTGGTCGCGGCCTTCCGCCCGGTGGATCGCCTGGTCCATGCCGCGGTAGCGCCCGTCGGCGTCGCTGAAGAGGTTCGGGGCCAGGAATGCGTGGTAGAGCGCGGTGGCGAAGACGGTCCGGTCCGCGTCGTCGGCGCCCTCGATCGTGAAGCGGCCCAGCGCCGCGTCCCAGGCCGCGCGGGCCCGGTCGCGGGTCGCGGCGAAGTCGAAACCGGCCCACTCGGCCTCGAGGTTGCCGCGGGCGCCGTCGGCGTCCACGGCCGAGATCCCCACCTGCGCCAGCAGCTCGCCGCCGGCGTCGCCGAAGCTCAGCACGGCCTTCGTTCCGCCCTCGACGCGCGTCGCCGTGAAGGGCCGCGAGAAGCGGGCGTGGAAGAAGACGAACTGGTCGCGGGCCCAGGCGGTCGAGCGCCGGAAGCCGGCGATCGCATCGTCCCCGACGACGCGCAGGTCGGCGCCCAGCAGGCGGTCGCGGTGCTCCAGGTCGACGATCACGTGGGCGGGGCGGCCGGGAGGGAAGACGTAGCGGTGCAGCCCGGTGCGCGGCGTCGCCGTGAGCTCGACGTCGACGTCGTGGTCGGCCAGGCGCACGGCGTACCAGCCGGCGCCGGCGCGCTCGTCCGTCTTGGCGAAGCGCGAGCCGTAGCCGGCGTCCGCGCCGTCGGGCCGGCCGCTTTCCAGGCGGGGCTCGCCGACCACGGGCATCAGCAGCACGTCGCCGTAGTCGCTCACCCCGGTGCCGCTGAGGTGGGTGTGCGAGAAGCCCCGGATCACGTCGTCGTCGAAGTGGTAGCCGGAGCAGCCGTCCCAGCCGGTCAGGCGGGTGTCGGGACCGAGCTGCACCATGCCGAAGGGGAGCGTCGGGCCGGGGAAGGTGTGGCCGTGGCCGCCGGTGCCGATGAAGGGATCGACGCAGTCGACGAGAGCGCCGGCGCCGGCCGCGGCCGCCGGCAGGAGCGCGGCGAGCGCCGCCGCGAGGAAGAGGACCGGCCGGTGCGCGTTCGGGTTCACGGGCCTGACCTCCGGGTCACTCGATGTTCCGCTCCATGTACGCGGCGTAGTCCTTCCGCGCCGGCACGTAGTCCTGCTCCAGCAGCGGCGAGGCGATCATGAAATCCGCCGTGCTGCGGTTGCAGGCGGTCGGCACGTTGTAGAGCACGGCGATGCGCAGCAGGGCCTTGACGTCCACGTCGTGGGGCTGGGGCTGCATGGGATCCCAGAAGAAGATGAGGACGTCTATGCGCCCCTCGGCGATCATGGCGCCCAACTGCTGGTCGCCGCCCAGCGGACCCGAGAGCAGGCGCTTGATCTCCTGCTCCGGCCGGCCGGCGCCGCCGCGATGATTCGCCAGGGTCTCGGCGAGCAGGCGGCCGGTGGTGCCGGTGCAGACCAGGTCGAGCCCCTCCAGGATGGCCTCGTTGCGGATCACCCAGTCGACCAGATCCCGCTTGCGGCTGTCGTGGGCCACCAGGGCGATCGTCTTTCGTCTTTTCATGATCGGCATCCCATCTCGGCGAGGTCGCCGGGGCGGTCAGTGCCGGCCCTTGCCGGCGAAGTGACGATAGAGCAGCCAGGTCGCGGCCAGGGCGATCCCGAAGAGCGCCGCCGGCACGATCCAGGTCCAGAAGAAGCCGCTCAGCGGCGTGACGTCGGGCAGCTGTCCGTTCATCGCGGGCCGTCCTTCCGATGACGCTTGCGCCAGCTCCACCAGGCCAGGCCCAGGCCCAGGAACGAGGCCACGTAGGCGATGCTCATGCCGATCAGGGTAACCAGTCCCTTGTCCATCAGCGGCCTCCTTCGTCCTGCCAGCGCAGGCGCTGTTCCAGCTGCTCGACGTAGCGGGCCTGGCGCGCCTCGTACTCGCTCGAGACCGCCCGCAGCTTGGGGTCGATCACCCAGTAGATGAAGAGGGTCCCGACGACCGCGCCCAGCAGCAGCCACAATCCGCTCGGCCGCAGCAGCAGCAGCTGGGTGACGCCGATCATCAGCGCCCCGAAGACCAGCGGCGACAGCACCACCGCGATCCAGTCCTCGCGCGTCCACTCGTCGGCCTGCTCGGGCGTCCAGGAGCGGCGGATCAGGGGCCGCGGTCCCGGCGCCTGCGCCGGCGCGTCCGCCAGCAGCCCGCGCCGCACCGCCTCGCGGTGCACCGGACCCCACCAGCCCAGGGGCCGGGTCATCACGTAGTAGCGCACCAGCCGGTCCATGTTCTCGGGGCGCGTGCGCAGCGTGACCGGCAGGAAGACCACCGCGCCCAGGGCCAGCAGCAGCCAGAACTGCAGGTGGTCGGGCAGCTTGGGCATCACGCCGAAGGCGGGCAGCACCCAGACGACCAGCCACGACACGCCCAGGTTGGCCATCCATCCGGCCAGGTAGCCCCAGGCGTTGAAGCGCCACCACACGACTTGCAGGATGTTCGGCAGCCAGATCCCGGCCATCATCAGCCATAGCGCGAAGATCAGCCAGCGGGTGATCTCCTCCATCATCAGGCCGTAGAAGAACGATCCCACCAGCAGCACGAAGGTCGAGACGCGGCCGACCCAGACCAGCCGCTGCTCGGAGGAGTCGGGCCGGATGTAGCGCTGGTAGAGGTCGCGGGTGAAGTAGAGGGCGCCCAGGTTCAGGTGGCTGGAGATGGTCGAGAGGTGGATGGCCAGGATCGCGCCGAAGAAGACGCCGACCAGGCCGACCGGCAGCAGCTCGAAGCCCAGGCGGAACCAGCCCAGCTCGTAGTCGGCGGCGTCGGCGATGTTCGGCAGCATCGCGAAGAAGGCCAGGATGCCGGCGGCCCAGAAACCGTTGCGGATCAGGGTGATCGCGCCGCCGGCCCACAGCCCGTAGGTCGAGTCGCGCACGGTCCTGGCCGACTGGATGCGCTGGGCCTCGACGTACCAGTCGATGCTGGTGCCCATGCCGAAGCCGCCGATGACCGAGATCACCAGCATCGTCAGCCACCAGACGATCGGGAAGTCGCCGTCGAGCCAGCCGCTGAAGGCGAAGGCGTTCAGGCGCCACTCGCCGCCGACGGCGACGATCTTCTCGGTGACGCCGGCCGGGCCGCCCGCCGCCGCCACGCCCACCATCGACACGATGACGATGGCGAAGACGGCGACGATGCCCTGCAGGAAGTCGCCCATCACCACGCCCCAGTAGCCGGCGGCCAGGGTGTAGACGGCCGTGATCAGGCTGGGCAGCACCAGGCCGACCCACACCGGCCAGCCGAAGGCCAGCGCGCAGACCTTGCCCATGGCGATGCCCACCCAGCCGAGGATGAACATGTTCATGAAGACCTGCCAGCCGGCCATCCAGCCGCGCAGCAGCTCGGCGCCCAGGCCGCCGAAGCGCTGCGTCTGCCACTCGGCCTGGGTATAGGCCAGCGAGCGCCGGAAGATGCGCGCCGAGACGAAGGCGCCGATCGCGGTCCAGGCCGAGAAGAAGGTGTACCAGAGCCCGCGCAGGCCGTGGGCGTAGATCACGCCGGTGATCCACATCGGGGTGTCGGTGGCCGTGTGGGTGCTGAACACCGACGAGGCGGGCAGCCACCAGGGCAGGCCGCGGCCGGCCAGGAAGAAGTCGCTCTCGGAGCGGCGGGCCAGGCGGTAGAAGAAGAAGGCGCCGCCGACCATCAGCAGCAGGAAGGCGACCGCCCAGAAGATGTCGAGGGTGGCGAATCGGGCCATGGTGCTCCCCGGGGTGCGGGTCCGGAGCGGCGCGCGCCGGACCTGACGCGCGTCGGCCCCGGCGGGCGGGGCCAACGGAGCTTAGCCGGGATCGACGGCGGCATCCAGGGGGAGTTGAAGGGTCGACGCTCAGCCCAGCTTCTGCAGCAGCTCCGCGTTGGTGGGCCGTTCCTCGAGCAGCTGCAGCAGGCCCTCGATCGCCTGGCGCGGGGTCATGCCCTGGCCGCGCCGGCGCAGCTTGTTGATGGCGTCGAGCTCGTCCGGCTCGTAGAGCAGGTCGTCGCGGCGGGTGCCGGAGGCCAGCAGGTCGATGGCCGGGAAGACCCGGGCCTCGGCCAGGGAGCGGTCCAGCACGATCTCGCAGTTCCCCGTGCCCTTGAACTCCTCGAAGATCAGGTCGTCCATGCGCGAGCCGGTGTCGACCAGGGCGGTGGCGACGACCGTGACCGAGCCGCCGTGCTCGACGTTGCGGGCCATGCCGAAGAAGCGCCGCGGGATCTCCAGCGCCCGGGAATCCAGCCCGCCGGTCATGGTCCGGCCCGAGCCGGCCCCGTGGGCGTTGAAGGCCCGGCCCATGCGCGTGATGCTGTCCACCAGCACAACCACGTCGTGGCCGCATTCCAGCTCGCAGCGGACCTGGGCCAGGCAGAGGTTCGCCAGGCGCACGTGGTCCTCCAGGGTCTGGTCGCTGCTGCTGGCCAGGACCTCGGCCGGCACCCGGCGCCGGAAATGCGTGACCTCCTCGGGCCGCTCGTCGATCAGCAACACGACGACGCGCGCCTCGGGGGAATCGGCGTGGACGCCGCGCGCGATCTCCGCGAGCAGCTCGGTCTTGCCGGCCTTGGGCGGCGAGACGATCAGCCCCCGGGTGCCGTGGCCGATCGGAGCGAAGAGCTCGACCAGGCGCATCGAGGGGTTGCCGCCGTCCCCCAGCCGGAAGCGCCGGTCCGGGTTCACTGCGGGCAGGTCCTTGAACGGCGTCCGCTCGCCGAAGGCCGCGGGCTCCAGGCCGCAGACGGTCTCGACGTCCAGCAGCTTCGGGCCCTGCTTGCCCGGGGCGGCGGGACCGATCACCAGGGCGCCGGCGGCCAGCCGGAAGCGGTCGATCAGCCGGCGGGAGACGAAGGGGTCGCCGGGATCGGGGCGGAAGGAGCGGACGGGGTCGCGCAGGGATCCGTTGCCGTTCTTGAGGATCTCCAGGACGCCGGAGCAGGTTTCGGGCATGGGTTTCGTTCTCGTGGAAAAAGGAGGAGTGTCGGGGGAGTGATCAACGGCCCCATTCTATAACAGCAAGCGGCAGGAAGCCAGGAGAAGGGTCCGCCCCGGCCGGATTCCGCGTGCTACACTCGGGGAGTCCGATCCGTCGCCGGCGCCGCCGTACGCCCGGAGGAGCGAAGGCCGTGCTTCCCCGCCTGCTCGCCGACCTGCTGGTCGTGCTCCACTTCCTGTTCATCGTCTTCGTGGTCCTGGGCGGCCTGCTGGCCCTGCGCGACCGGCGGCTGGCCTGGATCCACCTGCCCGTCGCCGCCTGGGGCGTCCTCATCGAGACCGTCGGCTGGATCTGCCCGCTGACCCCGCTGGAGAACCGGCTGCGCCTGGCCGCCGGGCAGCAGGGCTACCCCGGAGGCTTCGTCGAGCACTACCTGCTGCCCATAGTCTACCCGGGCGGCCTGACCCGCGAGATCCAGTACCTGCTGGGGGGCGCGGTCCTGGCGATCAACATCCTGGTCTACGCGCTGGTGCTACGGCGTCGGGGGAGAGGATGAGAGCCGCCGGGCCGCCTCGAGGTTCCGCCGCGCTCCGGGGAAGTCGGGGGCGTCCCGCAGCACCGCCGCGAAGTCGGCGGCCGCGCCGGCGAAGTCGCCCGCCCGGTAGCGCGCGACCCCGCGCTGGAATCGGGCCTGCGCGCGGTGGGCCAGGGCGCCGGGGTTGCCGGGGCTGCGGCGCAGCGCCAGGTCGAAATCGGCCAGGGCGCCTTCGCTGTCTCCGGCGAGCAACCGCGCGTAGCCGCGGTTGTCCAGGGCGTCGACGTAGCCCGGATCGACCGCCAGCGCCCGGTCGAAGTCCGCGACGGCGCCGGCCAGGTCGCCGGCCTCGCCCCGCGCCGTGCCCCGGTTGCTCAGCGCCAGGGCGATGTCGGGGTGCTGCGCCAGCACGTCGTTCCACAGGGTCAGGCTGTCTTGCCAGACGTCCGCTCGCCGCACGGTCAATCCCGACAGCAGCACGACCCAGACCAGCAGCGCCGCGCCCAGCGGCCGCCCCAGCTTCGGCCGCGACCGGACCAGGGCGACCCCGGCCGCTCCGACCGCCAGGAAGACGCCCAGCGAAGGCAGGTAGGCGAAGCGGTCGGCCATCAGGAAGTCGCCGATCGGCAGCAGCTGCAGCAGCGGCCCGATGTTCAGCGCGAAGAAGAGCAGGCCGAAGGCGGCCAGACCGCGGCGACGCAGGCCAGCGATCATCACGACGACGAAGAGGGCGGCGACCAGGGGCGCGAACAGCAGGCCCGCCGGAAGGCCCCCGGCCAGATCCGGATAGGGATAGTAGGCCGACAGCCGCAACGGCAGGGCCAGCTTCGCCAGGTAGAGCGTGAAGCCCCAGCAGGCCAGCAACAGCCGCTGCAGGGGCGTGTGCAGGGCGGCGTGGGCCACGAAGTCGCTCGAGCGCTGCGCGACCACGGCCAGCGCCCCGAAGCCGAGGCCCAGCGCGGCGAAGGGCAGCTTCTCGAGCAGCACGGCGTGCAGCCCGGGCCCGCGCAGGCGTCCCCGGTGGTGGTCCAGCGCGACCACCACGGCGAAGAGCGGCGCCGCCGCGGCCTTGGCCAGCAGCGAACAGAGGAAGAGCGCCAGCGCCAGCAGATAGTGCCGCCGTGCGCCGCCGTCGGCGTGGCGCAGGTATAACAGCAGCGAGCCCAGGTAGAAGGCGGTGAAGAGCAGGTCCTTGCGCTGCGACGCCCAGGCCACCGACTCCACGTGCAGGGTGTGGACGGCGAAGAGCGCGCCCGCGATCAGGGCCACGGTGCGGACGCGGGCCTCGTCCCCGCCTCTCGCCGCCAGCCGCATGACGAAGAAGTAGGCCAGCACCGTGTTCAGGCAGTGCAGCAGCAGGTTCACGGCGTGGAAGAAGCGCGGGTCCGGCCCGGCCAGCGCGTGGCTCGCGGCCAGCGACAGCCAGGTCAGCGGCTGGTAGTTGCCGAAATAGAAGCCGCCGAACATGTCGCGCAGGTGCGCGGCGTCCAGGCCCTGGATCAGGGGGTTGTTCAGGATCGTGAAGACGTCGTCGAAGTTCACGAAGGCGTTGTCGAGCACGGGCAGGTGGACCGCCGCCGCGAGCAGGGCGAGGCCCAGCGGGATCAGCAGCGGTCCGGGGCGGCTACGGGTCATGCCGGAGGCTCCTCGCGGGGGAACGGACGTCGTCGGGGGCCGATTGTAGCGCAGGACGGCCGCCGGCCCCATCGGGAATCCTCCGTCCCGTCCTTGATCACGCCGGCGGCGGCGGCTAGTATCGGCAATCGATATCGAGAATCCACATTCCATTCATCCCCGGGGGGAACCGACGTGACCATGCGCACTTGCCTGCTGTCCGGCCTCGCCTGCCTGCTGCTCCTCGCACCCGCGGCCGCCCGCGCCGACTACATCTTCGAAGGCTGGGACACCGGCTCCACCGCGGGCTGGCTGCAGGCCTCGGGACCGTGCCAGATCGAGGCCCTGGCCACCGGCGGCCTGGTCGGAGGCTACCTGCACAGCTACGAGCCCGTCTTCACCTACGGGATCGTGGGCGCCCTGAACTACACCCCCGACTACGCGGGCGACTACGCCGCCCACGGCTACGTGCGGGTGCAGGTGGCGGTCGAATTCCAGACCGGCACCTTCCTCTCGGCCTACTTCCACGCCCGCTACCTCGACGCCATGCACAACGGCTGGCAGTTGCCCCTGGACGTGGATCTGGAAGCGACCGGCTGGCAGTTGGTGCATTTCGACTTCGATCCCACCTGGTCCGACCTCGAGGCCGAGGCCGCCGGCTGGGTCCAGGAGTCTGCCTCCGTCTCCTTCGCCGAGACGATGGCCAACGTCTTCTCCGCGGGGGTCAAGGCCACCGGCACGGGCACGCTCTCGATGGGCCTCGACCACTTCTCGCTGCAGAGCGCGGAGACGCCCGCGGCCCCCGGCACCTGGGGCGGGGTCAAGAACCTGTACCGCTGAAACCGATGGACGGTCGGCGGGTCCCCCGGTGTGACGGGGGACCCGCGTTTCAGGGGCGACCCGGCATGGGTGGAACGGACCATGTCGAACCCGCGCGCGCGTGGCTCACCGCCGCTCTGCTGTTCCTGCTGCTCATTTCCCCGGTCTTGACCGCGGCAGCCCCCGTGATCCGCAGCGAAGCGCCGTTGCTGCCGCCGCT
>CAZLHO010000004.1:0-100709 GCA_964559455.1 uncultured Fibrobacteraceae bacterium | reverse complement strand
GTCACCGTCGGCGACGGCAAGGGCAAGGTGGGCGTGGCCCTGGGCAAGGCCAACGAGATCGCCGACGCGATCCGCAAGGCTTCCGAGGGCGCCCGCGGCGGGCAGTTCAAGGTGCCCATCCTGAAGGACACGATTCCCTACGCGGTCGTGGGCCGCTTCGGCGCCAGCCGGGTCGTCCTGCGTCCCGCCGCCGCGGGCACCGGCGTCATCGCCGCCGGCGGCGTGCGCGCGATCCTCGAGGCCGCCGGGATCAAGAACATCCTGACGAAGCAGCTCGGCTCGCGGAACCCGCACAACGTCTGGAAGGCCACCGTCGACGGGCTGCGCCAGCTGCGCTCCGTCGACCAGGTCGCCGCCAAGCGCGGGATCACCGTGCCCGAGGTCTTCGGGATGAAGCCCAAGCCCAAGGTCGAGGCCCCGGTCGAGGCCGCGGCCAAGGTCGAGGTCGAGGAGGCGGATAGCGATGGCTAAGCTGAAGATCACCCAGGTGCGCAGCGTGATCGGCCGGCCCGCGAACCAGCGCCGCATCATGACCGCCCTGGGGCTGCACAAGAGGGAGTCCTCCGTGATCCACGAGGACGTCCCCTCCATCCGGGGCATGGTGTTCAAGGTCAAGCACCTCGTCGCCGTGGAAGAGGTGAACTAGGCATGCTGAAGCTCAACAACATCGGCGCCCCCGCGGGGGCGAACAAGCAGCGCAAGCGGCTGGGCCGCGGCCCGGCTTCGGGTCAGGGCAAGACCTCGGGCCGGGGGCACAAGGGCCAGAAGGCCCGCTCCGGCGGCGGCGTCCCGCCGTGGTTCGAGGGCGGCCAGATGCCCATCAACCGGCGTCTGCCCAAGCGCGGCTTCACGAACATCTTCAAGAAGTCGTACCAGCTCGTGAACCTGGAGCAGCTGAACCGCTTCGACGAGGGCACCGCCGTCGACCCCGCCGTCCTCGCCGAGGCCGGCCTGGTCAAGTACGCGGATCGTCCCGTGAAGCTGCTGGGACGGGGCGTGCTGGAGGCCAAGTCGTTGCAGATCAAGATCGCCAAGGCCAGCAAGAGCGCCGTCCGCGCCGTGGAGAGCGCCGGCGGCACGGTCACCGTCGAGGAATGATGGCCGGCGGGCCCACGGGTCCGTCTCAAGTAAAGGAAGCGCCGCTTTGAACATTTCGGGCAGCTATCAGAGCATGTTCCGGATCCCCGAGCTCAAGCGCAGGATCCTGTTCACAGCCATGATCCTGATCGTCTACCGGCTCGGCGGGCACATCACCACGCCCGGCATCGATCTGGACGCGATCCGGCAATTCTTCGAGGGTCAGCAGGGGACCCTGGTGGGTCTCTACGACCTCTTCGCGGGCGGCAACCTGCGCCAGGCGACGATCTTCGCCCTGGGCATCATGCCCTATATCAGCGCCTCGATCATCTTCCAGCTGCTGCAGGCGGTGGTTCCCTACTTCGAGAAGCTGGCCAAGGAAGGCGAGGAGGGCCGCAAGAAGATCCAGCAGTACACCCGCTGGGGCACGCTGGCCCTGGCCCTGGTGCAGTCCTTCGGCATCAGCTTCGCGCTGGAGGGCATGGGCGTGGTGCAGCATCCGGGGCTCGGCTTCAAGCTGATCACCATGCTCACCCTGACCACGGGCACGATGTTCGTGATGTGGCTCGGCGAGCAGATCACCGAGCACGGCATCGGCAACGGGATCTCGCTGATCATCTTCATCGGCATCATCGCCCGTTACCCGACCGACATCCTGAACACGATGCAGGCCCTGCGCACCGGCACGATGAACTGGGTCGTCGCGGTCATCATCATGTTCTTCATGGCGGCGGTCATCGCCGGCATCATCGCGATCACGCAGGGGCAGCGCCGGATCCCGGTGCAATACGCGAAGAAGATCGTCGGCCGCCGCATCTACGGCGGCGCGAACACCCACATCCCGCTGCGCGTGAACACCGCCGGCGTGATCCCGATCATCTTCGCCCAGTCGATCATCATGTTCCCGGGCACGATCGGCGCCTTCTTCCAGGAGAACGCCTTCCTGGGCGGCATGGCGGCCATGTTCCGTCCCCCGCACGTGGTGTACATCGTGGTCTACACGGCCCTGATCGTGCTGTTCACCTACTTCTACACCGCCGTGATCCTGAATCCCGTGGATCTCGCGGACAACATGAAGCGCAACAGCGGCTTCATCCCCGGCGTCCGGCCGGGGCGGAAGACCGCCGAATACATCGACCGGGTGCTGACGCGCGTGACCCTGCCGGGAGCCTTCTTCCTGGCGGCGATCGCCGTGCTGCCGGATCTGATGATCCATTACCTCAACGTGCCGTTCTACTTCGGCGGCACGGGCCTGCTCATCGTCGTCGGCGTCGGCCTGGACACGCTCCAGCAGATCGAGTCGCACCTCGTGATGCGCCACTACGACGGCTTCATGACGAAGGGGCGCCTGCGGGCACGGAGGTAGCCCGAGTTGAACTTGATCATGATGGGACCGCCCGGTGGCGGCAAGGGGACCCAGGCCCAACGCCTGGTCCGGCGCACCGGCTGCGAACACATCTCGACCGGATACATCCTGCGCGCCGCCGTCAACGGCGGCAGCCCCCTGGGCGAGCGGGTGGCCGCCGGGCTACAGGCCGGCAAGCTGGTCCCGGACGAGGTGATGATGGAACTGGTCCGGAAGGCCCTGGCCGCCGTCCCGCCCGAGCGGGGCTGGCTGCTGGACGGCTTCCCGCGGACCGCGCCGCAGGCCGAGGGTCTGCTGGCCCTGGTCCGGGAACTGGGCCAGGAAGTCGCGGCGGTCGTGAGCCTGGACGTCTCGGACGACGAGATCGTGCAGCGGCTCAAGGACCGCCTGACCTGCCCCGGCTGCGGATTCGTGACCGTGCGGGGCGAGATGGAGGAGGGCGAAGCCTGCCCGCGCTGCGGCGCCGGCCTGGGTCTTCGCGACGACGACCGGCCCGAGACCGTTCGTCACCGGCTGCAGGTCTACCGCGAGGAGACGCTGCCGGCGCAGGGCATCCTCTCCCGTCATATCCCGCTGCGGGCAGTCGACGGCAGCGGAGACGCGGAAGAGGTATTCCAGAGGATCGTCCTTGTCCTGGAAGCAGAACATTAGGCTGAAGACGCCCGCCGAGATCGAGAAGATGTCGGCGAGCGGGGAGATACTGGCGGCGGTCTTCCGCGAATTGCGCGGATGGATCGTCCCCGGGGCGACGACCGGCGAAGTGGACGCCGCGGCCGAGAAGATGATCGTCGACGCCGGCTGCACGCCCTCCTTCAAGGGCTACAACGGCTTCCCGGCGACCTGCTGCATCTCGGTCAACGAGCAGGTCGTCCACGGCATCCCCGGCGAGCGGGAGCTGCGCGAGGGTGACATCGTCGGGGTGGACTGCGGGCTGATCCGCGACGGCTGGCACTCGGATTCGGCCGAGACCTACGCCGTGGGCGAGGTGGCCGAGGAGGCCGCGAAGCTGATGCGGACGACCCGCGAGTGCCTGGACCGGGCGATCGCCGCGGCGAAGGCCGGCAACCGGATCTCCGACATCGGGACCGCCGTCGCCGAGCATGCGCGAGGGGCGGGATTCTCGGTGGTCGAATCCCTGGTGGGACACGGCATCGGCCGTCACCTGCACGAGGACCCGCAGGTGCCCAACTACCGGAGCTACTCGACGCCGGACCCGGTAATGGAAGAGGGACTGGTCATCGCGATCGAGCCGATGATCAACGCCGGGACGAAGCGCGTCGTCACGGCGCCCGACCAGTGGACGATCGTGACCGCCGACAGACGGTTGTCCGCGCATTTCGAGCACACGGTGGCCGTCACCAGCGACGGCCCGCGGATCCTGACGGCGCGCTGAGCCGCCGACGTACAGAACGGGAGATGCGCCCATGGCCAAGGAAGAGGGAATCACAGTAGAGGGGACCGTCGTCGAGGCGCTGCCCAACGCCATGTTCCGGGTCGAGCTGGAGAACCAGCACGTCGTCCTGGCGCATGTCTCGGGCAAGATGCGGATGCACTTCATCCGCATCCTTCCCGGCGACAAGGTCACCGTGGAGCTTTCTCCCTACGACCTGTCCCGCGGCCGGATCACGTATCGCTACAAGTGAGACCGCGCCCGGCGGGGCGCCCAAGGAGAGACCATGAAAGTGCGCGCTTCAGTGAAGAAGATCTGCGACAAGTGCAAAATCATCCGGCGCAAGGGCGTGGTCCGAGTGATCTGCGTCAACCGACGCCACAAACAGCGCCAGGGATAGAGATTCCCGTCCGTCCGGACGCCAGCGGCGGCGTCGGCGCGGCGGCAATCGAAAGGAGCCGAGGTGGCCAGAATCGCCGGTGTGGACATTCCGAATGAGAAGCGGGTCAGCACGTCCCTGACGTACATCTACGGGATCGGGCCTCATCGCGCCCGTCTGATCTGCGACAAGGCCCGGATCGATCCGGAGAAGAAGACGCGCGATCTCTCCGAAGAGGAGACCCGACGCGTGATCGGCATCATCGACAAGGATTTCCAGGTCGAGGGCACGCTGCGTACCGAGATCAGCCTGAACATCCAGCGTCTGATGGACATCGGCAGCTACCGGGGACTGCGGCACCGCCGCAAGCTGCCCTGCCGCGGCCAGAACACCAAGAACAATGCCCGGACCCGGAAGGGCCCCAAGGCCCGTCCCGGCGCGCGCAAGAAGAAGTAGCTCTGAGAAGCTCTGAGGAGGTTGGAGCGTGGCAGGTCCCAAGGACAAGCGCAAGGTTCGCAAGGTAAAGAAGAAGCTCGATTTGGCGGGGGTGGCCCACGTCAAGTCCAGCTTCAACAACACCATCATCACGATGACCGATTTGACGGGCAACGTCATCACCTGGTCGTCCGGCGGCCACCAGGGCCGCTACAAGGGCAGTCGCAAGTCCACGGCTTTCGCCGCGCAGCTCGCCGCCCGTTTCTGCGCCCAGGAGGCCATGAACGGCGGCATGCGCAAGGTCGAGGTCTGGGTTCGCGGGCCCGGTTCGGGTCGCGAGGCCGCGATCCGCACCCTGCGCGCCGAGGGACTCGAGGTCACGCGCATCAAGGACGTGACCCGTCTGCCCCACAACGGCTGCCGGCCCAAGAAGCGGCGCCGGATGTAAGGTCGGCCGCCCGACGGCGATCGAGATTGAATCACGGCGTGTCCGAGCCGGACGCGCTATCCGTATCAGGTGGCAGGGGGTATGCCAGGCCATGAAGTGGATCAACATGATGATGCCGGACGCCGTGCAGGTCGTGCCGGAGACCCTGACCGAGAACTCTGCCGAGCTGGTGATCGCGCCGCTGGAGAGGGGCTTCGGCCACACGCTGGGCACCGCCCTGCGCCGGACGCTGCTGTCCTCGATCCACGGCCACGCGGTCACGGCCATCCAGCTCGACGGCGTGAAGCACGAGATGAGCACCTTGCCCAACGTGCTCGAGGACGTCACGGACATCGTCCTCAACCTGAAGAAGGTCGTCTTCGGGCTCTCGGACGTGCCCGCCCATTGGGCGACGATCGAGGTCAAGAAGAAGGGCGAGGTCACGGCCGGGATGATCAACGGCCACCCCGACCTGACCATCGTCAACCCCGACTTCGTGATCTGCACGATCACCGAGGCCGGCGACTTCAAGGGCAAGCTCTACATCGACACCGGCCGCGGCTACGTGGACCGCGATCAGCACGTGGTCCCCGACGAGGTGATCGGCGTGATCCGCCTGGACGCCAACTTCTCGCCGGTGCGCCGCGTGAGCTACCGCGTCGAGGACACCCGCGTCGGTCAGCGCACGGACTACGACAAGCTGGTCATGGGCATCGAGACCGACGGCAGCATCCGGGCCGAGGACACCGTCGCCTTCGCGTCGAAGATCCTCAAGGACCACTTCCAGATCTTCATCAACTTCGACGAGGCGCCGATCGACGCCCAGGACGAGGAAGTGGACGAGGAGCTGGAGCAGCGCATCGAGCAGCTGTCGCGCAGCGTCGAGGAGCTGGAGCTCTCCGTGCGCTCCGCCAACTGCCTGAAGTCGGGCAAGATCCAGACGATCTTCGACCTCGTCACCAAGACCGAGCAGGAGATGCTCAAGTTCCGCAACTTCGGGCGCAAGAGCCTGAACGAGATCCAGGAGATCCTGGACGGCATGGACCTGGGCTTCGGCATGAACTTCGAACCCGAGATCGCCGATCGCGTCAAGCAGCGGACGGCCGCCAGCGAATAACGGCCGCCGCGCGGCCCGATACGGCTCAGGACGACCAAAGGACGGAATGCCATGCGTCACAACGTCAGCGGACGTAAGCTCAACCGGACGGCCAGCCACCGGAACATGATGTTCCGCAACATGGTGACGGAGCTGTTCCGGCACGGGCGGATCAAGACCACCACGGCGAAGGCGAAGGAGGCGCGGTCCCTGGCCGAGCGCCTGATCACCTACGCCAAGGCCGGCGACCTGAACTCGCGCCGCATGGCGGCGCGCAAGCTCCTGGATCCCGAGATCCTGCAGAAGCTCTTCGACGAGATCGGCCCCCGCTACGCCGACCGTCCCGGCGGCTACACGCGGGTGCTCAAGATCGACGGCGGCCGCAAGGGCGACAACGCCGACATCGCCTTTCTGGAGCTCGTCGGGGAAGAGGGTCGCGAGAAGTCCCAGGGTCGCGCCGCGCGCAAGCCGGCCCGCCTCAAGGACGCTCCCGTCGCGGCTGCGCAGCCCGAGCCCGAGCCGGAGGAAGCCGCGCCCGCCGAGGAGGCTCCCGCCGACGGGGAGCCGGCGGACGAGGCTCCGGCGGCAGAGCCCGACAAGTCGGACGCCTAGTCTCTCGCAAGGTTTGCGGAAAGGTCTCCCGGTGGAGGCCTTTTTGCATCCCTTCTGGTTGACAGGGAGCCCGTCAGGGATTTGCATTGGGGTATGACTCGGACCACTCGACCGGGCCGTCGCGGCGAACCCGTCGGTTCGCCCCGCCGGCCTTTTCCTCGAACAAAAGGACCGCGGGGATGTCGGATCAGAAACTGTATACGGCCGGGATCACCGGCGTGGGAATGGATTTTCCCGAGCGCCGACTGACGAATGCCGACCTCGAGAAGATGGTCGAGACCAACGAGCAGTGGATCCTGGAGCGAACCGGCATCAGTGAGCGGCGCCTGGTCGAGCCGGGGACCCCGGCCTCGCATCACGGGGCCGGCGCCGCGCGCATGGCCCTGGAGCACGCCGGGCTGACGCCCGACGACGTCGACCTGATCCTCGTCCCGACCGTGACGCCCGATATGTTCTTTCCCGCCACCGCCTGCGTGATCCAGGACCTGATCGGCGCCGGCAACGCCTGGGGCTACGACATCAGCGCCGCCTGCAGCGGCTTCGTCTTCGCCGTGCAGGCCGCCCGCGCCCAGGTGCAGACCGGCGCCTGCCGCCGCGTGCTGGTCGTGGGCACCGAGATCATGTCGTCGATCGTGGACTACGATGACCGCAACACCTGCGTGCTCTTCGGCGACGGCGCCGGCGCCGTGCTGATCGAGCGCGTGGACCCCGAGCTCGAAGGCATCATCGACTTCGTGCACCACGTCGACGGCAAGGGCGGCAAGCACCTGAACATGCCCGGCGGCGGCAGCCTGAATCCGCCCTCCGAGGAGACGGTGCGCAAGAAGATGCACTACATCTATCAGGAGGGGCGCGAGGTCTTCAAGTTCGCCGTCCGCGGCATGGTCGAGGTCGCCCAGGACGTGCTCGCGCGGAACAATCACGAAGCCGCCGAGTTGAAGGTCCTGATACCCCACCAGGCCAACATCCGGATCATCGACGGCGCCCAGAAGCGCCTGGGGCTGACCGACGAGCAGATGGTCGTGACCATCGACCGCTTCGGCAACACGACGTCGGCCAGCATCCCCTCGGCGATGCGCGTGGCCTACGACGAGGGCCGGCTGCAGAAGGGCGACCTGGTCTGCCTGGCCAGCTTCGGCGCCGGTTTCACCTGGGGCGCCACCCTGCTGCGCTGGGCCATCGACTGAGTGGAGGCGGCATGATCGAAGCGGCGGGACTGACCCGGGATTTCGGGGCCACCCGGGCCCTGGACGACCTCTCGTTCCGGGTCGACGCCGGCGAGATCGTGGGCTTCCTGGGCCCCAACGGGGCCGGGAAGACCACCGCCATGCGCATCCTCACCTGCACGCTGCCCCCGAGCGCCGGCGGCGCGACCGTCGCCGGCTGCGACGTCGTCGCCGACCCCGACGGGGTCCGCGCCCAGGTCGGCTTCATGCCGGAGAACGCCCCGCTCTACCCCGAGATGACCGTCGACGAGACGCTGGACTTCGTGGCCGCCCTGAAGGGCGTGGCCGGACCCGGCCGCCGCGCCGGGCTGGCGGACATCGTCGAGCGCGTCGGCCTGGGCGAGGTGCGGCACCGCCTCGTCGGCAACCTCTCGAAGGGATACCGGCAGCGCGTGGGCCTGGCCCAGGCCCTGGTCGGCGATCCCGCGATCCTGATCCTGGACGAACCCAGCGCCGGCCTCGATCCCCATCAGATCGTCGAGGTGCGCGAGCTGATCCGCGGCTTCCGCGGCCACAAGACGGTCCTGCTCAGCAGCCATATCCTGAACGAGGTGAGCCTGATCTGCGGGCGGGTGCTGATCCTGGACCGCGGCCGGCTGATGACCGAGGAGGCGCCCGCGGCTCTGTCCCGCGCCGTGGATCGCGGCCCGCGGGTCGAGATCCTCTGGGACGGCGCCCGCGAGGCCGTGCTGGCCGCTCTGGCGGCGACGCCCGGCGTCGACGGCGTCGAAGCGCAGGAGGGCGGGGCCCTCGTGGCCTGCGCCGGCGAGACGTCGGCCCTGCGTCCCCTGCTGGCGCGGGCGGTGCTGGAGTCCGGCGGCGAGCTGCAGCGGCTGGGCGACCGCGACGCGTCGCTGGAGGAGCTCTTCCTGCGCCTGACCGGCGGCGGCGCCGCGATCCGGAAGGAGACGCCGTGAGGGGACTGGGCGCGATCTGCGGCCGCGAGGTGCGGTCCTTCTTCCGCAGCGCGATGGCGCCGGTGGTGCTGACGGTCTTCATGCTGCTGACCGGCTTCTTCTTCTCGAACACCATGTTCACCTACAGCGAGCTCTCGCTGACCACCATGAAGTCGGGAGCGGCCGTCAACGCCCTGCTGACCCTGGCCGACGGCGTCTTCCAGCCGCTGGCCGTGAACATGTCCGTCTTCCTGCTCTTCGTGCTGCCCGCCGTCTCGATGCGCCTCTTCGCCGAGGAATACCGCTCGGGGCGCTACGACCTGGTCATGTCCTATCCCGTCGCCGACCACGTCTGGGTGCTGGGCAAGTTCCTGTCGGTGGCCGCGGCGGCCCTGGTGATGGTGGCCCTCTCCGGCGCCTACTTCATCGTCGCCTTCACGCTGGGCGGCGCCGAGTTCGGCCCCCTCTTCAGCGTCCTGCTGGGCCTGGCGCTGATCGCGATCCTGATCTCGGCCTGGGGCACCTTCTTCTCGACGCTGGTTCCCTACCAGGTCGTCAGCTACATCCTCTGCTTCGCCTTCGTGCTGGTGCTCTACACGATCGGCAGCCTGGAGCCCTTCCTGCCCGGGCCGCTGGCCGACTTCTCGCTGCGGATGTCCCTGTCCCGGCATTTCATGCGCTTCTCGCGGGGGGTCGTCGACAGCCGGGACCTGATCTACATGCTGGGCTGGACGGTGCTCGGCCTCGCCGCGGCCACGGCCGCCCTCTCGGGGCGAAGGCTGGCCGGAGGGCGGCGCTGGGCCCGCTGGACGCCCTTCCTGGTGCTGCTGCTGCTGGTGGGGACCCTGGACCTGATAGCCGCCCGCAACCCGCTGACCTTCGACATGACCAGCAACCGTCGCCACAGCCTGGCGCCCCAGACCGAGCAGGTGCTCGAGAGCCTGGAGGCCGATGTCGAGGTGACGGCCTTCTACCAGCGGCTCGATCCCAACCGCCGCGTCGCCGAGGTCGCGCTCAACGCCTTCGCCGACGCCACGCCGCGCTTCAGTTTCCGGATGGTCGATCCCGACCGCGAGCTGGGCCTGGTGCAGCGGTACGGCGTGACGACCGTGCGCACGGTGGTGGTCGAGGCCCGGGGGCGCCGGCGGGACCTGCCGGACCCCGACGAGAGCGCCCTGATCAACGCCGTCTACCGCGTGGTCCTGGGCACTCAGCCCGTCGTCTACCACCTGCAGGGACACGGGGAACCGGCGCTGGACCTCGAGACCCGCGATGGCTACTCGGCCTACCTGGATGCGCTCGAGAGCCAGGGCTACCTGGTGCGGCCGCTGCTGCTGGCCGACGTGCCGGCGGTGCCCTCGGACGGGGCGGTGCTGGTGATCGCCTCGCCCCGGCGGGACCTGCGGCCGGCCGAGATCGAGGCGGTGCAGCGCTTCGTCGCCGACGGCGGCTCGGTGCTGGCCCTGCTCGATCCCGGCGCCCCGGCCTCCATCGCCGAGTGGGCCGGCCGCTACGATGTGACCCTCGGCGAGGACTTCCTGGTCTCGCGCAGCGGCGCCTCGACGCAGTTCGGCGTGGACGACCGCGTGGTCATCCTCTTCGAGTACGGGCCGCACGACATCACCAAGGGGCTGTCGGGCCTGGCCACCTTCTTCCCCTTCGTCCAGTCCCTGCAGCCGTCCGGGGGCGCCCACCGCGGCATGACCGCCCGCACGATCCTGCGCACCTCGCCCGCCAGCTGGGCCGAACGCGACCTGGCCTCCCTGGCCGCGGGCGAGATGGACTTCGACGAGGGCGTGGACCTGCCCGGCCCCCTGCCCTTCGGCGTGGCGATCGAGATCGACCGCCGGGAATATTTCGGCGAGCCGGAGGCCGGCGCGGCGCGGCTCCGCCAGGAGCGCCCGGAAGTCGGCGACGAGTTCGCCCAGTCCCTGCGGGGCCGGACCCAGGATGAACCCCGTCTGCCGCCGTCGATCTTCACCCGCGACGAATCCTCGCGGATGATCGTGGTCGGGGACGCCGGATTCGCGGCGAACGAGCACCTCGATCTCTACGGCAACCGGGACCTGCTGCTGAACATGGTCGGCTGGCTGGCCGGGGAGAAGGTCCTGATCGCCCAGCGGGCGCGTGAGGACCGCAGCGAGCCCGTCGTCCTGTCGGTGTCCCAGAAACGCTGGCTGGGCTGGGGCTGCACCCTGGGCTGGCCGCTGCTCGCCGGCCTCTTCAGCGCCGTGGCCGTGGTCCGGCGCCGGCGCAACGGCTGATCGCTCCCCGAGGAGAGCCATGTCCCGAGGCGTCCTTCCGCGCAGTCTGCCGGTCCTGCTGATCCTGCTGGCGGCGGCCCTGGTCTGGCTGGCCGTGGGCGGTCGCGGGCGCAGCGGCGATCCGACCCGGGCGCGCCCGATCTTCGCCGTCGACCCCGGGGACGTGGCCGTCGTGTCGGTGCAGCTGGCCGACCGTTCCGTCGAGCTGATCCGCGAGGGGGAGGACTGGCGCCTGGCGGGGACGGTTTCCGATCGCGGCGATCCCGAACCGGTGGCCGGACTGCTCGACGCCCTGACCGGCGAGCTGGGCAGCTCGGACCTTTCCGACGGCGACGAATGGCGCGACGAGGCCCGACGCTTCGGCCTGGGGGCCTTCCCGCCCGCGCGCGTGACCGTCACCACCCGCGAGGGCGCGGTCTCCAGCCTGAGCATCGGCGCGCGCAACCCCGCCACGGGCACCTACTACGCCACCGGCGCCGGGCGCGACGCGCTCTTCGCCATCGGCGGCGAGTTGCCGCGGCGGCTCGAACTGCTGCCCAACGGCGCCCGCCACCCCGATCTCTGGCCGCCCTTCCACCCGCTCGACATCGACAGCCTGACCGTGCGCCGGGGCGGCGGCCCGGCCGACGTCTTCGCCCGCGACGGGGCCGGACGCTGGTGGCTGCGGTCCCCGGCCGACGGCCCGGCGCGGACAGGCGCGCTGCATCCGCGGCTGATCGCCGCGGCGCCCCTGGGCCGCGTGCGCGAGGATGCCGGCGCCCGGTGGCTGCGCGCCGACGACGGGCGCCTGGCCAATCTCCTCTTCTTCCTGGACGAGGCGCAGGTCAAGCGCTTCGATCCCGTGGGCGCCGGCGCCGAGGATTCCCTGGCCGGTCGGCCCCCCTGGCGCGAGCTCGTGTGGCTGCGCGCCGACTTCGCCGACGGCCGTCCACCGCAGACGCTGTCCCTCGGGCCGATCCTGCCCTCGAAGCAGTCGCTGGCCCGCAGGGGCGGCGATTCCAACGCCTTCGCCATCGGCCCCGAGATCGCCTCCTACGCCGACGCGCCCCTGACCGACTATCTCTGCCTGAACGTGCTCACCGAGCCGCTGGCCGCGGCCGATTCTTTGCGCGTACAGTTCGCCGATTCGCCGCCGGTCATGGTCCGGCGCAGTGGCGAAGCCTGGGTCGCCGACGCCGGCGCCGCAGGCGATCGCTCCCCGGGCGAACTCTTCGCGGACCTGATCCACACCATGGACCGCCTGGCCGTCGCCGCGGTCCTGCCCCCGGCGCCCTCGATCGGCAGTCCCCTGGGCGTGCAGAACCACGGCGAGATTCTCGCCTGGTACGGCGTCCCGGGCTTCCCGGAACGGGTCGAGATCCATGTCGGGATCCACGGCGGCAGCAGGAGGGCCGCGGCCTGGTTGCCGGCCACGGGACTGGTCGCGGAAGTCGATCCTCAGATCCTGGTCACCATGAGGTCGCTGTTCATCGCGCTGGGCTTGCTGCGACGCTGACGCCGCCTCCGGCCAGCAGTTCGGGCCGGGGCGCCAGGGGGCCCTGCGCCGTCGAGTAGGGCGGGCTGAGCAGATGACGCAGCGCGATCCGCTGGGTCTCGGTTCCCGGCGGCAGCGCGGCCAGGGCGTAGCCGAAGGCGGCGACGGTCGCTACGAAGGAATCCCGCTCGGCGTCGGGCACGGGCTTCGACGCAGGCAGCTTCAGGCGGCGGGGATCGACGAAGACGCCGTCCTTCTTCACCCGATAATCCAGATGCGGGCCGCTCGCCGTGCCGGTGGCGCCCACGTAGCCGATGACCTGCCCCTGGCTCACGCGCGTGCCCTTCTTGAGGCCGCCGGCGTAGCGGGAGAGGTGCAGGTAGTAGGTCTCGTAGGAGCGGTTGGCGTGGCGGATGCGGATGTAGCGTCCGTTGTGCCGGTTGTAGGCGGCGGCGGTCACCTCGCCGGCGCCGGCCGCGCGCACGGGCGTGCCCACGGGCGCCGCGTAGTCCACGCCCAGGTGCGGCGCGTACTTCTTGTGGACGGGATGCAGGCGGCGGTGGGTGAAGCCGCTGGAGATGCGGGAATACTGCAGCGGCGCGCGCATCAGCTGCTTCTCGAGGCTCTGGCCGGCGGCGTCGTAGTAGTGCGGCGCCCCGTCCTCGCCCGAGAAGAGGTAGCCGTTGTGCCGCCGTCCCCGGTTCTCGTATTCAAGGGCCAGGATGGGGCCCGTGCGCACGAACTCGCCGTCGCGGAGGATCTCCTCGAAGATGATGCGGAAGCGATCGCCTTCGCGGACGTCCCGGCGGAAATCGATATCCCAGCCGAGGATGTCGTTCATCTTGGCGGCCAGGGACTGGGGAGCGCCGCAGGCCTTCAGGCTCTCGTAGAGCGAGACCGCGACCTCGCCGCTGACGGCGCAGAGCCGGTGCTCCACGGGGTAGGCCAGCTCGAAGACCCGGAAGCGGTCCTCGCCCTGGCGCTCGAAGGCCAGGTGGGATTCGCCGTCTCCCAGGTCGAAGCCCAGACGGCGCACGGTGCCGTCCGGCTCCTGGACAATCCGGAAGACGTCGCCGCGGCGCACGCTGCGCAGGTTGCGGAAGGGGCGGCAGGCTTCGACCAGGGCCATGATCTCGGTGTGGCCGGCGCCCCGGGCCAGCAGGGCCTCGTAGAAGGACTGGTCCCGGCCGATGGTCAGCTCCTGCTCGACCAGACCGGGCGGCAGGGGAGTCAGCTCCGGAGGGACGTCGGCGTTCGACTCCAGGACCAGGGCCGGCCCCGGGTGCGTCAGGCTGTCGGGAGCCTCGCTCTCCAATCCGACGGCGTGATCGTCCAGCGCGCTCGTCGTCGCGTCGCCGGCGCGGTCGCAGCCGCCGGCCGGAACGAGGCCCAGCAGGGCGCCCGCGGCGAGCAGGGTCGTCAGGTCCATGCGAAAGCGAAGCATTCTCACCTCAGGGAAGGGGAGCGGGACCCCGGCGGGTCGATGGTCCGCCAAAAATGGCCTCGGGAGTGCTTCCGGATCAAGAGTTTTCTCCTCGGCGCCGGCCGTCTGTGCTTAACTGGCCTGCAACCCCCGTGCCTACCTGGAGGTTCCGATGCGCGTCTTTCCCGCCCTGGAGCTGCATTGTCATCTGGAGGGCTCTCTGGCCCCGGAGCGGCTGCGCGCCCTGGCCGAAAGGCACGGGCGGCCCGAGGTTCCGCGCTTCTGCCTGGACGGAACGGGGGACCGCTACCGCCTCCTTGAGGATTTCGGCAGCTTTCTGGGCCTGTTCAAGGCAATTTTCGCCGTCTTGCGCACTCCTGCCGACTATCACGCCGCCGCCGGGGACCTTGCGGAGCGCCTGGCCGGTTCGGGCGTGATCCACGCGGAGGTCATCGTGGCCTACGGGGCCCTGCAGAAGCTGGGCGTCGATCCCCTGCCGATCCAGGCGGCCCTGGCCGAGGCAGCCGCGGCCGCCTGCGAAAACCACGGCCTGGAGATCCGCTGGCTGCCCGACGCCACCCGGCAGTTCGGCGTGGACGCCGCCTGGCGGGCCCTGGAGGCGGCCGTCGCGGCGGGACCGGAACTGGGCGTGACCGGTTTCGGGCTGGGGGGGGACGAGGCGGCCGGGCCCGCCGCCGACTTCGCCGCCGTCTTCGCCGCCGCCCGCGCCGAGGGGCTGGGCGCGGCGATCCACGCCGGCGAGGCCGACGGGCCGGAGTCGGTGCGCGCCGCGGTCGAGCTCTGCGGCGCGACGCGCCTGGGGCACGGCGTGGCCGCGGCCCGGGAGCCGGGGCTGCTGGACGAGCTCGCCGCCCGGGGCGTCTTCGTCGAACTCTGCCCCCGCAGCAACCTGGCCACCGGCGTCGTCGCCGACGCCGCGTCCCATCCCCTGCGCGCCGTCGTCGAGGCCGGCGTCCCCTGCTGCCTGAACACCGACGATCCGGCGATCTTCGGCCTGGACCTGCCCGGCGAATACGCCTGGGCCGAGGCCCGCCACGGGTTGACCCGGGACGAGGCGCTGCGCATGCAGCGACAGGCCCTGGCGGCGGCCTTCATCGACGGGGAGACGCGGGAGCGGCTGGCGGCCCGGCTCGAGCCGCCCGAAGACCGTGACGGCTAGAGTTCCTTCAGGCGGGCGATCTCGTCGGCGATGTCCGCTTCCTCCAGGCGCGGGAAGAGCACCTCGGGCCGGCCCAGTTCGCGCCCTGCCGGCAGGTCGCGCAGCGCCTCCTCCCAGCCGCTCCGCTCCAGATCCTCCTCCATGCCCAGCCACGACCAGACCTTCGCCATGGCGAAGGGCACGACCGGGGCCAGCATGACGACGATCTGCCGCAGGATCTGCAGCGACACGGCGATCGACACGCCGCAGCGGGCCATGTCGGTCTTGCGGCTGCGGAAGGGTGCCGCCTCGTCGAAGTAGGCGTTGCCGGCCTTGCCGGCCAGCAGGGCCTGCTCGACGGCGGCGCGGATCTCGAAGCGTTCCAGGCAGGCGGCGTAGCGTTCGCGATGGGTCGCGACCGTGACCAGGACCTCGCGGTCGAGGTCGGTCAGGTCGTCGGGCGTCCACGCGGGCACGCGGCCGTCGAAGTATTTGTGCGTGAAGGTCATCACCCGGTGGATCAGGTTGCCGAAGTTGTTGCCCAGCTCGCCGTTGTGGCGCTCCAGCAGGCCCTCCCACGTGAAGTTGGTGTCCTTCGTCTCGGGCAGGGTGCGGGCCAGGGTGAAGCGCAGCGTGTCCGCCGGGAACTTCTCCAGGAATTCGGGCAGCCAGACGGCGTAGCCGCGGCTCGTCGACAGCTTGTCGCCTTCGAGGTTCAGGAACTCGTTGGCCGGCACGTTGTCGGGCAGGACGAAGGGCTCGGAGTGGTGCATGAGCATGCCCGGGAACATGATCGCGTGGAAGACGATGTTGTCCTTGCCGATGAAGTGGATCAGCCGCGTCCCGGTGTCCTGCCACCAGGTGCGCCAGGACTCCGGCTCGCCCCGCCCGGCGGCCCATTCGCGCGTCGCCGAGATGTAGCCGATGGGGGCGTCGAACCACACGTAGAAGACCTTGCCCTCGTGGTCGGGCAGGGGCACGGGCACGCCCCAGTGCAGGTCGCGCGTGGCGGCGCGGGGCGCGAGACCGTCGCGGAACCAGCCGCGGCAGTAGTTGAGGACGTTCTCCTTCCACTCCGGATGGCCGGCGAGCCACTGCTCGAGCTTCGGCTGCCACTCGTCCAGCGGCAGGTACCAGTGGGTTGTCTCGCGCTTCTCGAGCGGGCTGTTGTCGAGCACGCTGCGCGGCTCGATCAGCTCGTCGGGGTTCAGCGAGCTGCCGCAGGCCTCGCACTGGTCGCCGCGGGCGCCCTCGCGCCGGCAGTGGGGGCAGGTGCCCTCGATGTAGCGGTCGGCCAGGAAGCGGCCCTGGGCAGGGCTGTAGAACTGCTCCGAGGTCCGCTGGCTGAGCAGGCCCTGCCCGTGGAGGTCCAGGAAGAAGGCCTGGCTGGTCTCGGTGTGGACGGGCCGGCTGGTCTGCGAGAAGTTGTCGAAGGACATGCCGAAGTCCGCGAAGGACTGCCGGATCGAGGCGTAGTTGCGGTCGACCAGCTCCTTGGGCGTGATCCCCGCCTTCTCGGCGGTCAGGGTGATCGGCACGCCGTATTCGTCGGTGCCGCAGATGAAGAGCACGTCCCGGCCGCGCAGGCGGAGGTAGCGCACGTAGATGTCCGCGGGCAGGTAGGCCCCGGCCAGGTGCCCCAGGTGGATGTCGCCGTTGGCGTAGGGCAGGGCGGCGGTGACCAGGGTCCTCTTGAAGTCGCTCACGGCGGCGGGCCTTTGGAAAGGGTTGGCGGCGGCGGGGGATCAGGCGCAAACTTAAGCGATGGGCGGGAAGTCCCGCAAGGACCGGCTCGGTCGGGACGCGTCTTTCCCCGTTCGTGCGACAGGAGGCTGGAATGGAATTGGGACTGGCGGGCCGCACGGCCCTGGTGACGGCGGGGTCGCGCGGCTTCGGCCGGGCGGTGGCCGAGGGGCTGGGCGCCGAGGGCGCCAGGGTGGCCCTCTGCGCCCGCGGCGAGAAGGGACTGCAGGAGGCCGCCGAGGCCGTGCGCGCGGCCGGCGCGGCGGCGGTGCTGGCCCGGCCGGTCGACCTGACCGACGGCGAGGCCGTGGCGGCCTTTGCGGCCGAGACCGAGCGGGCGCTGGGGCCGGTCGACCTCTGCCTGCTCAACGGCGGCGGCCCTCCCGCCGGCGTCTTCGCGGACTTCGACCAGCAGGCCTGGCGCGACGCCTACGCGCTGCTGCTGGAGAACAGCGTGAGGCTCTGCCGGCTGCTGCTGCCCGGCATGCGCGCCCGCGGCTGGGGACGCATCGTGCAGATCACCTCGATCAGCGTGCGCCAGCCCGTGGACAACCTGCTGCTCTCGAACGTGCTGCGGCCGGCCGTCCACGCCCTGGTGCGCGACCTGGCCCGCGAGGCCGCCCCGGACGGGGTCACGATCAACTCGGTGGCCCCGGGCTACCACCTGACCGACGCGGTCGAGCGGCTGATCGCGCGCAAGATCGACGACGGCGCGGCGCCCGACCGGCAGTCCGTCCTGGACGAATGGGCGCGTGAGATCCCCGCCGGCCGCCTGGGCCGTCCCGAGGAGGCGGCCGCCGCGGTCCTCTTCCTGATGTCCGAGCGGGCCGCGTACATCACCGGGCAGAGCCTCGTCGTCGACGGGGGCTGGACCCGCGGGGCCTTCTAGGCGGCGCCTTGACGACGGCGGGATTCCGCCTATATTGGTGCTGTCAATAATGTTCGCAACAATTTGTCTACCCCGAGGGGATCGGACATGTGGGAGATCATCGCCGTCGTCGCCGTCTGGTTCGTGCTGACCCAGTGGGTCCTGCCGCGCCTGGGCGTGCCGACCTGAGCTTCGGCCTGCGCGGTCGGTGACCGCGAACCCGGGGCCGACAAGAAGAAGAGCGTCGCCGAGAAGGAGTCGTGAGCCGAGATGCCGATCTTCGAGTTCGACTGTCGCAAGTGCGGGAAGGTTTTCGAGGAGTTGCTGAGCCTGGCCGAGCTCGAGGCCGGCGCCGTGGCCTGTCCCGAGTGCGGCGCCGCCCAGGTCGAGCGTCGCCTGTCGTCTTTCGCCTCGTCGACGGGGCCCGCGTCGGGGGACGGCGGTTGCGGGGGCGGAGGGTTCACCTGAGCCTCGTGAATCAGCGCGGCCGTGAGTCGCGCCGGAACGGAAAGACATCGCCCGGACGCCGCGTCAGGAGGAACCGCCTCCGGCGCGGCGTTCTCGGTTTGCGGCGGCCCTTCTCGCCGAAGCGGGCGCCCAGGGCCAGGATCAGCCAGCCCAGCAGCAGCCCCCCGATCACGTCCACCACGTAGTGGTACCGGCAGTAGACGGTCGCCGCGCACAGCAGCACGAAGAGCGCCGTCATCCAGGCCCGGTGCCGCGGGAACCACTTCCAGACGTGCCACCAGCCGACCATCGTCCCGGCCACGTGGCTCGACGGGAAGGCGGCGCCCAGGATCGCGCCGTGGGAATGGATGTACTCCATGATGCGCGTGAAGATCCAGCCGTCCACCTCGACCGGCCCGGCCCGGAAGTACTTCGGCCCCCAGGCGGGGAAGAAGGTGTAGAGGGTGTAGCAGACGAGCATCGTCGCACCCAGATCCCGGATGAAGGCGCGCAGGGCCGGCCAGCGCTGCTTGTCGGCGATGCCCCGGCCGCGCAGCAGCAGGATCAGCACGAGCACGGCGATGGCGTAGTAGGAGAAATAGGCGAATTCCATCAGCTCGTGCAGCCAGGGCCAGGGCCAGGCCTGCGACCAGGTCAGGCTGGGCTGCCCGCCGAAGAGCGTCTGCTCCAGGCTGATCAGCCAGGGGTCGAAGGAATCCTCGAAGCCGTGGAAGATGATCCCCAGCTGCTCCATCTCGCCGTAGAAGAAGGGGAAGATCAGCGGCAGGTAGATCTCGCCCAGCAGCTGCAGGGGGGCGCGGCCCGAACGGCGCAGCAACGGCGGCAGGAACCAGACGGCCAGGGCCAGCGCCAGGTGGCTCAGCACGTGCATGCCCGGGTTCTGGCTCAGCCCGGGGCGCAGCAGCGGGTAGAAGGCCGTGCCCGCCAGGTAGACGACGGCCCAGCGGTCCAGGTCCAGCCTGTAGATTGCGAGTTCGGCCAGCTTACGTCGCATCGATCCACCCGGCTTCCCGGTAGAATTGCAGGGTCTCGGCGAAGCCGCGCGTCAGGTCGCGCTCCGCCCGGTAGCCCAGCTCCTCGCGCAGGCGCGCGCCGCTGCAGACCCAGCCCGGGACGGAGAGGTCGCGGATGCGGTCGGGCCCCAGCACCGCAGGGGGGCGTCCGGTCGTCAGCCGCGCCAGGCCGGCCGCGGCCCGCAGCAGGGGCAGAGGCAGGCGCAGGGTGCGCACCCGTCGCTCCCAGGCGTCGCCCAGAGCGGCGGCCAGGTCGGCGAAGCCGTATTCCCGGCCGTCGTCCACGAACCAGGCGCCCTTCGCGCGCGGGTCGGCCATCAGCAGCGCGACGGCTGCCGCGGCGTCGCGGCCGTCGACCAGCGACAGGGAGGCCACCCGTCCCGGGTGCGCGATCCAGCCCCGCCGCGCCATGCGGAAGAGGGGCAGGAAGGCCGCGTCGCGGGGGCCGTAGAGGGCGGGGGGGCGCAGGGCGGCGGTCCGGAAGGGATGGTCGCCGTCCAGGACGAGCCGCTCGGCGGCCAGCTTGGATCGCCCGTAGGCGGTGATCGGCCGGCAGGGTTCGGATTCGACCCGGGCGCTCCCGGGAGCGGACGGGCCGGCGGCGGCCAGGCTCGAGACGAGCACGAAGGAGCGCACCGTGCCAGCGGCCGCGGCGGCCTTCAGCAGCCGGCGCGTGGATTCGACGTTGCCGCGTTCGTACGCCGCCTCGTCGGGGGCGCCGACCACCCCGGCGCAGTGCACGACGTGGACGGCGCCGGCGGTCAGCGCGGCCAGCCCCTGGTCGACGGCGCGGCCGTCCGGACCCCCGGAAACGGGCGCCAACGGAGTCTCGACGAGGTCCAGGGATTTGCCGTCCAGCCAGCGGCGGTTGCTGCTGCTGCGCACGGAGACCCGCACGCGGTAGCCGCGGGCGAGCAGGAGATCGGCGACATGGCCGCCCAGGAAGCCGGTGGCGCCGGTCAGCGTCACCAGGGGGGAGGGTGCCACGTCCGCGGGGCTCATGTCAGGGCGAGATCGTAGACCCGGTAGGTCTTGTAGACCTTGGCGCCGATGCCGGCCATGATCCGGTTCATGGCGTCGTTGTCCTCGAGCATCCAGCTGCACTCGCCGGCTGCGATGCCCGCCTTGAAACCGGCCTTGAAGGTGCCGAAGACCATCATCACGTCCACGCCCTTGTGCCGCGCCTCGGGCAGCACGCCCAGCAGCAGGGTGCGGGCGTAGTTCACCTTCTTGCGGTCCCGCATGAACTTCAGCCAGCCGAAGGGGAAGAGGCGGCCGCGGCAGGATTTCAGGGCGATGTTGAAGTCCGGCACGGTCATGCAGAAGCCCACCGGCTCGCTGTCCTTCTCGGCGATCAGCAGGAAGCGGGGGTTGACCAGCTTCTTGAAATCCTTGGCGGCGAAGAGGAACTCCTCGCGGTCCATGGGGATGAAGCCCCAGTTGCGCGACCAACAGGCGTTGTAGAGGGCGCGGATGATGTCGACGTCCCGCTCGAAGTTGTCCATGTCGATGGGACGGACCTTGAAGCTGCCGGTCTCGCGGATGCTGGCGATGTTCTTCTGGATCCGGTCCGGGATGTCCATCTTCTCGGCGCGCACCTGCCAGGCCCACAGGTCCTTGGTCTTGACCAGGCCGAAATCGTCGAAGAAGGCCGGGTAATAGGGAGGGTTGTAGGCCATCCCGAAGACCGGCGGCGAGGGCTCGCCGTCGATCAGCAGCCCCGGAGCGTCGTGGTTGGTGGTGAAGTTCAGGGGGCCGCGCATGGTCTCCATGCCCTTGCCGCGCAGCCACTCGCGGGCGGCGGAAAGCAGGGCGGCGGCGGCCTCCGCGTCGTCCAGGGCCTCGAAGAAGCCGAAGAAGCCGGTCTGCTCGTCGTGGTGCTCGATGTGGTAGCGGTCGACGCAGGCGGCGATGCGGCCCACGACCTTCCCGTCCCGGCGGGCCAGCCAGAGCTCGGTCTCGGCGTGCCGGAAGAAGGGGTTCTTCGCCTCGTCCAGGAACTCGCGCAGCGAAGTCAGCAGCGGGTAGACGTAGTGGGGGTCGTCGGCGTAGACCGTGTAGGGCAGCTTCACGAAGGTCTCGCGGTCGCCCTTGCCGCGGACGGGAGTGACGTTCAGGGACATGTCTGGATCCTCCGCCTGGCTACGCGATGACGCCCAGTTCCTGGCCCACCTTCACCATCAGGTCCATGGCGCGGTGGATCTCGTCTTCGGTGTGGGTCGCCATCAGGCTCAGGCGGATCAGGGCCCCGCCCTTCTCGACGGCGGGTGAGACGACGGGGTTGACGAAGACGCCCTCGGCGGCGAGCCGCCGGCACATCTCGAAGGCCCCGGCGTCTTCGCCGATGACCACGGGGATGATCGGGGTCTCGCTGTCGGCCGTGTCGAAGCCGGCCGCCTGCAGACGCTCCTTCATGATCTCGGTGTTGCGCCAGAGGTGCTCCAGGCGCCAGTCCTCCTCGAGCATGACGTCGACGGCGGCCGAGACCGAGGCGCAGGAGGCGGGGGGCATGCTGGCGGCGAACATCATCGCCCGGGCCACGTGCTTGATGAAGTGGATCGTATCGACGTCGCCGGCCACGAAGCCGCCGACGCCCGCCAGGGACTTGCTGAAGGTGCCCATGATCAGGTCGACCCGGTCGGTCAGCCCGAAATGGTCGCTGGTGCCCCGGCCCTGCTTGCCGAGCACGCCGATGCCGTGGGCGTCGTCGACCATGACCACGGCGTCGTTGGCCTCGGCGATCTCGACGATGCGGGGCAGGTTGGCGATGTCGCCGTGCATCGAGAAGACGCCGTCCACGACCACCAGCTTCCCGTTGTCGGGACAGGTCGACAGCACGTGGGCCAGCGATTCCATGTCGTTGTGCTTGAACTTCTTCGTCTCGCCGAAGGAGAGGCGGGCGCCGTCGATGATCGAGGCGTGGTCGGTGCGGTCGACGATGATGACGTCGTTGCGGCCGACCAGGGCGGTGATCGTGCCCTGGTTGGCCAGGAAGCCGGCCGTGAAGACCAGCGCCGCCGGCTTGCCGACCAGGTCGGCCAGCTTCTCCTCGAGTTCGACGTGGATGTCCAGGGTGCCGTTCAGGAAGCGCGAGCCGGTGCAGCCGGAGCCGTACTTGTCGATGGCCGCCTTCGCCGCCTCCTTGACCCGCGGGTGGTTGGTCAGGCCCAGGTAGTTGTTGCTCCCGAGCATGATGACCTCGCGCCCGTCGATGCGCACCGTGTTCTCCTGAGCGGACTCGATCACCCGGAAATAAGGGTAGAGACCGGCTGCCTGGAGGTCCTTGGCGGCGGTGAACTGAGCGACCTTGTCGAGCAGACCCATGGATTCCCGATCCTTCATTCAATGGCAGGGGACCCGGACGCTCCGCGTGCCGGGACCCCGCTCGATGCGTGAACACGCAAAAATACGCGCCATCGGCGACAGTACCAATCTTTTTCCGCCCCGGCCAGAAGAATGTCCCCGCGCCCGGGCGGTGTCGAAACCACGGTTTCAGCCCCGATTCGGCCCCGCTCCGCCGGTCAGCAGCCAGCGCGCTTCCCAGGCCAGGAAGAGGGCCAGCGCGACCAGCCCCGCCGCCACCGCGGCCAGGGCCGGCTCGCCGTCCCGCAGGAAGCCCCGGACCTGCCAGGCCAGGGCCGCCACCGAGGTCGCCAGCATGAAGACGGCGGGGATCAGGGTGTAGCGCCGCGGCCGCCGCAGGCCGACCAGCCAGGTCGAGACGACGATCAGGGCCAGGGCCGCCACCAGTTGGTTGGTGGCGCCGAAGACCGGCCAGATCCGCGTGTAGTTGCCGCTGGCGCCCAGCCAGCCGGCGGCCAGCACAGTGATCCCGGTCGCGGTCCAGCGCCCCCGCAGCAGCGGCGCGCCCGCCGCCAGTTCCTGCATGATGAACCGGGCCAGGCGCGTCGACGTGTCCAGGGTCGTCATGACGAAGGCGTTGATCATCAGGATGCCGAAGAAGAGGCCGGCCTGGGCCGTGACCAGGGGCAGCTTCTCGACAAGGTGGCTGAGCCCGGTGGCGAAGGCCACGATGGCGCCGCCGCCGGGCCCCATCAGGTGCTGCAGGCTGCCCGGCGCCGGGTCGCCCGACGTGTCCCAGCCCAGGGCGCCGGCCGCGATCAGGATCACCAGCCCCGCCAGGGCGGCTTCCAGGATCATGGCTCCGTAGCCGATCCGGAAGCCGTCGGATTCCCGGGCCAGCTGCTTGCTGCTGGTGCCGCTGCCGACCAGGGAGTGGAAGCCGGAGATCGCGCCGCAGGCGATCATCACGAAGAGCATCGGGAACATCGGCCCCTGCGCCGAGCCGAAGCTGATCACCGCCGGGCCGTGCAGCGCGGGTCGGGCGGCCAGCAGGCCCAGGAAACCCCCGGCCAGGCCCAGGTAGAGGATCCAGGTGCTCAGGTAGTCCCGGGGCTGCAGCAGCAGCCAGACCGGCAGCACCGACGCCACGACGCAGTAGGCCATCAGGATCCAGAACCAGACCGTCAGCGCCGGCAGGCCCAGCACGGAATCGGGCAGGGCGACCGGCAGCGCCTCGCCGAGCCAGATCAGCAGGCCCAGCAGGACCAGGGCGGCCAGCGTGGCGGGGGCCAGGGGCAGGCCGCCGCGCAGCACGGTGCGGCCGAAGACGGCCGCCAGCAGGA
The DNA here is from genome assembly GCA_964559455.1 of uncultured Fibrobacteraceae bacterium. Taxonomy (GTDB): domain Bacteria; phylum Krumholzibacteriota; class Krumholzibacteriia; order LZORAL124-64-63; family LZORAL124-64-63; genus CAZLHO01. The sequence continues at coordinate 76,747 of CAZLHO010000004.1, read as the reverse complement.
TCAGGCCGAAGGTCGGGATCACGATCGACGGCTGGGTGATGAAGGTCCTGGCCGTGAGCACGCCGAAGACCGCGATGATCAGGACCAGGGCCAGCCACAGGAAGATCGAGAGCACCAGGCGGGCCCGGCGGCCCATGGTGTGTTCGGCGATCTCGCCCACCGATCGGCCCCGGCTGCGCACCGAGGCCATCAACGCCGTGTAGTCGTGCACGGCCCCGAAGAAGACCGAGCCCAGGGCGACCCAGAGCAGGGCCGGCAGCCAGCCGAAGGCGGCGACGCCGATCAGCGGGCCGACGATCGGGCCGGCGCCGGCGATGGACGAGAAGTGGTGGCCGAAGAGCACCGGCGCGCGGGCGGGGTGGAAGTCGACGCCGTCGGCCTGGGTGCGGCTGGGTACTGGGTTCGCGTCGTCGGGATCGATGGTGCGGCGGGCCACGCGACGGCCGTAGACCAGCGTGCCGAGCACCAACCAGGCGGCGAAGACGCCGCCGACCAGCAACGAGCTCATGGGGTTCCTTCCTGCATCGTGCCCGGGCGGTCTCGTCCTACACGGTGTCGGGCTCGGCCAGGATCTCGGCGGTGAAGACCTGGAGGTCGGCGTCGCGGCGCCAGGCGTCCGGGGGGAGTCCCGCCTTGAGGGCCAGGTTGTCGAGGGTGGTCGCGAGGTCCCAGCCCTGCTCGGGGGCGACCTGCGGCAGGAATACCGAGTGCGCGCCGTCCTTGGCCAGCACGATGCCGTGACGGCCCACCTCGATCGCCTCCGGCCCCGGGACGGCGCGCAGGGGGGAGAGCACCGAGACCTCCAGGCGCAGGTCCGCCAGCTCGTCGACGGTCAGGACGGGGAAGCGGGTGTCGCGCAGCGCCGCGGACAGGGCGTTGGCCGCCACGGCCTCGGCCAGCGGCATCACGCCCTCGATGAAGCCGATGCAGCCGCGCAGGCGCCCCCGGCGGGTCAGGGTGACGAAGGCCCCGCGGCGCTCCCGCAGGGCGGGCGTGAGGGCGTAGCCCCGGGCGGCGGCGAAACCCCCGGGCGACGGCGGCGCGTCGCCGGCGACGGCGGCCTCGACCACGACGCGCGCCAGGGCGAGCAGGAAGTCCCGCTCGGCGGGATCGAGGGAGCGGTCGGGGGGGAGATCAATCATGGCCGACCTCGGCGTCGGACCCGGGTGCGCGCGCCAGCACCAGGGCGGCGTAGCTCACCGAGAACGAGAAGTCCCCGTCCCGGTCGGCGCTGCGGGCGTAGGCGATCAATTCGCCGCCGCCGGGGGGCAGGGGCAGGTCCAGCACCAGCGCGGCGGCGTCGAGCCCGCACATCGTGATCCCCGTCCGGCTCCGGTAGGCCAGCAGCCCCTCGGCGTCGCGGGCCAGCAGTAGCTCGAAGGCGCCGCCGTCCAGCTCGGCCAGCCGCTCCGGGACCCTGTCGGTGAAGGGTTCGTAGCCGTAGTCCCGGCCGTAGTGCGTGAAGTCGGTCGAGACGACGAAGAGGCTGTCGCCGTCGCACCAGGGGGCCAACGCCCGGGCCGCCGCCTCGCGGTCGGGGGGGGGCAGGGGGGGCACCAGCAAGGGCACCACGCGCAGTTCCTCGCCGCAGACCCGTTGCAGGAAGGGCAGCTGGATCTCCTCGGCGTGCTCGGCGCGGTGGGCCGCCGCGACGGCGGCGAAGGCGTCGTGCCGGAGCAGCCGCGTCACGACGTCGGTGTCCACGGGAACCTCGCCCAGCGGGGTCGCGTAGGCCGCGAAGGGAGCGACCGAGACGCGGTCGAGGCGGGTCCGGTGGCTGGGGGCGAGTACGAAGACCCGCTCGTAGCTGCGTCCCGCCAGACGGGCGAAGGCCTTGCCGGCGGTGGGGCCGCTGTAGGCGTAGCCGGCGTGGGGGGCCACCAGGGCCAGGGGGCGACCGCCGGATGCATCCGCCTCGCCGCCGGCGAGGTGACGGTCCACCTCGGCGGCCAGCGCCGCGGCCTCGCCGGGGTACCAGCTGCCCGCCAGGGCGGCGGGCCGGATGGCGGCTCTTTCCATCAGCGGGCTCCCTTCGGATCGTCTCCGGGCCAAAGATCGTCAGCGGCCCGGCCGGGGGCAAACCCCGATCCCGGCGGCTCCAGAGTAGCAGAATTCGACGGTTCGGGACCAGTGAACGCTTGCGTTCGCCAAGGGGGGCGTTATCCTGGGAACACATCCCGAACGATGAAACCGCCGCCCGCCGGGGCGCGATTCCTGGACAGCGAGGAGGGACCGGCTTGAAGATCAGCGAGAAGGCTCATAACGAAATCATGGTCCTCAACCTTTCCGGCAAGATCATGGGGGGCGACGACCACGAGCTCTTCCATTCCCAGGTCAAGACCCTGATCAGCGAGGGCTACGTCGACGTGGTCCTGAACATGAGCAAGGTGAACTGGATCAACTCCACCGGTCTCGGCGTCCTGGTCTCGGGCTTCCACACCGTGAAGAAGAACGGCGGCCAGATGAAGATCTGCTGCGTCAGCGACCGGATCGACAACATCCTGAACGTCACGCAGTTGAAGCTCGTCTTCGAGACCTTCGACAGCGAGGAGAAGGCGCTCGCCGCGCTCGCCCAGTAGGATCCGTCCCATGAGCGTCATCCGGCAGCAGAGTCCCCCGTCTCCCGCGGTCACCGTGGACGGGGTCATCCTCTGCCGCTGCGAACCGGCCGAGCAGGGCCGCACCCACTGGCGGGTCCTGCTCGTGCGCCGCCGGAACGAGCCCTACCGCGACGGCTGGGCCTTCCCCGGAGGCTTCGTCGACATGGGGGAGGACCTTCCCGACGCCGTGGTCCGGGAGGTCCGCGAGGAGACCGGGCTTTCCGGTCTCGACTTCCGCCAGTTCGCCGCCTACGGCGACCCTGCCCGCGACCCCCGCGGCCACACCGTCTCGATCGTCTTCGTGGCCGAGGTCTCCGGGCCGCCGCCCCCGGTCGTCGGCGGCGACGACGCCGCCGAGGCCCGCTGGCATTCCCTCGACGCCCTGCCCGAACTCGCCTTCGACCATCGCCGGATCCTCGACGACCTCATGGTCACCCGCCGGCTGACCCTCTAGTAGGCGCTCCGGACCCCTTCCCCGATCCCTCTCCCGTCGCCGTGAACGCCGCGGCGGCCCGTCGCCTTCGTTGCGCCGCCTCGGCGTGGCTGCGGCCACGCCTGCGGCGTCGCGCCTCGGCCCCGGGCCGCCGCGGCGCCCCCGGCTCGGTCCGAGTGACCGGGGAAGGGGCCCGGAGCGCGGCGCCGGTATCGTGCAGGGAAGCGGTCGCGGACCCCGTCGCCTTCGTTGCACCGCCTCGGCGTGGCTGCGGCCACGCCTGCGGCGTCGCGCCTCGGCCCCGGGCCGCCGCGGCGCCCCCGGCTCGGTCCGAGTGACCGGGGAAGGGGCCCGGAGCGCGGCGCCGGTATCGTGCAGGGAAGCGGTCGCGGACCCCGTCGCCTTCGTTGCGCCGCCTCGCCGTGGCTGCGGCCACGCCTGCGGTGTCGCGCCTCGGCCCTGGGCCGCCGCGGCGCCCCCGGCTCGGTCCGAGCGACCGGGGAAGGGGCCCGGAGCGCGGCGCTGCGATCTGCGGCGCGGGGAGATTGCGGGAATGGTCAGTGCCGGCGGCGGCGCAGGTCCCGCCGCAGCAGTTTCCAGTCGCGCAGCGTCGCCGACCAGGCCGAGGTCGCCGCCCAGACGAAGCCGGGCCAGCCGTCCCGGAGGCCGGTCCGCGCGAAGTACTGGCGCCAGAAGGCCGAGAGGCCGGTGAAGAGGAAGTGCAGGGGGTTGAAGCGGCGGGGGCTGGATTCGGCGTCGAGGGTCGTGTAGAGGTCGACCTTGCGCAGGTACAGGCGCCAGCTGGTCATCGTGTCGTGGAAGAGGGCCGCTTCGAGCCGGCCCACGGTGGCGCCGGGATCCAGGACGATGCCCTCGTGCACGCGCGAGGCGCTCAGGCGGCCGCGGTCGGCGCGGAAGAGGCGCAGCACGTACTGGCCTGTGAGGTTGCGCCCCTTCATCACGCGGCCCAGCACCCGGTTCACGCGGTGCAGCTCCCAGGCGGCGTGGCGCTGCAGCCCGCCGTCCTTCTTCATGGCGTCCAGCTGCGCGCGCAGTTCCGGCGAGACGGTCTCGTCGGCGTCCAGCCACAGGGCCCAGGGGGTGGCGACCAGGTCCAGCGCGGCCTGACGGGCGCTGCCGAAATCGCGGAACTCGTGCGGCCGCCATTGCACGCGGTCGAAGCGGCCGGCGGCGGCCTCGCGGGCGAGGATCGCCGGCGTCGCGTCGTCGCTGCCGGTGTCCAGCACGACCAGTTCGTCGGCGGCGCCGACGAGCGCGTCGAGGCAGCCGGGAAGCAAGACTTCCTCGTTGCGGACGATCATGAAAGCCGTTACCTTCACCACGCTCTGCCTCAGCATTCGGCGACGATGTCCTTCCCCATGCGGGCCTGCCGCAAACTAGCACAGAGCCGCCCGATTGCCGAATTCCAATCTCTTTCCCAGATCCGATTCCGGAGGTTTCCCATGGCGGAGGATCGCACGCTCGCGCCCGAGAGCGTCAAGGCGGCCCTGGCCGAGGTTATGTGCCCGGGCACACGCGTCGACATCGTGAAGATCGAACTGATCGGCCGCATCGCCGTCGATGGCGACGCCGTCGAGGTCGATATCGCCCAAACCAGCGAGAAGCCCGAGCTGATCGCCGAGGTCAAGGCGCTCGTCGAGGCCCGCCTGGCCGAACTGCCCGGCGTGGGCTCCGCGCGGGTGCAGGTCGTGCGCGCCGAGAGCCCGGCGCCGAAGCAGGCCGCCCCCGATCCCTGGGCCGACCGCCGCAGCCTGGACGGCGTGAAGAAGATCATCGCCGTGGCCAGCGGCAAGGGCGGCGTCGGCAAGTCCACGGTGGCGGTGAACCTGGCGCTGGCGCTGAAGGCCCGCGGCAAGCGCGTCGGCCTGCTCGACGCCGACATCTACGGCCCCTCGTTGCCGACGATGCTCGGCACCGAGGACCAGCCCCACGCCATCGACGACAACACCATCCTGCCGGTGATGGCCCAGGGCCTGCAGACCATCTCGATGGGCATGCTCGTGCCCCCGGGCCAGGCCGTGGTCTGGCGCGGCCCGATGGTCATGGCCGCCGTGCGCCAGTTCCTGAAGGACGTGCAGTGGCACGACCTGGACTATCTGGTCGTTGACATGCCGCCCGGCACCGGTGACGCTCAGTTGACCCTGGTGCAGCAGGTGCCCGTCGACGGCGTGGTCATGGTCACGACCCCGCAGGAGCTGGCCTTGGCCGACGTGCGCCGGGGAATCCAGATGTTCGGACACGTGAAGGTGCCCGTGCTCGGCGTGATCGAGAACATGAGCTACTTCCTCTGTCCGGACAACGGCAAGCGCTACGACATCTTCGGCAAAGGCGGCGGCGCCAGGGTGGCCGACCAGTTCGGCATCCCCCTGCTGGGGGAGATCCCCCTCGAGCCGCAGGTGCGCGAGGGCGGCGACAACGGCCTGCCCGCGGTCGCGGCGGGCGAGAGTCCGGCCCGCGACGCCTTTCTGGCCCTGGCCGACAAGGTGGGTGAACTGCTGACGTGAGCCCCGAACGGCCGGTCGGCTTCCCGGTGACGGGAGCGCAGGCGGCCCTCGTCCTCTGGGCGGTGGCGGTGTTCTTCTCCACCGCCGCCGCCGAGATCCTGCTCGGGGCCGCTCTCCTGCTGGTCCTGGTCCAACGCCTGACAGGGCGTGCGGCCGACGGGGCCTGGTGGCGCGGCGGCCCGACGACCGCGGCGGCTCCCCCGCTCTGGATCGCCTTCATCCTGCTCTACCTGGTTTCGGCGTTGACGGCGGTCGATCCCGGCGTCGGCGCCGCGAAGATCCCCAAGCTCTACCGCTTCGCCCTCTTCTTCGTCGCCCTGGCCGCGTCCTTCGACGAAGGCGCCTGGCGCTGGTTCTTCCGTGCGCTGGCCCTGGCCGCCGTCGCGCTGGCCGTGCAGGCCGGACTGGTCCTGGCGGCGGGCTGGTCCCGGGCCGCCACCCCCCACCTGCACTACAACACCCTGGCCCAGGTCGTGGGCATGATCTCCCTGCTGCTGGCCGCGGCCGCGGTCTACGGTCCGCGCAGCGCCCGGCCCGAGCGGATCGCGCTGGGGCTGGGATCGCTGCTGGCCTTCGCCGTCCTGGCGGCCACCCTGAGCCGCGCGGCCTGGCTGGGCTGGCTGACGGGAGTGGGCCTGGTGATGGCGTTGCGCCTGCCCAAGCGCCTGCTGGTCGCGCTGCTGCTGCTGGCCGTCGTCGTGCCCGTGGCCCTGGTGCCGTCGGTGCGCGAGCGGGCCGCCGCGATCGCCGACGTCCGCGATCCCGAGTTCTCCCGCCGCTTCGACATGTGGCGCATGGGTCGGGACATCGTCGCCGACCATCCCTGGACGGGGCTCGGCCCCGGCTGCATCGACGCCGTCTACGACGACTACAAGACCGGCGTGCTCGTCGACGACCCGGAGCGCTGGCCCCACGTGCACAACGACCTGATCGAGGTGGCCCTGAGCCACGGCCTGCCCGCGGCGGCGGTCTGGGCGGCCCTGGCCCTGCTGCTCTACGTCTCGCTGGCGCGGCGGCTGGCCCTGGGCGGCGACCTGCCGCGCAGCTGGACCCGCGCCGGCTACGTCGGCGCCGGCGCCTCGCTCCATCTCTTCTACGTCTGCGGGCTGCTGCACGACAACTACGTCATCTACGTGAAGATCTGCCTGCTGCTGCTGCTCTGGGGCCTCTTCGTCGCCGCGGACCGGGGGCTCGGGTCGCGGGCGACGGCGGGGGAGGAGGCGGCGTGAGCGACGGCGAGCCGCGCATCCTGGCCATCCTGCTCGGTCTGATCGGCGACACGATGATGCGCCTGCCCGTGCTGCGCGCCCTGCGCGAGGCGCGGCCCGAGGCCGTGATCGAGGCGGTCTGCGACCCGGTCACCGCGCCCGTCCTGCAGGTCAATCCCCTCTTCGACGCCGTGCACGTCTTCGATCGCCGCGGCCTGGGGGTGCTCGACCAGCTCCGTTTCTACGCGCGCCTGCGTCGCCGTCGCTACGACGTGACCCTGGACTTCTACTACGGCGCCCGCACGCCGCTGTTGGCCTGGTGCACCGGCGCGTCCCGGCGCATCGGCCCGGCGCGGGGCCGCCTGGGCCGCCTGCTGCTGACCGACCCGCTGCCTCTGCCCGACTCCGCCGCCCACATGGTCGACCGCCACCTGCCGATCGCGGCCCCGCTGGGCGCGACTTCCTGCCGCCGCCGCTGGGAGTTCCCGGTGCCGGCGTCCGCCGTCGGCGGCCTGGAGCGCAAGCTGGCCGCGGCGGGCGTGGGGCTGGCTGAGGTGGCCGAGGATCTGGTCGTCTGCATCGGGGCCGGCGACGTCTCGAAGCGCTGGGACGACGATTTCCAGACCGATCTGCTGCGACGGGTCGCCGGCGGCGAACTGGGGGACCGGCGCGTGCTGCTGGTGGCCGACCGGCGCGAGCCGGCCCTGGCCGCGACCTGGGCGGCGTTGCCCGGGGTGACGCCGCTGCCGCCGCTGGAGCTGCCCGAGCTCGGCGCCCTCTTCGCGGCTGCGGCCCTGGTCCTGGTGCCCGACACCGGCCCGATGCACGTCGGCCTGGCCACCGCCCGCCGCCTGCTGACCTTCTTCCAGTCCACCGATCCCGACCTGCACCGGGCCGATCGACCCGCCTACCGCGCCCTCTACGAAGAAGTCTGCCCCCACCAGCCCTGCGACACCCGTCTGAAGCACCTCTGCGCCCTGGAGTGCCGGCGCTCGATCACGGTGGACGCCATGCTGGCCGCCATGCAAGAGCTGCTGACCGATCCGGCCCCCGCCGCGGCCGTCGATGCCGCGCCTCCCCGCGCCTAGCGCCTCGCTCCCGACACGCTTCGGCCGGCTGCGGATCTGATCGCCGGCTTCGGGGGGCTACGAGGCGAGGCTGGAGTCGGCGGCGGGCCGGGAGGCGGGCCGGGAGAGGCTGCTGCGTAGATCGAAAGGCCGGGTCACTGGTCGTAGCCCAGCTCCCGGAGCTGGCGCCGGACCCGCTCCTCGACATCCTCCCATTCGCCCGCGGGGCCGCCGCCGTCTGCGCCCCGGGCGGTCGTTTCCCGCCAGGCCGCCAACGTCTCCGCGAGTTCGGCCAGGATGCCCGGCGCGTCCGCGCGGCGGTCGCGCAGTTCGGCGGGGTCCGTTTCGAGGTCGTAGAGGGCCAGCGGCTCGCCGGCGCGCCGGGCGATCAGCTTCCAGGGGCCGCGGCGGACCGCGACGAGGTCGGGCCCGTAGGCGATGTCCTCGGCCAGCAGGATGCGGCGCCCGTCGACCGCCTGGTCGCCGTCGGCGTCCAGGACCTGCGCCCGGCCGCCCAGTCCTTCGAGAACGCCGGCGGGCAGGGGGAAGGGGTCGACGCCGAGCCAACCGCAGAGGGTCGGGGCCACGTCGCACAGCGACACGGGGCGGGTCACGCGCACGCCTTCGGGCACGCCGGGTCCCCAGGCCAGCCAGGGCACGTGCAGCAGCTCCTGGAAGAGGGTGTGGCCGTGGCCCACGCCGCGCAGGTCGCGCGGGTCGTGGTTCCGGTCGCGGGCGTCGGCGGCGTGCTCCAGGAATTCCTCGCCGTGGTCCGAGTAGACGCAGACCACGGTGTTCCCGGCCAGGCCCCAGGTGTCCAGCTTCCCGCAGATTTCCCCCAGGATCCGGTCGACGTGCCCGACGGCGCCAGCGTAGAGCCGGCGCTTGGCCTCCAGGGCCGTTCGCTGGTCGGCGTCCAGGGGCGGCGCGGCCAAGCCCAGCCGGGCGGGACCGATGATCTCGTCACCCCAGCGGGACAGGGCCCGCCACTGCGCGTCGCTCAGCCGCCGCACCGCGTCGGGGGCGTCGGTCAGCCGGGGCGTCAGGTCCTCGGGGGGCGGGACCGTCGGCTCGTGGGGGTCGTTGAACAGCGCGAAGCAGAAGAAGGGCCGGTCGGCGCGGCGGCGGATCCAGTCCAGCACGGGACGGGCCAGGTCCCGGGCCTGCCAGTTGAGGTAGCGGGCCTCGCCGAAGCTCTCGGCCAGGCCGAAGCGGACGAAGGGGTTGGCGAAGAAGGCGGCGGTGTCGTAGCCGCGGGCGGCCAGGTGGCCCGGCAGGGTGGGGGTCCCGGCGCGCAGCCCGCCCGGCGGCGCGTCGTTCATGTTGCGCACGCCGCCGCCGCCCATGGCCGCGCCGTGCCGGGTGGCCATCACCCCGGTCAGGGAACTGGTGAACGAGGGCAGGGTCCAGGGGGCGGGGGCCAGGACATCGTCGAAGGTCACGCCGCCGCGGGCCAGGGCGTCCAGGCGGGGAGTGGCGGCGGCCCCGCCGCCGACCGCGCCGACGTGATCCCGGCGCAGGGTGTCCACGGCGAGGATGAGCAGGTTCGGCGGACCGTCCTTTCGCAGGGCGACCGGACGCAAGGAGGCCGGACGCCGCAAGCGGGCGGCCGCGCCGTCGAGCAGGGCCGCCAGACGCCGCTTCCGGTTGAGCGGGGCGAAGGGATCACGCGCCAAGTTCTCGCCTCCGGGGGGACTGCGTCTGGACAGGATCGCGGTTGCTGCCTAATCTGGGAGGCATGACTTTTCGGAGCATCATCAAGACCTCGTGCCTGCTGCCGCACCTGGAATGCCGCGATTTGGAGGAGGCCGTCCGCCGCCTCGCCGGGGCGCTTGCGGCCGACGGCGTCGTCCGGGACGCCGAGGCCTTCGCCGCGGAAATCCTGCGGCGGGAGCGCGAGGCGCCCACCGCCGTCGGCGGCGGCCTCGTCATTCCCCACGCCCGGACCAGGCAGGCCGAGCGCCTGGGCGTGGCCGTGGCGACCCTGGGCGCCCCCGTGCCGACCGCGGGGGGGGAGGGTCCCGTGGATCTGGTCTTCCTGATCGCCGGACCGGTCGACGACCCCCGGGGCATGCTCCGGATCCTGGCCGGAATGGCCCGCCTGCTCAAGGAGGATCGGATTCTGGGTGCGCTGAGGGCAGCCGCCGACTCCGAGGCCATGCTCGCCGTCTTCCGGACATCCTCTTTCGGCTAGCCGATTGCCGCATATTTGCTTTCTTGCTTCCCCGAGTCTGCATCGGTTATTGTAAGCGGCCCGATTCGGGCCCACAACTGCTATCAGCCCGTACATAGCCCAACACCCTCCTGAAGGGAGCGAGGCAGATGACCGAGAACAGTTCCCGCCCGCGCATGCTCGCGACGGCCCTGGCGTTGCTGGCCTGTTGCCTGGCGACGGTTCCCGCGGCGGCGGCCGACGCCGACCACCTCGTCCTGACCGAGGTGGTCATCCACGAGAGGCCGGGCGTGCCCAGCCTCGGCGTCGAATTCGTGGAGATCGCCAATCCGACCGCGCTGGCCGTGGACCTCTCGCAGGTCTATCTCACCGACGCCATCTACAACAGCCCGCCGACCTACTACTACGACCTGGTGCTCCAGGACGGGTCGGGCGGTGGCGGCATCGGCGGCGACTTCAACGCCCGCTTCCCCGACGGCGCCAGCCTGGCGGCCGGCGACACGATCGTGATCGCGCTCGGCGGCAGCGCCAACTACCAGACGGCCTACGGCCGGCTGCCCGACTTCGAGCTCTTCGAGGACGGGATCGCTCCCGACTCCGTTCCCGAACTGGTCGAGGTCTTCCCGGGCAGCATCGCCAAGGGTCTGGGCAGCGCCAACACCAACGTCGTGAGCACGGCCGGCTGGCTCTCCGACACGGGCGAGAGCCTGGTGCTCTACACCTGGGACGGGGAGACCGATCTGGTCCAGGACCTGGACTACCTGCTGTGGGGCACGGTCACCTCCGTGAGGGTCGACAAGACCGGCGTCGCCGTCGACGGCCCGGACGCCGGCGACGAGACCACGGCCTACGCCGCCGACACCGGGATCAACCTCCAGGTCCCGCTGCTGACCGCGGGGATGTCCTTCACCGATTCCTATATGCGGACCACCTTCGACGAGGGGGCCGAGGTCGCCCTCGGCGGCAACGGGCTGACCGGCCACGACGAGACCAGCGAGCCCCTGACGGCCACCTGGTTCATGTCCGACAACGCCCAGGACCCGGCCCTGACGGGACCTGCGCTCGTCGACCCGGCGCCCTTCCTGCTCGACGTGTCGGCCGCGCCCGCCTCGCCCTACGCCGACGCCACGGTCACCGTGAGCACCGAGGTCGTCGCCTTCGACGCCGTGACCGCGGTCACGGCCTGGTACCGCGCCGACGGCGGATCCTGGATCGACGTGGCCTGCGCCGACGCCGGCGGGGTCTGGTCGGCGGTCCTGCCGGGACAGCCCACGGACACCGTGGTGGACTGGTACGTCGAGGCGACCGCCGGCGGCAGCGCCGTCTGGCCTTCCGCGGCGCCCGCCTACTTCGAGACCTACACCGTCAGCGACGCGCCTCAGCCCGGCGATGGTCCGGCGGCGCTGCTCTTCACCGAGGTCGCCACGGTGGGTTCGGCCCAGGAGTTCGTCGAGATCGCCAACCCCAACGACTTCGACGTGGAGCTGGGGAACTACTACCTGACCGACGGCATCTACGCTCCCGGCAGCCAGTTCTACTGGCGCATCGTCGAGGGCAACCCGGGCCAGACCACGATCGGCGGCGGCGCCTTCGCCGACTTCCACTCGCGCTTCCCCGAGGCGACCATCGGCGCCGGCGACACGATCACCGTCAGCATCGGCGGCAGCGAGGGCTTCGCGGCCAACTTCGCCTTCACGCCGACCTTCGAACTCTACGAGGACGGCGGCGCCCCGGACAACGTGCCCGACATGCTCGAGGTCTTCCCGGGCAGCATCGTCGGCACCGTCGCCGCGCCCAACACCCCGTCCCTGACCAACGGCGCCGAGGTCATCATCCTCTACTACTGGGACGGCGAGACCGACCTCGTCACGGACATCGACGTCTTCATGTGGGGCGCCAGCGGCAGCCACAGCTACGCGCGCAACAACGTCAGCATGGACGGCCCGGACGCGGACAGCACGCCCACGGCCTACCAGAACGACACACCCGTCGCGTCGCAGCATCCCTTCGTCGGCGAGGCGGCCTTCGGCGACGCCTACCGGCGCGTGCTGCCGGAGGCGGGCAACGAGACGGCCACCGGCGGCAACGGACCCGACGGGCAGGACGAACTCAGCGAGAACCTGGCCGTCACCTTCGCGCTGATGCCCTACGACCCGGCGTCGCCGAACATCCCCGGCTACGAGGGCGACAGCATGGCCGAACTGGTCGTGCCCCCGCTGACCTTCCTGCCCTCGCTGGGCGAGATCTTCCCGATCGATTTCGTGACGATGCCCAACTCGGAAACCAAGCTGCGCATCCTGGATCTCGAGGGGCGGGTCGTCCGCACCCTCTACGACAGCCGCTTCGACGGCTTCGCCTCGATCATCCCCGGCCAGTTCACCCGCCGCGTCTGGGACGGACGCGACGACGAATTCGAACTGGTGCCCGCAGGCATGTACATCGTGCACATGGCCGTGCGGAACAGGACCGACGGTGACGAGGAGAGCCTGACCGCGCCCGCGGTCGTCGCAACCCGGCTGAGCAAGTGAGAGAGGTGGACGACATGAAACGGAAGCTGATCCTTTTCCTCGCCGCGACGGCGCTCGGCCTCTCCGCCCTGCCCGCCCTGGCGGCCTTCGAGAACGTCGACGTCAGCCCGCGCGCCCGCGCGATGGGCGACGCCGGCGTGGCGGTGGCCGACGACGCCTTCGCCCCCTATTTCAACCCCGCGGGCCTGGCCCTGGCCGCCAGCCCGCAGGTGGGCAGCAGCTACCTGCGGCCCTACGGTCTCGATTTCGCGGACCTCTACTACTTCGGCGCCGCCGTGCCCATGGCGCCGCGGCTGGGAGCGCTGGGCTTCGGCCTGCGCCGCTTCGCCGTCGAGTACGAGGGCGCCGACCTGCAGACCGAGACGACCTTCACCCTGTCGCACGGGATCCTCGTCTACGAGGACCTGCACTCGGCGGTGCGCTTCGGCTCGTCCCTGAACTTCCATCACCTGGAGTTCGGCGAGACCGTGGGCGGCGACGGCGAGGGCACCGGCAACCTGGATCCGGGCGACGACTGGGCCGTGGGCGTCGACATCGGCCTGCTGGTCACCCTGCACAGCCGCACCCGGCTCGGGGTCCTGGTCAAGAACCTGAACAACCAGCAGATCGGCATCGACCAGGAGGAGCTGGGGCAGCGCCTGCACGGCGGCATCAGCTACACTCCCTACGACGGCGTGACCACGACCTTCGAGTTCGAGAACCCGCTCCACGGCGAGCTGCAGTATCACGGCGGCGTGGAGTTCATCGCCCTCGAGGCGCTGTCGCTGCGGGCCGGCGTGCTGACCAATCCGCACAAGCTGACCGCCGGCTTCGGCTACCAACTGCAAGGCATGGCCGTCAACTACGGTTTCTCGACCGGCGGCGGGACGCTCGATTCCAGCCACCAGTTCGGCCTGACCTTCGCCTGGGGCGGTGAGGCGCCGTGAAACTGATCTCGATCATCCTGCTGGCCGCCGGCCTGCTGCTGGGGGCCCTGCCCGCAGCGGGGGCGCCGACGGCGGGCGCGCCGCCCCTGGACCTGAACCGGGCCGACCTGGAGCAGGTGCAGGCGCTGCCGATCCCCGCCGAACTGGCGCGGGCCATCGTCGACCACCGCGACTACGTGCGCTATTTCAGCAACGTCTACGACCTGATGGACGTGCCGGGCATGACCGCCGAGCACCTGGAGGCCCTGAAGCCCCTGGTCGCGACCATGCCTCCCGATCCCGTGGACGCCTCGATCGCCCGGCTGACCGCCAGCTACCGGCAGGTCACCCGCTACCTCGGCCAGGAGGGCGCCAGCGAGGGCCTCGTGGACGAGTACCTGGACATGCTGCGCGATCCGGTCAACGTCAACGAGCTGGACGTCTTCGACCTGCAGTCCTTCCAGAACGTCTCGCCGGTGGACGCCCAGAACATCCTGCGCGCCCGGAGCCGGCTGGGGGCCTTCGAGGACGCCCGGCAGCTGCGCCGCAGCGACGGGCTGCGCTACTTCTCTTTCCGCAACATCCGCGACTTCGTCGTCTATTCCGAGGAGGAGCGGACCGAGGGGGCCGTGGACCGCGTGCACGGCAACTACCAGGTACGCTACTACGACACCCCGTACATGCTGGACGACACGGAGATCGTGGCCGACGAGACCCGTGAGATCCGCCAGCAGCTCCAGCTGGGCGACCCGAACCTGACCCACAAGCTCACCCTGGACCTTTCCAACGACATGGGGGCCGGGGTGCTGACGCACCGCAACCTGGGCGAGGAGAGCTGGCACGAAACCACCAAGGCCTACTTCGGGATGGGCAACCGGGATCTGGGTCCCTTCCATCTCAAGCGCATGATCTTCGGCAATTTCCGGGTCGGCTTCGGCCAGGGACTGATCATGGACAACACGGACTACTTCCTGTACCGCAAGACCGGCTTCGGCTTCAACAAGCGGCCGCAGGGGGTGCGCGGCGACCTCAGCCGCAGCCACGAGTACGCATTGACCGGCATGGCCGCCGAGGGCCGCGTGGGCCGGGTGCACGGCACCTTCTTCCGCTCCTGGGGGCGGAAGGACGGCATCCTGAATCCCGACGGCACAGTGAACCGCTACGTGACCATGGAGCCGCGGCTGACCGACGACTTCCTGGACGCCCGCCTGACCGCGTCCGGGGCGCCCACCGGCCTGGCCCGCAACGCCTTCAGCGAGCGGATGTGGGGCGGCAACCTGAAGCTCATGCTCGGCACCGCCACCTACGTGGGCATCACCGGCTACCACGCCGACTACGACCGGGCCTTCTCGCCCGCGCCGTCCACGCTGGTGCAGGAGCTGGAGCGCCTCGAGGGCCGCGACAGCGAGATCCTCGAGGGCTACGACAGCGTCGAGATCGACCCGGTGACCGGCGAACGCACCGACCACCGCTTCCGCGACGTCTACGGCGCCGAGTTCCAGACCGTCTTCGACAACGTCGCCATCCAGGGCGAGTACGGCGTCCTGCAGGACCCGCGCTCGGACCTCTTCCACGGCGACAACAAGGACGCGCTGGTCCTGAACGGCTTCGCCCAGTGGGACGACCTGCATCTGCTGGCGATCTACCGGGACTACGACCTGGGGTACGACAACCCCTACAACCGGGCCTTCGCCAACGACAACCGCTACGAGCAGACCCTGCTGGACGCGCCCTACCGCATGGAGGACCCCTTCTACTCCTGGGTCTCGCTGAACGACCCGCAGCCCAAGCCCGAGAAGGGGATCTTCCTGCAGACCCGTTACCGGATCAGCAGGAACCTGATCCTCTCCGGGCTCGAATACGACCAGTGGGAGCGCAAGTCCGACGGCACCGACATGCAGCGCTACACGGTGAAGGGCGAGTACCAGCCGCTCTTCAACCTGCGGCTGCGGGTGCGCCACCGTTACAGCAGCCGCTCCGAGGACGACCGCAACGACGTGCGCTGGTTCCGCTCCTGGGAGACCCGCTACGAGCTGCACGCCATGCTGTCCAACTACAACCGGCTGCGCTTCATGTACATGACCAGCAACGTCTGGTTCCCCGCCCGGCAGCGTCTGAGCGGGACGCCCGACGCCGGCGTCGGCGACAGCGGCCTGGGCACCGCGGGCATTCCGGCCCACGCCTTCCAGGCCAGCTACGAGCACCACTTCACGCCGTTCATCCGGCTGCACCTGAGCAGCGAGGTCTACGACGGCTTCCTCTGGAACTTCGAGGGCAACGAGTTCGTGGTCGTCGACGGGCGGGGGTTCCGCAACTGGGCCAAGATCGAGAGCCGCGTCTCGGACCGGCTGCTCGTCCAGCTCAAGATCGTGCGGGACCACAACCTCCCGCTGACCTACATCGACGTGCGGCGCTACGGCGATCCCTCCGGCCCCGAGCCGGAGAGCAGCTACGCGCCCAAGGACTGGACCACGTTCCGCTTCCAGCTCGACTACACCTTCTGACGGGGAGATCGAGGATATGAAGACCCTTTCCTTCCACGCGAACGGCCGACTCACGGCGGCGGTCCTGCTCGGCGCGGCGGCGCTCCTCGTCCTGCCGGCGGCCGCGACGGCCGGCACGGCCCTGCACAGCTTCTACGGAACTTCCGAGACCTTCCTGCAGGCCGACATCAACGCCATGGCCGCCACCGGCGCCGCCTTCTACCGCGGCGGCTACTCGGCGGTGCTCAATCCGGCCCTGATCGTGGACGCGGACGGCAACCGCCTCGACCTGGGCCTGGCCATGGACCAGCGCCACGAGGACCGGTTCACGCCGCTCTACGACACCTTCTCCAGCTACGTGACCGACACGGCGATCGCCTCGAACCGGCACCACTACTTCAACACCGGTTTCGCCTGGGCCGGCCGGCCCTTCGCGGACCGGCTGCCGCTGGCCTTCGCCGTCGCCCTGACCGAGCGCTACTCCTTCACCTACGACTTCAGCGAGGAGATCCGCGATCCCGACTCCTTCTCCGACCCCCGCGACCGCATCCTCGAGGAGCGTTCGCTGTCGGTGGACGGGGCGCTGCGGGCCCTCTCGCTGGCCACGGCCTGGTCGGTGTCGCAGCGGTTCTCGCTGGGCGCCACCCTGAACTACGCCTTCGGCACCCGCGACCAGCGGATCCTGTTGCGCGACTTCCAGGATCCGGACCAGAGCTCCGACCTGCAGGACGAGTTCGACATGGACGGCATCAACGCCGTCTTCGGCGCGCGGCTGGTCGTCGACCCCCGCCTGCACCTGGGCGTCGCCTACGAGACGGCCTACGAGGTCTCCGGCGACCGCACCTTGCGCGACGGCGCCGCCGAGGTGCCCCTGACCGAGACCCTCGAGGCCACGGTCCGCTATCCCGCCCGCCTGAGCGCGGGCCTGACCTACCTGCCCCGCAACGAGCCGCGCACCGTCTTCAACGCCGACCTGGTCTACACCTACTGGAGCGACCTGGAGGACGACCGCTTCGAGGAGGATCCCCTGCTCGAGGACACCGTCGACATGCGCGTCGGCGTCCAGCACACCTTCTACAACGGCGTGCCGATGCGTTTCGGCTTCCGCCACGTCGACAGCTACGCCGACCCCGAGGCGGGCGCGACCTGGTTCAGCGCCGGCATCGGCGTGCCCTACGGCGTCGGCCTGGCCAGCGTCTCGGTCGAGTTGGGCAAGATCACCTACATGCAGGGCCACTGGTTCGATTACCCGGCGGGCTTCGTCTCGGAATCCCAGGCCAGGGTCGAGGACACCAATTTCCGCCTGGGCGTGGGCTACGCCTTCAACTTCTAGAGTGATGACGTGACCCGAGTCCGATCCACAGCCGTCCCCGCCTCCCGCCGCCGCTCCGCGGCGACGGGAGGCGTTCTCGCGCCCTTCCTGCGCGGGGGGCTGCTGCTGGCCGGGCTGATCGCGGCGGCGGCGGGATGCGGCGAGGCCTCGCCGACCGCGCCGACGCCGCTGCGCAGCGAGTTCCTCGGCGTCGCCGGCCGCGCCGTGCAGTGGCGCACCGACCGGCCGACCCGGGGCTCGGTGCGCTACGGGCTGGTCAGCGGCCGCTACGACCGGGTGGCCTATCCCGACGCCGGCGAGGACACCGCCTACGCCTGCAGCCACGCCGTGCGCCTGCTCGGCGCGTCGGCCGGGAATCCCGTCTTCCTGCGCCGTCTCGACCGCGCGCGGGGGGGCGATCTCGCCGTCGCGGCCGAGGAGACCGTGCTCCTGGCCGATCCGCCGGATACGCCGCCGCTGCTGCGCTTCACCTCGGTGGACGTCCACTTCGGCGACGCGCTGGTCCTGCGCGCGCCGGGCGGGGCGGTCGTGCTCGTCGACGCCGGCGATCCCTGGCTGGCGGTGGCGGGGGAGTCGGCGCCGGAACACCTGGCGCGCTGGCTGCGGGACCACGGCGTCCAGCGCCTGGCCGCCGCCGCGGCCACGCACGCCCACGCCGATCATCTGGGCGGCTTCGTGCGCGCCGGGGCCGACGGCGGCGACGGGCTGCTCGCCCGCCTGGCCGTCGACCGCTTCCTGGACCTGCCCGCCCATTCGGAGCGGAAGGCCCTCTACGCGGAACTGAGGGCGCTGCTGTTCCAGCTCGGCGTGCCGCGGCTGGAGGTCGCTCCCGGCATGACCGACGCCAGCGATCCCGAACGGCTGGCCTGGGATCCCGCGCTCCGGGTCAAGGTGCTGAACGCCGGCGCCCGCCCCGAGTGGGACGACCTCAACGACGATTCGCTGGTGCTCCGGATCAGCTACGGCGCGATCGACATCGTCGCCGCCGGCGACGCCGAGACCCCTGCCGAAGGGCTGATCCTGTCGGCCTTCGGCGCCGACCTGCCCGGCACGGAATGCCTGAAGGTGGGTCATCACGGGCGCGCCGACGCCAGTGGAAACGAATTCCTGCAGGCGCTGCGCCCCCGCGTGGCCCTGATTCCCGTGGCCTTCGTGGCCTACGCCGAGGGCCCCGCCCGCGGGGCCGAAGACACCCGGCAGACCCTGGACCGGCTGGCGGAAATCGGAGCGGACGTCTACCGTTTCGATGCGGCACCCGCCGCCGCCGCGGCCCAGGACAACCGCACGTTCTGGCACACGACCTTCGTGACCGACGGACTCGGTTACGAAGTACGCCTGGAGCCGTCCCTCTGGGGCGTTTGACGCCCGGTCGGCCCGGTCCGAGGAGACGATCATGAATGAACGCACCCGCTTCGCCGTCTGCACGCTCGTCCTGGCCGCGGTGGTCGCCTTCGGGCCGGCCGTTACCGGCGCCGGGGCCGAGACCGTGAACCTGCACCTGATCTGGACCAACGACGTGCACGGGCACATCGCGCCCGAGCCCGCCCGGTTCATGAATCCCAACTTCCCGCCGCCGCTGGGCGGCGGCGCCTCGGCGGCCGCGTACATCAAGTCCGTACGCAAGGACGCCGAGCGGCGCGGCGAGGACCTGCTGCTGGTCGACGCCGGCGACTTCTTCCAGGGCGCGCCCGTGGGCACGAAGACGCAGGGCACCTCGATGGTCTCGTACTACGACATGCTCGGCTACGACGCCCTGGTGCCCGGCAACCACGACTTCGACCTCGGCCGCGACAACGCCGAGCGCCTGGCCCGCCTGATGAAGACGCCCTGGGTCTGCGCCAACCTGCGCGAGGAGAGCACCGGCGAGATCGTCGACTGGTGCGTGCCCACCATGATGATCGAGAAGGCCGGCGTGAAGATCGGCATCCTCGGCATCATCACCCCGGGCACCGTCAGCATGGCCTTCCCCGAGAACATCAAGGGCCTGATCTTCGATCCCATGCCCGAGACGATCGAGCGCTACCGCGACGAGCTGCGGGAGCAGGGCGCGGACATCGTCTTCCTGCTCATCCACGAGGGTCTGCCCTTCGACCCCGAGGCCGGCTGGCAGCAGATCGCCAAGGGCGCCGTTGAGAGCTCCGACGACGTCGTCGGCGATCAGCAGGGGGCCTACGGCCGCGCCTACGGCGGGAGCCTGAACCTGATGGAGCTGATGAACATGGTCCCGGGCATCGACATCGCCGTCGGCGGCCACACCCACCGCGGCTACCTCGAGCCCTGGATCGATCCCACGAACCACACGCTCTGCTTCGAGACCTTCGGCAACGGCTCGAGCATCGGCCACGCCATCCTGAAGATCGACGCGGGCACGCGCAGCGTCGTCGGCTACGAGGCTCCGCACGACCGCGGCGTCATCGTCACCCTCTTCGAGGACGAGCTCTGGCCCGACGCCGAGATGGCCGCCGCGATCCGTCCCTTCATCGCCGAGACCGAGGCCGAGATGAACAAGGTCGTGGGCAGCACGCTGGTCAACCTGACCCGCGGCGGGCCGGGCAGCAACCTGGTCGGCAACCTGGTCACCGACGCCATGCGCACCTACTTCGACGCCGACTTCGCCTTCCAGAACATGGGCGGGCTGCGCGCCGACGTCCCCAGCGGCGACATCACCGCCCGCGACGTCTTCGGGGTGCTGCCCTTCGGCAACGAGTTGGTGGTCGTGAGCATGCCCGGGTCGCTGCTGCGCCGCATCGTCGAGCGCAAGGTCGCCGGCGATTCCGGCGGCATCTGCGTCTCGGGCATCGAGGTCGTCTTCAACAAGAACCGGCCCGACTACGACCGCGTCTGCAGCTTCCTCGTGGGCGGCCAGCCCCTGGAGAACGACCGCATCTACCGCGTCGTCTGCACGAACTTCCTGATGGAGGGCAACAGCGGCCTGGACTTCCTGACCCAGATCCCGGCCGCGAGCATCGAACTGACCCAGATCACCACGGCCGAGTCGCTGGAGCACTACCTGCGGCTGAACAGTCCGGTGCGCCCGCGCGTCGACAACCGCTGGGTCGAGAACGGCTCCGCCGAACAGGCGGCGTACCTGGCGACGCCCGATCCGGCCGCGCTCTGACGCGCCCCCGGGCCAACGATCACCTTATTGGCTCCTTAGTACTTAAGCCCGCCCTGGTCCTGCCGAACACGGGACCAGGACGGGCTTCTCCCGTCGACGGACCGGAACGGAAGATCACCGGTCGGGCGCCGATCAACGCCCGCAGCCGAGAAGGAGCACGTGGTGATCCATTTGCGCCCACGGAAGGTCAACGAACAGCTGCAGCGCTTCAACGAACGCATGAACAGGATGGTCGTCGGCCAGGCGCCGGCCATCGACAAGCTCAGCGACAGTTTCAGCCGCCTCGTGGCGGGGATCCACGATCCCGACCGTCCCCTGTTGACGATGATGTTCATGGGGCCGACGGGCGTGGGCAAGAGCGAGACCGTGGCCTGCCTGGCCGAGGCGGTCTTCGGGCACCGGCGGGCGTTCACGCGCATCAACTGCCAGGAGTTCTCGGCCCACTACAACATCTCCAAGCTGCTCGGGTCGCCCCCGGGCTACGTGGGCGGCGAGATCCGGCCGCTGCTGGCGCAGGAGAACCTGGTCCGGCACCACAAGAAGGCCCAGGAGAACGGCAGCGGCATGATCACCGAGCCGGGCAGCAAGCTGGCCGCGCTCTTCCCGCCGGGCTCCGAACGCCAGCTGTCGATCATTCTCTTCGACGAGATCGAGAAGGCCCACCCCAAGATGTGGAACACCCTGCTGGGGATCCTCGAGGACGGCCATCTCGTGCTCGCCAACAACGAGGAGGTGGAATTCACGAACTCGATCATCGTGCTGACCACCAACGTGGGCAGCAAAGCGATGAACGAGCACCTGTCGCAGGAGAGCATCGGCTTCTCGCCGGGCTTCGACGCGAAGCGGGTCGACCGGGACATCGAGTCCGCGGTCATGCGCGAGGCGAAGAAGGTCTTCCCGATGGAGTTCCTGAACCGCTTCGACGACCTGGTCAGTTTCCGGACCCTGAAGGAGGAGCACCTCTTCCGGATCTTGGACAACCAGATCGCCCGCATCCACCAGCGCTCGCTGCGCTGCGCGGAACCCTTCCTGCTGGAGGTCAGCCGCCGGGCCAAGGAACAGCTGGTCAGCGAGGGCACCGATCCGGAGTACGGCGCGCGTCCCCTGAAGCGGGTCGTCGAGCAGCGCATCGTGACCCCGGTCTCGCGCTACATCTGCAGCGACCAGATCCGGCGCGGCGACCTGGTGATGATCGACTGGCGGGACGACGAGTTCGTCTTCCTGAACGAGGCCAGCCACGCCTGGGACGACAATCCCCTGCCGGCGATGGCGGAGCCCCAGTCCCGCTGGGCGCGCACCGACCTCGGCGTGAAGGACGACGGCGGCGAGAAGAAGAAGATCGAGGAGAAGACGGCCCAGGTGGCCGCGGTGGCCGACGCCCTGGGCGGCGGCCGGGAGTGATCACGGCCTGACGCCCGGCGCCGGCGCGGGGCCCGCTGCGGAGGGGAGCGGCGGCTCGCGGCCCGGGCGGAAAAGGAAAGGGGACGGCGTCCGCGCCGTCCCCTTTCGTCCTTCTTGTCCCCGCGGTCTAGGGCCAGTAGAGGATGCGTCCGCAGCTCTCGCAGTTCAGGACCTTGTCCTCGTTGATCGAGGATGTGAACGACGAGGGGATGTTTGCGAAGCAGCCGGTGCAGAAGTTGTTGATCACGGGCACGACGGCGTGGCCGTACTTCTGGGCCAGGCGCCCGTAGTAGTTGCGGTGGCGCGGGACGATCTGGTCGACCAGCTTGTCGCGGGCCTGCTTCAGTTCGTCGATGCCCGGCAGCGAGAAGCCCATGTCGCGGAGCTGTTTGGCCTTGGCTTCGTCCTCGGCGTCGCGGATCATCTGGTCCATGTCCTGCAGGGCGACCAGAAGCTTGACCTGGGCGTTCATGCGTCCTCCTCGTTGAGCACCTTGCAGAATCCCTCGTAGTCCTCCGCGGCGAGGGCGGCGTCGCGCAGGGCCCCGTCCTGCAGCTTCTCGGTCAGGACGGCCAGGGCCCGGATGTAGCGGTTGCCCGTATCCTGGGGCGGCGCGACGAGCATGAAGAAGAGATGCGTCGGTCCGTCGTCGACGGAGTCGAAGGCGATGCCCTTGCGCGAGCGGGCCAGCAGGATGATGAGGTCCTGCGCGGCCAGGCTGCGGCCGTGCGGGAAGGCGACGCCGGGGCCCACGGCGGTGCTGCCCAGCTGTTCCCGGTTCAGAAACATCTGCAGCAGGGTGTCCCGGTCGTCGGCGGGTGAGCCGGCCACGAGGGTGTCTACCATCTCGGCGAGGACGCCCTCCTTGTCCTTTGCGGCGAGGTCGGCGATGAAGAGCGAGGGTGAAGTCAGCTGCAGCACGTCCTGCATGTTCATGGTGGGGTCGACTTTCGGAACGGAATTAGAGGTTGACACCGCGTCGTCAGGCAAAGCTATACAATAACGAAGTCTCCAACAAGCCGCTTTTGAGGGATCGGTCCGCGGCGCGTCGCGGCGGCGGATCCGGACAGGGGAGAAGACTTGGCCGCCAAAGAGGAAAAATCCGGGGAG
Organism: uncultured Fibrobacteraceae bacterium; assembly: GCA_964559455.1. Lineage (GTDB taxonomy): Bacteria > Krumholzibacteriota > Krumholzibacteriia > LZORAL124-64-63 > LZORAL124-64-63 > CAZLHO01. The sequence continues at coordinate 53,863 of CAZLHO010000004.1, read as the reverse complement.
ATGCGCGATGGCGTGGTCGTCCGCGTGCAGAGCGGCCACTGCCTCGTGGTCGCCGACGGCGAGCCCGTGCGCTGCCGCCTGCGGGGGCGGCTGAAGAAGGGCCCCCAGGTCGAACGCAGCCCGGTGGTCGCGGGGGACCGGGTGCGTCTGCGCCTTCTCCCGGCGACCGACAGCGCCGGACCGGCGGGCGTGGTCGAGGAGGTGATGCCGCGCCGGAACCGGATCTCCCGCTCGTCGCGCCGCTCCGGCGGCCGGGTGGAGCACGTGCTGATGGCCAACCTCGACCAGGTGGTGGCCGTGCAGTCGCTGCGGCGCCCCGAGCCCTCCCCGGCCTTCGTCGACCGGCTGCTGGTGGCCGCCGAGCGTTACGGCGTGGCCGGGGTGCTCTGCCTGAACAAGATCGATCTCGACCCCGAAGGCGCCGCCGACCCCCGCTGGGACTACTACGCCCGGACGGGTTACGAAGTGGTCCGCACCTCCGCCGAGACCGGCGAGGGACTCGAGGACCTGCGGCGCATTCTCCAGGGTCGGATCTCGCTGCTGCTGGGGCAGTCGGGGGTGGGCAAGAGCAGCCTCCTGCAGATCCTGCAGCCCGGCCTGCGGCTGCGCACCGGCGACGTCGGCGAGAAGACCGGCCTCGGCCGCCATATCACCACCCGCACCGAACTCTTCGCCCTCGACGGGGGCGGCTTCATCGCCGACTCGCCGGGCATCCGCGGCTTCGATTCCTGGGACATCGAGCCGATCGAGCTGCGCGACCACCTGCCCGACCTGACCGGCTTCGCCCTGGACTGCCGCTTCGCCTCCTGCCTCCACCGGGACGAGCCCGACTGCGGCGTGAAGCGGGCCGTCACCGCCGGTCAATTGCCGGACTGGCGCTACCAGGCCTATCTGGCGATGTTGGGGAGCTTGGAGGAGCGCTCGACGGGCGGGCGCTAGCCGGCTAGGCGATCATCGTGGCGTACCAGTCCAGGGCCTCGCGGCCCTCGTGCAGGACCATGTCCACGATCTCCAGTCCGGTCGTCCGGTGGAAGCAGGTCCGCTGCTCCACGCGACACGCCTCTTGCCAGCCGGGCAGGGCGGTGCCGCCGAGCTCGTACGATTTGGCCACGACCTCGTAGTTGGTCAGGGCCGCGAAGAGCAGCAGACAGGACACGAACAAGGCATTCTGCAAGAAACGCATGCGCCGATCCTCCTGGATGGGGAGGACCTGCAACGGCGGTGCCAGGAAGGGTGACGGATGGCGGATTCCTTCCGCAAGAACCTGAAGCGCGTCCTCTCCGGGACCGCGGCCCGCTTCTGGGCCCGTCCCCGGCTGACCCCGGCGCAGCTGCGCGCCCGGGATTTCCGGCGCATCCTGGTCGTGCGCCAGCACAACCAGATGGGGGACATGGTCTGCGCCACGCCTTGCTTCCGCGCCCTGCGCGAGACCTTCCCCGGGGCCCGGATCGCCCTGGTCTGCGCCCCGCTCAACCGCGACGTGGTGCTGCACAATCCGCACCTCGACGGGATCTTCAACTTCGACAAGGCGGCCTGCCGCGACCCCCGCCGCCTGGCGGCCTTCCTGGGTGAGCTGCGGCGCTTCCGGCCCGACGCCGCCTTCGTCCTGAACAGCGTCTCGTTCTCGGTGACCAGCGCCGCCCTGGCCGCGGCCTCGGGCGCGCCGGTGATCGTGGGCGGGGACAGCCGTCCCTTCGGCTACGACATCAGCCGTCACGCCTTCTCGCTCGAGATGCCCTCGCGACCGGCCCTGGACCGTCACGCCGTGCTGCACTGCCTGGCCCCGCTCGAGGCCGTCGGGATCACGACCGGCGATCTGGATACGGTGGTCGAGAGCTCGGACGAGGATCGGGAGCGGGCCGACGCCCTGTTGCGCGACCTGCCCGGCGACGGGCCCGTCTGGGCCCTGCACCCGGGGGCGGGCAAGACCGAGAACCTCTGGCCCGCCGAGCGCTTCGCGGAACTGGCGGCGCGGGCCGCGGCGCTGCCGGTCCGGGTCCTCGTGCTGCAGGGGCCCGCCGACGGCGCGGTGACGGCCGCCTTCGCGCGGGAGCTGGCGTCCCGGCTGGCCCCCGGGGAGCGCGACCGCGTCCGCCTGCTGCCCGTGGTGCCCGTGGGCACCTGCGTGGCGCTGCTGCGGCGCCTGGAGCGTTTCGCCTGCAACGACACCGGGCTGATGCACGTGGCCGGGGCCGTCGGCGTGCCCACGCTGGCCCTCTTCGGCCCCACCGATCCGGACCTCTGGAAACCACGCACACCCGCCGTCGTCGCGCTCAGGGACCCCGCGGGGGATCTCCGGGCGGTCGGCGTCGATGCAGCCTGGGAAGCCTGGCGCAACCTGCCGGCGGCCGCCGCGGCCGCGGATCCGGCTACGGGAGTGAACGCATGAGCATCGAAGTGCCCCTGTTGATCGTATCCCTGCTTTTCTCGGTGATCGTGCACGAGGTCGCGCACGGGGTCGCCGCCCTGCGCCTGGGCGACGACACGGCGCTGCGCCAGGGACGGCTGACCCTGAACCCCGTGCGGCACATCGATCCGGTGGGCACCATCCTCGTGCCCGTGGTGCTGGCGCTGATGCCGGGGGGATTGCTCTTCGGCTGGGCGCGCCCGGTGCCCGTGAACCCGCGACGCTTCCACGATCCGGCCCGCGGCCAGGCCCTGGTCGCCGCCGCCGGTCCCGCCAGCAACCTGCTGCTGGCCCTGCTCTGCTCCATCCTGCTGGGGCTGGCCGTCGGCGTGGCGCATCTCTCCGGAGCCGACCACGGGGGGGCCTTCGACTTCGCCCGCCTGCTGCTCTGGTCGGGCATCCGGATCAACGTGCTGCTGGCGCTCTTCAACCTGATCCCCATCCCGCCCCTGGACGGCAGCTGGGTCGTGCTCGGCTTCCTCAGGGGCGAGGCGGCCATGCAGTACGAGCGACTGCGCCCCTTCGGCTTCCTGCTCGTGCTGGTGCTGCTCTACGCGGGACTGGGACAGGTGCTGGGGCGGGGCGTGGGGCTGGTCAGCGACGCCTATCTGGGCGTGGCCTACCGCGTCGGCTCGATCTTCTTCTGATCCCCGCCTTCACCGGACAGGAAAAGGCGCAGCCCCCGCGGATACGATGCGGGGGCTGCGGTGTGCCGTCGCCCGGGGCGGGCGACGGGGGATGCGTTGCGAGGCTCAGCGATTCTCGCGGTCGTAGCCTTCGCCGGTGGGGGCGTAGACCTGGACCGTCGCGAAGGAGCTCTCGTTGCCGGTGAAGTCGACGGCGGTCACCCGGTACTCGTTCCGGGCCGCCAGGACGGGCGACGTGTCCATGAACCAGTTGTTGGGCTGCGGATCGCCGACCAGGACCTCGACGGCGTCGCCCGCGGTGCGGTAGACCTTGAAACCGGCGAAGTCGGCGTCCAGGCTGTTCTCGTCCCAGCTCAGGGTCACGCCGTAGTCGTAGGCCCGGCCGCTGACGCCGGAGGGCATCGACGGCGGAGCCGTGTCGATGGCCGTGGGGCTGTTGTTGTCGTCGCCGCTGCACCCGGCGAGGACCGCCAGGGCGGCCAGGGCGACCAGGATCATGAAGTGCTTCTTGCCTGCCACGGGATTCCTCCTTGAAATCGATTGCCGTAATCCGTGCGTTTGAAGGAAACGAGGTCGCGACCCGAAAGCACGGCGGCGCGGCACGACCCCCCTCTGGCGGCGGGCGGTTGCAAGGGGGGTGCCAGCGGCGCGGCGCGGCGTCGCCGTCGGCGTAGAGGACGATGCGGCAAGCCCTTCCGGCGTTTCACGGGAGGGCGCAGGCTTCCTCGTCGCCCCGGATGATGCCGCGACGTCCGTCATCTTCGTTTCTTCCTGCCCTGCCGCCGCGGGGAAATCGGGAGGAATGCACGGGCCGTCCCCGGCCCGGGGGGTTCCGTCCATAAATTGCTTGACGGCAACGTCTTGTTGCAGCAACATGGCATCCGAGCGGTGGGAGCCGCAGGGGAAACGTGGTGGCTCGAAAGGGAGGGCTCGAGATGACCAAGGCCGATATCGTTGAGGATGTGGCCCAGAAGACCGGCTTGACGAAGAAGGAAGTGGGCGAGACCGTCGACCTCTTCCTGCTGAAGGTGGCCGACCTGCTCGCCGACGGCAACCATCTGGAGATCAGGGGTTTCGGCACCTTCAAGGTGAAGGAGCGCAAGGCCCGCATGGCCCGCAATCCCCGGACGGGGGAGACGGTGCCCGTGCCCGCGCGCCGGGTTCCGGTGTTCAAGGTTTCGAAGATGCTGAAGGATAAGGTGGCGCTGACCACCTGATCGCCCCGGTCCGATTTGACACCGACGGCGCCACGTCCCAGGTACGCCGCACCGGCCTTTCCCGCCGCCCGGCAGGGAAAGGCCGGTGCGCTTTGCAACGGGAGGCGACATGAACGCGGATTCCCGCATCGTCGATCTGCGCAGCGACACGATCACCCAGCCCGACGCCGCGATGCGCCGGGCCATCGCCGAAGCCGTGGTCGGCGACGATGTCCTCGGGGACGATCCCACCGTGAACGCCCTCCAGGACCGCGTGGCGGCCCTGCTGGGCAAGGAGGCCGCCCTCTACGTGCCCAGCGGCACGATGGCCAACCAGTTGGCCCTGCGCGTCCTGACCGAGCCCGGCACCCAACTCGTCTGCGAGACCGACGCCCACATCTACCTGTACGAGGCCGGCGGGCCCGCCGCCCTCTCGGGCCTGCTGCTGACCCGGGTGACCGGCCGCGGCGGCGCCCTGGCCTGGCCCGAGGTCGAGGCCGCCCTCTTCCCCGACGACGTCCACCACGCCCCGCCGGCGCTGGTCTGCCTGGAGAACACCCACAACATGGCCGGCGGGCGCGTCCTGCCCCAGGACCTGGTGCGGGAGGTCGGCGAGGGGGTTCGCGGCCGCGGCCTGCGCCTGCACCTGGACGGGGCCCGTCTCTGGAACGCCCATGCGGCCACCGGGCTGCCGCTGGACGAGCTGGCCGCCCCCGCGGACACCGTCAGCGTCTGCTTCTCGAAGGGGCTGGGAGCGCCGGTCGGTTCGGCGCTGGCCGGCGAGGCCGCCGTGATCGCCCGCGCCCGACGCTTCCGCAAGATGTTCGGCGGCGCCATGCGCCAGGCCGGGATCCTGGCCGCGGCCTGCCTGCACGCGCTGGACCACAATCTGCTGCGGCTGGCCGACGATCATCGGCGCGCGCGCCGGCTAGCGGAAGGGCTGGACAATCCGGCCCTCTCGGTCAACCATCCCGTGGACACCAACATCGTGGTCATCGACGTCGCGCCGCCGGAGCGGGCCGCGGCCCTGCTCGACCATCTCGCCGGCCGGGAGGTCCTGGCCGTACCCTTCGGCCGCGGGCGCGTGCGCGCGGTGACCAGCCTGATGGTCGACGATGCCGGCGTCGAAACCGCCCTGTCGGCCCTGAACGCCTTCCGGGGGGGGGCAGCGTGAAGATCGTCATCGTCGGCGCCGGCGCCGTGGGCTTCGATCTGGCCCGCACCATCAGCCGCCGCGAATTCGATGTCGTCGTCGTGGAGGAATCCGCGGCCCGGGTCGCGCAGGTCCAGGAGCAGCTGGACTGCCGCGTCGTCCGGGGCAACGGCGTCGACCCCACCTTCCTGGCCGAGCTGGGCATGGCCGACTGCGGTCTCTTCGCGGCGGTCACCAATCACGACGAGACCAACATCATCTCCTGCCTGACCGCGCTCCGGCTGGGGGCGAAGGTCCGCGTGGCCCGGGTCCGGTCGCGCGAATTCTACGAGGGCGACATCCTCGGCGTCGACGGCATCGACATGGCCATCAACCCCGACCGCGAGGCCGTCCGCACGATCCGCCGGATCCTCTGGCAGTCAGCCGCCAGCGACGTGCACGAGTTCGCCGGGGGACGGGTGCGGGTCGTCGGAGCGAGGGTCGACGCCGACGCCTGGGTCGTCGGACGCGCGCTCGAGGATATCGAGAAGGACCTGGGCTCGCGCTGGGTCCTGGTCATCACGCTCGTGCGCGACGGGGTGACCATGATCCCCGACGGCAAGACGGTCATCCGCCGGGACGACCAGATCTACCTGGCCGGCAGCCGGGGCGCCGTCGACCGGGCTCTCTCCTACGTGCATTCCCACGGGGCCCGCCTCGAGAAGGTGATGATCGTCGGCGCCAACGCCGCCGGCCTGGCCCTGGCCGCCGAGCTCGAGGGCCATGGGGTCAGCGTCAAGCTGATCGACCGGGACGAGGGCCGCTGCCTGAAGGCAGCCGAGCAGTTGCACCACGTGCTCGTGCTGCACGGCGACGGCACTGACGTCGACCTGCTGACCAGCGAGGGCGTCGCCGAGATGGACGGCTTCGTCGCCGTCTCCCGGGACGAGGAGACGAACACCATGGCCTGCCTCCTCGCCCGCCACCACGGGGCCGCCAAGACCGTCTGCCTGGTCGACCGGCCGGACTACGTGCCCCTGCTGCCCCTGCTGGGAATCGACGCGGCGGTCTCGCCGCGCCTGTCGACGGCGGACGCCATCGCCCGCTTCGTCAAGCGCGGGGCCGTGGTCAGCACGCACAGCCTGGGCTTCTCCGGCTCGGAGATCCTGCAGCTGCGGCTGGCGGACGGCTGCCGCTGTCTGGGAAAGCCGCTGGCCAGGATCGGCTTCCCGCGCAACGCGGTGATCGGCGCCGTGCTCAAGCGCGGCGAGGTGGTCACCCCCCGGGGCGACACGGTGCTGAGCGCCGGCGACGAGGTCGTGGTCTTCGCCCTGCCCGAGGGCGTGGCGGCCGTGGAGTCCTTCTTCTCTTCGGAGCGTTGAGACGATGAACCTGAAGGGCGTCGGCCGAGTCCTGGGCTTCCTGCTGCTGGTGACGGCGGCCTTCCTGCTGCTGCCCGCGCTCCTGGACCTCTTCTACGGCGAGGGGGACGCCCTCCATTTCCTGGTCTCGGCCGTGATCGGCGCCCTTCTGGGCTGGGGCCTGATGCGCCTGTGCCGCGGCGCACCCGACCTGCGCACGCGCGAGGGCTTCGCCATCGTCACCCTGGGCTGGCTTTCGGTCGGCCTGCTGGGCGCCGTGCCCTTCGTCTTGACCGGGGTGATCCCCGATCCCACCGACGCCGTCTTCGAATCGATCTCGGGCTTCACCACCACCGGCTCGACCATCCTCACGGCCATCGGGGACGTCGGCCGCAGCCACCACGCCGTGCTCTTCTGGCGGTCACTGACCCAGTGGCTGGGCGGCATGGGGATCGTCGTGCTGGCCTTGGCCATCCTGCCCCTGCTCGGGGTCGGCGGCATGCAGCTCTTCCGCGCCGAAGCGCCAGGCCCCGCCCCCGACCGGCTGACGCCCCGCATCCGCGCGACGGCGCGGCTGCTCTGGGGGGTCTACGTCCTGATCACCGGCGCCGAGGTCCTGCTGCTGCGCTTCGTCGGCGGGATCGGCCTCTTCGACGCCGTCTGCCACGCGCTGACCACGATGGCCACCGGCGGCTTCTCGACCCTCGACGCCAGCGTCGGCGGCTTCGCCTCGCCGGCCGTCGAGTGGATCGTCGTCGTCTTCATGTTCCTGGCCGGCGTGAACTTCTCGCTGCACTACCTGGCCCTGCGCGGGCGCCCCGCCGCCTACTGGCGCGACGACGAATTCCGTTTCTACCTGAAGGTCTTCCTGGCCGCGATCCTGCTGGTGGCGGGCGTGCTCGTGCCGTCGGGCCTCTACCTCGACGCCGGCGACGCCGTTCGCGCGGCCTGCTTCCAGGTCGTCTCGATCGGCACGACCACCGGCTACGGCACGGCCGACTACGTCCTCTGGCCGCCCCTGACCCATGTCGTGCTCCTGCTGCTGATGGTGATCGGGGGCTGCGCCGGCTCCACGGGCGGGGGCGTGAAGATGGTCCGCGTGCTGATCCTGCTCAAGCACGCGCTGGTCGAGCTCAAGAAGATGCTCCATCCGCGGGCCGTCTACACCCTGTGGTTCAACGAGCGCTCGCTGCCGCCGGCCCTGGCCACGAACGTGCTCGGCTTCTTCCTGCTGTTCATGCTCGTCTTCATCGGCGGGATCCTGGTGCTCACGCTCTGCGGACGCGATATTGTGACCGCGGTGGGAGCCGTGGCCGCGACCCTCGGCAACATCGGCCCCGGGCTGGGCCTGGTCGGCCCCACCGGGAACTTCGCCTTCCTGTCCGCGATCGAGAAGTGGCTGCTGGTCCTGCTGATGCTCATCGGCCGGCTCGAGATCTTCACCGTGCTCGTCCTGCTGCTGCCGGGAACCTGGCGGCGCAGCTGATTCCGGCGGCCGGCCGCCGTCCGGAAAGGAGTGGAGGATGGAACATCTCCAGGCTCCGGAGTGGGCCCTGGCCCCCGTCGAGGCCCAGGCCCTGGCCCTGCCCTTCATCCGCGCCACGGTCGAGGCCGCCGGTGCTTCCGGCCTGGTCGTGGGCCTTTCGGGAGGCATCGATTCCGCCGTCGCGGCGGGCCTGGCCGTCGCCGCCCTGGGCGCCGACAGGGTGCGCGGGGTGCTCATGCCCTACCGCAGCAGTTCACCCGCGTCGCAGAGCGACGCCGAGGCCGTGGCCGCGGTCCTGGACCTGCCCACCGAGCTGCGCGAGATCACGCCCATGGCCGACGCCTTCCTGGGCGCCCTGGACGCCGGCGGCGACCGCATCCGCGCCGGCAACGTGATGGCCCGCTGCCGCATGGTCGTGCTCTACGACGTCTCGGCCCGCGACGGCTCCCTGGTCCTGGGCACGGGCAACCGCACCGAGGCCCTGCTGGGCTACACCACGCTCTACGGGGACAACGCCTGCGGCCTGAACCCGCTGGCCGACCTCTACAAGACCGAGGTCCGCCTGCTGGCGGCGCACCTGGGCCTGCCCGAGTCGGTGCGGACCAAGGCGCCCAGCGCCGATCTCTGGAGCGACCAGACCGACGAGGGCGAGCTGGGCTTCACCTACGCCGAGGCCGACCGCCTGCTGCACCACATGATCGACGAGGGCCTGGGCGACCGGCAGCTCGGCGCGCTCGGCTTCGCGCCCGATCTCGTCGCCAAGGTGCGGGCCCGCGTCGCGGCCACGGCTTTCAAGCGGCGGCTGCCGCCGACCGCCGCCGTGCCCGGGCGTCCCGCCCCCGAAGGAGACCGCGCATGAAGTCCCCGGAGCTGCCCGCGGTCGATTTTCCCCCGGGAAGCTGCGTGCTCGTGGCCACGCCGATCGGCAACCTCGACGACATGACGCTGAGGGGTCTGGCCTTCCTGGACGGGGCCGACGCCGTCTACGCCGAGGACACCCGGCGCACGCGTCGGCTGCTGTCCCGCTACGGCATCGGCGCCGATCTCTCGGCCCTGCACGACCACAACAAGGAGGCGCAGGTCCCGCGCATCGTCGCCCGCCTGCAGGCCGGCGACCGGGTGGCCGTGGTCAGCGACGCCGGCATGCCCGCCGTCTCCGACCCCGGCTACGTGCTGGTCAGGGCCATGCGCGAGGCCGGGCTGCCCTATACCGTGGCCCCCGGGCCGTCGAGCGTCCTGGCGGCGCTCGTGCTCTCGGGGCTGCCCACCGACCGCTTCCTCTTCGCCGGCTATCCGCCCCGCCGGCCCGGCAAGCTGCGCCACTTCCTGGAGGAGCTGCTGGCCGAGCGGGGGACGGTCGTCGTGCTGGAATCCTGCCACCGGATCCGCAAGACCCTGGCGGCGATCGGCGAGCTGGCCCCGGAACGGGAGCTGGCCGTCGTGCGCGAGATCACCAAGATCCACGAGGAGACGCTGCGCGGCATCGCGTCCGTGCTGCTCGAGAACATGACCGGCCCCAGGCTGAAGGGCGAGTTGGTGCTGCTGATGCGGGGACGGCCCGCCGACCGATGAACCGCGGACGGCCCAACCCGGCCGCTCCCGGAAGGGATGACGAATGGATCGCACGAATCTGAAGGAATTCGCGCGGGCCCGGGTGCGGCCGCTGGTGCTGGCGCTGGACCGGCTCGGCATGACCCCCACCGCGGTCTCGATCACGGGCCTGATCTGCTCCTGCGCCGCCGCGTGGATCGCGGCGCGGGGGAGCCTCTTCCTGGGGGCCGTGGTGCTGCTGGTCGGATCGCTCTTCGACATGCTGGACGGCGACCTGGCCCGCCTGCAGGGCACCGTTTCACGTCGCGGGGCCTTCCTGGACTCCAACTTCGACCGCCTGGCGGAGTCCGCGATCTACGCCGGCCTGGCCTGGTACTACATGACCGGGGACCAGGGACTGCGGCCGACGGCGGTGCTGATGATCGTCCTCGCCCTGGCGGGGTCGCTGACCACCAGCTACGCCCGCGCCCGCGCCGAGGGCCTGGGCTCGTCCTGCTTCGGCGGCTGGCTGCAGAGGCCCGAGCGCATCGTGCTGCTGGTCCTGGGCATGATGCTGGGTTGGCGGGTGCTCGAACTCGTGCTGGCCGTCCTGGCCGTGGCCACGGTGCTGACGACGCTGCAGCGGATCGTCGACACCAGCCGACGGCTGCAGGAGGAGGACGCCGGAGACCCGCCCGCCGGGGGAGGGACGTCGTGAGCGCGGACATCGATCTTCCCGCCCGCCCCGCGCCGTCCCACGGCCTGCCCGGGCTGCTGCTGACCTTCGAGGGCCCCGAGGGCAGCGGCAAGTCCACGCTGATCCGGAGCCTGGCGGAGCGGCTGGCGGCCGTCGGCGATCCGCCGCTGCTGCTGCGCGAGCCGGGCGGCACGGCCGTCGGCGAGCGGGTGCGCGAGATCCTGCTGGACCCCGCTCTGGCCGGGATGAGCGCCGAGACCGAACTGCTGCTGATGGTCGCCAGCCGGGCCCAGCTGGTCCGCGAGAAGGTGCTCCCGGCCCTGGCCGAGGGCCGGATCGTGATCTGCGACCGCTACGCCGACGCCTCGGTGGCCTACCAGGGCGGCGGCCGCCGGCTGGGCTGGGCCGCCGTGCACCGCCTGAACGACTTCGCCGTGGCCGGCGCGACTCCCGACCGGACCTTCCTCTGCCTGCTGCCCCCGGAAGCCGGCCGCCGGCGCATGGCGGGACGCGAGCCGGACCGGCTGGAAAAGGAGTCGGCGGCCTTCCACGACCGCGTCTACGCGGCCTACCGGGCGATGGCGGATTCCGGGCTATCCCGCTATTGCGTCCTCGATGCCGCCCTTTCCCCCGACGCGGTGCTGGACGCGGCTTTGGCCCGTTTACGGGAAATGGAACATGAATTGCTGAAAGCCATATAAATACGTATTCCTATAGCAAGGATCCGGCTCGCGGGACCGATACTGCAACGAAAGCGACCCAAATGAGACACCTGGCGACCACCTCCCGGCCACGGCTCCGCAGCGCCGCCGCCCTTTTCCTGATCCTTCTCGTCGCGGCGCCCTTCGGCCGCCCGGCCTCAGCCCAGGAGCCCGAGCGCGGCAACAAGCGCCAGCAGCTGATCGAGGGGCTGAAGGTCCTCGGCAACGTCTACGAGCGGATCTACTGGAGCTACGTCGACGACGTCGACGCCCAGGAACTCCTCGAAGCGGGCATCGAGGGCATGGTGCGCCACCTCGACGAGCATTCCCAGTACCTGCCGCCCCGTTTCTACGAGGACCTGATGATGTCCACCGAAGGCGAATTCGGCGGCCTGGGCATCACGATCAACATCCGCGACCACTACCCGACCGTCGTCTCGCCGATCGAGGGGACGCCGGCCTTCCTGATGGGCATCCGCGGCGGCGACCAGATCGTCGAGATCGAGGGCGAGTCGACGCGGGACTTCACCAGCGACGACGCCGTCGGCCTGCTGCGCGGCGATCCCGGCACCCAGGTGTCGATCGTGATCAAGCGCGAGGGCTTCGACGCGCCCTTCCCGCTGACCCTGACCCGCGACATCATCAAGCTGGAGAGCGTGCCCTACGCCTTCATGATGGACGACGTCGGCTACATGCGCGTGCAGAACTTCTCGCGCACGACCAAGCAGGAGATGCGCGAGAAGCTGGAGCAGCTCGAGGCCCTGGGCATGAAGGGCCTGCTGCTGGACCTGCGCTGGAACCCGGGCGGGCTGCTCGACGCGGCCTACGAGGTCAGCGAACTCTTCCTGGACGAGGGCGATCTGATCGTCTACACGAAGGGCCGCATCCGGGCCCAGAACCGGACCTATCACGCCGAGAAGGCCGACCACGTCTTCAACCGGGTGCCGATCGTCGTGCTGGTGAACGGCTCGTCGGCTTCGGCCAGCGAGATCGTCACCGCCGCGCTGCAGGACCACGACTCGGCGCTGGTCGTCGGCAAGACGACCTTCGGCAAGGGGTCGGTGCAGACCGTCTACCGCCTGAGCGAGGACTCGGCCCTGAAGCTGACCACGGCCAAGTACTACACGCCTTCGGGCCGGTCGATCCACAAGGACCGGCCGCGCGACCAGGAGGAAGCCGTGATCGCGGCCCATGCCGAGGCCCGGAGCGAGGACGAGGCCGAGGTCGAGGAGACCGCCCGCCACGAGAAGGAGACCTACGAGACGGAGTCCGGGCGCATGGTCTACGGCGGCGGCGGCGTGACCCCCGACATCGAGATCGACCAGCCTTTCCTGACCGACTTCGAGGTCGCCCTGGAACGCGATGGAGCCCTGTTCAGCTTCGCCAGCTTCTGGGCGGCCCGCCATCCGGTGACCGAGGACTTCCGCGTGGACGACGCCGTGCGCGCCGAGTTCGATTCCTTCTTGAAGGACCGCGAGCGCATCGAGGAGTACCTGGGCTTCTACGAGCTGAGCCTCTCGGACTCGCTGCTCGCGGCCAACCGGGACTACATCGACCTGGGAATCCGCCGCGAGGTGATGCGGCGGGAGTTCGGCTCCGAGGCGGCCTACAAGGTGGCCATCGAGCGCGACGAGCAGCTGCACCGGACGCTGGACCTCTTCAAGCAGGCCGACAGCCTGGCCGGGCTGCTGTCCCTGGCCGAGGAGTGGAACGCCGAGCAGCTGAGCCGCGCGGGCGAGGAGCCCGCGACGCAGTCGAACTGAAACGACGGCGCGGCCCCGTCGGGGTCCGTAGCATGCAGGGAGCGGAGGGGCGATCCCCTCCGCTCCGTCTTCTTCCCCCTGGCCTGAGGCCGCGCGTCAGATGCGCGCCAGGGCCTGGCGCAGGTCGGCGATGATGTCGTCGACGTCCTCCAGCCCCACCGACAGCCGGATCATCGCCGGATCGATGCCGACCTTCTTCAGGTCGGCGTCGTTGTAGGTGGAGTGGGTCATGCTGGCGGGATGCTCGATCAGGGTGTCCACGTCGCCCAGGCTCACGGCCAGGGTGCACAGTTCCACCGCGTCCAGCACGACCTTGCCCGCCGCGCGCCCCCCCGCGACCATGAAGCTGATCATGCCGCCGAAGCCCCGCTGCTGGCGCCCGGCCAGCGCGTGCTGGGGGTGGAAGGACAACCCGGGGTAGATCACGTCCTCGACCTTGGGATGGTAGCTGAGGAACTGGGCGATCTCCATGGCGCTGCGCTGGTGCCGGTCCATGCGCACCGGCAGGGTCTTCAGGCCGCGCAGCAGCAGCCAGGCGTTGAAGGGCGAGATGCAGCCGCCGACGTCGCGCAGCGTCTCCATGCGGGCCTGCATGATCCAGTCGGCCTTGCCGACCAGGACGCCGGCCACAGTGTCGCCGTGGCCGCCGATGTACTTGGTCGCGCTGTGCAGGACGATGTCCGCGCCCAGCGACAGCGGGTTCTGCAGGTAGGGGGTGCAGAAGGTGTTGTCGACGAGCACCGGCACGCCCTTGGCGTGGGCGATCTCGGCCACCGCCGCGATGTCCGTCAGCACCAGGGTGGGGTTGGCCGGGGTCTCGAGGTAGACCAGCCGCGTCTTGTCGGTGATCGCCCGCGCGAAGTTCTCCGGGTCGCGGGCGTCGATCTCGGTGACCGCGATGTCCAGGCGGGGCAGGGTCTGGGTGAAGAGCTGGTGCGTGCCTCCGTAGAGGGTGTCGCCGGCGACGATGTGCTCGCCGGCTCGGCAGCAGGTCAGCACCGCGGTCGTCGCGGCGGCCATGCCGCTGGCCAGGGCCAGGGCGGCCTCGCCGCCCTCCAGGTAGGCCATCTCGACCTCGAAGGCCGCCTGCGTGGGGTTGCCCAGCCGCGTGTAGACGTAGCCCGGATCCTCGCCCGCGAAGATGGCGGCGCCGTGGTCGGCGTTCTCGAAGGCGAAGGTGGAGCTCTGGAAGATCGGCGTCGACACGGCGCGGATCGGCCGTCCCGTGTCGTGCTTGTCGGTATGCTTCTTGCCGTGGATGCAGAGGGTGCTGAAACCCCAGTCGTTCCCGGCCTTCTTCTTCTTCACCATGGTCGTCCCTCCTAGCGGCGCGACTTCGCGGGCCTGAGGCTCTTCAGCTCCGCCAGCAGGGGCAGGTCCTCCCAGGGGAAGTCCCCGCCCGTGCGGCCGAAATGGCCGCCGGCGGCGGTGGGCGTGTAGATGGGCCGGCGCAGGTCCAGGGCCTCGATGATGCCGGCCAGCGACAGGTCGAAGCGCTCGGCGACGATCGCGGTCAGGCGGGCGTCCGGCAGGGCGCCGGTGCCGCGGCTGTCGACCCGCACGTAGAGGGGATCGACGCGGCCGATCACGTAGGCCGTCTCGACCACGCAGGTGCGGGCCAGGCCGGCGGCGACCAGGTGCTTGGCGACCCAGCGGGCGCCGTAGCTGCCGGTGCGGTCGGGCTGGGTGGGATCCTTGCCGCAGAGGGCGCTGCCGCCGTGGGGACAGCAGTTGCCGTAGCAGTCCACCGTGACCTTGCGGCCGGTGACGCCGGCGTCTCCCCGCGGCCCGCCGTCGACGAAGGGGCCGATCGGGTTGATCACGACCTCGGTCCGGTCGTCCATCAGGCCGGTGGGGCCCAGCACGGGCTTGATCACCAGGCGCTTCAGGTCGCGCCGGACCTGGGCCAGGTCGGCCGACTCGCGGTGGTGGGCGGCCAGGACGACGTGGGCCAGCCTCTGCGGGCGGTCGCCGGCGAAGGCCACCGAGATCTGGCATTTGCCGTCCGGGTACAGGTAGGGCAGCTTGCCACCGGCCTGGACCGCGGTCAGGCGCTCGGTCAGACGGTTGGCCAGGTAGGGGGTGACCGGCATCAGGTGGCAGTCCACGGGCAGCCGGGCGCCCTCGTCGGTGGCGAAGCCGAAGACCACGGAGCTGTCGCCGGCGCCCTTGCGGTCCACCCCGGCCGAGACGGCGGAGGACTGTTCCTCGAGCAGCACGACCACCGCGCAGCTCTCGTGCGAAAAGCCCGTCGCGGGGTCGGAATAGCCCACGCTGCGGATCGTCTCGCGCACGACGCCGGCGATGTCGACGTAGCACTTGGTCGTGATCTGGCCGGCCACGACGACCATCCCCGTGGTCACCATGACCTCGCAGGCGACGCGGGCGAAGCGGTCCTCGGCCAGGACGGCGTCCAGGACGGCGTCGGCGATCAGGTCGCAGAGCTTGTCGGCGTGGCCGGGCGTCACCGACTCGGCGGTCTTGATCCGGGTGGGGGGCATGGCACCTCCTTGCCGGCGGCGTCGTGGCCGGCGGCGCGGAAAAGAACTTGCATATCCGGGCGTCTCTGAAACAATCGCTCCGGCGCGGCGTAACTACCGCGTTCGTGATCGGGAACGCTAACTGGTTGCCAGAATTCATAATGGGAGCCATGGACGACAAAGTCAACAGCAGCGGCTCCGCCATCGAAGCCCGCCGTCTCGACGCCGGTTACGGCGGCCCTCCCGTGCTCAAGGACGTGTCCTTCAGCCTCGAGAAGAAGGCCGTCGGCCTGCTCGGGCCCAACGGTTCCGGCAAGACGACCCTGCTGCGCGTGCTGCTCGGCCACCTGCCGCCGGTGGCGGGCGGCGTCACGGTCATGGGCCACGACATGGCCCGCGCCCCCCGTCGCGCCCGGCGCCACGTGGGCTGGATGCCCGAGCGGGGCGGCATCATCCCCGGCATGAGCGGCGTGGCGATGGTGGCCTACCTGGGCGAACTGGGCGGGATGCCGACCTCGGACGCCCTGCAGCGGGCCCACGAAGTGCTGAACTACGTCGGGCTGGCCGATGAGCGCTACCGGCTGGCCGACACCTACAGCCAGGGCATGCGCCAGCGCCTGAAGCTGTCCCAGGCCCTGGTCCACGATCCCGACTGGCTCTTCCTGGACGAACCGACCAGCGGCCTCGACCCCAAGGGCCGCCTGTCGATGCTGGACCTCGTCAACGATCTCGCCGGCGCCAAGGGCCTGGGCGTGATCCTCTCGACCCACCTGCTGGCCGACGTCAAGGCCGTCTGCTCCGAGATCCTGGTCCTGCGCGAGGGACGGCTCCTGGACCATGTCGGGATCGGCGCGGTGGACGACGGCGCCGAGCGCGTCTACATCGCCGAGGGTTTCGGCAACGAGCAGGGCTTCCTGGACGCCGTCCGCAGGGCCGGGGGCGCCGCCGAGGCCGAGGGACGGCTGCTGCGCATCGGCCTGCCCCCGGACGAGGGCACCGGGCCGGTGCTGCGGGCGGCCGTCGAGAGCGGCTACGCCCTGCGCCGGCTGCAACTGCGCACCGAGACCCTCGAGGACCTCTTCTTCAAGCTCGTCGACGGCGGGGAGTAGCGATGCCGGTCTACGAACGGGGATACAGGCACTGGGAGCACTCCGGCGGACACGCCGCGCCGGCCTGGTGGGCCATCGCGCGCCGCGGCATCGCCGAGCCCCTGAAGCGGCGCGGCTTCCTGCTGCTGCTGGTGGTGGCCTGGGTGCCGGCGGTGGTCAAGGCGGGCATCCTCTACTTCACCTGGAAGGTAGGGGAGTTGGCCCGCCTGCTCGGCGGCAGTTGGACCGACATCACGCCCGAGGGCTTCCGGGCCTTCCTCTTCTGGCAGGGGCCCTTCGTCCTGATCGTGCTGGCCCTGATCGGCGCCCGCCTGGTGACCCGCGATCGCGAGGAGAACGGGCTCGCCCTCTACTTCGCCCGACCCCTGACCCTGATCGACTACGTGGCGGGCAAGACGGCGATCATCCTCTTCTTCTACTTCGCGGTGACCCTCTTCCCGGTCTACGCCCTGAGCGTCTTCGGCTACCTGGTGACCAGCGGCGACGTCGGCGTCGAGATGCTCCTGCTGGTCCCCCTGCGCGCCACCGCCTTCTGCATCCTCTCGGGGGTCAGCCTGGCGCTGATCCTGCTCGCGCTCTCGTCGCTGGGCCGCCGCACCGTCTTCGTCGTGCTCTGGTGGGTGCTGCTCTACGCCGGCAGCGACGGGCTGGCCGACATCATGGCGATGTTCGACGCCCGCCTCGAGATCTGCAATTTTCCGGGGATGTACGAGAACCTGGGCTCGCTCTTCTTCTCCGCCGAGCCCGCCCTGACGTCCATTTCGCCCTGGTTCAGCCTGCTGCAGGCCGTGATCCTGACGCTGGCCGCCGTCGCCGTGCTGCGCCGCCGCATCCGTCCCGTGGAGGTGGTCTCGTGAACGCCGGGGCGCTGCTGCAGGCCGACCGGGTGAGCAAGTGGTTCGGCGAGGTGATCGCCGTCAACGACTGCTCGCTGTCCATCGGGCCGGGAGTGACCGGGCTGCTGGGCCTGAACGGCGCCGGCAAGACCACCCTCTTCAAGCTGATGGCGGGACTGATCACGCCCAGCCAGGGCCGGATCGAGGTCGGCGGCCGCCGCCTGCGCCGCGACGTCGGCGGTTTCCGCCGGGTGGGCTTCTGCCCCGAGAGCGACGCCCTCTTCGACTGGCTGACCGGGCGCGAGTTCATGTCGCTGATGCTGCGTCTGATGGGCTTCCCCGGCGAGGAGGTCCGGGCGCGCAGCGACCGGGCCCTGGGCCTGGTCCGGCTGTCCGACGCCGCCGACAAGCGGATCGGCGCCTATTCCAAGGGCATGCGCCAGAAGCTGAAGATGGCCCAGGCCCTGGCCCACGAGCCGGACATCATCTTCCTGGACGAACCCCTGAACGGCATGGACCCGGTCTCGCGACGCGAGATCATCGACCTGGTCCGCGAGCTGGGCGGGAGCGGCTGCGGCGTGGTCGTCTCGAGCCACATCCTGCCCGAGATCGAGACCATGACCCGCTCGATCGTACTCATCCACCACGGCAAGCTGCTGGCCGAGGGCGACATCACCGAGATCCGCGACCACATCCGCAACCAGCCCACGATCGTCGCCCTGCACAGCGACGAGCCGCGGCGGCTGGCGTCGTTCCTGGCCGGCCGCGACCTGGTGGTGGGCGTCGAGCTGGACGACCTGGGCCGCGTCGTCGCCCGCACCAACCAGGCGCTCTCGTTCTACAGCGCCCTGCCCGGCTGGCTGCTGGAGCACGAGCTGGCGGTGTCGGAGTTCGAGACCCTGGACGACAACCTGCAGGCCGTCTTCGACTACCTGGTGGGAGACTGAGATGAGCGAAGCCCCCCTGCGCCCCGCAGCCCCCGCCGACCGTCCCCTGGGCCTGTGTCCGGCGGCCTTCTGGATCGGCTTCTTCTCGTTCCGCGAGATGGTGCGGCGCAAGCGCGTCTACTCGGTGGGCCTGGTCATGCTGCTGCCTGTGCTGCTGACCCTGGCATGGCGCCTGCTGGACGGCGGCGACGCCATCCCCGCGGCGCTGCTGCTGGCCAACCTCAGCGGCATGGTCTACGTGCATTTCCTGGTGGCGCTGGTCTCGCTGGCCTTCGGGCTGTCGGCGATCGCCGAGGAGATCGACGAGGGGACGATCATCTACTACTGGACCCGGCCGCTGAGCCGGGTGTCGATCTACATCGGCCGCCTGTGGGCCGCGCAGACCGTGGCGGCCACGCTGCTGGTCGCTTCGCTGGCGGTCTGCTTCCTGGTGATCGTCGTCGGCAACTTCGGCGTCGTGAACCTGGCGTTCCTGCGCATGTACGTGGGCACCTGCGTGATCATCGTGCTCGGCGCCTTCGTCTATACGGCGGTCTTCGCGGCGGTCGGCACCTGGCTGCGCAAGCCGATGCTGCCGGCGATCCTCTTCGCCTTCGGCTGGGAGTCGATCAGCGGCAACGCGCCGCTGCGGTTGAAGGAGCTGACGGTGGTCTTCCACCTGCGCAACCTGATCCGCAACCCGACCGAGGGCACGCCGAGCATGCCGAACCTGCTGGCCGAGGTGCAGCGCGTGCTCTTCAACGAGGTGCCGCCCTCGGCCTGGCATTCGCTGCTGGTGCTCGTCGGGGTGGTGGTCGTGACCGTAGCCGTCGGCTGCTGGCTGCTGCGCCGCAAGGAGATCTTCCGCTAGATGCTCCGAGCCTTTCCCATCTCCTTCTTCGCCCGCCCGACCCCCGCGGTGGCCTGCGACCTGGTGGGCGCCGTCCTGGCGGCCGGGACCGGCCGCGGGCGGGTCTCGGGCCGCATCGTCGAGGTCGAGGCCTACCGCGGCGCCGACGATCCGGCCAGCCACGCCGCAGGCGGTCCCACGCCCCGCAGCGCCGTGATGTTCGGGCCGCCGGGCCGGGCCTACGTCTATCTGATCTACGGCGTGCACCACTGCCTGAACGCCGTCACCGAGCCTGAGGGGGAGGCCGGCGCGGTGCTGATCCGGGCCGTCGAGCCCCTGACCGGCCTGGCGACGATGGCGCGGCGGCGCGGCCCGGCGCCCGGCGCCGGCGGTCTCTGCGACGGTCCCGGCAAGCTCTGCCGGGCCTTCGGCATCGATCGCGGCTGGGACGGCGAGTCCCTGGCCGGTCCCCGGCTCATCATCCGGCCCGGGGACCGCCCGCCGGAGCGGGTCGTCGCCGGCCCGCGCATCGGCGTCCGCACCGCCCGCGGCCGCCCCTGGCGCTTCGTCGACCCCGACAGCCCCTGTCTGAGCGCTCCGCCATCCCGGATTTGACAGCCCGCCGTCGCGATGATAGCGTGCAGCCCGGCGGTTTCCGCCTAGATTGTCGCTCACCCCGCCGCAATCCACGTCCCGGCCCCGCCGGGCGCCAGACCGTACCCGGTTTCGGGCCGCTGCGTCTCTTCGTGGCAGCCCTAGCCGGATCACAACGAGGGAGGCCTCGATGCCCAGATTCCATTCCTTGCGTGTCGCGACCCTGGTCGGCCTGCTGCTGATGCTGGCCGCCGGCCCGGTCGCGGCCGGTTACCAGGACCTGGCCGGCCAGGTCCGGGAGTTCACCCTGGACAACGGGGTGCACTTCATCGTGCTCGAGAAGCACGACGTTCCCGTGTTCACCTTCAACACCTACATGAACGTCGGCAGCTCGGACGAGGTGACCGGCATCACCGGCATCGCCCACATCCTGGAGCACATGGCCTTCAAGGGGACCGACGAGATCGGGACCGAGGACATCAAGAAGGAACGCGCGGCGATGGCGGCCGAGGACGCCGCCTACATCGCGCTGAAGGCGGAGAAGGCCAAGGGCGCCGCCGCCGATCCCGACATGCTGGCGACGCTCGAGGAGGCCTTCGCGCAGGCGCGCGACGAGGCCCGGAGCTACGTGGTGAGCAACGAGTTCGGCCAGATCGTCGAGAACAACGGCGGCAAGGGCATGAACGCCGGCACCTGGACCGACAACACCACCTACTTCTACAGCTTCCCCTCGAACCGGCTCGAGCTGTGGGCCTACCTCGAGGGGGGCCGCATGGGCAGCCCCGTCTTCCGGGAGTTCTACACCGAGAAGGACGGACCGGTGACCGAGGAGCGCCGCATGCGCACCGACAACAGCCCCTTCGGCATGCTCCTGGAGCAGTACCAGAACCTGGCCTTCATGGCTCATCCCTACCACCACTCGACCATCGGCTGGATGAGCGACATCAACACGATCACCCGCCCCGACTGCGAGCGCTTCTACAACGAGCACTACGTGGGCAAGAACATGACCGTGGCCGTGGTGGGCGACGTCGACTTCGACGAGGTCAAGAAGCTGGCCGAGAAGTACTTCGCCAAGGTCTCGGCTGCGGAGCCGCCGGTCGTCGAGACCCGCGAGCCCGTGCAGCGCGGCGAGCGGCGCCAGGTGATCGAGCACACCGCCCAGCCCCTCTACGCCTGCGGCTTCCACGTCGGCAGCATCCACGACCCCGACACCCCGGTCTACGAGGCGATCGCCGACATCCTGGGCCAGGGCCGCACGAGCCGCCTCTACACGAAGCTGGTCAAGGAGACCAAGAAGGCCTCGCAGGCCTTCTGCTTCTCCGGCTTCCCCGACAACAAGTATCCGGCGCACATGACCTTCGGCATCATCCCCGCCAAGGACGTCACCGCGCTCGAGGTCGAGGAGCTGCTCTTCGCCGAGATCGATCGTCTGGTCGCCGACGGCGTCACCGAAGAGGAACTGGCCGGCGTCAAGCGACGCGCCCGGGCCAACTTCATCCGCTCGCTCGACGGCAACCAGGGCCTCGCCGGCCAGATGGCCTACTTCCAGGGCAAGCTGGGCGACTGGCGCCTGATGTTCACGCAGCTCGACAAGATCGATGCCGTCACGACCGCCGACGTTCAGCGCGTCGCCGAGGAGATCTTCACCCCCAACAACCGCACGGTCGTCTACATCGAGACCGTTTCGGATTAGGGGCGGGCCGAGAATATCGCCGCCCCCGAGGCGGCGGAGAAAGGATCCGAGATGAGCGGATACTTGAAACGTGCGGCGGGTTGCCTGCTGCTGATGCTCGTGGTGGCGGCGATGGCCGCGCCCGCGGACGCCGGTCGGAAGAAGCCCTGGGAGAAGTTCGACTATCCCGAACTGGGCGAGATCACCCTGCCCGACTACCAGCGGGTCGAGCTGGACAACGGCATGACCCTGTTTTTGGCCAAGGACGACGAACTGCCCCTGGTCGAGCTGTCGGCCACGATCCAGGCCGGCAAGATCTACGAGCCGGCAGAGCTCACGGGGCTGGCTTCGGTCACCGGCGAGGTGCTGCGCACCGGCGGCACCGAGAAGTGGAGCGGGGACGAGATCGACGCGATGGTCGAGGCCATGGGCGCCGCCGTCGAGACCTGGGTCGGCAACGCCACCGGCGGCGCCTACCTCTCGGCCTTGACCGAGGACGCAGACAAGGCGCTGGAGATCCTGGCCGAGATCCTGATGCATCCCCGCTTCGACCAGGACAAGATCGACCTGGCGATGAGCCAGCACAAAGCGGGCATCTCGCGGCGCAACGACGAGCCGATGCAGATCGCCTTCCGTGAGTTCCGCCGCATGATCTTCGGCGCCGACCACCCGATGGGCACGATCGAGGAGTACGCCACCCTGGCCGGCATCACCCGCCAGCACCTGGTGGACTTCCACGAGCGCTACTTCCATCCGGAGCGGGTCTATCTGGTCGTGATCGGCGACTTCGAGCCCGACGCCATGGTCGCGAAGATCGAAGAGGCCTTCGCGGGCTGGGGCCCGGCCACCACGGACCTGCCCCCCGACCCCGCGATGCCCTCCTTCCCGCGCACGGTCAACGTGGCGGGGAAGGACGACCTGACCCAGTCGACCGTCGTGCTGGGCCACGCGGGCATCCGCAAGGACGATCCCAACTACGCCGCGATCGAGGTCGCCAACAGCATCCTGGGCGGCGGCTTCGCCTCCCGGCTCTTCGTCGAGGTGCGCAGTAACCGCGGCCTGGCCTACGCCACGGGCAGCCAGTCCGGCACCGGCTGGCGCTTCCCCGGCGTCTTCACCGCCTTCGTCGGCACCAAGCTCGAGACCACCGAGCAGGCGATCGACGTCATCCTGGAGCAGATCCGGCTGATGGTCACCGAGCCGGTGACCGAGGCCGAGCTGAAGCAGGCCGTCGACGGGCTGCTGAACAGCGACGTTTTCAACTACGACACCAAGCGGGAGATCCTGGACCGGCTGGTCCTCTTCGACATGTACGGCTACCCCGCGGACTTCCTGGACCGCTTCCGCCGCGACGTGCAGGAGATGACCGCCGCCCGCGTCCTCGAGGCCTGCCAGGCCGTCTGGCGCCCCGACGACCTGTCGATCCTGGTCGTCGGCAACCCCGAGGGCTTCGACGGCGACCTGAGCAAGTACGGGACCGTCAACACGATCGACATCGCGATCCCCCAGCCCGACATCGCCATGGACCTGCCGCCGGCCACGCCCGAGAGCCTGGCCCGCGGCCAGGAGCTGCTGGACCGCGCCGCCAAGGCCGTCGGCGGCGACGCGTTGGCGGGCCTGAAGTCCTGGCGCTCCGAGCTCGGCCTGGACCTGGAGATCCAGGGCATGGCCCTGCACTTCGGCGTCACCCAGGCCGTCGCCTACCCCGACCGCATGCGCCTGGACCAGAAGACGCCCTTCGGCGAGATGGCGCAGGCCATGGACGGAGACGCGGCCTGGGCCAAGGGCCCCATGGGCGTGCAGGACATCACCGGCGAGGACCTGAAGAAGATGAAGGAGGAGATGGCCGGCGACATGATCAGCGTCCTGCGCGACCACGCGGCGCTGCACTGCCAGGCCCTGCCGCAGTCCGAGATGGGCGGCAAGCTCTGCGACCCGGTCCATGTGACCGGCGCCGGATCGGACTACATCCTCTTCTACTTCGACGCGGCGACTGGCCTGCCCGTGGTCAAGCAGGGGCCGGGCGAGGATCCCGTCACCAAGAGCCCCGTCACGCAGAAGGTGATGTACGACGACTTCGCCGACTTCGGCGGCTTCAAGATGGCCCGCTCGCAGGTCATCCTGCACGACGACAAGGAGTTCGCCACGGGCGTGCTCGAGGACTTCACTCCGAACCCGGATCTGCCCGCGAGCCTCTTCGCCAAGGAGTAGCCCGCCGCGGCATCGGGAAGATAAGAAGAGGGGGCCCGCATTTGCGGGCCCCCGCTGTCAAGAAGCCGCCACATGGTCACCCGAGCCCTCTGAGGTAGCGCTGGCCTAGCCGAATCCCGGGGAAGTCACCGATGTTGGCAGCTTCTTTTTTGATGCCTGATCATTATTCTACCATACTTTAATACAATTTTTAATCTACAATGTCAAAATTTTCTGCTGAGTCAAGATTCAAGGCGTGGTTTCATGCGGGGGGCGGGAAACCCGCGGCGGCGGGCTCGCGTAGGGAGACGGTGACGCTTCGCTTCACCGCATGGAAACGGAGGATCCCATGTTCATCGAACTCATCGTCGGCCTGGTCGCGTTGATGGTGCTGCTCTCGGTGGGACTGCTGCTGCTGAAGCTGGTCTTCGCCGTGGTGCTGCTGCCGGTCAAGCTGCTCCTTTTCATGACCAAGGGCCTGCTCTTCCTGGTCGTCGGCATTCCCCTGCTGCTGCTGATCGGCGGCGTCTTCGCGGCGACTCTGCCCGTCCTGCTCGTGGTGCTCGCCCTGCCCCTCTGTCTGCTCGGCGGGCTGGTGCTGATCTTCAGCGGCTGAGGCCCGGCGCTTCCTCGAACTGCAGGACGATCGGCGCCGACGCCAGCTCGGGCAGGCGTCGGCGCAGCTCCGCCAAGACCGCCGGATCCTCCGGCGCCCACACCCCCGACCGGCCGCCGTGCCACAGCAGGGCGGCGCTGTCCGTGAAGATCGGACCCGGCGCCGCCGCGTCCAGGCGCGTCAGGGCCGGCGCCAGCGTCGGGGCCAGGGCCTGCGCCTCGGCTCGCGCGGCCTCCCAGCCCGGCATGCGGCAGGGGGCCAGGACCAGCGCCGCTGTCGCCGCGCCCGCCAGGATCAGGGCTCGTCCGAGTTCGTTCCCGCCCGTCCGGCGCGCGCGCAGCCGGACCGCCAGCTCCAACCAGATCTCCCAGGACAGGGCCGGCAGCATGACCGCCAGATAGCGCAGCGTATGCGACAGCGGCGCGTAGGCGACGACGAGCAGCCCCGTGGTCAGCAGCAGCAGCGCCACGGGCCGCGGCCGCAGGCGCCGGACGGCCCTCCGGAGCCGGGGCGCGGCCAGGGCGGCCAGGCCCGCGGCCCACATCGGCCACGGCAGCCACTGCCCGCTGCGCGCGGCGAAGTAACGCAGGCCGACACGCAGCTTGGCGGCGACGATTTCGGGGCGTTCGCGCAGGGTCTGGGCAAGGGATTCCGGGGACAGGGAGCGGTAGATGGAATAGTCCGGCCATTCGGGAGTCTGCTTCAGGTGCTCTCCCCAGGCCTGCAGCGTGAAGAAGGGGTTGCCGGCGACCACGGCGTTGCGGATCAGCCACGGGGCCAGCAGGGCCAGCCAGGAGCCCAGGCAGACGCCCAACCGGCGCGGCCGGCGCCAGGGGCGGGCCGCGAACAGCCACAGCAGCGGCACCCAGAAGAGATCGGCGCGGAGCAGGGCCGTGGCGGCCGCCAGCAGGCCGGTCAGGGCCGCCGCGCGGGCGGTGGCGAGGCCGCGGGCCGGACCGCGCAGGCGCAGCCACAGCAGCAGCAGCAGCAAGGCGGCGGGGACCTCGACCTCGCCCCAGACGGCGGTCATCGCCAGCAGCGGGTTCAGGGCCAGCACG
Organism: uncultured Fibrobacteraceae bacterium; assembly: GCA_964559455.1. Lineage (GTDB taxonomy): Bacteria > Krumholzibacteriota > Krumholzibacteriia > LZORAL124-64-63 > LZORAL124-64-63 > CAZLHO01. Next base: position 28,609 of record CAZLHO010000004.1, on the reverse strand, counting down.
GCCAGCCAGGGCGCGACGGCCGCCCCAGCGCGCCGCCGCAGCAGGGCGGCGGTCCCGGTCCCGGCCAGGACCAGCAGCAGGAGCAGGTGCAGCAGCCTGACGAGGTCAACGGCGCGCGCCGGATCCCCGCCCGCGCCCAGCACCGGCAGCGTCAGCAGCAGCGGGTAGCCGGGGGGGCGGTGCAGCAGCGGTTGGGGCACCGAGGCGGCTTCGGGGAAGGCCAGCGACAGCGGCACGACGACGTCGTTGACGAAGCCGTCGCCCGCCAGCAGGTGGCGGGCGACGCCGAGGTGGGTGTAGAGGTCGCTGGTCGGCAGGGGCGGGACGACCGGGTTCAGGGCGGCCCAGACCGCGACGAAGCCGAGGGCGCAGGCCAGGGCCGCCGCTGTCCGCCGCCGGGACCGCATGGTTCAGCGCGTCCGGCTGCCGGGCTTGACCGCCGGCGAGCCCTTGGCGCAAAGGGGGCAGGACTCCGGCTGCCAGGCCACGACGTCGACGCGGGCCAGGGAGCGTATGGCGGCCGGCAACTCGACGTCGCCGCCGGTGCGGTCGACCAGGCAGGCCACGCCCTGGACCACGCCGCCGGCGGCCTCGACCAGGGCGGCGACCTCGCGCGTCGAAGTGCCGCGCGTGACCACGTCCTCGACGATCAGCGCCCGTTCGCCCTGCTCGATGGCGAAGCCCCGGCGCAGGGTCATCTTCCCCTCCTGCCGTTCGGTGAAGACGAAGCGGCGGCCGAGAGCCCGGGCGACCTCGTGGCCCAGGAGCACGGCGCCGAGCGCGGGGGAGACCACCAGGTCGATGTCCAGGGGATCGTGGGACGCGCCGATCATGCGGCCCAGTTCCGAGGCCAGGTCGGGAAACTGCAGGACCTGGGCGCACTGGAAGTAGGTGTCGCTGTGCAACCCGCTGCTCAGCAGGAAGTGCCCCTTCTTCAGGGCGCCGAGCTCGGCCATGAGGTCCAGGATCCGCTGCTCGTTCATCGGTTCGCTCATGGGCGGGACAGCTCCTCGCTGATGCGCCGCAGGGCGGCGCCGGGGTCCTCGGCGCGGGTGATCGGTCGGCCGATCACCAGGAAGTCGGCGCCGGCGGCCAGGGCCGCGGCGGGGGTGGCGGTGCGGCGCTGGTCGTCCGCGGCGGCGGCGGCGGGGCGCACGCCCGGCGTCACCGCCAGCAGGTCGTCGCCCAGGGCGCCGCGCAGGGCCGGCAGGTCGGCGGGAGAGCAGACGACGCCGTCGCAGCCGGCGTCGCGGGCCAGGCGGGCCAGGCGTTCGATGCGGCCGGGCAGGGGGCCGCCGCCGGGGGCGGCCTCGTCCAGTTCGGCCTCGGTCAGGCTCGTCAGCACCGTCACGGCCAGCAGGGCGGGGCGGCGCCCGAGCGGTCCGGGCGGTGCCGTCGCCGCGGCCTCGACGGCGGCCTCGAGCATCCGCCGGCCGCCGTGGGCGTGCAGGGTGAGCATCGACACGCCCAGTCCCGCGGCGGCGCGGACGGCGCCGGCGACGGTGTTGGGGATGTCCATGTACTTGAGGTCCAGGAAGATCTCCAGGCCGCGGGCGGTCAGATCGCGCACCACGTCGGGACCGGCGGCGGTGAAGAGCTCCATGCCCACCTTGACGGTGCGGGCCGCAGGGCCCAGCCTCGCGGCCAGGTCCAGGGCCTCGGCGGCGACGGGGAGGTCCAGGGCGGTGATGATGCGCTCCGGCGCGGGCGCGGCGCGGAGCCGGGAGAGGAGTTCGCGGCGCTGCATGGCGGATTCCCGGGAGTCGGACGGTGGAAAAGGAACCGATTTGGCTTGCTCGGCTCCCGACGATTGTATATACCCTTCTAGCAGTCAAATCCTTCCTTTGCAACGAATAACTCCCCCGGGCGGGGGAGCGGAGGGCTTTCCGTGCTCGATCGCAAGTTCCTGCGCGACAACCGAGAACTGGTGACCCGCGCCGTCGCCCTGAAGCGCGAATCGGTGGATATCGAAGCCTACTACGAGCGCGACGCCCGCCGCCGGGAGGCCCTGCAGCGGGTCGAGACCCTGCAGGCCGACGCCAACAAGGCCAACAAGGAGATCGCCGCCCGCCGCAAGGCCGGCGAGGACACCGCCGCCGACATCGCCCGCATGAAGGAGATCGCGACCGAGATCAAGGCCCTGAAGACGGAGGCCGCCGAGGCCGAGGCCGCCGTCGAGGCCCTCTACCTGCGCATCCCCAACATCCCCCATCCCGGCGCTCCCGAGGGCGGCGAAGAGGACAACCGCCTGGTGCGGACCTGGGGCGAACGGCGCGACCCGGGCTACCCGATCCGGCCCCACTGGGAGATCGGAGCCGAACTGGGCCTGATGGATCTGGAGGCGGCGGCGCGCATGAGCGGGTCGGGCTTCACCCTGCTCAAGGGCGAGGGCGCCCGGCTGGAGCGGGCGCTGATCAACTTCATGCTCGACCTGCACCGCGAACAGGGCTACGAGGAAGTCGCCGTCCCCTTCCTGGTCGGTCCGGAGGCGATGACCGGCACGGGGCAGCTGCCCAAGCTGGCCGACGACATGTACCGCTGCGAGCAGGACGACCTCTACCTGATCCCGACGGCCGAGGTGCCGGTGACGAACATCCACGCCCGGCAGACCCTGGACGCCGCGAGTCTGCCCCGGAAGTACGTCGCCTACTCGCCCTGCTTCCGGCGCGAGGCCGGGGCCGCGGGCAAGGACACCCGCGGCCTGCTGCGCGTGCACCAGTTCAACAAGGTCGAGATGGTGGCCTTCGTGAAGCCGGACGAGTCCTTCGCCGAACTCGAGCGGCTGACCGCCGACGCAGAGGCGGTCCTGCAGGCCCTGGAGCTGCCCTACCGGGTCGTCGAACTCGCCACCGGCGACCTGAGCTTCGCGGCCAGCAAATGCTACGACCTGGAGGTCTGGTCGGCCGGCGTCGGCCGCTGGCTCGAGGTCTCGTCATGCAGCAACTTCGAGGACTTCCAGGCCCGACGCGCCGGCATCCGCTTCAAGGGCGCCGAGGGCAAGGGCTTCGTCCACACCCTGAACGGCTCCGGCGTAGCCCTGCCCCGCCTGCTCGCCGCCCTGCTCGAGAACGGCCAGACGGGCACCGGGCGCATCCGTTTGCCCGCGGTCCTGCGTGGCCGCCTGGACGGACTCGAATATATTGGCTGAACGGAAGGCCTCTGCGATGCCCTGGTCCGGATTCCGCCGGAAATTCCCGCTGCGGCGCCTTTTCACGGTCTACGTGTTGGCGGGGAGCCTCCTCATCTTCCTGGCGATCGGCTTCTTCACGATCCGGTTGGCGGCGGAGGTCGAGGAGCAGGCGGAGCTGACGACCTGGCTGCTGTCGCGCTTCGCGAGCACGAACATCTCGCAGGGGCCGCCGGGAGCGCTGGAGGACCTGGTCCTGCGCCTGGACGAGATCGCGGTGCCCTTCATCGTCACCGACAACCGGGGGCGGCCCATCCTCTGGAACGAGCCGGTCGTGGGCATCCCGATGCCCGAGCACATGCTCGACCTGCTGGTGATCGATCCGGCCGGGGGCAACGAGCCGCACTACGACCGCGTGCTCGAACTGGTCCGCGAATACGACGGCGAGAACGAGCCCTTCGCGATCATCGGCCCGGTGGGCGAGCGCTTGGGCACCCTGCATTACGGCTATTCGTCGCTGACCCGCAAGGTGCGCTGGCTGCCCTGGGCCGAGATGGTGATCCTGGCCGGCTTCTTCCTGGTGGTCGTCTGGGGCCTGGGCGTGAAGCGGCAGGGCGACGCGCAGCGCCTCTTCGCCGGCATGGCCAAGGAGACGGCCCACCAGCTGGGGACGCCGATCACCTCGATCATGGGCTGGCTCGAGATCCTGCGCGACCGCCAACCGCAGAAGGACGTCGTCATCGAGGAGCTGGGCGCCGACGTGCGGCGCCTGGGCAAGGTCTCGGAGCGTTTCAGCCAGATCGGCTCGACGCCGCTGCTCGAGGACGACGACATCGGCGCGGTGCGCGAGGCCACACTGGCCTACTTCAAGCGTCGCCTGCCCCACATCGCCGGCGGCGTGGAGCTGCGGGCCGAGGGTGCCGTCCGTCATCGCTGCCGCTTCAACCGCGACCTGATGGAATGGGTGCTCGAAAACCTGGTCAAGAACGGGATCGACGCGTTGAAGGGCAGGCCGGGAACGATCACCGTGGGACTGGCCGACGGTCCCGGGGGCTCGGTGCAGATCACGGTTTCCGACACCGGCGGCGGCGTGCCTTCCCGCATCCGGAACCGGATCTTCGAGCCGGGGTTCACCACCAAGCGTCGCGGCTGGGGCATGGGACTGGCCCTGGTCAAGCGCATCATCGTGCAGTATCACGGCGGCAGGATCAACGTGGCCGATACCGGGCCGAAGGGCACCACGTTCCTGATCAGCCTGCCCGGGGAGGAGTAGGACCTTGGCTTTCAAGATCCTCTGGGTCGACGACCAGATCGAACAGCTGCGGTCGCACGCGGTCTACCTGGCCGAGAAGGGCTACGAGGTGGAGGGCGCCACGAACGGCGCCGACGCCCTCGAGATGCTGCGCGACCGGAGCTACGACGCCATCCTCCTGGACGAGATGATGCCCGGTCTGGGCGGGCTCGAGACCCTGGCCGAGATCAAGAAGATCCGCGAGAACGTGCCGGTGATCATGATCACCAAGAGCGAGGAAGAGAACCTGATGACGCGGGCCATCGGCAAGCGCATCGACGACTACCTCGTCAAGCCGGTCTCGCCGCTGCAGATCATGTCGGCCCTGAAGCGCCTGCTCGAGGGCCGCCGCATCCGCGGCGAGCAGGTGACCCGCGATTTCCTCTCGCACTACCGCGACGTCGGCGACCGGGCGGCCACCGCCGCGACGCCGCAGGAATGGGCGGAGCTCCACTCCGACATGGTCGGCTGGGACCTGGACCTCTACAGCTTCGGCGACCACGGCCTGCTGGCGACCCACGAGGAGCAGACCGCCGAGTGCAACCGCCACTTCAGCCGCTACGTGCGCGAGAACTACCGGGGCTGGCTGGCCGGCGACGCGAACGCCCCGCTGCTGAGCCCCGACGTCTTCAACACCTGGGTGGCCCCCGAGATCGAGTCGGGGCGGCCGGTCTACTGGATCATCATCGACTGCATGCGGCTGGACCAGTGGCGCTACGTGGAGCCCCTGCTGGAGCCCTTCTTCCACATGGACCGCCGGCTCTACTGGTCGATCCTGCCCACGGCCACGCCCTTCGCGCGCAACGCCCTCTTCAGCGGACTCTATCCCCTGGACATCGCGCGCATGTACCCCGACTGGTGGAAGGGTTCCAGCCGGCAGCAGCATTCCAAGAACGCCAACGAGGCCGACCTGCTGGGCGAGCTGCTGAAGCGCACCGGCTCGCCGGCCGCCGACAGCTATCGCTACTACAAGGTCTTCGACGCCCGCGACACCGACAATCTGCGCCGGCAGATGGGCTCCCTGGACGGCGTGCGGCTCGTCGCCGCCGTCTACAACTTCCTGGACATCATGGCTCACGGCCGGTCGCAGTCGATGATCCTGAAGGAGCTGGCGCCCGACGAGGCGGCCTTCCGCTCGCTGATGAGCAGCTGGTTCGAGCACTCCAGCCTCTTCGAGGTGCTGAAGAACCTGGCCCGCAAGGGCGACGCCACGATCCTGCTGACCACCGACCATGGGTCGGCCTTCTGCGGCCGGGCGACGACCGTGCGCGGTAACCGCGACACCAGCTCGAACGTGCGCTACAAGTACGGCGACAACCTGGGCGTGGACGAGAAGGACGTCTTCCTGATGAAGGATCCGGAGCAATACCGGCTGCCGCGGCAGGGGACGATCGAGAACTACGCCGTGGCCACCGAGAACTTCTACCTGGTCTATCCGACGAACTTTCACGAGTACGAGCGTCTGTACCGCAACAGCTTCCAGCACGGCGGCATCAGCCTCGAAGAGATGATCGTCCCCTTCGTGGCGCTGCGTCCCCGCTGACGCCGTTGCGGGACCGATGCCGGTCCCGCCGGGAGAGCCCATGCCCGAGCATCCGCTGCCCGATCCCGCCGACTTCGACCTGCGTCGCGCTGTGGACGGTCCCGACGGCACCCTGGCGCTGGGCCGCAGCGCCGCCCCGCTGCTGCGCGGCGGCGAGGTGATCCTGCTCTGGGGGCCCCTGGGCGCGGGCAAGACCCTCTTCACCCAGGGTCTGGCGGCCGGATTGGACGTGACCGAGCCGGTGACCTCGCCCACCTTCACCCTGGTCAACAGCTACCGGGGCCGCCTGCCCCTGCACCACCTCGACTTCTACCGCCTGGGACCGGAGCACGACCTGCACGACGTGGGCGTCGACGCGGTGCTCGAGGAGGCCGCGGACGGCGGGGCCGTGGTCGTCGTCGAATGGCCCGAACCCCTGCTGGACCTGCTCGACGACCGGTTGGAGCTGCTGGTGCTGCCGGGTCCCGGCCCGTCGGACCGGGTCTGGCACCTGCGCGCCGAGCCGGCGGTCACGGCCGGATGGCGGCGCTGGCTCGCCGGGGAGGAGGCGCCGTGCTGACCCTGGCCTTCGACACCGCCACCCGCTGGGGCCGCTTCGCCCTGGCCGAGGACGGCCGGCTGCTGGACTACCGGCCGATGAACGTCTCGGGCAGCTACGCGGACGCCCTGCTGCCGGTGGTCGAGTCGATGCTCGCCGACGCCGGCCGCTCCCTGGAGGAGGTGGCCCGCATCGCCGTGACCCGCGGACCCGGCAGCTTCACGGGGCTGCGGATCGGCGTGGCCACGGCCAAGGGCCTGGCCTACGCCCTGGGCGCCGAGCTGCACGCGGTCCCGACCCCGGCGGCCATGGCGGCCGACATGCTGGACGGGCACCCGGACCGCGACCTGGCCATGCCCGCCCTGGACGCCCGCCGCGGCGAGATCTACGCCGCGATCTACCGTCGCGAGGGCGGCTGGGTGGAGGCCCTGGCCGCGCCCGCCGCCGCGACGCCGGACGCCTGGTGGGCGCGCCTGAAGGCGCTGGCCGCCGATCCGGAGGCTCCCGTCTTCGCCGGCGACGGGGTGGGGATGCTGCTGGGCGAGGGCGCGTCGTTGCGCCCCGAGCTGCGCGAGCGGGGCGAGCCGGCCCTGCGCTGCTGGACCGCGGCCCACCCGCGCACGGCCCGGGCCCTGGCCCTGGCGGTCTCGGCCGGCGAGGCCGGCGGGACGGCCGTCCATCCCTTCACTTTGACCCCCCTCTACGCCCGCGCCTCGGAGGCCGAGGTGAAGCGCGGCCTCGACCTCACGCCCGGGTCGTCGTCGGGGCCCGTGCGCGACCGGCGGCGGGGCGAGGACGTCCGCGTCGAGGACGTCGACGAGGGGAAGCTCCCGGAGACGGACGCGTGACGCCCCCGGTGATCGTGCGCCCGGCGCGGCGGGGAGATCTGGCGGCGATCGCGGCCATCGAGCGGGTCAGCTTCCAGGATCCCTGGCCCGACGCCGTGCTGCTGCAGGAGCTCAGGCCCGACCGCATGCGCGCCCCTCTGGTCGCCGAGGCCGCCGGCGAGGTGCTGGGCTACCTGATGGCGTGGCGCGTCGCCGACGAACTGCATATCATCAACCTGGCGGTGCGCGAGGACGGCCGGCGCCGGGGGACGGGCACGCTGCTCCTGCGGGCCTCCATCGACGGCGCCGCGGCCCACGGCGTCCGCCTGGCCACGCTCGAGGTCCGTCTGGGCAACGAGGGGGCCCGGGATTTCTACCACCGCCACGGTTTCAGCGTGCGCGGCCTGCGGCGCGGCTACTACTCCGACACCGGGGAGGACGCGCTGATCATGAGCCGCGACCTGCCCGCGGGCCCCTGCGCCTGAAAGGCGTTTAGCTGTTGTCGCGGCGTTGCGCAGGGGCTACCGTTGGAGCCGGCCGCCCCCGACGCCGGCGTTCCGCCGGCAGCGCTCCGCGCGATCGCATCCTCGAGGAGGGGACATGTCCTGGCTGAGACAGGCCGCCAAGGGCATCAAGGCGCTCACCCTCAAGCGGGAGACGCCCGAGAACCTGTGGCGCAAGTGCCCCGGTTGCAACGAGGTCCTCTATCATCGCGAATTGGCGCGCAGCCATTGGGTCTGCAGCGACTGCGGCCATCACCTGCGTCTGACTACCGACCAGTACCTGGACCTGCTGGTGGACGAGGGCACCTGGGAGGAGACCCACAAGGGCATCACCTCCCGCGATCCCCTCGATTTCCGCGACTCCAAGCGCTACCGCGACCGCATCAAGGCCAGCATGAAGAAGACCGGCCGCGAGGAGGCCGTGGTCACGGGCCGGGGCGAGATCGCGCACGTGCCGGTGGTGATGGCGATCCTGGATTTCGAGTTCATGGGCGGCAGCATGGGCTCGGTGGTGGGCGAGAAGATCGCCCGCGCCCTGCAGGATGCCCTGCGCCGGCGCGAGGCCGCCATCATCCTGTCCCGCTCCGGCGGGGCGCGCATGCAGGAGTCGCTGCTGTCGCTGATGCAGATGGCCAAGACCAGCGCCGTGCTCTCGCGGCTGCGCGAGGCGGGGATCCCCTTCGTCTCGCTGCTGACCAATCCGACCACCGGCGGCGTCACGGCCAGCTTCGCCATGCTCGGCGACGTCATCCTGGCCGAGCCGGGAGCCCTGATCGGCTTCGCCGGCCCCCGGGTCATCCAGCAGACGATCAACAGCGAACTGCCCGAGGGCTTCCAGTCCTCGGAGTTCCTGCTGGACCACGGCATGATCGACGCGATCGTGCCCCGCAAGGAGTTGAAGTCCAAGCTGGCGGAGATCCTGCACTGGTTCGTGGACGGCAGGGACGTCTCCGTCCGTCAACCGTTCCGCGGATGAGTGCGGCATGGCATCCCTGAACCCCCGTCCCGACGATCCCCTGGCCTATCCCGGCGAAGCCGGGGTCGAGACCCTTGCCGCGCCGCCCTTCGTCGCCGAGGACGAGTCGACGCGCTGGCTCTTCGCCCTGAACCGCATGGGCATCCGCCCGGGGCTGGGCCGGATCCGGGGCCTGCTCGCCGACCTGGACCACCCAGAACGGAGCCTGCGCACGCTGGTCGTCGCCGGCACGAACGGCAAGGGCACCGCGACCCGCGTCCTGGCCACGCTGCTCGAGGCCGCCGGCTACCGCACCGCCTGCTTCACCAGTCCCCACCTGCTGCGCGTCTACGAGCGGCTGACCCTGGACGGGAAACCGGTCGACCCCGGGGTCTTCGCCGCCGCCGTGGAGCGCGTACGGCCGCTCACCGAGCGCCACGAGGCGAGCTGGTTCGAGACCCTGACCGCCGTCGCGCTGACGATCTGCCGCGACGCCGGGATGGAGGTCCTCTGCTGCGAGACGGGCCTGGGCGGCCGGCTGGACGCCAGCAACGCCCTGCCCGCCGAGGCGGTCCTGCTGACCGGCGTGGCCCTGGACCACCAGCACATCCTGGGCGGGACCCTCGCCGAGATCGCCGCCGAGAAGCTGGGCCTGCTCAAGCAGGGCGTCCCTCTCTTCGCCGCCCTGCCCTCCGAACTGCGCGAGCAGGCCTTCGCCGCCGCCGTCGAGGCCGGCAGCCCCTGCCACTTCCTCGACGAGCTGGCCCGCATCGAGGCGCGCGACGACGGGTGGGATCTGCTGACCCGCCACGCCGCGATCCCGGGCCTGCCCCCGCTGCCCTCGCCGCCCCTGCGCAACAGCGCCGCCCTGGCCCTGCTCGCCCTCAGCGAACTCGAGCGCGCCGGCGGCCTGCGCCTGCCCGCCGACCCGGCCGCCGCCCTGGCCGGCCTCTTCCTGCCCGGACGATTCCAGACCGTCCTCACGGGCCCCGACTGGATCTTCGACACCGCGCACAACACCCAGGCGCTCGCGGCCTCCCTCGAGCATTTCCTGTCCTCGCGCCGCGCGGGCCGCCGGGTCGTGGTCTTCGGCAGCATGCAGGACAAGGACCTGGATCCCGCCGTGGGCGCCGTCCTCGCCCGCGCCGACCTCGTGCTGGGCGTGCCGGTGGCGTTGCCCCGTGCGCGGAACTCGACCGAACTCGGCGAGTTGACGAGGGGGTGGGGCCTGGACGAGGGCGCCTTCCGGCTGGTCGAGGATTCGGAAGCGGCCCTGGCCGTCCTGCGGGATCTGCTGACCCCCGAGGACGCCGTCCTGGTGACCGGCAGCTGTTTCCTGGTCGGGGAGCTTCTCCACCGGCTGGGCTTCCGCGACCTGGAGCAGACACGCACGTCGACGCCGGCGGCGGCGAAGGGATTCGGCCGCGCCGCATCGTCGGATTCGACCCGGGAGGACGGTTAATGAGCGGGGACCGCTACACCCTGGGCGCCGACGTCGGCGGCACGGCCGTGAAGTTCGCGGTGACCGACGCGGCCGGCGAGTCCCTGGTCCGCGGAGAAGTCCGCACCGATCCCGCCGGGATCGACGGCACACTGGCGGGGCTCGCGGCCGCGGTGCGCGAGGCCGCCTCCGGGATCGTCCTCGCCGGCGTGGGCCTGGCCTGCGCCGGCATCGTCTCGCCCCGCACCGGCAGACTGGGCCGCGCGCCGAACCTGCCCGGCTGGGAGGGCAACGGCCTGACGGACGCCGTGCGCCGGGCATTCGGCGACCTGCCCGTTGTCGTGGCCAACGACGTCAACGCCGCCCTGGTCGGCGAGGCCCGTCTGGGCGCCGGACGCGGCTATGCGGATCTGGTGATGATCGCCCTGGGCACCGGCGTGGGCGGCGCGGTGATGGTCGACGGCCGCGTCCTGACCGGCGCCCACGACGGCGCGGGCGAGATCGGCCACATGATCCTCGATCCCGACGGCCCGCAATGCACCTGCGGCGCCCGGGGCTGCCTCGAGGCCTACGCCGGTTCGTGGGCCCTGGTCCGCGCCGCCGCGGAACGCGCCGACGCGGCCGGCGCCGGGGAGCCCTTCCGGCGGGCGGTCGCCGAGGCCGGCGGCCGGCTGGACCCCTCGGCGCTCCATGGTCTGGCCGCGGCCGGCGATCCCGACGCCCGCGACCTCCTGGCGGCCGCCGGACGCGTCCTGGGCGTGGCCGTCGCCAACCTGGTCAACATCCTCGATCCGCAGCGGATGATCATCGGCGGCGGCGTGGCTCGCGCGGGCGAGTACCTGCTCGGACCCTGCCGCGATGCGGCCCGGTCCCGGATCATGTCGCCGGCCGGCCGCGACGTCGACCTCGTGCCCGCGGAACTCGGGCCGCATGCGGCGGCCCTGGGCGCCGCCCTGCTGGCCCACGACGGGGACCCGGTCCCGTGAGGCGCTCCGCCGCGACGCCGCCCGCGCTCGCCCTGGGCCTGGTCCTGATCCTGGCGGCCGTCCTGCCGGCGCCCGCCCGGGAATCCCGTTCCGACCGGCCGACCACCCGCACCCGCGCCGATCGCTACCGCGACCTGGTCGTCGACGGCGAGCCCGTCTCGCAGCTCTTCGGCAACGTCTTCGTCGACCGCGACTCCCTGACCGCCGCCGGCGACACGGCCTTCATCTACCGGGACCGCAACGAGGTCGAATTGCGGGGGAGGGTGCGCGTGACGCGCCGCGCCTCGGTGCTGACCTGCCGCCGCGCCCGCTACGACGAGGACACCATGGACGCCGATTTCTCCGGCGACGTCCGCCTGGAGGACAGCTTGATGGTGGGCACCGCGATGCGCGGCGAGCTCCGCGAACGCACGGACCTGCTGCGGCTCTTCGGGGGGGCGCGGCTGGTGGCGCCCGAGTACGTCGTCTGGGCCGACACCATCGTCCAGAACGAGCGGGGAGGGCGCGGCGAGGCCTTCGGCCGGGTCCGTATCGTCGATCCCGCCGCCAAGACCGTGGTCACCGGCGAGCACGCCAGCTTCGACCGCGAGGGCGGCGCCGCCGTCGTCGACCGATCCCCGGTGCTGACCAGCCGCGAGCAGGGTTCCGAGGAGCTGCGAGGTTCGGCCCGCGTGATGGACTTCGACCGGGACGGCGACGTCGTCATGGTGGACAGCGTGCGCATCCGCCAGGGCAAGACCCTGGCCACCGCGGACACGGCCGTGATCCGGGAGAGCCGGCGCATGATCCTGCGCGGTTCGCCGCGGCTGGACGACGGCGAGGGCGGAGTCTTCATCGGCGACGAGATCGAGTTCGAATACGGCGACGGCGAACTGCGCCGGATCTTCCTGCGGGGCGACGCCCGCGTGATCGACGACGAGCCCGCGGCCCTGGCGGCGGGCTACGTCGGTCTGCCGGAGACGGACATCCTGGAGGGCGACACGATCACCGTCGACCTGGAGGGCGGCGAACCCCGCCGCTCCTTCGTCGTGGGCAACGCGCACAGCATCTACGTGCCCGGCGACGCCGACGAGGAGGTGGCCTTCAACGACGTCCGGGGCGACACCATCGTCATCGTCTTCGACGCGCGCCGCGTCGACCGGGTGACGGTCCGGGGCAGGATGTCCGGCACCTACAGCTACCTGCGCCTGGCCGATCTGCCCGGGGCGCGAGCGGCCGCGGACACGGCCGCCGTCGACAGCCTGGCCGCCGCCTTCGCCGACACGGCCGCCGTCGACGCCTTTGCCGCCGCCGCGCCCGACACCGGCGCCGCGCCGGTCGACTTCCTGGCCCACCGCCAGCAGGTGGACTACAGCGGCGACGCCGTCCTCTTCGCGATCGGCGAGCGCCAGATCGAGATCAGCGGCGGTGGCCGGCTGGTGTACGGATCGATGGAGCTGGAGTCCGACCTGATCCGGCTGGACATGGTGCGGCGCGATCTCTACGCGTCGCGCACGCCGCTGCTGGTGGACAGGGAACAGAAGATGGCCGGCGAGGCCATGGCCTACAACTTCGAGCACAAGTCGGGCGCCGTGACCCAGGGCGTCACGACCATGGACGACTTCTTCTACGTGGGCGACGAGGTCAAGCGCTTCTCGGACGGCGAGCTGAAGATCTGCTCCGGCCGCATGACCTCCTGCGACCTGGCCCGTCCGCACTTCCACTTCTGGGCCAAGAAGATGAAGATCCGTCCGGGCGACAAGGTGGTGGCCAAGCCCGTGGTCATGAAGATCGGCGAGGTGCCGGTCTTCGCGCTGCCCTTCTACTTCAAGTCCCTCAAGTCCGGCCGGCGCTCGGGCATCCTCTTCCCGAGCTTCAACTTCGGCTGGTCGCAGCGGACCGGGCGCTACGTCCGGGACTGGGGCTACTACTGGGCCACCAACGACTACACCGACGTCACCCTGCGCGGCGACTACAACGAGCGGCGCGAGCTGACCTGGCTGCTGTCGAACCGCTACGCCAAGCGCTATTCCTTCAACGGCAACCTGTCGTACTCGCGGCGCACGACGCTGGGCTCGGGCGACAAGGTGCGCGAATGGCAGTTCCGCTGGAACCACCAGCAGGAGACCCTCTTCGACTACTACAAGTTCCGCTCGGACGTGAACATGTCCAGCCGCTCGATCTCGCGCAGCGACCTGATCAACGACGTCGGCCGCGACGTCATCAGCGGCACGCAGACCTCGACGGTCTACGTCAGCCGCAGCTGGCAGGACTTCAGCGCCTCGCTCAACTTCAAGCGCGAGGAGTTCGTCAACCAGGAGGACGACGACCCCCTGACGAACAACCGGCTCTCGTCCCAGGCCTTTCCCCAGCTCTCGGTGAACTTCAAGAGCCGCAGCCTGCTGCCCCCCCTGCGCCGCGGCCGCGAGGGCAACTTCCTGGGCGCCCTGCTCCGCAACACCTACCTGCGGCACAGCTACAGCTACAACTCCCTGCGCGAGACCCGCGAGCTGACCGACGCGACCACCCACGACGCCAAGGGCAACGCCTCGCTCAACATCGAGCCGCCCCGCTTCTGGATCTTCAAGGCCAGCGCGGGGGTCGGCGGCAGCCATCGCTGGACGCGCACCACCACCGACGGCCGGAGCTACTACGAGACCACCGAACCGCTGCCCGACGATCCGGACTCGCTGGTGACCGTGGGCATCTACGAGGAGGTGCGCGAGCGGGCCGAGAACACCCAGACCTCCCTGTCGATCAACAGCAGCGTCGGCACGACCCTCTACGGCATCTTCACGCCGCATCTGGGGCCGCTGCGGGGCATCCGCCACACGCTGGGCCTGGGCGTCTCGCATACGCTGTCCCCGGCGATCGCCGGCAAGCAGGTGCGTCGCGAGCGCTTCAGCTTCAGCCTGTCCAACCGCTTCGACGTGAAGTACCTGGCGGGCGGCGGCCCCGATTCGACCCGCGAGGTGAAGAAGCTGGACGGGTTGCTCGACTGGCGATTGTCCACGGGCTACAACCCCCAGGCTCCAGACGGCCAGCAGTGGGACGACATCAGCAGCAGCGTCGTGCTGCGCCCCGGACGCAGCCAGAACCTGAAGCTGACGCTGAACAACGTCATCGACGCCCGCGACCTGAGCGTGCTCTCGACCCGCATCGTCTACGGCCTGAGCCTCTCGGGCGAGTTCGACACCGGCGCCGAGGTGGCCGAGGCCGAGACCGAGCAGAACGCCGCCCTGGAGCGCCTGCGCTCCGACGCCGACAGCACGCAGGTCGTCGAGGAGGACCTCTGGGCCGACGAGTACGACGAGGGGGAGGATCCCGGCCGGGACTACGAGGATGAATTCGCCGGTTTCGGCTACTTCAGCGAGGGCAAGGAGGAGCGCGACTCCACCCGCGGCGGCCGCGTGATCCCCTGGCGGATGGGCAGCAACCTGTCCTACAGCCGCAACCACGAGACGGGCTACGTCACGGCCCGGGCCGACGCCAACCTGAACCTGACCCTGACCCGCAACTGGTCCGCCAGCTACCGCGCCGGCTACGACCTGGACGCGGGCAAGATCACCCACCAGTCCTGGCGCCTGCAGCGCGACCTGCATTGCTGGCGGCTCGAGTTTTCCCGCACGGTGAGCGCCGTGGACTCCCAGTTCGGCTTCATCATCTCGCTGAAGTCGATCCCCGCCGTACGCCTGACCCGCGGCAAGGAGGACCTCGTCCGGCAGGCCGGCGCGCTCGGCGGCGGCATCTTCTGATCCCGGAGCCCGGGAAATCCAGTCCTGGCTTGAAAAATCGCGTTTTTTTCGTTGACAGCATTTCCGGGGCGGCGTTTGATCGCGCCAGGAGGTGATCCGCATGAACAAAACGGAATTGATCGCAAGTGTCGCCAAGGCAGCCGGAATCTCCCTGAAGGACGCCCGGAACGTCGTGAACACCATCTTCTCGACCGTGCCTCGCGAGGGCATCATCGCCAGCGAGGTCGCGAAGGGGAAGAAGGTCCAGATCACGGGCTTCGGCACCTTCGAGCGTCGCAATCGCAAGAAGCGCCAGGCCCGGAATCCCCAGACCGGCGCGCCCATCATGATCCCGGCCACCAAGTACCCGGCCTTCTCCGCCGGCAAGGCCCTGAAGGATCGTGTGAAGAAGTAGGCGACGTGGCGGCGATTTCGCCGTGTCGGGGGGCGGCCTTCGGGCCGCCCCTTTGCGTCGGACGGGGCGGCTCTTGCCCGCCCGCCCGGGCGCCGCTATACTTGGTCAGTCGTCGCCCTCGTCCCCGGCATGCGGGAACTCGATCGGGGCGAGGCTGTTCACGACCCCTGACGACCGGATCGGCCTGCGCCGGTCTCGAATCTCCGCAACCTGATTTCGGACGGTACGTGATGGCGAATTTCCGGAATTCCGTCTTCTCCCTGATCGGCCTCGGCCTGCTCCTGGTCGCGGCGGCTCCCGCGCTGCGCGGCGCCGACGGTCTCACTGCCACGGGGCAGGACAGCATGCGCGACGTGACCATCCTCTTCCAGGCCGACCAGGAGGGGAAGATCGAGCCCTGCGGCTGAAAGAACAATCGGCGAGGCGGCGTGGCCCGGCGGGCCGCGTACCTCGATGATGTCTGGAACGAAGGCCGGGCGATGCTGATGCTGGACGGCGGCAACCTCTTCGGTCGCCGCACCGCCGTGGACCGCGAGCAGACCCGCTTCCTCTGCGAGGTCACCGGCGAGTTCGGCTACGACGCGATCGCCTTCGGCGAGCGCGAGATGAACTACGGCCTGCCCTTCCTGCGCGAGATGATCGAGACCTACGACCTGCCCTTCACCAGCGCCAACGTCTTCGACGAGCGCACCGGCGAGACGATCCTGCCGCGGTACCTGCTCGTCGAGAGGGGCGGCGTCTCCTTCGGGATCATCTCCGTGATCGACCCCGGCTACCGCCTGATGTCGATGGAGGCCCAAGACGAGCCGCTGCGCGTCGACGATCCCGTGGCGACCCTGCGCGAGCTGATTCCCGAGGTGCGCCGGGCGGGGGCGGAGACGATCATCCTGCTCAGTCACATGGGCGACCCCGGCACCGAGTCCCTGCTGCGGCAGGTCCGGGGCGTGGACCTCTGCCTGGTCGGCCACACGCACCGCTACTACAACGCGCCGCGCATCTTCGAGAAGGTCGTGCTGCTGGCGGGCTCCTTCGAGGGCCGCGTCATCGGCCGCCTCGACGGCTCCTTCGGTCCCGGCGGCGGCGCCCCCGCCGCCCTCGAGCTCGAGATCGTCTCGCTGGGCGAGGAGATCGGCGACGATCCGGTCATGCTCCAGCGCGTGGAGCAGGCCAAGGCCAGGCTCGACGAGGTGCGCCTGGCCCAGCGGGGCCGCTTCCAGCCCACGAAGGGCTCGGCCGAGGAGCAGTTCCTGAGCGAGCGCGAATGCCGCAAGTGCCACACGGACGTCTGGCAGAAGCTGCGCGAATCGCCGCACCAGAATGCGATGGGCTCGCTGGTGGCCAAGGGGCAGGGCTCGAACCCCGAGTGCCTGGTCTGCCACACGACGGGCTACCTCTACCGGAACGGCTACGACGACCGGCCGCCCTACAACCGTCTGGGCAACGTCCAGTGCGAGGCCTGCCACGGCTACGGCAGCGAACACGATCGGGACGGGGACTGGGCCCGCGCCGCCCGGGAGTCCTGTACGGAGTGCCATGACCAGAAGAACAGCCCGGAATTCGACTTCGCGACCTACTGGGAGCGGATCCGTCACTGACCGCTCGCACAGCGTCGTCCCGCGCCGTCGCGGCCGGAGCCTCCTGGCTCCGGCCGTCTGCGCGCTGCTGCTCTGCGCCGTCCCCGCGCACGCCCTCGACGTCTTCACGCTGTGGAGCCGTCCCGAACTGCCGTTGAGCCTGGCCCCCGGGGCCCGGGCCGACTACCGGACGCAGACCCTCGAGACGGGCCGTCGCAGCGACGACGCCCTGCGCGTGCAGTGCGTCGCCGAGGACGTCTCCGGCTGGTGGGTCGAGTTGCTGCCGTTGGTCGAAGTCGAGGCGGGCGTGCTGGCGCCGGCGCCGGGGGAGGGATGGCGCCTGCATCTGGGGCGGGGCCTGCTCGAGCGGCGGGGGGACCTGGCCGCCCACGTGCTGGCCGTCGAGCAGTGGCAGGAAGGACGCGGGCGCGTTCTCGATCCCGCCGAGTGGCGTGAAGACCCCCTGGTGCAGTCCTCGCTGCGTTCCGAATTCGTTCCCGACGAGCGGAGCGAACTCGAGGGCACGATGCGCGTCGTCGGCGGTCGGGAACTGCCCTGCGCCCATTACCTGATGGCCGCGGCCGACACCACCCTGTTGACGCTGCCGCGGGGAGAGCTCCGCCAGATCCATCGCCGCGAGATCACCGCCGCCGTCAACGCCGACGTGCCCTTCCTGGGCCTCGCCTACGCCGCCGAGCGCAGCGAGACCCGTTCGACCCTCGTCCCCGAAGGGAGCCGCAAGGCGCCCCGTCCCGAGATCCGCGTCGAGATCATGGAACTGGTGGGCTTCGGAAACGACGCCGCGCCGGTCCTGGTCCGGCCCTGAGCCCAACCTCGCCGTCGAGGGGGCTTGACCGTGTGCAGCCTCATGTGATACAATGGCTTATGCTTTCGAGTGACCTGAGCCGTCTCCAGGTGGAGGCGCATGAATTTCTGCGAGATGCCGACGGGCCCTGTTCCACCCAGGCCATCGCTCGCCGCCTCTTCGGCCCCCGCCGCCACGAGGACCCCGTGGCGCAACTCGTCGCGCGCAAGATCATCGACGGCCGGCCGGATTTCCTGCAGACCCACGACGGCTCCTGGTGCGCCGCCGACGCCCCCTTCCTGAAACTGCCCCTGGCCGAGGCGACCTTCGTCGTGGCGGATCTCGAGGCCACCGGCAGCCTGATCGGCGTGGACAAGATCATCGAGGTCGGCCTGGCCCTGGTGCGGGGCGGCGAGGTCGTCGACCGCCTCGACTCCCTGGTCCGCAGCCGCCGCCAGGTTTCGCACCATGTCCGCCGTCTCACCGGCATCGACCCGCGCTCCCTGCGCACGGCGCCATCCTTCGGGGATCTGGCCCCGCGCATCGCCGAGCTGCTGGGCGAGGCGGACGCCTTCGTGGCCCACGACGTATGGTTCGATCTCGCCTTCCTCCGCTGGGAGCTGGGGCGCCACGGCCACGCCATGTCCGTCATGCCCGCCCTCTGCACCCTGAAGCTGGCGCGACTGCTCTGGCCCGATCTCGACAGCTGGCGGTTGCAGGACCTGTCCCGCCGCTTCGCCGTCGCCCACGAGAATCCCCACCGCGCCGGCGAGGATGCGCTGGCCACCGCCGGCGTGCTGCACCACGCGCTCGAACGCGTGGCCGCCTGGGGCGTCGAGGACCTGGCCGGCGTCTACGCCCTGCCGGCCCGCATCGCCGCCGGAGAACTGCCGCGCGACGAGGACGGCCGTCTCTCCGCACACGCCGCCGGCTGAATCTTCGTTCACGATCAACACCCGGGCCGGTTGACTCGGCCGGTCCGCTGTTGTAGTATGCGGGACGTTCCAGGAGGAATGCGGTGCCGTCGATCGGACGCCCGTCCGCTCGGCGAGGATCAAGGAGGAGCCGATGCAGCGCGCCAGGGATGATCAAGGAGTGCTGGTCCGCGACAAGAGCTTCGTCAAGTTCGAGCGGTTGCTGGCCAAGGCGGAAGCGGAGGGTCGCATCGACGGCCCCTACAAGTGCCTTGTTTGCGGGATGCGCTACGAGTCCAAGGAAGACTCCGAGAATTGCTGCAGAGTCCTCCCGTAGCTTGTTTCCCGCATTACGTTCCCCCACTTCGACCCGGGATCCGTCTGCGGTGATGAAGACCCTGCAGTATTGCTCCGTGTGCAAGGCGGAGTTCGACATGGAGGTCGTGCCCACCGCCGACGGGGACGACGACGGTGTCGTCTGGTTGCAGTGTCCCCAGTGCCGGGGCTTCCTGCCGAAGATCCG
This sequence comes from uncultured Fibrobacteraceae bacterium, assembly GCA_964559455.1. Taxonomy (GTDB): domain Bacteria; phylum Krumholzibacteriota; class Krumholzibacteriia; order LZORAL124-64-63; family LZORAL124-64-63; genus CAZLHO01. The sequence continues at coordinate 9,454 of CAZLHO010000004.1, read as the reverse complement.
CAGCAGCCTGGACGCGGCCGCCGGGGGCGGGGATGCCCGGGTCGCGGACGAAGCCGAGGTCGAGGAAACGCCAGAAACCGAGCCGGATGCGAAGCCCGAGGCGGCGGCGCCCGACCCTGCGGCCGCGGCGGCGGAGCTGGCGGAGGCCGTGGCCCGCGACGCCGACGAGGCCCTGGCCGGGATGGACGTGGATAAGGCGGTGACCTACCGGCCCTGGAGCGTCTACGCGGAGGGCGACGTCCTGCATCACCTGGCCTGGGACGATTACGGCGTCGTCGTCGCCAAGGAGACGATTCCCGGGAACCGCAGCGTCGTCATGGTCCGCTTCGCCAAGCACGGCACCGTCCGGCTGATCGAACAGGACGGGAGCGGGCGGTGAGGTCCCGGTCCCGGAACTCGTCCCACATCGCCTTCCCGGCTCTCGTCTCCGTCCTGCTGCTGCTGCCCGCGCTCGTTTCGGCCCAGATCCCCGTCACCGATCCCGTGCCCTGGGCGTTGCTCGACGACGGGCCGGCGGTCCGTTTCACCGCCGAGCGTTTCGACGACGGGGATTCCGGCTGGCGGGCCGAGCGCCTGGGCCTGCTCTCGTCGATCCCCTTCGGCGCCGGTCATCGGTTCTTCCTGAGCTGGCGTCACGTCGCCTTCTCCAGCGACGGCTTGGACGTGCTCGAACGCTGGCCCGGCCTGGTCGGCGAGGATGCTCCCGCGGACTGGCCCGGCGAGGACCGTTCCGTGGGCTGGGGCAGGCCCGGCTTCGGCGTCGTCGGCGTTACCGGGATGCCGCTGCTGGGCCGGACGGGTTTCGCCGTGGCGGCGCAGCTGCCCCTGGGCTCCGACGCCCTCTATCCCTTCTCGGGCCGCAGCCTCCCCTTGCAGTTCCAGTTGCGCCGGGCCTGCGGCGGATCCGAGGGCTGGCGGGCGGGTCTGCGCGTGGGCGCGGTCCTGCACCTTGATTCCCCCGGGGACGAGCTGAGCAGCGAGGCGTTTCCGACCTTGACGGTGTGGGGTGGTGACTTAGGTTGGCGGGGGACGGACGGCCGCAGCCTGAGGCTCGACGCCCGCCTGGTCGGCGGCGGCGGCGCGCACAGCAGCGTGCTCTCCCTGCGATTCGAGGTCCCGGCCGGAGGCGCCAGCCGCTTCTTCCTGGCCGCCGCCCGGGAGCTCGCCGACGACGAGGCCCGGGCCTGGCGCACCGGCTTCCAGGTCGGCTGGACATTGCTCGGCTCCGTGGGCCCGGACGGGCCCGGGCCGGAAGACGACCCGCAGAGCGGGCGGAGGTAGGCTCCGTGATGACGATGACCATCTCCCGGAACGCCGGACGCGCGCGGATGACGGGCGCCGTCGCCCTGCTCCTCGCGCTCTTCGCCGCAGGCGCCGCGTCCGCCGCGCCGCTGGCGGACGACATCTGCCTGGCGCCGGCCGACACGCTGCACTGCGGCGAGGGCGAACTGCGCGGCCTGGCCTGGCTGCCGGACGGTCGCCGCGTCGCCCTGATCGTCCAACCCGACACCCTGCCCGGGGCGCCCCCGGTCTCGGCCCGACTGGCCTGGTTCACCCCCGACGGCGCGCCCGACGGCGAGGCCGACTTCACCGGCACCCTGGTCCGGGGCCTGGCCTACGACGGCAAGTTCCTGTGGAGCTGCGGCGTCGGCGAGGACGGGGGAGGCCTGCTGCACAAGATCGAGGCCGACACCCTGGACGTCCGCGACGTCTACTCCACGCGCGGCCACCGCCCCACGGCCCTGGCCTGGGACGGCCGCCACGTCTGGATGGTCGATCGCGACAGCGGCCGCCTGGACCGCTTCGACACCGAGACCGAAGAGGTGACCCGCTCGGTGACCACCCCGGCCTTTTCGCCCTTTGGCCTGGCCTTCGACGGCGATTCCTTCTGGACGGCCGACAGCGGGACGGGCCGGCTCTACCGCCTGTCGCGCGTCACCGGCACCTGGAACGGCACCGTCGACGCGGCCTGCTGGCGGCGGCGCGGCGAGGATGTCTTCCTGGCCGGCGACGCGGGCTCGCTGTGGTTCGCTTCGCCCGGCTCGGCCGACGCCGTGCGCCTTTTGCCCGGGGAACCCCCCGCCGCGGACGACCCCTGATTTCAGAGCAATCTACAAGGACTTCCTTGACACGGGGCGTTCATGTGCCTATTCCTGTTGATCTGAATTTGGATTTCAGGTTCACGGGTTCCACTATTGGTTTCAGCCGAGGAGTACGGGAGTGACCGTCAAGACAGAGGTCCCGGCCCAGAGGGTCCGCGAGAAGGAAGTCGCCTTCCAGAAGTTCATCCAGCAGGAGGGCCTGAAGACCACCAAGCAGCGCAATACGATCGTGAGTGTCTTTTTCAAAATGAAGGGACATATCTCGGTCGAGGAACTGCTGCGCCAGGTCAAGCAGGTCAATGCCAAGATCGGCTACGCCACGGTCTACCGGACCCTGCACCTGCTCGTCCGCAGCGGCCTGGTCGAGGAGCGGCGCTTCGGCGACGGCCTGTCCCGCTACGAGGGGCATTCCGAGGTCGAGCACCACGACCATATGATCTGCCAGAACTGCGGCAAGATCTTCGAGTTCTTCAATCCCGACCTGGAGAAGCTCCAGGAGAAGCTCGCGGAGGAGAACAAGTTCACGATCTACCGGCACCGACTCGAGCTCTACGGAGAGTGCCAGGACAAGAAGGCCTGCGAGCAGCGCAAGCATGATTCGGGCGGCAGGATCGGCGACTAGCAAGACGCTCGGCGCCGCGCGCGTCGTGAGAGAGAACGGCGGATGATGGAAGCTGTGCCCACGCCCGTGGCCGGCGACGTCCTGTTGCTGGTGGGCAATCCCAACGTCGGCAAGAGCGCTCTATTCAGCCGTCTGACCGGCAAGTACGTCATCGTTTCCAACTATCCCGGAACCACCGTCGACGTGACCCGCGGCCGCTTCCGCTACGGCGGCAGCGAGACCGAGGTCATCGACACTCCCGGGATCTATTCGCTGCATCCCCAGTCCGAGGACGAGATCGTCACCCGCGACCTCCTGCTGCAGAATCCGCAAGGGGTCGTGGTGCTCGTGCTCGACGCCAAGAACCTGGAGCGGGGGCTGCTGCTGGCCCAGCAGCTCGGCGAGCTGCGGATCCGGTTCTGCGTCGCCCTGAACATGATGGACGAGGCGCGCGGGCTGCGCTTCAACATCGACGCCTCCGCGTTGGCCGAGGCTCTGGGCGTGCCGGTCGTGCCCACGGTGGCGACCACCGGCAAGGGCCTGCGCGAACTGGCCGAGGCCGTCGCCGAGCCCGGCCGGGGCCGCTTCGTCTGCGAGATGCCGCCGGAACTGGCCGTCTCCATCGGGGAGATCGGACGCGAACTGGTGCCGGCGGTGCCGCCTCACCTGGCCGATTTCCTGGCCCAGGGGGTGCTCGTGGAGCCCCATTCCCTGCCCGCGGCGCTGCGCGTCGAGATCGGCCCCGAACGCATCGCCCGCATCGGCAAGGCCGTGACCCGGGCCCGTCGCGGCTACGACGTGCCCTGGGCCGGCTCCATCTCCCAGCTGCGCCGCGACGCGGTGAACCGGCTGCTCGACGGCATGGCCTACGCGCCCGGCCGCCGCCCCGGTGGCTTCGCCGCGCGCATGGGCCGCCTGGCCACGCATCCGGTCTGGGGGCTGGGCATCATGGGCTGCGTGCTCTGGCTGGTCTACCTCTTCGTGGGCGTGCTCGGGGCGGGCACGCTGGTCGACCTGATCGAGACCCGCCTCTTCGAGGGGATCATCAACCCCGCCGTCACCGCCTTCGCCGACCGCTTCGTCCCGATCGCCGGGGTGCGCGACTTCCTGGTCGGGGACTACGGCGTGGTGACGATGGCCCTGACCTACAGCCTGGCCATCATCCTGCCCGTGGTCGGCACCTTCTTCATCGCCTTCGGCATCCTCGAGGACTCCGGCTACATGCCGCGCCTGGCGGTCATGGCCAACCGCTTCTTCCGCCGCCTGGGCCTGCACGGCAAGGCCATCCTGCCCATGATCCTGGGCCTGGGCTGCGACACGATGGCCACCCTGACCACGCGCATCCTGGACACCCGCAAGGAGCGGGTGCTGGTGACCCTGCTGCTGGCCCTGGGCGTGCCCTGCTCGGCCCAGCTCGCGGTGATCTTCGGCATGCTCGGCTCGGTGTCCTTCTTCGGACTTCTGATCTGGCTCGGCGTGGTCACGGCGGTTATGTTGACCGTGGGGACGATCGCCGCCCGGATCCTGCCGGGCCAGGCCAGCGATTTCATCCTCGAGCTGCCGCCGATGCGCGTGCCGGGCATCAAGAACATCCTGATCAAGACCGGCGCCCGCCTGGAGTGGTACCTGAAGGAGGCCGTGCCGCTGTTCGTGCTGGGCACGGTGCTGCTCTTCGCGTTGGACAGGATGGGCGCCCTCGCGGTGATGCGTGATGTCGCCTCGCCGCTGGTGCACAACTTCCTGGGTCTGCCGGACCGCGCCACCGAGGCCTTCATGGTGGGTTTCCTGCGCCGGGACTACGGGGCGGCCGGCCTGCTCGACCTGCAGCGCCAGGGGCTGATGGACGGACGTCAGGTCGTGGTCAGCCTGGTCATCATCACGCTCTTCGTGCCCTGCGTGGCCAACTTCTTCGTGATGATCAAGGAGCGCGGCTGGCGGACGGCGATGGTGATGGTGGCCTTCATCGCCGTCACGGCGGTTGCCGTCGGCGGCTTCCTGAACTTCGGGCTGCGCCTGCTGGGCGTGAGCCTCTGACGGCCCAAGGGAGCGACCATGGACAAGTGCCGCAAGGAAGCGATGGAGGATCTGCTCCGGCTGATCTGGATCAGCCGCGAGGAGGGCAAGGAATTCATCTGCGGCACCGACGAGCCGATGCCCGGCGGCTACCCCCGCGAGGAGCTGCTGGAGAACCTGGCCGAGCGCGGCTGGGTGAAGCGGGACGGCGATCACGCCGACCTGACCCCCGCCGGCGAGGAGCGCGCCGCGAACATCGTGCGCCGCCTGCGCCTGGCCGAGCGCCTCTACTGCGACCTGCTGCAGGGACGAGACGAGAAGGGCACCCAGTTCGCCTGCCGCTTCGAGCACATCCTGAACGACGAGGTCACCGATTCCGTCTGCACCCTGCTGGGCCACCCGCCCACCTGTCCCCACGGCCGACGCATCCCGCCCGGGCGCTGCTGTCAGCGCTCGCTGCAGGCCCTGCAGCCGGTCGTCCGCCCGCTCTCGGAATTCGCGCCGGGCTCCACCGCGCGCATCGTCTTCCTCTCGCCGCGCTTCCACCAGCGGCTCGATCGCCTGAACAGCTTCGGCATCCTGCCCGGGGCCGAGATCCTGCTGCACCAGAAGCAGCCCACCTTCGTGCTGCGCATCGGCGCCACCGAGGTCGCGATCGAGAAGGAGGTGGCCGGTGAGATCTTCGCCATCAAGATCGCCTGAGGCCGCGGTCCCGGCGCACGAAGCGCCGGACTGGCTCTGGATCGAGGTCGACCGCGGGGCGCTGCGCCACAACATCGGTATCTTCCGCCGCCTGGCGCCAGCCGCCACCCGCCTGCTGGCCGTGGTCAAGGCCGACGCCTACGGGCACGGCCTGGTTCCGGCCGCCGCCGCCTTCGTCGAGGGCGGCGCCGACGTCCTGGGCGTGCATGCGGTGGACGAGGCCGTCCGCCTGCGCGCGGCCGGCGTCGAGGCCCCGATCCTGGTGCTGGGGCCGGTCACGGTGGCGGGCGCCGCCCGGGCCGCCGCCCTGGGCGGAGTCGAGTTGACGGTGGCCTCCCTGGCCGCCGCCGCCGCCGTCGCCGCTGCCGCCGTCCCGCAAAGGGTGCATGTCAAGGTCGAGACGGGCGTCAACCGCCAGGGCGTGCGCGAGGACGAGGTGCCGGAGCTGCTGGCGACGCTCGGCGCGGCTGCCGGCGTGGAGATCGTGGGACTATCGAGCCACTTCGCCGACATCGAGGACACCACCGATCACGCCTTCGCCGAGGCGCAGCAGGAGCGCTTCTCAGGCTTCGCGCGCCTCTTCGCCGAGCGCGGCCACGCCGACCTGGCGCGCCACATGTCCTGCAGCGCCGCGGCCATCCTGTGGCCGGCGACCTGCCACGACATGGTCCGCGTCGGGATCTCGGCCTACGGGGTCTGGCCCTCGCGCGAGACCCTGGTCTCGGCCCGCGCCGCCGGCCGCAACGATCTCTCGCTGCTTCCCGCCCTGGCCTGGAAGACCCGCATCGCCCAGGTGCGCCGCGTGCCCGCCGGCGAGACGGTGGGTTACGGCCGGTCCTGGAAGGCCCCGGCCGACAGCCTTGTCGCCGTGCTGCCCGTGGGCTACAGCGACGGCTATCCGCGGGCCCTCTCGGGCCGGGCCCACGTGCTGGTCGGGGGGCGCCGCGCGCCCCTTTGCGGGAGGATCTGCATGAACCTGTGCATGGCCGACGTCAGCCACGTGCCCGGCGTCGCCGCGGGCGACGAGGTCGTGCTGCTGGGACGCCAGGGCGACGAGGTCCTGACGCCGGAACAGCTGGCCGAGTGGCTGGGCACGATCGCCTACGAGGTGCTGACCCTGCCCGGGGAGTCCTGGCGCCGCGTACCCGTCTAGTCTCCGGAGGACCCATGCTCGACGCGATCAAACGATTCTTCCAGGCCGAGATCGAGACTTCAGCCGAGGCCGCGGCCGCCGACCGCATCGGGCTGGCCACCTGCGCCCTCTTGCTGGAGGTCGCCCACGCCGACGACGACTTCACCGACGTCGAGCGGGAGCTGGTCGCGACCCTGGTCCGCGGCCGCTTCGGCCTGGACGCCGCCGACGCGGACGAGCTGATCGGGCTCGCCGAGCGCGAGCGCCTCGAGAGCGCCGACCTCTACCAGTTCACCCGCCTCGTCCGCGAGCAACTGCCGCGGGCCGACCGGCTGGCGATCGTGGAGGCCCTCTGGCGGGTCGTCTACAGCGACGGCGTGCTCGAGGCCCACGAGGACGCCATGATGCACAAGCTGGCCCGGCTGCTGGAACTGGACCACGCCGAACTGATCGCGCTGAAGCTCCGGGTCAAGAACGGCGACGCCTGACCCGGCGCCTGTACCGGCTCCGGGCGGGATGTCCCCCCAGGTACACATCCCGCCGTCGCTTCGCGGTGCATCTCGCTCGCAACCCTTTCCCCGTCAAGGCTTTCCGTTCACGCATCGGTTGTGGCATCGACCCTGCTGATGTCCCGTCGTCCATGCGATCGACCGGCGTGGCGCAGGGGGGCCGCGGCGGATAACCCGACAGACCGGAGGTGGGACGATGGCTACGCGGAACTGGAAGAGATGGACGCTGCTGCCGGCGCTGCTGCTGGCGCTGGCCCTGGCGGGCTGCGGCGAGGATGGAGATCCGGCCGTGGGGGTGACCGGCGACGCGGGCGGCGATGACTTCGCCGCCATGGACCTGAACGACCCCACGGGCGGGCTGACGGCGACAGACGAGCCGGCCGGCTTCGGCGACGACTACTTCGCGTCGCCGGCCGTCGCGGCCGAATTCGCCGAGGCCGACGATCCGCTGGCCGAGGACGCCGAGGTCCTGATGTACGAGGCCATGGCCGAGGAGCCGGCCCAGCTGGACGACCCCGCTGACCCGGCCCGCCCCAAGTTCACCTTCCTGAAGGTGACCTGGGGCATGCTCGACGGCCTGACCGAGGACGCCGAGGAGGACTGGGACGCCTACGACTGGAGCGGCCTGCTGCGCGTCGACCGCGGCCTGGTCGTGGTGCGCCGCGTGATCCTCTTCGAGCAGCCCTACGACCACCTGGTCCGGCCGCGCATCGACCGGCGGACCGTGGCCTGGATCTCGCATACCGGTCCCCACTATGACGGCCTGCTGGTCGAGATCATCGAACCGCCGCTGGATCCCGCGGTCGCCGCCGACGCGGAGCCCCTGCCCGAGAACGTGCTCCACTTCACGACGCCTCAATTCAGCCGCGACTTCCCGATGTCCACGGTCGGCGACCTGGACCTGACCGAGGCGATCGACGGTATCGGCAACGCGATCCGCTTCGAGGGCTTCCGGCTCTCGGACATCGACGTCTGCCCCAAGGGCTTCCTGTCCGGCCTGTGGCTGACCACGGGCGAGCGCCGGGGCGAGTTCAAGGGCAAGTGGGTCGGACTCTACGGCCTGGTGAAGGGACACCTGCGCGGCCGCTGGGGCGTGAACGACGAGGGCGAGCAGGTCTTCTTCGGCAAGTACATCGCGCGCGACGGCCGCTTCCTGGGCCTGCTGCGCGGCCGCTGGGAGCCGGGTGTCGAGCCGGGGCACGGTGTCTTCCACGGCCACTGGCTGGACGCCGACGGCGCCGTGACGGGCGTGCTGCGCGGCGGCTGGTTCCAGGTGCCCGACCGCCCGGGCGGCTTCTTCTCGGGGCGCTGGGCAACCCTCTGCGATGCGGAGGCGGCCGGCAGCATCGAGTAGCCCCGTCCGCGAGGGTCATGTGAAAAAGGGGATCCGGCCGGCGGCCGGATCCCCTTCGTTCTGGCGGGCTCGTCGCTTCGGCGGGCCTGTCGCTCAGGCCAGGTCGAGCTTGATCAGGTCGGGCTCGACCAGCGGGTGGCGGTCCAGGTCGCGACGGAAGGCGATCAGCACTTCGACGGGGCCGGAGAGCACGCCCGTGCCGGCGATCTCGTAGTCGTGGGTCGCCGAGTAGGCCTCGACTCCCTTGGCGTCGGGATCGATCTTCTCGCGCACGTCGTAGTTGGCCAGCTTCAGGCCCGCCGGACGCTTCTCGAGCAGGGTCTCGATCTCGCGGCCGTAGCGGGGCGCGAAGGCGTGGAAGCGGAAGGGGCAGTGGGCCGACTTCACGCGGCGGTCGGAGACCAGCTCGACGCCGATCTCCTGGGCCATGCGGCGGGCGCCCTTCTTGATCAACGCCCGGACCGGGGCGGCGGCGATCAGGTGGCATTCCCGCGGCCGCACGTGGATGAACTCCTTCACGCGGTCGCCGATGCCGGGGCCGTCCACCTTCTCCTCCAGGCTGAAGAAGACCGGTTCCAGGGCGCCGGCCCCGATGCGCAGGCCGGCCAGGAAGCCGTGGATCACGTCCACGGGTCCGGAGAGGACGACCTCGTAGAACGTGACGCGGCGGTTGTTCTTCTGGGCAGCCATCGTTCCTCCCTAATTGACGAAGAAGACCAGGGTCGCGACGATGAAGGTCGGGATCAGGATCGGCAGCGAGTATTTCAGCATGTAGCCGAAGAAGCTCGGCATCGCGATGCCCTGCTCCTCGGCGATGGCCTTGACCATGAAGTTCGGCGCGTTGCCGATGTAGGTGACCGCGCCCATGAAGACCGCTCCCGAGGAGATGGCCTTCAGGTCGTGGATGAATTGGGGGTTGGGCTCGACGCCGGCGACGTAGCCGAGCATGCCCGGCACCGCGGACTCCGGCACGCCGAGGCTGCCGAGCGCGGTGTTGAAGAAGGTCAGGTAGGTGGGGGCGTTGTCCAGGAAGCTGGACAG
>CAZLHO010000003.1:1150-122821 GCA_964559455.1 uncultured Fibrobacteraceae bacterium | reverse complement strand
GCCAGCGCCGGCATCGGCGAGGCCTGCGCCCGCGCCTTCGCCGACGCCGGCTGCCGCCTGCTCCTGGCCGCCCGCCGCCGCGAGCGTCTGGAGAGCCTGGCCGCCGCCCTGGGCGAAGCCGGCGTCGACGTGCACACGCTGGAGCTCGACGTCCGCGACCGCGAGGCCGTGAACGCCGCCGTCGAGACCCTGCCCGAGGCCTGGCGCGCGATCGACGTGCTGGTGAACAACGCCGGCCTGAGCCGGGGCCTGGACAAGCTGCACGAGTCGACCGACCCCCGGGACTGGGAGGAGATGATCGACACCAACGTCAAGGGTCTGCTCTGGGTCAGCCGCGCCGTGATCCCGGGCATGGTCGAGCGCGACCGCGGCCACGTGATCAACATCGGCTCGATCGCCGGCCGCCAGGTCTATCCCGCCGGCAACGTCTACTGCGCCACCAAGCACGCCGTGCGCGCCCTGAACGAGGGCATGCGCATCGACCTCACGGGCACCCGCGTGCGGGTGACGACGATCGATCCCGGCATGGTCGAGACCGAGTTCAGCGAGGTCCGCTTCCGCGGCGACGGCGAACGCGCCGCCCAGGTCTACCGCAACTTCCCGCCCCTGACGGCCGCCGACATCGCCGAGGCCGTGGTCTGGACCGCCTCGCGCCCGGCCCACGTCAACGTCTTCGAGATGGTGGTCATGCCGACCGACCAGCAGAGCGTGTACGTGAGCCACAAGCGAGGGGTGTAGGGGGGCGACGCGGACGGCGTCTCGAGATCGCGTAAAGCAGCCCCGGAGGAACGATGATGGCCCATTTCACGCGCGAGTTCTTCCGCTTCCTGAAGGACCTGGACGCCAACAACGACCGCGACTGGTTCCAGGCGAACAAGCCCCGCTACGAGCGGCACCTGAAGGAGCCGGCCCTGCGCTTCGTCGTGGATTTCGGGCCGCACCTGGCCCGCATCAGCCCTTTCTTTCGCGCCGACCCGCGACCCGCCGGCGGTTCGCTCTTCCGGATCCACCGGGACGTGCGCTTCGGCAGGGACAAGCGCCCCTACAAGACCCACTGCGGCATCCAGTTCCGGCACCGCGCCGGCAAGGACGCCCACGCCCCCGGCTACTACCTGCACCTGGAGCCGGGCGGCTGCTTCGTCGCCATGGGCTGCTGGCGTCCCGACAATCCCGCCCTGAAGAAGATCCGCGACGCCGTGGCCGCGGAGCCCGCCGCCTGGACCCGGGCGCTGTCCGGGAAGAAGTTCAAGGACCGATTCGAGCTGACGGGGGATTCGCTGAAGCGTCCGCCCCGGGGCTACGACCCCGAACATCCGCTCGTCGAGGATCTGAAGCGCAAGGACTTCATCGCCTGGCGGCCGCTGACCCAAAGCGAGGCGCTGGCTCCGGATTTCCTGACGGAATTCGCAGGGGCGTGCCGCGATGGCACGCCCCTGATGAAGTTCCTCTGCGAAGCGCTCGGGGTGGATTTCTAGGCTATTCCGCCAGCACGCCGTAGACGACCGCCATCGGTTCGGCCTCGCCGTCCTCGCCGAAGGTCGCGCCCTGGGCGTCCCGGCTGGCCCAGCGCGCCAGGACGTAGCCCTTGATCAGCAGGGCCCGGCCCCCGCCCAGCAGCCTGATGCCGTCATAGTAGGGATCGCCGGGAGCGGCGATCGAGACCTCGCGCAGGTATTTCCCCTGGGCGTCGAAGGTGTCGAAGGTCAGCAGCACGCCCTCGGGCTGGTCGTGGCCGCTGCGGCTGTGCTGCACCCAGAGCGTGCCGTCGTCGTCGACGAAGAGTTCGGTGATCGGCGGATCGCAGCGATCGAGATCCCGCTCCATCTCGCCCGGGAAAGCCCGGGTCCAGGCGTCGACCAGGGCGTTCAGGCGCGCCCTGTCGCGGGCGTCGCGTACGCGGTTCTCGTAGCTGCGCTCGATCACCCGCTCCAGGGTGCCGTCCGGGGCGTAGACCTCGACGGCGTAGCTGTCGCGGTCCCTCGGCACGTAGACCCTTCCGTCGGGGCCGACGGTGTTGGTCAGCAGGAAGGACGGCATCACTTCCTTCTCGACGAAGCGGGGGGTGTTGAAGTCGAGGATCATGGTGGACTCGCGGAAACGCGCCTTCTCGGCGCCGTCCTCGGTCAACGACGCCAGGAACTGGGTCCGGTCCTGGCCGTTCTCGATGATCGTCGAGCGCTGCGCCGCCACCACGAAGGTGCCGCCGCGGCAGTCGGCGTTGAAGGCGACGACGAAGCCCGTCTGCTGGCCGTCCACGCCGCCGAAGGTCAGGGTGCCCAGGGGGTCGCCGTTCGGCGCCAGCCTGACGATCTCGCCCGGGAAGAGCTTGACGATGCCCAGCGTTCCGTCCGGGAAGAGCACCAGATCCTGGGGCGCTCGGACCTCGCCCGGCCCGTCGCCCTCCCGGCTCAGGGTGTTCAGGTGCTCGCCATCGGGCGAGAAGACCTCGACCTGGTTGAGCTGGCTGTCCAGCAGGTAGACGTTGCCGTCGGCGTCGTCGAGGCTGTCGACCATCATGCCGATCAGGAAATCCTCGTCGTCCCCGCCGACCGACCACTTCTCCTGGAGGGTGTAGGTGACGCGCGGCATGGCCGGGGCGTCGTTGTACACGACGACGGGCTCGGCCGCGGCCGGCGCCGCCAGCAGCAAGGCCGTCGCCGTCACGAGGAGAGCGGTGCGGGAACCGATGCGGCGGAATCGATGGGACATGGGTCCTCTCCTTGCTGGAACTCGGTGGCGGACGACATGAGGGAATACGCGGAGCGGTGACGCTGGTTGCGGCCCGCTGGCTGGTGGCCTCGTCGTGACCGCGGAAGGGTTCGCCGGCTGCGTCTACTCCGGAACGCGCAGAAGCCCGGGCCATGGCCCGGGCTCCGTTATCGAGCGGCGTCACCGCGGCAGCGGCGCGCGACGATCCCGAGATAGCTCAATCCCCGGCGGGCGCTCCCGGCAGGCTGCCCACGAGCTCGGCGCAGACGTCCTGGATCATGTCGACGAGATCGGGGGCGGCGCGCGAGTCGTCGCGGGAGGACGGCGTCGCCCGCGAGGCGTCCAGCGCCCCGGACAGGTCGGGCGGCGTGACCCCCGTCGTCGATTCGGCGAAGCCGTAGCTGTTCGTCTTGGCGTCGGCGGCCGATCCGATCCAGACCGCGCGGCCTTCGACCAGGTCGTAGACCGTCAGCGCGACCTCGAGCGTGCGCTTGGACTTCATCTCCTGCTGCAGGGTGCTCTGGTAGGATCCCTGGGGGGCGGCGTCCAGGTCGGCGGACCCGTGGGTCGAGGGCCGCTCGACATCGTCGCGCTCGATGCGGGCCAGGACGAGGTAGGACACTCCCGGCAGTTCGGCGCCGACCGCGCGCACGCGCTCCGGCGGCAGGCGGTGGCTGAGCCGAGCCTCGTCGAGCAGGGCGACGTGGGCCTCGGGGCCGATCGCGTCGCCCAGGTTGGCGGCGGGCCAGACCACGAGGTCGGGGCGGGCGACCAGGAAGGCGCGGAAGAGGGCCTCGGCGAAAGCCTCGCGGTCGTCCGGGGACAGCCGCGACAGGGCCGACGTCACTCCGCCCACCACGATGCGGCCGCTCTCGAGCTGGGTCGCCGCGAATCCGGGATCCCGCACGACGTCCTTGACCTCGGCCCCGCAGCCCGCGGCCAGGGCCGCGGCCAGGACCGCCGCGATGATCGTTCTCGTCCGCCGCGAACCGCCCATCTCCCCGCTCCTCTCGTCGATCCTCCCGGGTGGGCTAGACCCCCGGTTCGACCTTCAGCACCCGCCAGCGGCGACGATCCTCGCCCTCGCCGTAGACGACCTCGTCCCCCGCCCGGCTGCCCATGAAGGCCAGGGCCAGGGGGGCGTTGTACGAAAGCACGTTGTTCTCGGGGTCGGAATCCCAGACGCCCATGAAAGCGTAGACCTCCTCCGCGTCCGCGTCCAGATCCAGCGCGGTGACCCGGGTGCCGACGTTCACGAAGCCCACGTCCGCCAGGGCGGGGTCGATGATCTTGGCGCGGGACAGTTCGGCCTCGATGCGCGTGGCCCGGCTCGTGAGCTGGTCGCGCTTCTCGAGCGCGGCGGTGTACTCGGCGTTCTCGCTGAGATCGCCGTGCGAGGCGGCCTCGCCGATCTGCTTGGCCACGGCGGGGATCTCCTCGCTGACGATCACCTCGAGCTCGGCCCGGCGCTCCTGCAGGCCCCGCTGGGTCGTGTAGAAGACGTCCTCTTCCCAGGCCCGCACCACTTCCCGGAAAAGGTCGGGATGCGCCAGGCGCAGGCGCGAGAGCAGGGCGTTGCGCAGGCTGGGGCGCAAGCCGCCGTTGCCCTCGATCCGGGACTTGAGCTCCTTCGCCTCGTCACTGGTCGTGGCCGCCAGCAGGGAGTTCACGGGCTGGCCGTCCTGGATCCCAAGGGCCTCCTGGGCCATCTCCTGCACCCGGCGCAGGCGCTTGTCGTCCGAGACCGCGCTCATGCGGCCGATGGCGTCGATCATGGCGATCAGGGCGGTGAAGATGTGCAGCGCCGTGACCTGGCCGAAGCCGGCCAGGGCCTCGCCCACGGGCGTCGGGTTCAAGCGGGCGCGCCACGTCCAGGCCAGCACGTCCGGCGAGGCCGTGGGCCGCTCGATCACCCGGGCCAGGGCGGCCTCGAGGGCCTCGGCGTGGCCGGCGGCGACGAGTTCGCGGGCCATCCATTCGCAGAGCTGGCGACCGCTGCGCGGGAGGACGTCGGTCCACAGGGCCGTCCACTCCTGCGGCGCCACCTTCCGGACGAAGATCAGCACCGCCTTCAGCAGACGGTCGTCGTAGAGCCTGGGCAACTGCGTCCGGTCCTCGATCCTGGCCAGCACCTGCAGCGCCGCCGAGGTGTTCATTTGGGCGACGGAAGCGCCGCGCGCCGCCACCTCGGCATGGACGGCCAGGCAGCCCAGGGTCAGGGCGGGATCGTTCTTCAGCAGGGGCCCAGCCATCTGGGCGACCGCGTTGCCCAGGTCGCGCAGCAGCTCGGGGTCCGAGGTCTTCTCGCGGCGGGATTCGTCCAGATGGTCGAGCACGAAGGCCAGCTTGTCGCGGGGGGTCTTCAGCCGGGCGAAGGCGTCGCGCAGGCGCTTGTCGTAGGACAGATCCTCGCGCAGCAGCTTGAAGGAGGGCTGGGCGCTCCCGGTCATGCTGATCCGCGGCGCCTTCTTCAACAGGGACCGCGCCGTCTTCCACCAGCCGGTCCAGGCGTCCTCGCCCAGCAGCGCCGTCACCTGCTGCTTGATGTCGCGGTAGCTGCAGGCGTGCCCGCGGCAGGACTTCAGCGCCAGGGCGACCAGGGCGACCGGGTCGTCCACGGCCGTGCGCTTCAGCTCCTCGGCGCCGTAGATCAGCAGCGAGGGGAAGTGATCCGGCGGCAGGATGATGACCCGGCTCACCGCCTCGGCGTCCAGGGTATGCGTGCGCCCGCGGAACGAGACGACCATGGACGGCGCCTCGGCGTCCAGGCTCTCGACGCGGCCGGGATCGATGTGGTCGGGATGCGAGAGGAAGGCGCCGGGGCGGAGCCTCAGGAAGCGGTCGATCAGCTCGACGGCCTCCCCCAGCCGCGAATCGTCGGCCAGCAGGACCTTCGTCAGGTCGGGCAGTTCCGCGAAGTCCGGGTACCGGGCCCGGTAGAGCCGGGCGAGCTCCTTGGCCAGCATGGACGAACGCGGCAGGGCGGCGGCGGCGGCGCGGGCGGCGTCCAGGCGCGCCGGGGCGCCGGCCTGTTCCTGAACCGCGGCCAGCAGCAGCCCCAGCAGGGCGTCGGCGCTCTTCTGGTTGCCCAGCCGAGCCACCTGCGCCACGACCGGCAACAGGTCATCGAGCTCGTTTTCGGGATCGGAAAGGGCGTCGGGCCACAGATCCTCGACCTCGTCGAACTTCTGGGCGTTGGCCAGCTTCTTCAGCTTGATCAGGTTCATGCTCCACCTCAGGAGACGGTCGGACGCGCGCGGACGACCGCGCGGTCCGCGGCAGCCGGAAGGAACAAGATAACAGTTGGAGCTGGAGGGCAAAAGGGCGGCGTGCCGCTACTTCACCATCGACATCTTCCAGGTGCGGACCTGGCCCACCGTGGCGTAGCGGACGATGTAGCCGCCCGACGGCAGCACGACGCCGGACTCGTCCCGGCCGTCCCAGACCACGGAATGCCAGCCTGGAGAGGTCTCGGGCGCGAAGCTGCGCACGCGGACGCCGCGCACATTGTAGATCTCGAGCGCCGCGGGAGCGCCATCGGCCTCGACGGAGACGCCGTAGCGGATCGTGGTCTCGGGATTGAAGGGATTGGGGAAGTTGGGCCGCAGCAGGGGGATGTCGGGGACGGCGTTGCCGGAGTAGGGACGCTCCAGGTAGAACTCCTCGGAGGGCTCGCTCATGACCCCATGGCGTCCGTCCTCGGAAACGCCGCGCACGCAGACGAAGTAGCCCACGCCGTACTCGACTTCGAGCTCGTAGGTCGTGTCGCTCTCGGCGCCGACGAAGGTCAGGGCGCCGCCGTCGCTGGAAACGAAGACCTCGTATTGGTCGACCGGAGCGCCGTCCACGGGCGGAGACCAGTGGAAGGTCACGGGCACGGCCTGGGCGACGGCGGGCAGCGCCAACGCCAGGCAGATCCCGGTCAGGATCTTCAGGAAGAACTTCAAACGAATGGGATTCATCGACTCCACCACTCCGGATCTCGACGGCGCTGAGGGGACCGGCCCGAAGGCCGCGAGCACCGAGTGGACTGCAACAAGAGTGCCACGGCGGACGCAAGGATGAACTGGGGGCTCAAACCCTTGCCCTTGAAAGCTTTGTAACGGATTAGACGAAGGCAACACGCCTCTCGGGCCTCCCTGCCCTCTCCGGCGCGTGGGGTCGGGCGCGGAGAGTCGATCCGTGGGTTTCCTGAACTATGAGGGGAGAAATCGAAATGTCAACAATCGGATTGTTAGAATGGGGGCTGTTTCTTCTGAGTTCTCGTAATGACTCGTAGTTACCTCTTGTTTCCCCTCGCGGAGGCCGGTACGAAGGCGGAATCGAGGCTCCGGGCAGCCCTCCGGCAGGGCGGTCCGGGCGCGGAAACGGCCGCCGGGACGGCTGCGCGACCGATGCAGGATGCAACGCCGCTGCGGGGCGAAAGCGTGGCCTCAGGAGGGGCGGGACGACCCCGGCGGCGGCGCGGGCGGAAGCTCGGGGACATCGTCCGCCATCGCTTCGAGGCGCCGGCGCGCCCGCGCGATGCGCAGGCCTGCGCCGACGCCGAAGACCAGGGCCATGATCACGAAGAGGGTGGGCCAGCGGGTCAGCAGGACGAGCCAGCCGAACTCCAGCCGGGCGGACGAGGCGACCCGCCGCGAGAACGCGCCCAGCGTCTCGCCGGTGGCGTCGACGAAGCCGGCCGCGAAATCGCCGCGGAGCCGGGCGGCGCGCAGGATCCGCAGCACGGCGTCCTCTCCGTGCCAGCGCTCCAGCATCTTGACCGCGAGCAGGCTGGTGCGGTAGGCCCGGTCCGCCCGGCCGGGATCGCTCGGAAACGCCCCGTCGAGATCGCCCAGCGGGGGCACGCGCCCCCCCAGGACCAGCGAGACCGTGTCGGCGAAGCGCCACTCCCCGGAGACGCGCTGGGCCACCCCCTCGTGAAACCAGCGGGGAACGTCGGCGCCGCCGCCCACCGCCTGCGCCAGCAGGGCGTGACCCAGTTCGTGCATCAGGACATCGGCGGGCTGGTGGCCGATCCCGCGCGCCCTTTCGCAGTCCACGGCCACGTCCGTCCCCGAGACGGCCACGCCCACGCCCCAGTCGGGAAGGCGGCCTTCGCCCAGGGCGCGGAAGCCGTCGCTGTCGACCAGGCGGGCCGTGATCGGGCGGGGAGCGTTCACGGCGAAGGGCCACAGGTAGGCCATCAATTCGGGGCCGCGGGCCGCCAGCGCGGCGCGGCAGTCGGCCTCGTGGATCTCCCGGACGCCGGGGTAGCGGACGATGTCCACCGGCGGCGGGGCGGCCGAGGCCGCCGTCGCCCCCAGCAGCAGGACGAGCGCCGCCGTCCCGAGCATCGCCCGGAACGCCGCCGCCGCCCGCCGTCGCGGCGCGTCGCCGCGGACCGTCGCCATCACCGTCACCTCCGATCGCCGTTGACACCGCTTCCGGGCCGGGTCGATCATGAAGGAACCCGGACGCCGAGGCAACTCCTCCCCTACGGAAGCGGTTCCATGTCCACGTCCCCCGACGCCTCCCTGGCCGAGATCCGCGCCTCGTTGACCCCGCGCAGCCGCGTCGCCGCGCTGACCGGCGCCGGCATCTCCGCCGCCAGCGGCGTGCCGACCTTCCGCGGCGGCGCCGACAGCCTTTGGGAGAACCGTCGCCCCGAGGAACTGGCCACCCCGGGGGCCTTCCGCGCCGACCCCGAGACGGTCTGGCGCTGGTACGACTGGCGACGGGGCCTGATCGCCGGTTGCGCCCCCAACGCCGCGCACGCTGCCCTCGTCGCGCTGCAGGACGTCGTCGCCGCCATGACCGTCGTCACCCAGAACGTGGACGGCCTCCACGCGCTGGCCGGCAGCCGCGACGTGCTGGAGTTCCACGGCTCGATCTGGACCCTGCGCTGCCTGGGCTGCGGCGGCGAGGTCGAGGACCGCCGCGTGCCCCTGCCGATCCCGCCCCGCTGTCCGGACTGCGGCGGCCTCCAGCGTCCCGGCGTGGTCTGGTTCGGCGAGGGCATCGACCCGGACGTGATGAGCGCCTCGATCGCGGCCGCCCGGGATTGCGACCTCTTCCTGGTGGTGGGCACCTCGGGCCTGGTGCAGCCGGCGGCCGGCCTGGCCCAGGTCGCGGGTCAAGCCGGCGCCCGCGTGGTCGAATTCAACGTCGAGCGGGGCGGCGCGACGCCCTGGGTCGATCTCTTCGTGCCCGGCGGCGCCGAGACGACGCTGCCCCGGCTGCTGCCTGAAGACTAGGAGCCCCATGTCCCGGCGGACCGTGCTGCTGATCAACAAGTTCTACCACGACGTCGGTCCGGCCGGCGGCGTCGGCCGCTACCTGCTGCAGGAGGAGGCCGCCCTGCGCGAGCGAGGCTGGGACGTGGTGCCCTTCGCCATGGCCGACGCCGACGCCCGGCCGTCACCCTGGCGCCGCTTCTTCACGCCCGCCCACGACTATCGCCGGGCCCGCTGGTCGGCCGCGGCACCGGCCCAGGCCCTGTCGCTGATCTGGAACCGCGAGGCCGCCCGCTGGCTGGACCGCCTGCTGCGCGAGGTCCGGCCCGACGTCGCCCACCTGCACAACGTCTACCACCACCTGAGCCCCGCGATCCTGCCGGTGCTGGCGCGCCACGGCGTGCCCGCGGTGATGACCCTGCACGACCTGCGCCTGCTCTGCCCGGCCATCCACATGCGCCGCGACGGCGGGATCTGCGAACGCTGCCGGGGCGGGCGCTGGCACCAGGCGGTGCTCGGCCGCTGCGTGAAGGGGTCGCGGGCGGCCTCGCTGCTGGCCGCCGTCGAGACGGCGCACCAGACCCTGCGCCGGCTCTATCCCCGGCACGTCCGCGTCTTCCTCTGCCCCAGCCGCTTCCTGGCCGACAAGTACGCCGAGTGGGGCTGGCCCGCGGATCGGCTGCGGCACCTGCCAAACTTCGTCGACGTCGAGGCCTGGCGCCCCGACGGCGCGCCCGACCCCGACCGCTACCTTTTCTTCGGACGGCTCTCGGACGAGAAGGGACTGCCGACCCTGCTGGCCGCCCACGCCCGCTGGGAGGCCGAGGACCACGACGCCCCGGAGCTGCGCCTGGCCGGCGCCGGCCCGGCCGCGGAAGCGCTGCGGCGTTTGGCCGGAGAGCTCGGCCTGCGCCGGGTGCGCTTCCTGGGCCCCCTGGACGCGGACGCCCTGCGCGCCGAGGCCGCCGCCGCGGCCTTCACCGTGCTGCCCTCGGAATGCTATGAGAACGGTCCCCTGTCGCTGCTGGAGTCCTTGGCCGCCGGCGCGCCGGTAGCGGGCACCGACCTCGGCGGCATCCCCGAGCACCTGGACGACGGCGTCGACGGCGTGCTCTGCCGCCCCGGCGATCCCGGCGACCTGCTGCGCGCCCTGCGCGCGGCCCGGGCCCTGCCGCCCTCGGCCCGGGAAAAGGCGCGCGCCAAGGCGGTCGCCCGTTTCGGACGCGAGGCCCATATGGACGAACTCGCCGGGATCCTGATGGACCCCGGCGAGCTCCCTTGACGCGGACGGCGGCCGCCGCCCCGGATCATCCCGGCTAGTCCGTCAACCGGATCGGCACCTCGAAGACCAGGCGCCCGCGGGCGTCGGCCGGCATCCTGTCCGCGGCGCGGTCGTCGCGGAAGGCGACGACGCCGAAGGCGTGCATGCCGTCGGGGGGCGTGGGCCAGGCGTCGGCGAAGGAGAGGTCCAGGTCCACCGGCACGCCGCAGTAGAGGCGGGTCGAGCCGCCGCCGCTGCGCGAGACCTCGCCGGCCGCGGGCGCGGCCAGCAGGTACTTCTCCTCCAGCGTGAATCCCCAGTCCTCCATGAGCTGCTTCCGGGCGAAGCCGCCGGTCACCTTCAGGGTGTAGTCGGCGGACTCGACGCCGGCGGGCAGGGCGACGTCCATGTCGCAGACCAGGCCCGCGAAGCCGGCGCCGTCGATGTCGCGGCCGTCGGCGCCGGAGATGTTCACGGCGCAGTCGGTGAAGAGGTTGGCCGTGGCCTCGTCCATCTCCAGGTGGAATTCCGCGCGCGGCGTCGTGGCGTCCAGGGTGAAGGAGTGGCTCCAGACGTCCGACTCCGAGACGCTGATCTCGCGCTCGCGGCGGAAGCCCTGGACGGCCGCGTCGATGCCGCCCCGGAAAACGCCGGGGAAGGCCCGGGTCACGGTCAACGAGGCCGCGGCGGTCTCGGCGGCGCCGTCGCGGGGCAGGGCCGTGACGACTGCGGGATCGCCGGCGTAGCCGTCGCAGCTGATGCTCAGGCGGTAGTCCAGGTTCGACGCGTTGGTGCGCGCGCCGACGACGTCGAACTCGTAGACGCCGGGATAGACCTCGTCGCCCAGCAGCTCGACGCCGCGCACGTTGATCGCGTTCTCACCGGCCCAGCCCGACCAGCCGCCCTTGTAGGCGCCCTCGGGGTCGTGCACCTGCAGGTAGGCGGCGGTGTTCGCGGCGGAGCCGCCGCGGGCGCTGACCTCGAGCCGCCCGCGCAGCGAGGTGGCGCCGGCGGGCACGGCCGCGAAGTAGCGGTGGA
This sequence comes from uncultured Fibrobacteraceae bacterium, assembly GCA_964559455.1. Classification (GTDB taxonomy): domain Bacteria; phylum Krumholzibacteriota; class Krumholzibacteriia; order LZORAL124-64-63; family LZORAL124-64-63; genus CAZLHO01. Next base: position 111,595 of record CAZLHO010000003.1, on the reverse strand, counting down.
CGCCGCCGGGCGCCAGGCCCTTGCCCTCGTGCACGCTCGTCAGGCCCTCGGCGGGATCCAGGTTCTCGCCGACGACCACGGTGTTCCACAGGTAGAACTCCCGGCCGGCCAGGCCGGAGAGGTCCCCGCCCTCCTGCGCGGCCAGGACGCGGGCCGAGTAGAAGCCGGGCTCGGCCAGGCGACGGCCGTCGTACGAGACCTCGACGATCATCTCCATGTCGCCGCGGATGTAGGCGCGGTCCTGGTGCAGCTCCAGCCACGGGGCCTCGCTGCGGAAGGTGAAGGAGCGGAAGAAGGTGTCCTTCTCGTCGGCCGTCAGGTCGGGATGGAAGATCGGGCTGACGCGGAAGCGGACGCGCTCCGGCGCGACGGGCACGCCGCCGGGGGTGCGCCAGTAGGCGGCGCCGGCGACGTCGTCGGACTGCAGGGGGCACTCGGTCTCGATGCGGTAGTCGAGCACCGCCCGGGCCGTCTCGCTGGCCGCCAGCTTCTTCAGCACCTCCCAGGAATTCGCGATGTTCAGCAGGCCCCCGCCCTGCTCGACGGGCGACAGCCCGTCGACGGGAACGCCGCCGGCGATCAGGGCGCGCTTGACCATGCCCCAGTGGGTGGTCAGGCCCTGGTCCACCGCGGCGCTGAGCAGGCAGGCCACGGCGCCCGCGGTCTGGGGCGAGGCCATCGAGGTGCCGTGGTAGCGGGCGGAGCCGTCCACGTGGCCGGGCACGGTCGACAGGGCGGTGCCGGGCGTGACGATGTCGGGCTTGGCCGACTCGCCGCCGCGGCTGGAGAAGTCGAAGAGGAAGTCCTGCGGAATGCGCGCCCGATAGAGGTCGCGGGCGGCCTCGACGGGCAGCAGGGCTCCGGTGGTGATCACGCTGGGCCCGGTCGAGGGCAGGCCGACGGTCGACAGGCCCGGCCCCTCGTTGCCGGCGCTCTGGCAGACGTAGAAGTCCGGGTGCTCGGCAAGGAAGTCCTCGAGCCACAGGCCCATGGCGTCGTCGCCTTCCTCGACCGAGTTGATGCCGAAGCTCATGTTCACCACGACCGGCAGGCCGTAGGTCTCGCCGAACTCGGCGGCGTGCTCGTAGGCCTTCTTCATCGACTCGGTGCGGGTGGCGCCGCCGGAGAGGCGGTTGTCGCCCAGCTTCATCGAGATCAGCCAGGCGCCGGGCGCCACGCCGTCGATCCCCGGCTGGCCGCTGACGCCGTGCCCGGAGGCGATGCCCGCGCAATGGGAACCGTGCGAACCGCTGTCGAAGTGGGTCTCGAGCGTGGGCGGCAGCGGGTTGCCCAGGAAGTCCTCGTTGGCGCGGACGTTCACCGACCAGGCCATCAGGGTGCGCGCCTCGGGATCCTCGGGATCGACGGGGCCGAAGGTGTCCCAGTCGACGTGGTAGTCGCGCAGCACCTTCTCGTCGTCCAGGTGCCCGTCGGCGTCGGTGTCGACGACGACGATCCATACCTTTTCGCTGCGGCGTTCCTTCTCGACCGCCGCGGCCGCCGTCTCGTTCAGGGAGTACAGCAGCTCGAGGCCGCGGCCGACGCCCAGGGCGTGCTCCGCCCACTGGCGCTCGGCGGTGTAGACCAGGAAGCCGTAGCGCTCGTCCTCGCGACCGTTGTCGTTGGGGTCGGCGACGTCGCCGCTGTTCTTGAAGCTGCGCTCGGGAAAGACGCCGATCCAGACGGGATCGGCCTCGAGGTCCTCGAGCGACGGCGGCACCGCCAGGTCGGCGAAGCCCTCCAGGCGAAGGTCGTTTTCGGGGTGGACGAGCACGCCGTCCTCGAGTTCGGCGGCGGCCAGCTCCCACTCCCCCTCGGGAGTGAAGTCGCGGGCCTCGATGATCTTGGTCAGTCCGGTGGTCGTGGTCTCGAGACCGGGAGCGAAGGCGTCCACGCCCGTGTCGAGGATGGCCACGACCACGCCGCGGCCGTCCCAGGCGGGGTGGGCGGCGCGCCAGGCGCCGGCCCCGATGCTGTCGACCGGCAGGTAGTTCCAGGGCGAGCCGTCGTCCGCCCCCGTGGTCGGCGCCGCGCCAAGGGCAAGCAACACAAGCAGAAGCACGATTGACGCTCGCGGCCGGACTCCAGACGTGATTTTCATGACAATCCCCACCTTGTAACCGGTAATGACCAAAGGGTTTTGTACGCGCGGGTCGAGGTCCTATTATAGGGGTCGGGCGGCCCCCCCTCAACCCGGAACCACGCTCCGCCGGGACCGTCTCATGCCCGACCGATATCTCCGCGCGAGAAAGGAAGCTGAACATGAACGACCTCAGCAAGATGGGACTGCATACGAAGGTTGTCCACGCCGGCCAGCACGCCGACCCCGCCACCGGTGCGGTGTCCGTGCCCATCTACCAGTCCTCGACCTTCCGCTTCGTCGACGCCGACCAGGGCGCGGCCCGCTTCGGCGGCACCGACGACGGCTATATCTACACGCGCCTGGGCAACCCCACGATCGCGGCCCTGCAGGAGAGCATCGCGACCCTGGAGGGCGGCTGCGGCGCCCTGGCCGCGGCCACCGGCATGGCCGCCGTGAACATGGTCTACCTGACCCTGCTCGGCCAGGGCACCCACGTCGTCGCCATGGAGTCGCTCTACGGCCCCTCGCGCATGATCCTGGAGAACGAGTACCCCCGCTTCGGCGTCGCCTCGACCTTCGTCGACGCCTCCGATCCCGCCAAGGTGAAGGAGGCCATGCGGCCCGAGACGAAGCTGGTCTACATCGAGTCCCCGGCCAACCCCACGATGAAGATGTGCGACATCGCGGCCATCGCCGAGATCGCCCACGCCGGCGGCGCCCTGCTGGCGGTCGACAACACCTTCTGCTCGCCCGTGCGGCAGAACCCGCTGGAACTCGGCGCCGACATCGTCGTTCACAGCATGACGAAGTTCATCAACGGCCACAGCGACGTCGTCGCCGGCATGGTCGTGGCCAAGGATCCCGCGGTCCTGGCCCGCTTGAGGAAGGTTCACGTGAACATCGGCGGCACGATGGACCCCCACCAGGCGTGGCTGGTGCTGCGCGGCGTCCGTACATTGGCCTTGCGGATGGACAAGGCCGAGGCCAACAGCATGAAGATCGCCGAGCACCTGGAGAAGCATCCGAAGATCGAGTGGATCCGCTATCCCGGTCTCGAGAGCCATCCCCAGTACGAGCTGGGCAGGAAGCAGATGGGCGGCCCCGGCGCCGTGATGTCCTTCGGCGTGAAGGGCGGCCTCGAGGCGGGCAAGAAGCTGATCAACACGGTGCAGATCCCCACGCTGGCCGTCAGCCTGGGCGGCATCGAGTCGCTGATCGAGCACCCGGCCTCGATGACCCACGCCGGCATCCCCCGCGCGGAGCGCGAGGCGGCCGACATCCTGGACGAGTTGGTGCGCATCGCGGTCGGCTGCGAGGATGTCGACGACCTGATCGCCGACCTCGACGCGGCCCTGGACCAGATCTGAGACGACGGGGCGCCGGGCGATCCGCCCGGCGCCCCCGAGCCGGCGACCGGAGGCCTTCATGAACCAGAAATGGGTCGAAGCCTCCCAGCTGCGTCGCCGCAACAACGGCGCCGACGCCTGGGACGTGGACTTCGACGCCCACCCCTTCCTGGATCCCCGCTTCGTCGACCATCCCTCCCGCCAGGGCCGGATCTTCTGGCAGATCTACCAGCGCAGCCAGCACGACGACGAGACCTACCGCTGCGAGCTGGCCAGGCAGCTGCACCCGGCCGGCACCCCGCCGCAACCGGACGACATGGAGCGCCTGCTGGGCTACCTGAACGAGGTCAACGCCTATCTCTCCGAGCTGGTGCACCTGCTGCCCGACACCGCACGCCGCCACGCCGCCCAGCTGCCCATGATCACGGCCTGCAACGACGTGCGCACCCTGCTCTCGATCATCTTCAGCCGCGAGGACCGGCGGGTGCGCTACGAGGCCCAGCGCAAGCTCTACCTGGCCCGCCTGCTGATGACCATCGACCATTCCCGGGACATCCAGGACGGCCCCCGCCACAAGGCCTACTTCGAGGGCCTGCTGCGGGACCGGCTGATGAGCCACGTCCGCGAGGAGCACGAGGTCTCGGTGGGCTTCGAGATGGGCGCCGACGGCGAGACGATCACCTACAACCTGGGCCACCGGCCCGGCCAGGAGCGCTGGACCTTCAACTCGCGCTTCGTGGAGGTCGACGTCCGGGACCGGGTGATCCCGCTGGACATCCTCTACTGGAACTGCCGTTTCAAGCGCTCGGTCGTGCCGGCCACCTACGAGATCGTCGACGGCCGCCACCAGGTCGTCGAGCGCCGCCGCTGGGGCACGATGCGCAGCAGCCGCAACGGCTCCATCCTCTCGAAGATGATCCGGCGCTCGATCACCGACCCCGACGCCATCTCCGACCTGCTGGGCGCGATGTTCATCGTCCCCGACGAGGATGGGCTGAACGACCTGCTGGCCCTGCTGAACCACGTCCTGGGCACGCCGCTGGGCTGGCGCAACGTCACCGACACCATGGCCTTCACGGCCGACGCCCTGCGCCTGAACCCGGATTCCGGCAGCGGCTACAAGGTCTTCAAGGGCGACCTCGACATCCTGCACCCGGCGATCCCCCCGGGCCGGCTGCCCTACCGCTTCACGGTCGAGATCCAGATCTACACCCTCGAGGGCTTCCTGCGCACCGTCCACGGCGCCCACGCCGCCAGCCACCTGGCCCTGAAGCTGCGCCAGTTCCTCTACGGGCTGGTGCCCCGCCTCTTCCCCCGCGCCATCTACGGAACGGACTGGCTGCGCCTGGAATAGGCCGCCGCCGCACGCGAGAAGGCCGGCCTCCCCCGCGGGAAGCCGGCCTCGTCGCGTTCCCCGAACTCGGATCAGTCGATGAGCTCGAGCACGTTGTAGCCGTTGTCGCGCCGGGCGGGCCGGAAACCGGCGCCGCGGATCATCTCGTGCAGGTCCGTCCGGGTCAGGGGGTGGGTCGTGCCGGCGGCCGAGACGACGCTCTCCTCCATCATCGTGCTGCCCAGGTCGTTGGCGCCGTGGAGCAGGGTCAGTTGGCCCACGGCCTTGCCCTGCGTGACCCACGAGGCCTGGATGTTCGCGAAGTTGTCCAGGGCGATGCGCGAGACCGCCAGGGTGCGCAGGTAGTCCAGGGCGCCGGCGTAGCCGCGGGCGGTCACGGCGGCCATCAGCTCCGGCTTGCGGCTCAGCGGGGTGTTGCCGGGCTGGAAGGTCCAGGGGATGAAGGCTGTATAGCCGCGGGTCTTGTCCTGGCTCTCGCGCAGGCGCAGCAGGTGCTCGACCCGCTCGGCCAGGGTCTCGACGTGGCCGAACATCATGGTCGCCGTCGTGGGCAGGCCCAGGAAGTGGGCCTCCTCCATGATCGCGATCCACTCGTCGGCCGTGGTCTTGCGCGCGGCCAGCAGCTCGCGGACGCGGGGGCTGAGGATCTCGGCGCCGCCGCCCGGGATCGAGTCCAGGCCGGCCTCCCTCAGACGCTTCAGGACCTCGAGCGTGGCGATGCGCGTGACCTTGGCCACGTGCAACACCTCGTTCGGCGAGAAGCCGTGCACCCACAGCTCCGGAAACTCACGCTTGAGGTCGCGCAGCAGATCCTCGTACCAGTCGATCTTCAGCGTCGGGTGGTGGCCCCCCTGCAGCAGGATCTGGTTGCCGCCGGCGGCGAAGACGCTGGCGACCTTGGCGCGGATCTCGTCCGGCTCCAACAGGTAGGCGTCCGCGTCGCCCTTGTGCCGGTTGAAGGCGCAGAACTCGCAGTCGACGTAGCAGAGGTTCGTGTAGGTGACGTTGCGGTCGACGACGTAGGTGGCCAGGCCGGCGTCGGCGCGCTCCAGGCGCAGGGCGTGGGCGACGCGGCCCAGGTCGGGCAGGGCGGCCTCCTCGAAGAGCAGCAGGATCTCGCCGCCGGAGAGGCGGCGGCGACCGGCCTCGGCCAGGATCTCCAGCGCCTCGGGCGACGAGGTCGGGGGCACGGCGTCGGCGATGGCGGCGGTCGTCGGTTCCGGGGTCCGGGCGTCCATCGGGTCCTCCACGGAGGGGTGCGCCGCGCGGTCGTGCGCGGTCGGGGAAAGCTAAGTCCGGGGCGCCGCGGCCGCCAACGCCTGCTAGGGGCCGGGCGCCAGCCGCAGCGGCCGGTCCGCCGGGCAGAGCCCCCGCGCCGCGGCCAGGTCGCGGAAGCGCGCCAGGCCCGCCAGCTCCTCGTCGCCGAGGTCGAAATCCAGGTTGTCGCGGTAGTAGCGGCGCAGGGCGGCCGCCGAGGGCTCCCCGCCGGGGCCGACATGCCCCTCGGCGGCGGCCCGGTCGGCGATCGCGTCCAGGGTCGCCAGCCCGGCGTTGCGGGCCCGCTGCAGCATCGCCGTCAGGGTGCGTAGTCCGTCATCGCCGGCCCGCCGGGCGAAACCCTCGCCCACGACCCAGGCGGCGAAGACGAAGGGCAGGCCCGTCATCGCGTGCCAGGCCTCGCCCAGGTCCATGGCCGACAGGTCGCGGCCCAGCCGGCCGGACCGCCGCAGCGCCCCCTCGACCGCGAAGCAGCGGTCGCCGATGACCAGCGCGCCGTCGGCGCCGGCCAGGGGATCGCGTGGATCGGGCGCCACCTCGACGAAATCGGGGCGGACGCCGTGCCGCTCGTCCAGCAGCACCCGGAGCAGGGCGGCGCTGGTGCGGCTGCCCCGATCGACGACCACGCGGTCCAGCCCCGCGGCGTCGCCCCGGTGGAAGAGCTTGACGCTGGCCACGGGCCCCCGGGCCGCGATGGCCGCCCCCGGCACCAGGCAGGCGCCGACCCCGCGCAGGTGCTCGACGACCGGGAGCATGGCCACGTCGGCCCGGTCCTCGTCGAGCAGGGCGCCCAGGCGGCTGGGCAGGTCGGCGACCAGCTCCACCCCGGGATCGTCGGCCAGACCAGCCACGAGAGGGCGCGTGTTCAGGAAGGCGACGTTGGCGATGCGCAGGGGCATGGCGGTCCTCGGTTCGGACGCGGGCGGTGTTCGGGACGAAGCGGCTCAGACGCCGGCGATGCGATGGTACAGCGCCGCCAGGTCGCGGTCGACGCGGGCGAAGGAAAAGCGTTCCCGCACCAGGTCGCGTCCCCCCTCGCCGAGGGCCCGTCGCCGCTGAGGGTCGGCCAGCAGCTCGGCGACGGCGTCGGCCATGACCTCCGGATCGGCGGGCGAGACCAGGCGACCGGTCTCGCCGTCGCGCAGGATCTCGCCGATGCCGTCGATGCGGGTGCCGACCACGGGCAGGGCGGCCGCCATGGCCTCGAGCAGGACCAGGGGCAGGCCCTCCCAGAGCGAGGAGAGCACGAAGATGTCCGCGGCCTGCATCAGGTCGCCCAGGTCGTCCACGTTGCCGGGAAAAAGCACGACGCTCTCGAGACCCAGGCGCCGCGCGCGCCGGCGCAGGTCGGCGCGCAGCGGGCCGTCGCCGGCGATCAGCACCCGGCAGGACACGCCGCGATCGCGCAGCCGGGCGGCGGCCTCGACCAGGGTGCGGAAATCCTTCTGCTCGCAGTGCCGGCCCGCGGCCAGGACCAGGGACTCGTCGGCGCCGACGCCGTGGCGCTCGCGCACGGCGGCGCGGTAGGCGTCGTCGCGCGGCGGCGGTTCGGGCACGCCGTTGGGCACCGACAGCAGGCGTTCGGGACCGGGGTCGGCCGCGCCCAGCTCGGTCAGCAGCGAGGCGCGCACCCGTTCGCTGACCGCGACGATTGCGGGGCAGCGGCGCAGCATCTCGGCGTAGGCGCGTCGACGCAGGCGGCGGCGCAGCGGGGCGTCGGCCTCGCCGTAGTCGAACTCCCGGTTGTTGTGCACGGTGGGGACCGCGGCGCAGCGTCCCCGCCATTGCAGGAGCAGACCCCAGAAGTTTGCCGCCGGCAGGTGGGTCTGGATGATCGCGATCCCGTCGCGGGCCGCCTGCTCCGAAAGCAGCCGCCAGCCGCGGCGCAGCGAGACCAGAAAGGCCCAGGGCCGACCGATCGGCACCCGGCGATAGCCGAAGTAGCGCACGCGCACCTCGGGAGCGATGGCGGCGGAGAGAGGGCCCGGATCGGTCAGGACGTAGAGGTGCGAGGCGTCGCCCGCCGCGGCGCGGGCGTTCGCGATCTGGACCGCCAGGCGCTCGGCGCCGCCCATGTCCAGGGTCTCGATCAGCTGGGCGACGCGCAGGGAGGATGTCCCGTCAGCAGTCCCCATGCCTCATCCGATCTCGTGGATCATCGTGTAGGTGATCGCGTGCTCGCGCTTCAGGACGAGCTCGGCCTCGCGGGCGGCGCCGAGGTCGACGAAGGGGCCCACGTAGACCCGGTGCCAGAGGCTGCCGTCGAAGCTCCGGTCGCGCACGACGGTGGGGTGGCCGGAGCCCTCCAGCCGCAGCCGGTAGGCCTCGGCCCGGACCGGATCCAGGAACGAGCCGACATGGATGTAGAAGCCCGGCGCCAGGGGCGCGGGCGCGGCGGCGGTCGCCGCCGGCGGGGTCTCTTCGGGTGTCGCGGCGATGGATTCGGCGGCGGGTTCGGCCTCGTTCCCGGCCGGGACGACGGTCGGCGCCGACGTGTCGGTCTCGGTATCGTCGGCGACGGCCGTGTCGACAGCGGCGTCCCTCTCCTCGTCGAGTGCGTCGTCGGGCACGACGTCGCTGGGGATGTCCGGGACCGGCTGGACGGCGACGGGCGCCGGCCCGGACCCGCGCAGGCCCGCGTAGAGGTCGGCCAGTCCGGCGCGGAAGAACCAGGCCGCCGCGGCCAGGACCAGGATCGCGGCCGCCACGCCCAGGACGCGTCCGGCCCCTCCCCGACGGGGGCGGCGCACGGCCAGGGGGACGGATCGTTCGGGCTCGGGTTCCGGGTCGGGCTCCGGGTCGGGCTCCGGCTCGGGTTCCGGCGGCGGGCCCGCTGGTTCGACGCTCTTGCCGCCCGGGAGCGATTCCGTCGCCGGCGAGGGCGGCGAGATGGACACCCGGGCCGCCGCAGAGGCGCGGGCGAGGTCGCGGTCCTCGACATCCTCGGCGGTCACCTTGCTCCTGCCGGAGACGAAGGCCGAGAGCAGGGCGCCGTCGGCCAGGAAGTTCACCAGCCGCGGGATCCCGCCGCTCAGGACAAAGATGCGGTCGACGGCCGAGCGCGCGAAGGGATCCAAGCTGGCGCCCGCCACCTGCATGCGGTGGGTGATGTAGTCCGCGATCTCGTCGCGGGAAAGCGGCTCCAGTTCATAGCGCACCCTGATGCGCTGCTTGAGCTGGGCCAGCTCCGGATGGTCGATTTTCGCGGCCAGCGAAGGTTGCCCCGAGAACACGATCTGCAGGGCCTGGGCGCCGGGCTGGGCGAGGTTCGTCAGCATCCTGAGATCCTCGAGAATCTGCATCTCGAGGTTCTGGGCTTCGTCGACGATCAGCAGGATCTTTGCCGCGCGCGATCGGCTGGCCACCAGTTCCCGGCGCAGGGCTGTCAGCAGATCGGCGCGGTCGGCGCCGCCGGCGATCTCGAGATCGAGCTCCGCGAGAACGAGCTTCAGGAACTCGTTGAAGTTCAGGTCCGTGACGTTGATGAACGCGATCCGGTAGAGGGGATTGAGGTTCTCGATCAGGCAGTGCAGGGCCAGCGTCTTGCCGGTGCCGATCTCCCCGGTGATCAGGACGATCTCCTCGCCGCCCTCCAATCCGTAGAGGAGGTGCGCCATCGTCTCGCCGTAGGCGGTGGATGAATAGGCGAAGCGGGTCTCGGGCCCGAGCATGAACGGCGATGCCGAGAGTCCGAAGTGTTCCAGGTACATGCTTCCTCGAATCGAAGGGGCCCGCCGTCGATGTCCGGCGCCGATGGTCGCGCAACAGAATCTAGCCGAGCGGCGGGCTCCGGGCAACAACGAGGACGCCGCACCGCTGAGGCTAGACGATCTCGAACTCCAGACCGTGCGTACCGCTGCGGGCCAGGGCCACGCGGGCGCGCTCGTCCCGGGGCCCCTCGATCGCCCATTCGCCGTCCCGGCGCACGGGCCTCATCGCAGCGCGCCGCCGCCACCAGGCCTCGATCTCCCCGGGCAGGGCCGCCCAGAGGTTCCGCTCGTCCCGCAGGTGGGCGAGCAGGTCCAGGAGCTCGGCGTAGATCGCGCGGCCGGCCTTGTCGGCGAGATAGTCGGGATGGGTATTCACGCTGATCAGACCGTGGCGCGCCAGGATCCGTTCCGTCTGATCGCGCCAAAGCCCGGCGTCGCCGCGGCCCAGGACGTGGATCAGGGAGTAGTCCTGGGTCGTCGTCAACGGGATCTCGAGGACGTTCCCCACGAAGTAGGGAAAGACCGTGCAGCAGCCTCCCCGCTGCGGATCCAGGCGGGCGGTGTTCGGCACCGACATGTCGTAGTCGAAGGGCAGTTCGTCGAACCATTCGAGGTTGCGGTACAGCACCGGGGACCGGAAACCGCGCGCCCCCCAGCGCTCGGCGTAGCCGCGCATGGCGCCGACCCGCTCGCGGAACGTCGCGCGGTCGCGGAAGAGCAGCCCGTCGTGGCTCAGGCCGTGGACGTTGATCTCGCAGCCGCCCTGCCGGAAAGCGTCCAGGTGGCCGAACTCCACCGGATACTTCTCGGGCACCAGCTGGTAGGAGGCCCGGAAGCCCCGCGCGGCGTCGCGGTTCATCATGTCGGGGCAGGCGGCCAGGCCGTCGGCCGTCTCGACGTCGTGGGTCAGGGTCAGGCAGCCGCTGCGGCCCTCGGGCCAGAACCAGATGAAGGGAACGGAACCCTCACCCGACGCCTTGATCGCCAACTCGAGCGCACGCTCCAGGATCAGGTCGACGCTGGCGTCGACGGGCCAGGCCGGGAACGGGATCCGCCGCCAACCCGAGAGAAAGACGCGCTGCAGATGCTTGCGCACGTCCACCGGCAAAAGGGGACGAACCGCATAGTAGAGCGTGCGCAGCAACGAGCGCCGGCCCGCGGCGACCTGGGTCTCGCCGGCGCTGCCGGCGTGCCGCTCGCGGCGCAGGGCCTCGACGACCTCGTCGAGATCGAAGGGCAGGCGGCAGCCGTCGGGGGACAGTTCGACGCGGCTCAAGGCGTCGGGCAACGGCGCGTCCGCCCGCGACGCGGGGCTGAGTCCGGAAAGGCGCCCGAAGCCCAGGGCGTCCGGGCCGAAGGCGAAGAAGCCGGCGTCGCCGTGCCCCGGCCCGGCGCTGTCCAGGCGCGGCTCCCCGGCGATGCGGAAGCGTTCGTGCAGGCTGGCGACGCTCACGACTCTCCTCCCGACATCCGCGCCACGCAGTCCAGGTAGCGCCTGCGCTCCGCGGCGAAATCGTGGTCGGCGAAGAAACGCTTGGCGGACCGGGCCAGGGCCAGCCGCCGTTCCGGGTCGGCGTGAAGCCGGACGATCCCGTCGGCGATGGCCGCGACGTCCTCGGTCGGCACGAAATACGCCGCCCGCTCGTCGAAGTAGTGCGTGATCGTCGGCGTGGGCACGGTCAGGCAGGGGATTCCCATGCAGACGTATTCCAGCATCTTGGTCGGCAGCATCAGGCTCGTGCCGATCGTGTTGCGCGAGGGGATCAGCGCCAGGTCCGCCCCGCGCACCATGGCGGGCAGATCGCAGGTGGGCACGAAGCCCGGGCTCAGGCGCACCACGTCGGCGACGTCCAGCTCGGCGACCAGGGCCTCGAGCTCGGAGCGCTGCTCGCCGTCGCCGATGATGTCGAAGCGCAGGCCGGGGATCCGGTCGCGGACCCGGGCCACGGCCCGGACGGCCAGGTCCAGGCCCAGGCGTCGGGCGAAGGTCCCGTGGTAGATCAGCCGGAAGCCGTCGCCCGCCGGCGGCGCTGCGGGCACCGGCAGGTCGGGGAAGAGGTCGGCGTCGGGCAGGTTCAGGGTCACGGCCGACTTCCCGCGCCGCAGGCCGTTCCGCAACAGCCGCTCCCACTTGGTGTGCTCCGTGGTCATCACGAATCCGGCCGCCGCCATCGACAGCCGCTCCTCGAGCCGCAGCATCCGGATCACGGGATGCCCGGGGCCGACGGCGAAGCGGTCCTGGTAGATCTCGGGCATCGTGTCGTGGATGTCCAGCAGCACGGGCACGCCGAACAGGCGCAGGGGCAAGGCCGCGAAGACCAGGAAATTCGGCATGTTGTTGACGTGGACCAGGGCGTAGCGGCGACCGCCCAGCTGATGCCGCAGCAGGCGCGCCCCGCAGATCAGGGCGAAGAGCAGGTACTCCGTCACGACGTTCAGCTGGCTGGTCTTGTCGTAGCGTCGGAAGCGGGGATAGAAGAATTCGAGCCCGGGCGTGGGCGGCACGCCGTCCCCGTCGGGATTGCGCAGGCAGAAGACGTCGACGGCGTAGCCGGCCTCGAGCAGGGCCTTGACGTGGCGGCGGACCCTGGCGTCCGGCGCGAAGAAGGTGTAGGCCACCATCGCGATGCGTCGCTTGTCGCTCACAGTTCCACGTCCAGCTTCTTGATGGTGCGGGCGGGCACTCCGCCGACCACGGTCAACGGCGGCACGTCGCGATTCACGACGGCTCCGGCGGCGACGATCGCGCCCGCGCCGACGGTCACGCCCGGCAGGATGATGACGCCGGCGCCGATCCAGGCGTCGTCCTCGATGCGCACCGGCGCCCGTTCGATGCGCACATGGGGGTAGAGACGCGACCAGTTCGGGTCCGACGCGGTGACGATCGTCACGCGCTGGGCGATCGCCACGCGGTCGCCCACGAACAGCGAGGGGCTCCGGTCCTCGAGAAGGTCGGTCACCATGAAGTCCTCGCCGATATAGACCTCGCGGCCGATGACGTAGCCGGCGCCGCGCAGGCAGCGCAGACGCATCCCCAGCATGGGCCAGAAGCGGCCGCCGATCTTGGCCAGGCGCTTGCGCAGCATCCAGAGGCGGTCACCGGCGCTCAAGGGCCGGGCGTCGCGCGTGTAGGCCATGGTCCTCTCCTCAGCCGACGTGTCGGTACAGCAGCCTGCCGGCAGCCTCCAGCAACGGATCGGGCAGGCGGGCGAAGACGGCGCCGGCCAGGCCGGTCAAGCGACCGCCGCCGGATTCCGCCGCCGGGTAGCCCAGGTAGACGATCTCCCGCTCCGCGGCGCCCCAGCGGCGTTTGAAGCGGACGAGCCCTTCGTTCTCCGGATCGCTGCGGCCCATGTCGAAGACCCGGGCGCCCTCGGCCCGACCCTCGAGCATGGCCCGCCACAGCAGCAGCTGGGTGCCGCCCAGGCCGCTGAAGGCCGCGTCGGAACAGCCGTACTTGTGCGTGACGACGTCCCGATACCGGGTCGTGACGATCGCCGCCACCGGGCGTTCGTCCTTCAGCGCCACGCGGAAGCCGACCGCGTCGCCGAGGCAGGCGGCCAGGTTCCGGAACCAGCTCCGCGGCTGCGGCGGCAACCGATGCTTGCGGCGGGTCTTGAGCAGCAGCTCGTAGAAGAGGTCGATATGCCGGGCGTCGCGGCCCGCGCTCACCTGGAGATCCTCCCGCTCGCCGCGGCCGATCATCTGACGGACGGCCGTCTTGTGCAAGCCCGACCAGAGCGCGTCCTCGTCCGGCGTCAGGTCGAGCGCGTGGAAGCGGAAGGTCTCGCCGGGCGCCAGGGACGCCGGGAAGGGGACCGGCTCCAGGGGCCGCAGCTCGCAGCGCCGCCAGCCGCCGCCGTCGACCATGGCCGTCAGGCCGGCGGCCAGCGCGGCCGCGGCACCGGCATCTTGGCACAGCGGCTGGCAGTGGTCCGAAAACGGCAGCGAGACCAGCCGGCGACCGGTCAGGCGGCTGTTCACGCGGCAGAGCGCGATCCCGTCGTCGAGCTCGCGTCCCGCCGGCGTCGTCGTCAGGACGACGGGCTCGAAACCGTAGCTGCGGCGCAGCGCCGTCAGCCAGCCCCGGCCGTGGAAGATCGACGCCGCGGCCTGCCGGTCGAGGAACCGCGGCCAGCGGGGATCGCGCAGGGGATCGAGTTCGTGGACGATCACGATGTCCCCACCTCCGCCCTCCGCCGGCGGTTCCGGCGCCGCCACAGGACGGCGCCGACATCCATCAGGTAGTAGACGCCGGCCACGAAAGCGAATCGCAGCAGCGCCGATCCGATGGCGCCCGGCACGGTCGGCAGCAGGTCGAGGCTGTCGACGAAGCGGCCGAAACCGCTGAGTGAATAGACCGCATAGGCTGCCGCAGCCAGCAAGTACGAGCGGAACACGACGCGGCCGATGGCCCCGGTGGCCATGCCTGTCCGGTAGCGATGCATCACCAGGAGCGACAGGGACACGTGCAGGGTGATCGCGAAGGCGGAGGAAATGGCCAGACCCTTAACCGCCAGGTAGCGGACCAGAATGGCGTTGCCGATGATGTTGGTGAGCATGTATTGCCCATCGAGCCACAGCTTGTCGCGATACTTCTGCATCGCGTTCAAGGCCCGCGCGACGATCAGGTTGAGCAGGGTGGCCGGCATCCCGATCAGGTACATCGCCAGGACGCCCGAAGTGCGGACCGCCGCCTCGGCGTCGAAGGCGCCGCGCTGGAACAGGACCCGCACCACCTCCGGGCCGGACAGGACCAGGGCCAGGCAGACGGGCATGATGATGCGCATGAGGCGGCTCAGATTCACGAGGATATAGTCGCCGCAGACCCGGTAGTCCCTGGCGGCGAAGAGTTCGGCCATGCGGGTGAACATCACCACGCCCAGGCTGTAGCCGATCATCTGGCAGCCCAGGTTCATGATCGTCGAGGAGTAGGTGACGGCGGAGATGCTGCCCGCGACCAGCATCGCGGCGAAGAACCGGTCGACCGACAGATTCACCATCAGCATGCCCTGCGAGAGGATCAGCAGCCGGCCCTGGCGCCAGATGCGCGCGAGCATGCCGGCCGGCAGCCTCGGCCTGACCGGCGACAGGGTGCCGGAACCCACGGCGAAGACCGAAGTGGCAATCAATTGGATCATGTAGGAGACGACGAAGCCGAGCGGCAGCGCCCAGATCCCCAGCGGTTTGTAGGCGGCCAGGACCGCGACCAGCATCGTCACGCTGTTCAGCAGCGGCATCACGGCCGGCACCCGGAACCGGCGCGAGAGGTTCAGCAGGGACTTGAGCATCGCCACCGCCTGCATCACCAGCGAAGGCACCGCCATCACCCGCACCATCTGCAGGACGTAGGCCCTGGTTTCCGGCGGCAGCCGGCCGCCGATGACATCGATGACGATTTCCGGACGGAAGATCATCAACAGGGCATAGAGGGTACCGGGCGCCAGGAAGAGCAGCAGGGTGGCGTTCTGCACCGCGAGCAGCTTGTCGCGAGGCAACTCCCGACGCAGGTTGGCGATCAGGGGGATGATGGCCGAATCGTAGATGCAGGCCAGCGGAGTGTCGACGAGGCCGACCAGGAACAGGGAGAAGGCGTAGGCGTCGTAGCTGTAGCCGGCGCCGAAGATCCCGGCGATGAGCATCTGCACCGCCAGGCCGATGGGCTTGGTCACCAGGGTGATGCCCATCAGGCGCAGGACTTCCCCCTCGAACAACTGGCGTCTGAGATCCCCGAGCTTCACGCCGCCCCCTCAGGAACGCGCCGTCATGGCGCGGCCCTCAGCGAGAGCGTTGTTTGCGATTCGAGGCGAATAGCCGCAAATGATGCCGGCGAAGAAGTAGAAGATGACGTTGACGAGATCGAAGTAGCGGTAGTCGATGACCATGCCGCCGACCAGATAGCAGACCATGGTCGCAGCCATGACGGCCAGGGTATCCCGGTTGAACCAATCCCCCCGGGGATCCAGGCGCCACTTGCGGAGCCACGCCCTGAGGACCATGAAGTAGAACGTGAACTGGAGGATCGAGCTGAAGATGCCCTCCTCCGCCAGCCGGCCGAGATAGATGTCGTGGATGGGCATGCCGGCCCCGAGCGACTTCTTCACGAAGCCGTAGAGGGGTACGTAGACCGCCTGGTTGTAGAGGCCGACCACGTTCTGCCACTCGAAGTAGCCGATGCCCAGGAAAGGATGGTCCCGGATGATGCGCAGGGTGTTCGCAAAGATCCCGAGCCGGTTTTCCACCGTGTTCTGCGAGTTCATCCGGTCCTGGAAGAATTCGGTGTTAGCCATCTGGAGTGCGCCGAAAAGCGCGCCGATGAACAGGACCACGCCCAGCACCATCGTCACGCGGCGGAAACCTGGCCGCAGGACGGTCAGGAGCACCAGGGCCACGCCGGCGGCCAACCAGGGGCCGCGGGTGTACGAGAAGAACAGCGCCAGCAGGCCGGCGCCGAGCAGCACGAACATCCCGAGCCGGGCGGGCATGGTCCGGGCCTTGACCAGGAACAGGAACTGGACCATCACCACCATCCCCACCAACTGCCCGAACAGGGGCGGGTGCAGCATCGGGCCGCGCGAACGCCCGGGGGCGACGAAGCCGGTCGTGTAGTCGATGATCGTCTTGGGCCAGATCAGGGGCCGCCACATGAAGTGTTCGGCGATGGCCTGGATCGTGTAATACAGGCACAGGCCGGACAGGAAGATCATGATGTTGCGGATCTCCCTTTCCTTGTTGATCACGTTCTTCCCGTAGAAGTAGGCGAAGAGCGGCGACAGGGTGCTGAGGACCCATTCGTGGAAATGGGTGAAGCCCCCTCGCTGGGCCTGGAACAGGACCAGAATGGCTCCAGCCAACATGACGATGTCGGCCCCGAAAGGACCTTTCAGTCTGCGCCTCTCGACCACGGAGTGCAGCAGGAACATCAGCATGATCCACACGAGCATCAGGCGATCGATCGAGAAGTCCGGCAGCACCGGCATCCGGACCATGCCGAGGTATCGGAAGCCCGACATCGACAGCATCCAGATCATCAGGGCCATGGTGAGATCGTGCAGGGAGATGGCGGTCAGGATGGTCATGGCCAGCAGGCCGCCCAGGACCAGCACCAGCCCGGACATGCCGAGTTTCGTGACCGCGGACTGGGCCAGGAAGATGAAGACGATGCAGAGCAGGACGGCGGACCAGCCGGGAGAAGAAACGGCAGCCAGGAGCCGCCGCTCGATGCCGCCTTGTGTGGCGAGCCTCATCGGGATTACCTCGAACGTTCGGATCCGTCGTCGCTCACGTATCCCAACACGTTGACGCCGAGGCTTTCCTCCGCCTGGCGCTTGGTGTAGATCCGGCGGTCGCTGTTGTCGATGAACAGGGCCGCCAGGATGCCCAGGGCCAGCGCGAACAGGGTCGACAGGGTCAGGTAGATGGCCTTCTTGCTGCCCCCGACCATCATCCCGATGGAAGGTTCGTTCAGGGGAATGATGTTGCTGATTCGCTGGTCGGAGGCCGACTTCAGCCTGACCTCTCCGCGCTTCATGTGCAGGGTCTCGATCAGATCGCTGCGGGTATTGATCTGGTACTGGAGAGACGAAACCTGCCGCTCGACATCCGGATAATCGGCGAGATTCCCACGCTGCTGGGCGATGATCCGGCTCAATTCCCGCTCGGTGCTGAGGGCCTCGTCCAGGTCGAGCTTGATCCCGTTGATCATGTTCTGGCGCTCATGCGCCAGCGCCCGGCGGGCCTCCTCGACCAGCTCGGCCTGGCGCTGCACCCACACCGAGTCCTCGGTGTATTTGAGCCTCAGGGCGGCCAGTTTGGCCTTCTCCGAAGACAGCATCACCTTCAGGTTGCTGAGCTCCACGTATTGGCCGGTCTTGGTGCTGGGGGCATAATCGGGATCCAGCCGGATCGATTCGAGCATGCCCTGGTACCGGGATTCCAATCCCACGCGGTTCGAACGGGCCCGGTAATAATCGTCCTCCAACGACCAGATCAGGTTCGAGGCCGCGCGCACGTCCGTCACCATTTCCGCGAAGCCGGCCTTCCGCAGGATGTCGGC
Organism: uncultured Fibrobacteraceae bacterium; assembly: GCA_964559455.1. Lineage (GTDB taxonomy): Bacteria > Krumholzibacteriota > Krumholzibacteriia > LZORAL124-64-63 > LZORAL124-64-63 > CAZLHO01. The sequence continues at coordinate 93,768 of CAZLHO010000003.1, read as the reverse complement.
GCGCTGGGACAGCAGGCTGTCGATCTCGGCCTGGACGTCGTCGATCTGGTCGGTGTAGTAGTCGACCGCGCGCGGATTGTGCTCCCGGCTGATCGTGTACTCGATGTAGGCTTCGGTCAACTCTTCCACCGCCTGCAGCGCGAAGTCGGGGCTGGTATGGGTGTAGGCGATCCTGAGAATGGTGCTCTCGCCGACCTGCGTGCAGTTGATCCCGTCCTGCAGGAGATTGACCAGATCCTCTTCGGTCCCGACCGCCACGCCGTTTTCCATCTTCTCGGCCAGCGCCGGCAGGGAATCTATGAGCGCGGCGGCGGCGAGGCGCGACACCGGGATGCTCATGGCCACCTGGGCGGCCGACGCGATCTCGACGTCGTAGTTGATGATCCGGTTGCCGAAGCTCGGGTTCTCGGGGCTGCGCATCTCCAGCATGACCATGGTGCTGGCCGTGGTGACGTTGGAGGTCCTCAGGGTGCCGATCAGGGCGATGATGATCACGGGCACGGCGATGCCCAGGACCACCCAGCGGCGACGGCTGAGAATGGCCAGGAGATCCTTCGTCCCGATCCGGGATTGCGTCGGAAGGGGCGACTGTACCTGATCGTCGTAATTACCGCTCTCGCGCATGGTCGCGTCCCCGCTTATCTGTAAAGACGGTCCACATCCTCGATGTTCACGATCGCGTAGATGTCCCAGAACAGATCCCCGAGGTCGACGATGTTGCGCAGGACGGTCTGGTGGAAATAGCCGAGGTCGCCGAGTGTGGATCGCGGAACGTAGATGATGTCGTTGGGCCTGACATCCATGGCCTCGAAGGACCGCAACCCCTCTTTCTCGAGGTGGGAGACGTCGAAGAGCTTGTACTCGAAGCCGCCGTCCACGACCCGCACCAGCAGGACCTCGGAAGTGGATGCGTGCTGGCTGAAGCCGCCCGCCATCGCCACCGCCTGCAGCACGCCGCGCCCCTGGTCCGGCAGCTTGTACTGGCCGGGCGCCCCGACCTCGCCGAGAACGAAGACCTGCTGGGCCCCGAACTCCTCCATGATGACCGACAGTTCGGGAGCGACGTAGTCCGCTGCGAAGGTTCCGGTCAGCACGCTGTCCAACTCGGAGATGGTCATGCCGACAACCTTGATGTCCTCCGCGCCGCTCATGGTGAATCGGCCGTCGGGCAGCACCCGCAGGTGATTCTGGTCCAGGTCCTTCTCGTACTTGAAGCTGACGGTGACCACATCGCCGGGCTGGAGCGTATAGCGGGCTCCCCGCTGGCTCCGGTCGAGGGCGGCCTCCTCCGCCGAGAAGGGCCGGAACTCGGTCCTGACCGCAGGCCCCGTCGAACCGCATCCCGAAAGCGCAGCCAGCGCAAGGATGCAGAAGACCGCTTGGGTCAACCGGGGAATAAGACCGCGGCGGACGCTGCTCGGCGGAATCAGGGGCAAGGCTGACCTCCCGGCTACAACCTGGAATAGATGAAATCGGGGATGTCGTACACCCGTCTGTTGAGCACCGAACCCAGGACGTTCACGTTGTTGGACCTGACGGTCTGGATCCCATGGCGGATCACCTCGCGGTCCAGGCGCCGACTCTCGACGACGAGCACCAGCCCCAACGTCGGCAGAGCCAAGTGGCCGGAATCCACAGCGTCCAGTATCGGGGGGCCGTCGATCACTGTGAAGAAGAATCTGTCCTGAAGTCCCCGCAGCAGCTGAAGGTAGTTTTCGCTGGTCAGCAGGCCCGCCGATTTGATCGGCGCGGTGCCGTGGGGAATGACCTGGAACGAGTCGTTGTCGGGAATGTCGCGCACGAGTTCGGGATAGAGCAGCAGGCTGCGGAAATCGATGCCGTCGGAATTCAGCCGGGGGTGGGGAGAACGGAAGTTGGCGTCGATCCAGGCCACGCTCCGGTCGAAAAGCACGCTGATGAAGCGAGCCACGTTGTAGGAAACGAAGGACGCGCCCTCTCCCTTGACCGACGACGCGAAAACCACCGCCTCGCCGGTCCTGCTGTTGTGCAGATTCATCAGTGCGTTGGTGATGTTCTCGAATTCGCGCCTTTGACGCTTATGCGGCAGCGGGAAGAGAGCACTGCGGCCGATATTGGCCAACCGCAGGGTGATCTCGTCCGCGCCACCCGATTTGATCTTCACAGAATCCAGAATCTTGCTCATGGCACACCTGTCAACCTGGCCCGGCGGCGAATACCGGGTAGCGGGGGGTGGCACACCCCCTTGGAATATCTTGCGTTGGTCTGAAGGCAGACGCACACCGGCTACGTGAAAATACAATCGTCCGCGAGTTGCCTGGCTGTAGCAAAAATCGCTCTAGTCAACTCCTCACGAAGCCGTTGCGGGGTGGCAAGGCTGAAAACCGGAAGTCTCCCGAAGGCACGGGGACCGGTCCAAATCGCTCCCTTATGATAATCCACTGCGGACATATTGTCAATTCCCTGACAACGCGAAACTTAGGTAGATCTCGTGATGGCGCTCGATCATCCTGCCGAGCGAGTACTCCCCGCGGATGATTTCTCGTCCCCGATTCCCGACGGCGACCGCCATGGGATCGTCCAGCGCGGCGATAATCCGGTCGCGCCAGGCAGCCAGGGTCCCGGCGGGGACATCCCCCTCCAGGGGCGGCGGCGCATAGAGTCGCCTGCGCAGGGAAGCCTCGCCCGCGAAGAGGCACGAGACCTGCGGAATGTCCGGCCCGACGAAGGGCGCGGCGCAGGACATGGCCTCCATCATGTTCAAGGGCAGCCCCTCGTTCCGCGAGGTGGAGACGAAAAGGTCGCTGGCCCCGAGCAGTGCCGGGACATCCCCCCGGAAACCGAGCAGATCGACGCCGCCGGGGCCGCCGGCGACCATTGTCGCCAGATCCGCCGCCAACGGTCCCCCGCCGCAGACGAACCCGCGGATCTCCGGCCTCTCCTCGCGCAACGACCAGATCAGCCGCACGAAGGCGTCCGGGGCCTTCTGATGCGACAACCTGCCCACGAACAGAAGCATCCGCTGGCCCTCGGCGAGTCCCAGGTCGCGTCTCTTGGCGCGCCTGGCCTCCGCGCCCAGCGGCCGGTAACGGTCCGTGTCGATGCCGTTGACCAGCGTCGTCACCTTGTCGGGCGAGACGCCCTCGACCCGGATGCAGTTCTCCCGCACCGCATCGGAGACCGCCAGCACGATCGCGGCCCGGCGCGAGATATCCGAATAGCGACTCAACTGGCGAGGGCTCATGTCCCGATAGACCAGATGCCGAGTCCACAACCGGTGGGGGATCCCGGCCCAGCCCCCGACGGTGACCGCCCAGGCGTCGCTCGGGCGATTGTGACCGTGCACGATGTCGAAGCGGCCGGACCGCAGGAACCGCCAGAGCCGGTACAGCGACAGCGGATTGCGCATCGAACCCAGAGTCATCGCCGCCGTGCGCACCCCCGCCGCCCGAAATCGGCGCCGCATCTCGGGCTCTTCGCCGCCGGCCCGATCGTGGACGGCCAGGACGGTGACATCGTAGATCTCGGGGTCGAGGCCGCGGGCGAGGTCCAGGACCACGGTCTCCGCTCCCCCGATCGCGAAGGCGTTGATGACGTAGCAGATGCGGATGCGTCGGGGCATGCCGGCTCCCGTAGGTTGTGACATGGTGAGAGGTTGCCCAGGATCGCGGGTCATGGTATTATACCGGCTGTTCCCTGTCATGCCGGTTTTCGTTCCGTGCCGATGATCGGCGGCGGACAGTGTTCTGATATCGCCCGTCTCCGCACCGCGGGAGAAGCCTTGAAGCTGCTCTACCTCTCCACGAGTTTCACAGCCCTGACCCACACCTTCATCACCCGCGAGATCAACCAGTTGCGACGTTCTGGTTGCGAGATCGGGCTGCTCTCCCTGCGCACCCACTCCGGATGCAGCGGGGCCGCGCGCCCGGAATGCGACCTGACGGGGATGCGCCGGATCTATCCGGTCGGTCCGCTGCGCGTCCTGTGGGGAGTGGCGCGCGCGCTGATCGGGCGCCCGCGGCGGTTCATCTCGGCGATGGGCGCCTGCCTGGCCTCCCGTCGCGACTCGGCGACGACCAAGCTGAAGCTGCTGTACCAACTGGCCGTCGCCACGACCGTCGCGCCCGAGATCGAGGCCCAGGGCTACGATCACATCCACGCCCACTTCGCCAGCTCGCCGGCAACCTTTGCGCTGCTGATATCCGAGCTGACCGGCGTTCCGTTCAGCTTCACCGGCCACGCCGCGGACATCTTCCGCGAGGAGTCGGCCCTCGACACCAAGCTGCGCCGCGCCGCCGGGGTCGTCTGCATCTCGGAGTACAACCGGCGCCACTTCCACAGCCTGGTCGCCGATCTGCCGCCGACCGCCCTGGTGCGCTGCGGCATCGATTCGGGAAGCGTCGCCTGCTACCGCCGCGAGAGGGCGGGCAAGCCGCTCGACGTGCTCGCGGTCGGCAGGCTGGTGCCCAAGAAGGGTTTCGCGGTCCTGATCGACGCCCTGGCCGAGCTGGACCGGCGCGGCGTCGCCTGGCGGGCGCGAATCGTCGGCGAAGGACCGCTCGCGGCCGAACTGCGGGCCCGCGCCGATGCGGAGGGCCTCAAGGATCTGGATTTCGCGGGGGGCATGCAGCAGAACGAGATCCGTTCCCTGATGGAGAAGGCCGACGTTTTCGCCCTGCCCTGCGTGGTGGCGGCGGACGGCGACCGCGACAACATTCCGGTGTCGCTGATGGAAGCCATGGCCGCGGGCTGTCCCGTGATCTCGACCGACGTGGCGGCGATCCCCGAGTTGATCGGCGACGGGGCGGGCCTTACTGTTCCCCAGGGCGACGCCCGGGCTCTGGCCGACGCCCTGCAGACAATCGCCGATGATTCGCGGACGGTGTCACGGCTGTCCGCCGCCGGCCGGCAAAAGATCGAAACGGATTTCGACCTGATCCGCGAAGGGGCCAAGCTCCTGGATTTCTTCCGTCGCCTCCAGCAAAGGCCCCGCGATGTCGACCGATAGGAGAACCGTCGTCTGCTACGCCGGCGACAACTACTGGTTCAGCAATCCCCACAGCCGCTACCACCTGATGCACGCCCTGCACCGGCGGGATTACCGTGTGCTCTGGGTGAACAACATCGGGATGAGCATGCCCAGCCTCCGGCGGAAGCGCCTCGCCAAGCGGGTTCTGCAAAGGCTGCGCAGCTGGGGCCGATGGCTGCGTCGGGCCGAACCCGGTTTCTGGGTCCTCTCGCCGATCGCCTTGCCGCTGTTCGGCAACCGGCTGCTCGAGCGCCTCAACAACGCCTGGATGAGCCTGCAGATCGGTCTCGCCTACCGGCTGACCGGCATGGGCCGCCCGGTGGTCTTCGCCTCGATCCCCGCGTTCGCCGGCGTGATCGAGAAGCTGCCGCGCTCGGCCCTGATCTACTACTATTCCGACAAGTACACCGCCCATCGGAGCATCACCGCCCGGGCGGCCATCGTCGCCTGCGACCGGATGCTGCTCGAGGCCGCCGACGCCGTCTTCTGCGCCTCCGAAATGGTCTACGCCGAATTGGCCGGGACCAGACCCGACGTGCACTACCTGCCCCATGCGGTGGATTTCCAACATTTCAATTCCGCGCTGGCATCCGAAACGCCGTTGCCCGTCGACCTGGCCACGATTCCTCAGCCCCGGATCGGCTACTACGGCTCGCTGGACGACGCCAACGACCAGGAGATGATCCGTCACGCCGCCGTCGCGGACCCTTTGCTGCATTTCGTCCTGATCGGCCCGGTCCTCGGCGACTTCTCGGCCGTCGCGAAGCTGCCCAACGTGCATTTCCTGGGGCCCCGGCCCTACGCCGAACTGCCGCTCTACGCCAAGCACTTCGACTGCGCGTTCATGGTCTGGCCGCAGACAGACTGGTACCGCAACTGCAACCCGCTGAAGACGAAGGAATACCTCAGCCTCGGTCTGCCGGTGGTATCGACCCCGATCGAGGAGCTGGAGAAGAGCTATCGCGACGTCGTCTACCTGGCGGCGACGCCGGAGGAATTCCTGGCCGGGCTGCGCAGGGCTCTGGCGGATGATTCCCCCGAACTGCGCCGGCGGCGCATCGAACATGTGCAGGACGAGTCGTGGGCGGCGAGGGCCGCGGAGATGATGGCCAAGCTGGAAGAGGCGCTGGCCGGTCATAGATCACGGGGCATTTAATAGTCGGGACGGGGTCGGCATGCGCCCGCACGCCCCGACCGGGACAAGTCGTCATCCCGGATGGCAGGGGCGATCCGGAGAGGCGACGCAGAGGAAGGTCTCATGGCTGGAATCCTCGGTCTGGTCGCCACTCGCGACCTCCCCCGCGCGCGTGAAGCAGCAAATCGGATCGCCGACCGGATGCGCCTCTGCGAGTGGCAGGAGTCCGCCGTGCGCGAAGCGCGGCCGGGAAGGCTGTATCTCGGACACGTCCGGAACTCGCAGCCGCCCCACCCCGCCCACGCCCATTTCCACGCCGACGGCGACCTGACCTGCGTGCTCTCGGGCTGGATCTGGCATTCCGACGAAAGCTGCGGCATCGACGCCGACATCGACGCCGAGCGCTACGCCGCCGCGGCGGTCGGCGCCTACCGGGCCCTGGGCCCGGACTTCGCCACGCGGCTGCACGGGCATTTCGCCGTGCTGCTGGCCGACGACGACGCCGGGACGCTGATCGCAGCCAACGACCGCCAGGGCCTGGAGCCCCTGTACGTACTGGAGCGCGACGACTGGACGCTTTTCTGCTCGTACCTGGGGCCGATGACCGCCGGCGGACTCTTCGAGCCGGAGCTGGATCCGGCATCCGTCGCCGAGTTCCTGACCTATGGGCAGCTCTTCAGGGACCACACCCTCATCAAGGGCGTCCGGCCCATGGACCCGGCCACGATCCTGAGCATTCCCCTCGACGGCAGGGAGCGATCGCTGCGGCGCTACTGGCATTTCGGGCACATCGGCGAGAAGCGGCGGGGGCTTTCGCTGACTCAGCACGTGGACGAGGTCTGTGACACGCTGATCGAGGCCAATCGCCGGATCATGCGGCGCGAGGGGACCTACCTCTGCGGGCTTTCGGGCGGCATGGATTCACGACTGGTGGCGGCGATGGCCGTCAGAACGGGGAAGCCCCGGGAAGCCTGGACCTTCGGCTCCCCGGACTCCACCGACATCACCATCGCCGGCGAGGTCTGCCGAGCCCTGGGGCTCGGCCACCGGACATTCGACCCCGACCCTGAGACACTGCCCGAGTACGCGGATGAGTTCGTCGATGCGGTCGACGGTTCCTGCTCCCTGTCCTACGCCTATGGTCGCGGGCGAAGGCTCGACTTGCGCGGAAGGGCCAACGTGGTCCTCAACGGCCTGGCGGGCGAGGTCTCCGCCGGCGGATACATGGTCGGGCCCAAGTACAAGGACGTGGTCAAGTGGCTGAAAAGCCGAACCGGCCGCGGTCCGTACTTCCCCTCGCCCTGGCTGGAGCACAACGACGACGATGGCGCTCTGGCCATTTTCATGGCTTCGTTCTATGGTGGGAAGTCAGGGTTGGCAGGCATCGTGGCGACACCCGCCGCCGACTTGGTCGAAAGCATCCGGACAGACTTCGCCGGTCCCCTGGCCGACGTTCCGTCGGTGTACAGGGTCGAGCAGTGGTTGATGCAGAACCGGGTCCGACGCTGGACGATGCTGGGATCCCGCTCCGACCGCCCCTATTTCGACGACGCTTCCCACTTCTACGACTACGATTTCACCGACCGGTGCTTCCGGACTCCCAACCGGCACCGCCGTGGCCGCCGCCTCTACATCGAGGTGTTCAAGCGGCTCATGCCCGAAGTCGCCGGCATCATCTACGGCAATACGGGAATGCCGGCCGACACGCCGGCGGCGAGAGTGGTTCGGCACAAGATCGTGACCCAGATCCGCAACCGGATGGCGGGCAGGCCTGCGTTCGATCCCGCCGGCAGCACCGGGATCAGGGTGACGGAATCAATCTGCCCCGCGCAGAAGGAATATTATCGCCACCTGATCCTGGACGGGCCCGCCCTGGCTCGCCCCCTTTGGGATGGGAAAGAGGCGAGGCGGATGGTCGAAGACCACCTCGCCGGAACAACCGACTTCGGACTGGAATTGGGGTTGTTGGGTACCGTCGAACTCTTCGCCCGCCACTGGATCGATCGCCGACCCGGGTAACGGGGCGGCATATCAGCCGATCAGCCTGATGATCTCTTCCTTCAGCCTCAGGCCGACTCTGGACCACGTATAGGACTCCTCGGCCAGCTTTCGTCCCGCCTCGCCCATCCGACGGCAGCCTTCCGGATCGCCCAGGATCGCGGACAGCTTCCGTGCAAGACCCTCGATATCGTCGGGGTCGAGCAGATGGCCGGTCACTCCATCGCGAACGATGTCGGGAGCCGCCCCGATATTCAGCGCCACCACCGGCAGCCCGCTGAGGAAGGCTTCCACGAAGACGATTCCGAAAGCGTCGCCGCGGCTGGGCATGCAGAAGACCGTCGCCTCGCTGAAGAAGTCCCGCACCCTCTCCAAGGGGACGACCCCATGGACTTCGCAGTTCGGCAGATCGAGCTCCGGCGAGGCGCCGACGACCGTCAGGCGTGCGTCCGGGTGGGTCTCCAGCACGAGCGCGAAAGCCGCGGCAAGTTCCGGCCCGCCCTTGAGATCCCATTCGGTGCCGACGAACAGGATGTTCTTGCGTTCGTAGCGATCCCGCGGGGCCGCCGCGAGGTCGGGCAGCACGCCGTCGCGGAATGCGTTGCACCCCACCCCGACCCGGATCGCCCTTCCGGCGGGAAGGCCGTAATCATCGCGCAGGGATCTGGAGACGTGATCGCTCATCGTGAAGACAGCGGTTGCGTTCCGGTAGATCTCCGGCTCCAACCTCAGCCATCGCCGGGAATAGTAGATGTGGCGGCGATTGCGTAGCGGATAGTGATCGTTCACGGCGACGGTGTGGTCGGTGTAGACGAAATGGGGAATGCCCGGGACCGAAGCGTCGAAGAGGCTCTGGGTCTGGAAGGTGAAGCGGTAGTCGCCCGATCCCGAGACCCTTTCCCGCACCATGTCGCGGATACGGCGGAACATGGGAGCGGAAGTCCAGCGGGCGCGACGGATCTTCTTCAGGCTCGACAGTTCTTTCGGGCCGTACTCGAACAGGACCCGCCACAGAGCCAGTAATCGATCCCCGACCCCTTTCCCGATCTCGGACGGAAGGTCGAAGTCCTCGATCTCGACGTCGGGAAAGTTGATCCGCAACTGCTCCAGAACGCTGAGATTGGTATGGGAAAAGGTGCCGAAACGGACGAATAGGGCCTTACCGTTCATTGTCCCACGCTTTCCCGGGGCGCCTCGTAGACCGCCAGGCGCGGCACCCTGCCGGCCGTGATCTCGGTCCATCCCTCCCGCGGCGCGGCCGCGGCCGGCTCCGGATCCCAGACCAGATAGTAGCGCACCCGGTACTCTTGCAGCGCGGCCGCGACCTGCTCGTCGGTCAGGTCGCCCCGCTCGCCGTAATATCGCGAATCCAGATGGTAGGCCAGGTACAGGGAGTCGGCCCATTCACGGTTCGACGCCGTGCGCGCGCCGCGCTCCAGCCCCAGGTCGGCCAGCGTCGCCGCGACGGCGCGCACCCGCTCGCCCTGGCCGACGCCCTGGACGATCAGCTTGACCGGATAGATGATCACCGAGACGACGAACAGGGCGATCGCGGCGATGCGGCGAGGGCGGGTGCCCAGGCCGGATTCCATGAACATCCCGAGCAGCCGGGCCCCCATCAGGGTGATCAGCAGCGGGCAGATCCAGACGTAGCGGACCTCGAGCAGCATCAGCAGGTAGCCGGCCGGGAAGACGGCGACGGTGACCAGGGGATAGAGCGTGGGGCCGTCGCGCAGCAGCCGGCGGAGCGGCTGGACGCACAGCAGCAGCGACCCGACGAGGATCAGCGCCATCAGGCGGGAATAGGCCGTGATGTCCCTGCCCAGCAGCTTGAGGTTGTCCTTCAGCAACCCGAGCTGGTGGCGCAGGCCGCCGGGATCGCGCAGCGACCAGTCGGCGATGGGGATCGTGGTGGGCGTCTCCCAGGCGCTGAAGGCCCGCTCGTCCTGGGGCGGCAGGAAGCCCAGATAATGCATCGGCTGCCCGCGCGAGGCGGGCCCGGCCAGGGCGTGGTTGAAGACGCCGGTCGTGCTGATCGTCGGCTCCCCGTAGCGGGCGCTGAGCACGCCGATCCAGGCGCCCGCCAGCACGGCGAAGACCGCCAGCCCGAGGGCGTGGTTGCGCACCAGGGCCAGCCGGCGGCGCCCGTCGTCCGCGCGCAGCAGGCGCAGCAGGCCCATCACGGCGAAGTGCAGCAGGAAGACGTAGAAGCCGTAGGCCTTGGCGTAGTAGAGCAGGCCGCCCAGGAGTCCGCACCACAGGCCGTTGCGCAGGCGGTCCTCGTAGCCGTCGGCGAAGACGAAGGCCAGGTAGTGGAGCATGAGGGCCACCACCAGCAGGTCGGGGAAGAGCGCGCGCAGCGAGGCCGTCGCCAGGAAGGGCAGCAGCGAGAGCAGCGTGATCCACCGCAGCTTCTCGGTCAGGGGCATGAACCGGGCCAACCGGACCAGCCCCGCGGCGGCGGCGGCGCCCAGGCCCAGGCTGACGATCTTGCCGGCCAGCAGCGGTTCGATCCCCAGGGCGATCAGCGGGACCATCAGCCACGAGAGCAGCGGCCCCCAGTAGCCGTTGACCGCTCCGGCCAGGTCGCCGGCGGCGTAACGCATCGCGATGGAGATGTAGGACAGGCCGTCCGAGTTGATCTGGTGCCGGAAGAAGGGCAGCAGGACCGCGCCGAGGATCAGGTAGAGCAGCACGTAGCGGCCGGACCGCGGCGCCGGCCAGTCCCGATCACTTCTGCTCATGGTACTCCTCTTCCGCGTTCACGTCCCAGATGTTCGCCTTGTCCAGGCGCCCGGCGAGGATGTTGTCGACCGCGGTCATGGCGGTGAGCATGGAGTGGTCCTGGTTGTTGTAGCGGTGCATCCCGTTGCGGCCGATCAGATAGAGGTTCCCGATCCCGTCGGCCCAGCGGCGCAGCTCGTCGAAGCGGTCGTAGGTGCCGAAATAGGCGGGGTAGGTCTTGGGCATCCGGATCACGACGCTGTCGCGGACGTCCGCCGGATCGCAGATGTCGATCTTGGCGAGCTCGGCGACGGCGAAGTCGGCGAAGTCGGCGTCGGACATCGACCACAGATCATCGCCCTCGTTGCAGAAATACTCCATGCCGATCCAGGTCTGGGACGGATCGGCGACCATGTAGGGGCTCCAGTTGTTGAAGATCTGCAGGCGCCCCAGCCTGACGTCGCGCTCCTGGATGTAGATCCAGTTGTCGGGGACGATGCCGCCGACGGTCGGCCGGTCGGTCTCGTTGCTGATCAGCAGCTTGTCCAGCAGCAGCCCGACCGTGATGAAGTCTCGGTACATCAGGCCGCCGGCGACCTCCTGCGCCTCGGCCGGGACCTCGCCGTCGACGCGCTCGACCAGGTCCTTGATCGGCATCGTGGAGAAGACCAGGTCGCAGTCGTGATCGACGGTCTGCCCGGTCCGCGCGTCGCGCACGCGCACCCCGACAACGGCTCCGTCGCGCAGGATCAGGCCGCTGACCTCGCTGTGCAAGTGCACCTCGCCGCCGCCGCCGGCGACCTGCCGGGCGACCTCCTCCCACATCTGCCCCGGGCCCAGCTTGGGATAGAGGAACTGCTCGATCAGGCTGGTCTCGATGTTCTTCTGGTCGATGGACCGGTCGCGGCGGGTCAGCTGGCCGACGGCGTGGATGACGGCCTTGGTGATGCTCAGGCCCTTGATCCGCTGGGCGCCCCACTCGGGCTTGATGATGTCGCAGGGCACGCCCCAGACCTTCTCGGTGTAGTCCTTGAAGAAGGTGGCGTAGAGCTCGCGGCCGAAGCGGTTGATGAAGAAGTCCTCGAGCGACTTCTCCTCGCGGATCGGGAACAGCCGCGCCCAGACGTAGCTGATCCCGATGCGGGCCATCCGGACCAGGCCCAGGTTGCGCATCGTCTGCAACGTGAGCGAGACGGGGTAGCTGAAGAAGCTGCGCAGGTAGAAGATCCGCGACAGGCGCTGGCGGTAGAGCATCACCTTGTCGGTCCGCTCGGGATCGGGGGCCGGGACATCGACCGCGCCGCCGTCGCCCAGGGGCCGCTGGCGCGTCGATTGCGCGAGCGGCACCTCGCGGCCGAGGGCGAGATCGTCGCGGGCGGGCGCCCCCTGCAGCGGCATGATGTTGCGCCACCAGTCCATGACGCGGTCCGACTTCGAGAAGAAACGGTGCCCGCCGATGTCCATGCGGTTGCCGTTGTGCTCGACCGTCTGCGAGATGCCGCCGATGGCCCCGGTCGCCTCGAAGACGACCGGCTTCACGTCGGTGCGGTCGAGCAGTTCCCAGGCGGCGGTCAGACCGGCGGGGCCCGCCCCGATGATCACGGCTTTCTTCATGAATCGTTTTGCTCCCGGCTGAATAGGAGGCGCTTGCGGGCGAAGAAGTTCCAAAGGTAGACGATGATCGCGGAGACCGCCTTCGAGCCCATGTAGTGCAGGCCGACCTTCTCGGTGAAGAACCAGATGATCAGTTCGTTCAGCCCCAGACCCACGACGCCGACCAGGGCGAAGAGCCCGAACTCGAGCCAGCGGTTGCTCATGGTGCGGGAATTGAAGACCCAGCGCACGCTCAGCAGGTAGTTGACGCAGAGCCCGAGCAGGAAGGCGACGGCCGCCGACACCAGGTAGTGGAGGCCGGCGAATTCGGTCAGCGCGTAGAGGGAGCCGAAATCCACCACGAAGGCGAAACCGCCGACGAAGGTGTAGCGGAAGAGCTGGATCAGGGTGTTGTCGGTAGGCTGGCGCAGGAGTCTATCGATCATTTGCGCTTCCTGTTTCGGGATTCGAGGCGCCGAAGGTGACTATTGTACATTTTTTCAAACTAAATCTCAACTGACTTCGTGCGGCGCCGCCCCGGCTTGTGCGCCCATCGCCCTGATTCATCAGGGTTTGGCGACCGCCGGGAATAGTATCATCGCCTTTCCGACCCGGTCAAGCGGTGGAGACGGCGCCCGCATCCCGGCCCAGACCCTGGACCTTGGCCGCCTGCGCGCTCATGTGCTATCGTTTGAGGACGCCGCCTTCCCGTACCCCCAGTGAGGACCTCGATGCGCCGCCTTCGTTTAGACAGCTCGATCCCGTTCGCTATCGCCCTCTGGGTCCTGGCCGCCGCAGGCCCGGGCCAAGGCGCCGGCGTCCCCGTCACTCATCCCCCCGTCGCGCTCCCCAAGGACGAGCCCGCCCGCGTCCTGCCCGCGAAGCCGGCCGTCGCGCCGCTGCGCGTGCCCATCGACTGCGCCGCCGCGCCCCTGATCACCGTGACCGCCGGATTCGACACCACGTGGAGCGGCGACACCTCGACCGCGCCCGACCGCGTCTCGGACTACCCCTGCGCCGCCTGGTTCCTGGCCGGCGGCGAGGATCTCTATCGCCTGCACCTGCCCGAGGCCGCCCGGCTGCACGTGCTGCTGGACCCGGTGCCCGACCTGGACGTGCTGCTGCTCTCGGACTGCGACAGCGACGCCTGCGTGGCCTGGGCCAACGCCGAATTCGCCGTCGAGCTCGAGGCCGGCGACTACCTGCTGGTGGTCGACGGGCTGGGCCAGGATCCGGCCACGGCCGCGGCGGGCGCCTACGAGCTGAGCCTGGCCGCCGGCGCCGCGGGGCTGGACCCCGCCGTCGCCGCCGCCGCCCGGCCGCTGGCCTGCAACGTCGAGGGGGCCACGGCCCTGGACAACATCTTCGACCGGCCCGACCTGCTGACGGCCGCGGCCGGCTGCTCCGACTACCTGGAGAAGGGCGGCGAGGTCTGGTTCGCCGTCACCCTGCCGGATACCGCCGTCTTCCGCGCCGAGCTGAGCCAGATCGTCTTCGACGGCGCCCTCTGGCTTTTCTCCGGAGTCGGCCCCGACGCCGTCTGCGTGGCCGCCGTCGACCGGGGCCTGGCCGGGGTCGGCGAGGTGCTGGACTACGAGAACGACACCGGCGAAGCCGGGGTCTTCTACCTGGGCGTGGACGCCTTCCGCCCCCTGACCACCGAGGGCGGCGACTTCGAGGGCGACGGCGCCTTCACTCTCGAGATCCTCTGCGACAACGTGCCGGTGCCGGCCGAGTCCCGGACCCTGGGCCGCGTCAAGGCCCTCTTCCGCTAGGAAGCGCCATGCCGCCGGGCGGGTCGCGTCTCTCTACTGCAGTTCGGGAATGCCGTAATACTCGGAAACCAGCCGCCGCACGGATTCGGGCCCTTTGAAGATGTCCTGGTAGCGGCGGCGCCCGGCCTCGCCCCAGGCCCGTCTTCGACCGGCGTCGGCGAAGAGCCCCTGCACGGCGTCGGCCAGGGCGACCGGGTCCTCGACCGGCACGAGGCGGCCCGTCTCCCCATCGACCACCGCCTCGGGGATGCCGCCCACATCGCTGCCCACGACGGGCAGGGCGAGCGCCATCGCCTCCAGGATGGCCAGCGGCAGCCCCTCGGATCGCGAGGGCTGGACATAGACGTCGGCGGCGTCGAACAGGCGCCAGGCATCGTCCCGGATTCCCGCCCAGATCACTCCGTCCCCGGCACCCAGTTCGTCTGCCATCCGCGGCAGATCAGAATTGCGCGGATCGATTCCCACGACGAGAAGCCTCGCCTCGGGCACGGACTCCCGGAGCAGCGCGAAGCCCCTCATCAGGACGTCGACGCCCTTGATGCGCGCATCGAAGGTGATGCAGGCGGCGACGGGCGCCTGTTCGGGAATGCCGAACTCCGCCCGCGTGCTCGCCCGGCGCGCCGGATCGGGCGCGGGGTCGCCGAAGAGCCCCAGATACAGGGGTTGCCGCAGGTTGCGCCCGAACCCGCCCCTCTCGGCGGACCGGGCGACGGCGTCGCTGACGGGAACGATGTGGTCGAAGGCCCGGTAGCCGACCCGCCAGACCCATCCAGCCTGATCATGGACCAATCCGTGAAGGGTCGAGACGGACGTCTTCGTCCCGAGCAGCCGGGCCAGGCGCGGCGTGAGCAGCAGGCTGTCTCGGCTCGTGAAATGGACGTGGAGAATGTCCGGTCGGTGGCGGCGCAGGCAGGAAATGATGCCCCGCCGCGCGGACCAGCCGTTACGATTCGTGGGGAAGTACTCCAGCCGCGCTCCGGCGGCCGTGAAATCGGCGACGATATTCTCCGTAGCGGGCGGGGCTTCGAACTGGACGATGGTGCTCCAGCCGCGCCGGCTGCATTCCGCGGACACTGCGCACAGGTAGCGTTCGATGCCGCCGTACTTGAGGCTGGTGAGACCCGTGAGCTGGAGCAGGACCGGCCTGGACATCGGGCACCCCTCGCTGGACTGGACCGGCCGCTGCGCGAAAGCTCCCCGGCCGCTCCTGCCCCGCGGGACTCCGGTATCACATAAATGTCAGCGAAAACAATCGCTTCCTGCGGCGGGCGGATGCTATCATCGTCGAAATCCGGGGTCAACGATCCAGCGATGCGTGAACTTAATTCTAGAGTCGAACATGAGCAAATCCGCCCTGATGGACAACCTCATCTGTCCAGCCTGCCGTCACGATCTGGTGCGCGGCGATGAGGAACTGAACTGTCCCGGCTGCGATCGGACCTATCGCTTCATCGCGGGCGTCCCGGTCCTGCTGGCGGAACACAACGAGGTCCTGCTCCATCCCGAGGCCGGCAAGCCGCCACGGCGACGCGGCCCCCTCAAGCGGACCTTCGACCGCCTGATCGAGGCCCTGCCCGACAGCTATCGCTCGCCGGTCACCCGCGAGAACATGGCCTTCATCGCCGAGAACCTTCCCTCCCGCCCCGTCACCCTGGCCGTGGGCGGCGGGATCCAGAGCTACGGCAAGGACATCGATCTTCTCGGCGGCAAGATCCTCGCCAATTTCGTCAACCTCGAAGTCGAGCCGGGTCCGGTCGTCGACATCGTCGCCGACGGCCACGCCATCCCCTTCCCCGACGCGAGCTTCGACTTCGTGGTTTCCCAGGCGGTCCTGGAGCACGTCCGCGATCCCCGGCGGGTGGTCGCCGAGATGCGCCGGGTGCTCAAGCCCGGCGGCTGGATCTTCGTCGACGTGCCCTTCCTGCAGTGCGTCCACATGTACTCCGACTTTTGGCGCTACACGCCGCGAGGGCTGTCCGAGCTGATGAAGGACTTCACGGTTGTCCGCCAGGGCGTGAACGCGGGACTGGGCACCGCGGCGGCGACCGTCAATTCCGAGTTCCTGGCCGCGATCTTCTCGTTCGGGAACCCGACCCTCTTCCGGCGGCTCGTACGCCTGTTCCGCCGCCTGATGTTCGGTTTCAGCTGGTTCGATCCCCTCTTCTCCGGAACCCGGCTTCCGGACGACGGGCCGAGCTCGATCTTCATCGTCGGACGCAAGTAGTGCCGCCGATTCCACCCACTCCCGAGCAGATCGAGTTCCACTACCGGCTGGAACGGGAGCTGGCCGACCGCATCCGCAACGCCCCGGCCGACGAGCGCCGGCAGGTGACGATCGCCGCCTACGACGAGCTCTTCCGCAAGGTGACCTGGCACGACGGCCTCCGCCGCGGCGAGGCCCAGAAGCGTTACCTGGAGGTCGGCTACGCACCCTTCATGCGCTTCACGGGTCGGGACAAGGAACTGCTGGACATCGGCTGCGGCCGCGGCGACCAGCTGATCGCGCTGGCCGCGCAGCACCGCCGCTGCGTGGGCCTGGACGTCTCGGCCGAGGTGCTGATGCCCGAGGCCGAGCGTCCCGCCAACATCTCCTTCGTGCTCGGCGACGCCGTGGACCTGGCCGTCATCCCCGACGCGAGCTTCGACGTGGTGATCAGCAACCAGCTGCTGGAGCACCTGCACCCCGACGACGCGCCGCGCCACCTGGCCGCGGTGCGCCGCGTGCTGCGGCCCGGCGGCCGCTACGTCTTCGACACCCCCTCCCGCCTGACCGGCCCCCACGACGTCTCGCGCCATTTCGACGCCGAGAGCACCTGCTTCCACCTGCGGGAATACGATTTCCGCTCCCTGCTGCCGATGCTCCGCGCGGCGGGGTTCCGGCGGGTCCGCTCGCCGCTGTTCCGGGACCGGATGTACCGCCGCCTGCCCTGGCTGCCCCGCTTCACCGTCCTGCCCGGCGCCTGCTACCTTCCGAGCGAGGCCCTGGCCGCCCGCATCCCCCGTGGCCGCCTCCGCCGGCTGGCCGTCGACCTGTTCCGGCTCAGCCCGTTCTTCATCATCGCCGAGATCTGACCCCCGCCGTCAGGCCCGGCTTGCAATCGCCCGGGCCCTCCCGTACTGTTGGGCCGCACGAACAGCAACCTCTGGTCAGCCCTTCCCGGCAGGAAGGAACGGAGTCTCATGCCTGCCACCGCGCGCAAGTCATCCCGCAACCACACCGCCGCCACCGCGCAGAGCATGGCGAAGAAGCAGCGGGAGATCTCGATCAGCGAGTTCTTCACGAAGAACCGCCACCTGCTGGGCTTCGACTCCCCGGCCAAGGCCCTGTTGACCACGATCAAGGAAGCCGTCGACAACGCCCTGGACGCCTGCGAGGAGGCCGGGATCCTGCCCGACATCCTGGTCGAGATCCAGCCCGTGCAGGCCAACGGCAACGGCAAGAACCGCGCGGCGGCCTCCCTGGAGATGGACGGCGGCGAGGCCCACGCCGAGGACAACGGCAACGGCAAGAGCAACGGCCGACGCCGCGGCGCCGCCCCTCCGCAGCGCGAGGAGCGCTTCCGGGTCGTGGTCCAGGACAACGGCCCGGGCATCGTGCGCGCCCAGGTGCCGCGCATCTTCGGCAAGCTGCTCTACGGCTCGAAGTTCCACAGCCTGCGCCAGAGCCGGGGCCAGCAGGGCATCGGCATCTCGGCCGCCGGCATGTACGGGCAGCTGACCACGGGCAAGCCGGTGGTCGTCCTGAGCCGCACCAAGGACATGCCCGAGGCCCGGCGCTGCGAGCTGACCCTGGACATGAAGCGCAACGAGCCCGTGGTCCAGAAGGACGAGACCGCGCCCTGGGACGTGGAGCACGGCACCCGCGTGGAGATCGAGCTGGCGGGTTCGTACAAGCGCGGCCACCACTCCGTCGACACCTACCTGCAGCAGACGGCCGTGGCCAACCCCCACGTGCGCCTGGTCTACCGCAACCCGCGCGGCGAGGAGGTGGTCTACGCCCGGGCCGCCGACGAGCTGCCGGTCGAGGCCGCCGAGATCCGGCCCCACCCCTACGGGGTCGAGCTGGGCCGCATGCTGCAGATGCTCAAGGAGACCAAGAGCCGCAACCTGACCGCGTTCCTGCGCAACGAATTCTGCCGCGTCGGCCCGAAGACCGCGGGCCAGGTCCTGGAGGCCGCGGGCTTTCCCGCCCGCAAGAATCCGCGGCTGCTGGGCCAGGAGGACGTGCAGGCGCTGCTGGACGCCATCGGCGAGACGCGCATCCCCTCGCCGCCCACCGACTGCCTGTCGCCGATCGGGGCCGAGCTGGTGCTCAAGGGCCTGGAGCAGCGCATCCGGGCCGACTTCTACACGGCGGTGACCCGTCCCGCGGCCGTCTACCGCGGCAACCCCTTCCAGATCGAGGTCGGGCTGGCCTACGGCGGCGACCTGCCCGGCGACGAGCTGGCCGAGGTGCTGCGCTTCGCCAACCGCGTGCCCCTGCTCTACCAGGCCTCGGCCTGCGCCATCCACAAGGCGGTGCTCGCCAACAACTGGCGCAGCTACGGCATGCAGCAGTCGCGGGGCGCGCTGCCCACCGGCCCGCTGGTGATCCTGGTGCACATGGCCTCGGTGTGGGTGCCCTTCACGTCGGAGAGCAAGGAGGCCGTGGCCCACTACCCGGAGATCGTCAAGGAGATCCGGCTGGGCCTGCAGGAGGCCGGCCGGCAGCTGCAGCGCCACATCCGGCGCCGGGTGCGCGAGCGCGAGGCCCTGAAGAAGCAGAGCTACATCCAGAAGTACATCCCGCACATCGGGGATGCCCTGCGCGACATCCTGGGCCTGAAGGAGGACGAGCGCGAGGACATCATCGTCACGCTCACCGACACCCTGGAACGCAGCCGCAAGATGTAAGGCCGCCCCCTCCCGGCGGCGTCACCTTTTCCTCCCCGTGCCCGAACCCGGGAGGTTCCCCATGTCCGAACGTATCGCCGGAATCCATGCCGATTTCCTCGCGCATATCCGCGAGGTCCACGACCTGAACGCCGCCCAGTCCCTGCTGTCCTGGGATCAGGAGACCTACATGCCCCCCGAGGGGATCGCCGGGCGGGCCCGCTCGCGGGCCACCCTGTCCGGCATCGTCCACGACCGGGTGGTCGACCCGGCCCTGGGCGCGATGATCGACGAGCTCGCGGCCGCCGACGGCCTGACGCCCGAGCAGGCGGCCAACGTGCGCGAGGCGCGCCGCGACCGCGACCGGGCCGTGAAGGTGCCGAAGGAGCTGGTGACCGAGCTGACCCGCGAAGGCAGCCTGGCCCAGCAGGCCTGGGCCGAGGCCCGCGCCGCCCGCGACTGGGCGCGCTTCGCCCCCAACCTGGAGCGCCTGGCGGCGCTGCGCCGCCGCGAGGCCGAATGCGTGGGCTACGCCGGCGAGCCCTACGACGCCATGCTCGACGAATACGAGCCCGGCATGACCACCGCGGCCCTGCTGCCCCTGCTGGCCGAGCTGAAGAATCTGCTCGTGCCCCTGGTCGCGGCCGTCGTGGACCGCGGCGAACGCCACGACGACGCCCTGCTGCGCGGCAGCTTCCCCGTCGCCCGGCAGCAGGAGCTAGCGACGCGGGTGCTGGAGATCATGGGCTTCGATTTCCGGCGCGGCCGCCTGGACGTCTCGCGGCATCCCTTCACCTCGGGAGTCGATCCGCGCGACGTGCGCCTGACGACCCACTACGACACCGGCGACCTTTCGAACTCGCTCTTCTCGACCCTGCACGAGGGCGGCCATGGCCTCTACGAGCAGGGCTTCCCGGTCGAGCACGCCGGCACCCCGATGGGAGAGGCGGCGAGCCTGGGCATCCACGAATCGCAGTCCCGGCTCTGGGAGAACATGGTCGGCCGCAGCCGCGCCTTCCTGTCCCACTGCCGGCCGCTGCTGACGCGCCTCTTCCCCGAGGCCTTCGGCGACGCCGACGACGAGGCCCTGTATCGCGCCGCCAACGTCGTGCGCCGCTCGCCCGTGCGCATCGAGGCCGACGAGATGACCTACAACCTGCACATCGTGCTGCGCACCGAGCTCGAGACGGCGCTCTTCCGCGACGAGATCGCCGTGGCCGACCTGCCCGGGCTCTGGAACGAGAAGATGCGCGAGTACCTGGGGCTGACGCCGACCGACGACGCCGAGGGCGTGCTGCAGGACATCCACTGGGCCTTCGGCAGCTTCGGCTACTTCCCGACCTACAGCCTGGGGAACCTCTACGCGGCGCAGTTCTACGCGAAGGCCGCCGAGGACCTGGGCGACCTGCAGCAGCAGGCGTCGCGGGGCGAGTTCGCGCCGCTGCTGAACTGGCTGCGGGGCCGGATCCACGTCAAGGGCCGGCTGCTGGCCGCCCCCGACCTGTGCCGCGAGGTCACCGGACGCGACCTGTCGATCGCGCCCTTCGCGGACTACCTGAACCAGAAGTACGGCGAGCTCTACGGGCTCTAGCCCCTCGCCGCGCACGGAGGCAAAGCGTTGCCGCAGGACAAGCGCAAGAAGACCGCCGGGAAGAAGGCGCCCGCCAAGGCCGGCGACAAGCAGGCCGAGCTGGCCTTCGGGCCGCCGCCGAAGAAGACGGCGCCGGCGAAGAAGGCCGCCGCCGGAAAAGCGCCGGCCAGGACGGCCCCCGTGAAGACCGCTCAGGCAAAGGCCGCCGTGGGCAAGGCCGCCGGAGCCGCCAAGAAGGGTCCCGACGACCGCGGCGCCCTGCTCGGGCGCATCCACGACGAGGCGGCCACGGTGCGAGGCCGGATCCTGAAGGGCGACAAGCCGTCGCTGCGCTTCCCGCTGCGCTCGCTGCAGAACGTCAGCTACCAGCCCAAGGTCGGCTTCTTCGAGCTGCGCGGCCGCACCAAGGAGCGCACCCTGACCGTGAGCACGGTCAAGACCTTCGCCCAGACCCTGAAGATGATGGCCCTGTCCAAGGAACTGGTCGAGACCGACGACATCGCCACCAAGCGAGAGGCCTACTACGTCAGCAAGAACTGGGCGGACGCCCGCTTCGGCGAGCAGCCCGAGTCGGACGCGGTGATGGAGGACGTCGAGGCCTTCTACGGCGTGAACCGCGAGCAGATGGGCTTCGTGCCCGAGGAGAAGGGCGGCGACGTGGCCGGGCGCCTGGTCGTGATCGACCGCGACGGCGAGACCGGCGAGGAGCTGCGCATCGACTGCACGAAGTTCGGCAGCGGCGCCTACTCGATCCCGATCTCGGTCGAGGAGCTGGGCTTCGAGACCGACGCCAAGTTCATCCTCTGCATCGAGACCGCGGGCATGTTCCAGCGCCTGGTGAAGCACAACTACTGGAAGCACGCCGGCTGCATCCTGATCTCGATGGGCGGCGTGCCCACGCGCGCCTGCCGCCGCTTCGTGCGCCGCCTGTCGGACGCCAAGAAGATCCCGGTCTACGTCTTCGTCGACGGCGACCCCTACGGCTTCATGAACATCTACCGCACCCTGAAGGTGGGCAGCGGCAACGCCGCCCACCTGAACCGCTTCTTCTGCGTGCCCCAGGCCCGTTTCCTGGGCATCACGCCGCAGGACATCGTGGACTACGAGCTGCCCACCCACCCCCTGAAGGACGTGGACATCAAGCGGGCCAAGGACGCCCTGAAGAACGACCCCTTCGTGATCCACCACAAGCCGTGGCAGCTGGCGCTGCTGCAGATGATCAAGATGGGGGTGCGCGCCGAGCAGCAGGCCCTGGCCAAGCACGGGCTGAACTACGTGATCGAGGAGTACCTGCCGCAGAAGCTCTCGGACGTGCGCGGCTTCCTGCCCTAGGCCGGGGCCGCCTCGATCTGCTATCCTGTGCGGCGTCGCCCGCCGCCGCCTTCCGAGGGAAAGGAACGCCATGAACCGCCGTCGTCGAATCCCGGCCGCCGCGTCCGCGCTGGTCCTTCTCGCCGCGCTGGCCGCGCTGCTGGCCGGCTGCGCCACCACCGGCCCGCACGGCGAGCGCAGCCTGATCCTGATCGACACCCCCACCGAGGTCCGCATGGGCCTGGAGACCGACAAGGGGATCCGCCAGGAATACCCCGTGGTCCAGGACGCGGCCCTGAGCGCCTACGTGCAGGGCGTGGGCGCGCAGGTCGCCGCCCACAGCGAGCGCAAGGACGTGGACTACACCTTCACCGTGCTGCAGAGCGACGTGGTCAACGCCTTCGCCGCGCCCGGCGGCTTCATCTACGTGACGACCGGCCTGCTGGCCATGGCCGACGACGAGGCCGAGCTGGCCTGCGTCCTGAGCCACGAGGTCGGCCACGTGGTCGGCCGCCACTCGGTGCGGCAGATGCAGAGCGCCATGGGCCTGCAGATGGCCGCCCAGCTCGTGCTCGGCGACGCCGCCGGCGAGCAGCTCTGGAGCCAGGTGGCCGGCATGGGCGGCGGGCTCTTCATGATGAAGAACAGCCGCGACCACGAATTCCAGGCCGACCAGTTCGGCGTCAAGCACGCCTACATGGCGGGCTACGACCCGGCCGCGATGCTGGACTTCTTCGGCAAGCTGGCGCAGATGCACGGCGTCGGCCCCACCGGCTTCGCCGGCTGGCTCAGCACCCATCCGAACACCGACGACCGCATCGCGAGGGCCCGCGCCGAGCTGGCGGCCTACGACATGAACGACCACCCCCGCCGCCGCGAGCGCCAGGCCTTCCGGGCCGCCACGGCCGGCCTGCGCGCCGCCGACTGACGCCGCGCCCACGCTACGGAGGCCACATTGCGCAGCATCCTCGTCCTCGACCGCAAGCACCTCTTTCCGGGGCTGAGCCCCCAGGGCTTCCTGCCCGAGGTCTCCATCGACCTCGAGGCGATCCATCCCCACCTCTTCTTCGCCGAGCGCGACTTCATGGAGCGCAACTCGCACTTCAAGCAGATCATCCCCTACCTCGTGCTGCAGCGCGGCCGCGGGGCCCAGGCGCGCGTGCTGGCCTACCAGCGGCGCGGCGACCACTCCGAGAGCCGGCTGGGCGGCCTGTGGTCGGTGGGCTTCGGCGGACACATCGAGCCCCTGGACCGCGATCGGGGCGAGGCCGCGGTGCACGGCCTGGTGCTGGCCGGCGCCCTGCGCGAACTGGACGAGGAGACCGGACTGTCGGTGGCTTCGGAGGCCCTGCGCCCGGCGGGGTTCATCAACTCCGACCGCGAGGACGTCTCGAGCGTGCACTTCGGCGTGGTCTTCCGGGTGGACCTGGATGCGCGGCCCGAGGATGACGACGCGCTGGTCGCCCTGGTCTCGGCCCAGGCCGAGCCCCACCGGGCGCTGTGGCTGCCCGTCGGCGACCTGGTCGGCATGACCGGTCCCGGCGCCGCGCCCGACGGCGGCAGCTTCGAGGACTGGTCGCGGATCGCGATCGAGGGGATCTTCGGCTCCGGCGCCTAGCTCCGGGCGCGGTCAGTTTTCCGTGGAAAACCGTCGCGAAGTCCAGTAGATTCGCAACGTTGCACAAATAACATCCCCTGCCCCCCGACGTCCACGGGGGGTCGTCCCACGCGAGCGAGGAGATAGGCTCATGGTCAACAAGATCGGACTCGTCGGCGGCGGCCAGATCGGCGGCGTGCTGCTGTCGGAAATCGTCTCCCGCGGCCTGGCCCGCGAGGTCGGCCTCGTCGACGTCAAGCCCCCCGCCCTGGCCGAGGGCAAGTGCCTGGACGTGGCCGAGGGCTCGGCGGTGATCGGCGCCGACATCGCCTACAAGGCGTCCAAGAACTTCAGCGCCCTGCGCGGCGCCGAGTACGTGATCAACACGGCCGGCGTGCCCCGCACCGTGCGCCCCGACGGCACCTTCCCCAGCCGCGAGGAGCTGCTGGCCGTCAACCTGAAGATCACCGACGCCGTGGCCGAGGGCATCAAGAAGTACTGCCCCAAGGCCCTGGTGATCTCGATCGCCAACCCCCTGGACGCGATCGTCTACCGGCTGCACCAGAAGCTGCGCCCGGCCCGCGGCCGCCTGATGGGCATGGCCGGCGTGCTGGACTCGGCGCGCTACCGCTACTTCGTGGCCCAGGCCGCGGGCGTTTCGGTGGAGAACGTCGAGGCGATGGTCCTGGGCGGCCACGGCGACACCATGGTGCCGATCCGCAGCACCTGCCGCATCGCCGGCCTGCCCGTGGAGCAGTTCGTCGACAAGAAGACGCTCGAGGCGATCGAGCTCCGCACCCGCAAGGCGGGCGGCGAGATCGTCGGCCTGCTGGGCAGCGGCTCGGCCTTCGTCAGCCCGGCCTGGTCGGCGCTCGAGATGCTCGAGGCCATCGTCTTCGACAAGAAGAAGATCATGGCCGCCTGCGCCCTGCTCCAGGGCGAGTTCGGCGTGAAGGGCCTCTTCGTCGGCGTGCCCGTCGTGCTGGGCAAGAAGGGCATCGAGAAGTTCGTCGAGGTCAAGATGACGCCGGCCGAGAAGGCGGGCTTCCGCAAGTCGGTCAACGCGGTCAAGAAGACCTGCGCGGAGGTCGACAAGCTGGGCTGAGCGGGTTCCCCCCGCTACTCGGGGACGACGGGGCGACACCTCCTGGTGTCGCCCCGTCTCGCGTTCGGGCTGCTCCGGCGTCCTGCCGGAGCCGCGCCCTCACGAGCCCCTCGCAGCGGGGGGAAGCCCGCTCCAGGGGGTCAGAGATGCACCCCGGAGGACATTTTCGGGGCCGGCGGGACGCCATGATCTTCGCCGGGCGCGAAGCGACGGCCGCCCTACCCCTGGGCGTCGGACGGCGCGACCGGGACGGGCTCGCGGAGGCGTCGCGCCGGCAGGACGCCGGCGCAGCCGGAGCGCGAGAAGAGGCGGCGCCCGGAAGCGCCGCCCCTTCGTCCCGTCGAGGTCGCGCCGTCCGGCGCCCCTCACTTGCGCTTGATCGCCTCGAGCTCGATCTCGATCTCCACCTCGTCGCCGACGACCACGCCGCCGGTCTCCAGGGCCTTGTTCCAGGTCAGGCCGAACTCGCTGCGGTCGATCTTCCCCTCGGCGCTGAACCCGGCGCGGTCGTTGCCCCAGGGGTCGGTGACCGTGCCGTTGAACGTCAGGTCCAGCACGACGGGCTTGGTCACTCCGTGCAGGGTCAGCTCGCCGGCCAGGTCGTAGCCGCCGTCCTCGCGGGCGGTGACTCCGGTCGAGACGAAGCTCATCTCCGGGTGCTGCTCCACGTCGAAGAAGTCGGCGCCGCGCAGGTGGTCGTCGCGGTCCTTGTTGCCGGTGTCGATCGACGCCACGGCGATCGTCGCCTTGACGCTGGACTTCGTCATGTCCTGGACGTCCAGGTCCAGCTCGGCGGTGAATTCGCCGAAGGAGCCGGTGACCTTGCTGATCACCAGGTGCTTGACCTTGAAGCCCACGCTCGAATGCGAGGCGTCCAGGTCGTAGGGGGCGGCGGTCACGGAACCGGCGGTCAGCAGCGCGGCGACCGCCGTCATCAGGATCGTCCGAGTGATCTTCGTCATCGCTCTTCTCCTTCTTCCATCACCATGCGATGCGAGCCGTCGCAGCACTGGTTCTCCTTGGAATGCTTGCAGAGGCACAGGGCCATCCTGCAGGTCTCCTCGACCGTGAACGTGTGGGGGCGGAAGCTGGAGCCGGCGTGGCCGCCGTCACAGAAGGGCTGGTTCTGCGAAAGGCCGCAGGTGCAGTAGTGGTAGGTGCCCGGTTCCAGCTCGCGGACATCGGGGCGCTTGGCCACGACTCGTGGATGTTCCATGTCTATCCCTCCAGGATCCGAATGGGCGGGAGATAATATTGACCATAATAGTCCAGTTTTACAAGACAGCAACCCGACGGCGGGAAAGCGGAAGCGGAAAAAGAGGCGAGGAAGGAAGTTTCGAGCCGGCCACCCCCCGACCGCGGAACGGGCGGGATCGTGGCCGGCCGAAGCTTAGCGATGCCTAGATCGCTGCCCCCACGAAGAACATTTCCGGTAGACTGCTCCTTAATGCGACTCAAGAAACCCGGAAACCCGATCGTGGGCTAGGGGCGATTATATCAAAAGTATTCACGAATCTTCAACAATTACTTATGCCTCCCTCCAAAGTCGCTCTCGCGGGCCTTTGACCGGGGCCTCCGAGCAGGCTAAGCTGTTGTTGAAACCGCAGAAC
The DNA here is from genome assembly GCA_964559455.1 of uncultured Fibrobacteraceae bacterium. Classification (GTDB taxonomy): domain Bacteria; phylum Krumholzibacteriota; class Krumholzibacteriia; order LZORAL124-64-63; family LZORAL124-64-63; genus CAZLHO01. Next base: position 67,449 of record CAZLHO010000003.1, on the reverse strand, counting down.
CGGCCACGGAAGGACCATGTCGTGACTCTGCGTCGCCAGATCCTCGTCGCCTCGACCCTGCTGGTGCTGCTGCCCCTGGCCCTGCTCGGGCTGGTGGTGCGCGGCGCCACGGCCCGCCGGACGGCCGACGCCTACGAGACCCGCATCGCCTCGCTGAACGCCGTGGTCCAGGAGAACCTGGCCGCCAGGCGGCTGGACCTGACGCAGCGGCTGGCCTCGCTGCGCCTGGCAGCGGCCGCGGACAACGCCTTCGCCCTATCGGCCGCGGGGATGCGGGAGTTCGATCCCTACCTGCTGGATTTCGCCGAGCAGGCGCAGCGGTTGACCGGCCTGGACGTCATGCGCGTGCTGAATGCGGAAGGCAGGGTGCTGGCCGCGGGCGACGATCCCTCGGCCGCAGGCGAAAGCGACCGGGACCTGCGCGCCACCCTGGCCGGCGCGCCCGGCGGCGCGGGTCTGGTGACCTTCGGCGACGGGCTGGTGCTGGCGCAGGTCGACTCGCTGTTCGCGGGCGGGCGGCGCCTGTACCTGATCGGCGGCGTGGACGTGGATGGGGACTTCCTGTCCCGGCTCGCCGGCGACCGCGATGTCGCCGTGACCCTCGTCTACCACGGCGGCGCCCTCTCGACCGATCCCGAACTGGCCGAGCGCCTGCAGTCCGCGGGCCGCGACCGGCTGGACCAGCCCGAGCTGGCCCTGCCCGCCGGCGACTTCCTGGTCCGCGCCCTGGACTTCCCTCACCCGGTCGGCCGCTTCGTCAGCCGGACCGCCGACCCCCGGCCCGCGCCGCCCGGCCTGATCCCGGCCCGCCTGCTGCTGACCCACCCCCGCGCGCCGCTGCTGCGCATGCGCCGCGACCTCGACGCCTGGCTGCTGGCGCTCTTCGCTGCGACCGCGGCGGGGACCCTGGTGCTGGCGGCCTGGCTCTCGGGCCGCCTGAGCCGTCCGCTGCGCTCGCTGGCCCGGCGGGCCGAGGCCCTGGACCTGGACCGGCTGGACGGCGGCTTCGACGAGGCGGCGGCCGTCGGCGGCGAGGTGGGCACGCTGGCCCGCCTGCTGGACACGATGGCCGAGCGGCTGCGCGCCGGCGTCCTGCGCCTGCGCGAGGCCGAGCGTCGCGCCACGCGCGGCGACCTGGCGCGTCAGGTGAACCACGACATCCGCAACGGCTTCACCCCGATCCGCAACGTGGTGCGCCACCTGGCCCAGGTCGCCCGCGACGAGCCGGCGGCCCTGCCCGCGGTCTTCGCCGAACGCGAGGGGACGCTGGAATCGGGCCTGTCCTATCTCGAGGAGCTGGCCGACAGCTACGCCCGCCTGTCGCCGCGCGCGGCGGCGCGACCCTGCGACCTGAACGCGGAAGTGCGCGCGGCCACCCGCGAACTCGATCCCGCGGCCGACCGCATCGCCCTGGATCTGGCCGCCGACCCGCCCCGGCTGCGGGCCGATCCCGTCGGGCTGCGCCGGGTGGTGCAGAACCTCGTGCGCAACGGGCTCGACAGCCTGCCCGCGGACGGCGGCCGGGTCGTGGTGGCCACCCGGGCCGCCGACGGCGACGACGGGCCCGAGGTCGTGCTCGAGGTCCGCGACGACGGCCGCGGCATGGACGAGGCCGTGCGCGCGCGCATCTTCGAGCCCTTCTTCACCACCCGCGACGAGGGATCGGGCCTGGGCCTGGCCGTCGTCCGCCGGCTGGTCGCCGACTGGGGCGGCCGCATCGACGTCGCCTCCGCGCCGGGCCGCGGCGCGACCTTCACCCTGAGCTTCCCCGCCGCGGACGTCGCGGCGGACGGCGCCGCAGCCGAGGAGCCCCGACCATGAGCCGCCTGCTGATCGTCGACGACAACCCCGCCCTGCGCGAGCAGTACGCCTACGACCTGCGCCGCCTCGGCGGCCACGAGGTGCTGCAGGCGGCCGACGGCGACGAGGCCCTGGCCACGCTGGCCGCCGAGCCCGTCGACTGCATGGTGCTGGACCTGGAGATGCCGCGCGTGGACGGTTTCGCGGTCCTGCGCCGCCTGCAGGGCCGGAACGACGCGCCGCCGGTGATCGTCTACACCGGCACCGGCGACTACGACCGCTGCGTGCAGGCGGTGAAGCTGGGGGCCTACGGCTTCGTCGACAAGGACGAGCCGGTGGAACGCGTGGCGCGGGAGATCGAGAACGCGCTGGCCCAGGCCCGCCTGCGCCGCGAGGTGGCCGACCTGCGCCGCCGGCTGGGCGATGACACGCCCCTGGTGGGCGACAGCCCGGCGATGGACGAACTGCGCGCCGCCGTCGCCCGCCTGGCCCCGGTGCCCAGCCCCGCCCTGGTGCTGGGCGAGAGCGGCACGGGCAAGGAGCTGGTCGCGCGCGAACTGCACCGCCTGGGCGCGAAGCCGCGCGAGCCCTTCGTGGCGGTCAACTGCGCCGCCCTGCCCGAGAGCCTGGTCGAGAGCGAGCTCTTCGGCCACGAACGCGGCGCCTTCACCGGCGCGGCCCGGCTGCACCGCGGCGCCTTCGAGCGCGCCGGCGCCGGCACCCTCTTCCTGGACGAGATCGGCGATCTGCCCGCGCCGGTGCAGGCCAAGCTGCTGCGCGTGCTCGAGCAGCGGACCCTGACCCGCGTCGGCGGCGACCGGGAGCTGCCCGTGGCCTGCCGCATCGTCGCCGCCACGAACCGCGACCTGGACCGCGAGGCGGCGGCCGGCCGCTTCCGCGAGGACCTCTTCTTCCGCCTGAACGTGCACATGCTGCGCGTGCCGCCCCTGCGCGAACGCCGCGACGACGTGCCGGTCCTGGCCGAGCACTTCCTGCGCGAGGTCTGCGCCCGCCTGGGCCGACCGCCCCGCTCGCTGGCCCCCGCGGCCGCGGCCGCGCTGCGCGCCCGCGACTGGCGGCGCAACAACGTGCGCGAGCTGCGCAACGCGGTCGAGCGGATGGTCATCGCCTGCGACGCCCTGGTGCTGGACGTCGACTGCGTGCCCCCGGACATGGGCGCCCCGGCCCCGGCCGTCGTCGACGACGCCGCGGGCCCGCCCGCCGAGGGATCGCTGCAGGAACTGCGCGAGGAGGCGGAGCGGCGCATCGTCCGCGCCGCCCTCGCCCGCCACGACGGCCACCTGACCAACACCGCCCGCGCCCTGGGCCTGGCCGACCACGCCAGCCTCTACAAGGTGATGAAGCGGCTGGGCCTGGAGCGCTGAGGACGTTCGGCCCCTGGTCCGACGAGGGGTACCGCGACCATCCCGCAACGTGTCCAATCAAACACAAGTCGACGTGTCCCGTCAGACACACTTCTGCTTCATTGCGGCGAAGTCGTGTACGTGTACACCCTTCAACCAATTGATATAGAACATCTTATAAACAATCTGCTGCCGCCGCTCTTCTGGCCGCTCCCTTGCGCTTCCTGGGGCAACGACCGTCCACCCCGGGGCTCCGGCCCCGACGACCCACGAGCGAAAGGAGCTCGCCATGAAGCAGCAGGAAGCCACCGGATCGAGCCGCCGCCAGCGGCACATCAAGTTCGCCGAGGCCGGCCTGGCCTTCGTCTTCGCCCTGGCCGCCGTCGTCCTCATCGGCATGAAGCTGGCCGGCGGCGGCGGCGAGGCCACGGTCGCCTCCGTGGCCGACCCCGCCCCGACCGTCGCCCTGGCCGAGCCGCAGCCCGAGCCCGAGGCCGCGCCCGTCGACGACGACGCCGTTGTCGTCGCCGAGGCCGCGGAAGAGCCCGAGGCCATCGGCCCCTTCGTGCCCGACCACATGCTCTACGCCGATGGCGAGGCCGCCTACTTCGCCGGCGACCACTCCGAGGCCGCCCGCCTCTTCGCCGCCTACGCCGACCGCAAGCCCGGCAACGCCTGGGGTCCGTACATGCTCGGCCTGGCGCTGTGGAAGCAGGGTGCGCTCGAGGACGCCGAGGACGCTTTCGGCCGCGCGCTCGAGATCATGCCCGACCACCAGAAGAGCCGCGTCAACCTGGCCCGGGTGCTGCTCGACCAGCGGCGTCCCGCCGACGCCCTGCCCCTGGTCGAGGCCGCGCTCGACAGCGACCCCGAGTCGGTCGAGGCCTGGCGGGTGCTGGGCCGCGTCTACCACAACCTGGGCCGCGGCGACGAGGCCGTCGACGCCTACGAGCAGGTGCTGCGCCGCGACGACGACGACGTCTGGGCCCTGAACAACCTCGGCCTGCTGCATATCGAGGCCGAGCGCTTCGCCGACGCCCTGGCGCCGCTGGCCCGGGCCGCTCAACTCGCCGCCGACCAGGGCCGCATCCGCAACAACCTGGGCGTGGCGCTGGAGCGCACCGGCCACCTGCGCGACGCCGCCGAGGCCTACGCCCTGGCCGCCGATGCGGGCCACGCGCTCGCCGGCGACAGCCTGGAGCGCCTGGCGCCGCTGGCCGAGGCCGACACGGGCGCGCGCGCGGACCTGGTCGCCCTCGCCGCGTCCTTCGCGCCCGGCGAAACGACCGACACGGTCGCCGAAGCCGTCGAGGCCGAGGCCCCCGACACCTCGGTCGCCGCCGTAACCGAATAGAATCAAAGACGTAAACGATCCCTCACCAAGGAGTCGGACCTGCGCGAGCGGGTCCGATTTCCTTTGGTCCCCGGCCTTCGGCTGACTAGATTTGTCGTGGCGTTACGCCACCTGTACCCCCCTGCGGCCCGTCCCGCGCCGCGCCACTTCCGCCGGCGCGCCACGTCCCGCGCACATATAACGAGTTGTTTCCCGGAAGGGGATCGGCATGGCTGACAAATCCTTCAACGCCTTCGCGATGGCGCAGCAGCAGTTCGACCGCATGGCCGAGAAGCTCGGGCTGGACCAGGGTGCGCGCGACCTCCTGCGCAACCCGGACCGCGAGCTGGCCTTCAACATCCCCGTGCGCATGGACGACGGCAGCGTCCAGGTGTTCCGCGGCTTCCGCGTGCAGCACAACGACGCCCGCGGTCCCAGCAAGGGCGGCATCCGCTTCCATCCCCAGGAGACGATCGACACCGTCCGCGCCCTGGCGACGTGGATGACCTGGAAGTGCGCCGTGGTCGACATCCCGCTGGGCGGCGGCAAGGGCGGCGTCATCTGCGACCCCCACCACCTGTCGATGAACGAGCAGGAGCACATCTGCCGCGGCTGGGTGCGCCAGGTCGCCGAGAACGTCGGTCCGGTGCAGGACGTGCCCGCGCCCGACGTCATGACCTCCGGCCAGCACATGCTGTGGATGATGGACGAGTACGAGAAGATCCATCGCGGCCACTTCCCCGGCTTCATCACCGGCAAGCCCCTGGGCATGGGCGGCTCGCAGGGACGCACCCAGGCCACCGGCTACGGCGTGATCTTCACGGTGCGCGAGGCGCTGAAGCGCATGGGCATCGACATCAAGACGACCACCGCGGCCGTGCAGGGCTTCGGCAACGTCGCCCAGTTCGCGGTGGAGCTCTACACCCAGCTCGGCGGCACCGCCATCTGCGTGTCCTGCTGGGACGAGAGCGACCAGGCCAGCTACACCTTCCTCAAGAAGAGCGGCGTCGACCTGGACGAGCTGCGCGGCATGACCGACCGTTTCGGCGGCATCGACAAGGACAAGGCCAAGGCGGCCGGCTACGAGGTGCTGCCCGGCAACGCCTGGATCGAGCAGGACGCGGACATCCTGATGCCCTGCGCCCTCGAGAACCAGGTCAACGCCGAGACCGCCCACAAGATCAGCGGCCAGGTCAAGCTGATCGCCGAGGGCGCCAACGGTCCGACCACGCCCGATGCCGACGAGGTCCTGCAGCAGAAGGGCGTCTTCTGCATCCCGGACTTCCTGTGCAACGCCGGCGGCGTGACCTGCAGCTACTTCGAGCAGGTGCAGTGCAACATGAACTTCTTCTGGACCAAGGAAGAGGTGCTGAACCGCCTGGACGAGGTCATGACCCGGGCCTTCCACGCCGTGGCCGACCTCGCCGAGAACCAGGGCGAGTACATGCGCGACGCCGCGTACATGATCGCCATCCAGCGGGTGGCCGAGGCCTGCCGCCTGCGCGGCTGGATCTAAGCGGGCTCGGCCGCGACGCGATCCGCTCGACTCCTCGCTTCGCGAAAGTCGCTCGCGAATCGGTCGCGACCTCCCGCAGAGTGAAGAACCGGCGGTCCCGGAGGGGCCGCCGGTTTTCTTTTCTCCGCCCGGGACCGCGCCCCGGCCTACCCCTCGCCGATGTAGGCCAGCGCCCGGTCGCGGTCGGCGTCCATGGCCACATGCAGGCGGCGGCCCCCGGTCACGTCCGGCACGCGGATCACGCGCACCACGTCGGCCAGCTCGGCGCGGCGGGGCAGGACCTCGGCCAGGACGCTCGGGGAGCGGGCCAGGAAGTCGTCGTTGAAGACCACGTCCGGCTCGTCGGGGTAGAGGGGCAGGTAGGCGATGTCGGCCTCGACCAGGTCCTGGAAGAAGTGCGTGCCGAAGGAGACGTCGGGCACGTAGCCGCCCTTGCGGCGGGCCACCTCGACCAGCATCCGCGAGTGGTTGATGTCCGCGTACTCCACGCGCACGCCCAGCTTGATGTCGCCGCGGCTTCCCCAGCGCCCGGGACCGATCAGGATGAAGCGGCGGTGGGGCAGCAGCCGGTTCAGTTCGCCCACCGCGCGGCCGATCTCCACCAGGTCGTCGTAGAACTCCACCTGCTCGTAGGCCTCGGGCGGCACGTAGACCACGTAGTCGATGTCGCGCACGTGGGCCATCTGCACGAAGCGGTTCGCCGAGAAGATGCGGTCGGCGGAAGGCACGCCGCCGGGGATGCGCACCTTCTCGTGCTTCTCGCCGCGGCTCTGGGGGCGGCACTGCAGGATGTAGAGCTTGCGGCCGTCGTGGGCGAACTCCACGTCGACGGGCGCCCGCCAGGATTCGGCCAGGGTGTCCAGGATCGCCTTCATCTGCGCGGCGAAGGGCGTGCGCTCGATCAAGCCGTTGAAGGTGACGATCAGGTCGCGGGGGTCGATGTTGAAGAGCATGCCCGTCTGCGGCAGCAGGTCGCCGTCGCGGAAGACCGAGAAGATGCGCTCGCCGGCCGGGAAGCGCCCCCCCCGCTCCCGCAGCAGGGCCTCCAGGGGGATCGTGGCGAACTTGTTCTCCTCCAGGTCGATGACGTCGACCAGGCGCTGGCTGTAGCGCAGCACTTCGTCGGGATGCACGTTGGTGCGCAGGCGGGGCTGGCCGGGGCTGAAGAGGCGGGGATAGTCCTCGCCCACGCGGTCGACGGCGCGCGTGCCCAGGCCGGCCACCAGCCGCACCATGCCGTTCCCGCGCTCGAGCCGCGGCGACCAGCGGTACTCGTTCAGGCTGAAGGCGACACCCGCGAAGGCCGGCAGCCAGTAGCGGCCCAGGCGCTGGCCCACGACCGGCTGGATGATGCAGGCCATCTCCTCCTTGAAGTCCAGCAGGCCCCGCTCGTCGCGGTACTGGATGGCGTCCGGCGTGAAGATGCTGGCGTAGACCTGCGTGATCGCGCCCAGCAGTTCGCTCAGCCGCTGCCTCAGGGGACCCTGGTTGGCCACGAAGACGCTCTGGTACTTGCCCGAGAAGGCGGCGCCCAGGCGATCCTCGAGCAGGCTGCTCGAGCGCACCACCAGCGGCACCTCGCCCAGCCGACGCAGCATCCGCGCCAGGTTCGAGACGACGTAGCGCGGGAAGCGTCCGTTGCGGAAGAACTGCTTGAGCAGACGGTACTCGCTGCGCAGCTCCTCGACGTCGCCGTACTTGATGTCGATGACCTCCTCGAGCCCGTTCATCTTGACGAACTCGAGCATCACGTCGGAGCGGACGTAGTAGGTCAGGGGGGTCGTGAAGTCGCCGACCGGACGGCCCTCGTCGCGGGCCTTGTTCAGCACGTCGTGGGCCAGGATGAAGCCGGTGGCCTTGCCGCCCAGCTTGCCCAGGCCCCGCGCCGGGCCGATCACGCGCGTGATGATGTCGGCGATGTCGCGGACGGTCAGGGTGTCGCGAGCCACGCGCAGCAGCTCGAGCTGGTCGGTGAGCAGGCGGCGAATCAGGGCCACGCGGGCGCCGCGGACGGCGGACATGGGCAGCGCGGGGCCGCCCGGCGCCAGGTCGCAGAACTTCAGCACCTCGGCGCGGATCCCGTCCCAGGTGCTGAAGGGGTCGTCGGCCTTCTCCTCGAGGCGCAGGGCGACGTCCTTCGTGATCGCGAGCATGATCAGCTGCTTCATGCGGGCGTCGTCCCAGTGGTGCGACGCGTACTGGATCACCAGCTCCCGCAGGGCCTGCAGCTCCTTCATGGTCAGGGCGGGCTCGAGGCGGTTGGGATCGGTCCAGTGCAGGAAGTCGGGGTTGCCCAGGATGCGGCTGACGTTCAGCTCGATCTGCTCCATCCGCATGATGCCCTCCTTGTGCAGGGTGAGCATCAGGAAGCGGATGATCTTCTCGTAGAGGACCGGGTCGCGGCGACGGAAATGGTTCAAGTCCTGGCGCCAGGGCGTCTTGGCCGTGGGCTGCGGCATCGCTCTCTCCATCGCGAAGACCGGCGGCGCGGCCGGCTAGCTGCCGGCCGCCTTCTTCGTCGCGGCCTTCTTGGCGGTCTTCTTGCGCGTGGTGGTCTTCTTGGCCGTCGTCTTCTTCGCCGTCGTCTTCTTGGCGGCGGTCGTCTTCTTCGCCGTCGTCTTCTTCTTCGCGGCCGTGGCCTTGGCGGCCGTCGTCTTCTTCGCGCCCTTCTTCGCCGGGGCGGCCTCCGCCGCGGGAGCCGGCGCCTTCTTCTCGGCCGCTGCGGCCGACGCCTTCTTCTCGGCCGGGGTCTCGGCCGCGGCCTGGCTGTCGGCGCCCTCGCGGGCTCCGGCGCCACCCCGGCGGCGCGAACGCCGGCGCGAGGTCTTGCGTCCGTTGCCCTGGCGCGCCGGCGCGGCCTCGCCGCCCAGGGCCTCGACGACCCAGGTGCCGCCGGCGGCCTCGTCGCGGCGGGCGGAGAGCAGGCCGTGGGCCTGGGCGTCCTCCAGCAGCTCGCCGAACGAGCCGTAGCCCCAGTTGCCCTCATTGAAGTCGGGCTTCTTGCGCTTGATCGTGTCCTTGATCAGCGACGAGTAGAGCACGCCCTTGTGCTCGAGCATCAGGCCCTGCAGGGTGGTCAGGATCAGGCTGAAGAGCTTGCGCTTCTCGGGCGGGACGTCGTCCAGACGCACCGCGCGAGCCGGCGCCGGCGCGTGCATGATGTCGTCGTAGAAGATGAACTCGTCGCAGTTGCGGATCAGCAGCTTCGAGCTGGAATCCTTCATGCCGATGCCGATGACCGACTTGTTGTTCTCGCGCAGCTTCGACACCAGGGGCGAGAAGTCGGAGTCGCCCGAGATGATGACGAAGGTGTCGATGTGGTCCTTGCTGTAGCACAGGTCCATGGCGTCCACGACCAGGCGGATGTCGGCGCTGTTCTTGCCGCTGACCCGGGGCGAGGGCACCTCGATCAGCTCGATCGCGGCCCCGTGCAGGTCGGCCATGTAGTCCTGGTAGTAGCTCCAGTCCGCATAGGCCTTCTTGATGATGATCTTGCCCTTCTCGAGGATGCGCTCGAGCACGGGGCGGATGTCGAAGCGCTTGCGCGCGTCGCGCGCGCCCAGGGCGACGTTGTCGAAATCGATGAAAAGGGCGAGGTTGGTCTCGCGGTTCTGGCTCATGCGGAGCTCCTTGCAGACGTTGCGGGGCGGAGTCCCGGAAGGGGGCCGCGCCGTTTTCCGGTTGCAACATAGCCACATGGGCGCGTGGAGTGCCACCCAAATCCTTCCCGCGGCCCGGGGACGATGCTATACTGCCGCCCGGCACGGTCATCCCACCTCTCCAGACTCCGGAGCGATCCCCATGAACGAATCCCTGTCCGCAGACGACCTCGTCCAACTGGTCCGGCGCGTCTTCCTTCCCGGCGACGACGATCGCGGCCTGGCCGTGATCGTGGACCTGCCCGACGCCCGCGTGGCCGACAACCCCGACTGGCGCGCCCGGCGCGGGATGGCCGCCGAGTGGGTCCGCCTGCTGGACGGCGCCGCCGGCGCCCCGGCAACGGTGACCCTGGCCTGGTACCGCAACGCCGGGGGCAACAACGCCGACCTGCCGCCGGACTGCGTCCCGGCCCCCGGTGGCGCGGCGCTGCACCACGCCGACGAGCTGGCCGGCCGCGCGACCCTGCCCTTCGCCGAGCTCTTCGCGGCCCACAGCATGGTGCTGGCCCCGACCGAGCTCTCGGCCACCGCGCCGATGAAGGTGGCCTGCCGCGGGCGCGCCCTGCGGGCCGCGACGATGCCCGGCTTCCTGCCGTCGATGATCCCCGCCCTGAGGATCGACTACGGCGAGGTCAACCGGCGCGTGCTGGCGCTCAAGGAGCTGCTGGATCCGGCCGTCGGGGCCCGCCTGGTCCTGGCCGCCGACGGCCGCGAGCACCGGCTCGACCTGGACCTGCGCCACCGCGAGAGCCACGCCTCGGGCGGCCTCTTCCCCGCCAACGGCGTCGCCGGCAACCTGCCCTCGGGCGAGACCTACATCGTGCCCTACGAGGGCGAGCGCCCGGGCGACCCCAGCGGCGGCCGCGGCGAGCTGCCCGTGCAGTTCGGCGACGAGGTCGTCGTCTACCGCATCGAGGGCAACCGCGCCGTCGCAGTGCTGAGCGAGGGCGAGGCGAGCAGGGCCGAGGCCCGCCGCATCGTCGACGAGCCGGCCTACGCCAACCTCTCGGAGTTGGGCCTGGGCGTGCTCGGCGACTTCGGCCTGGCGCCGACCGGCAGCATCCTGCTGGACGAGAAGCTGGGCCTGCACGTGGCCTTCGGGCGCAGCGACCACTTCGGCGGCGTCGTGGGCCCGGGCGACTTCTCCTCGCCGGAGGCCGTGGTCCACATCGACCGCGTCTACATCCCCGAGGTGCAGCCCCGCATCCGGGTCGTCTCGGTCGACCTCGACGGCCCCGACGGCCCGCGCCCCCTGATGCGCGACGGGCTCTACGTGGACGTCTTCTAGCCCGGCGCGCCCGCCGCCTGCCTCCCTACGGGCCGCGTCCTCTGACGCGGCCCTTTCCATCCATTCGCCCAACTTGTTGATCTATGGCAACATCGACGCCCATTTAAAAAAAGACAATAATACTCAAATTTAATATTGACTATCTGCGACGATGCGAATATTGTTTGTAAAAGAGACGGAAATAATCCGGTATTTACCGGCCGCCCCCGCCGGCGGCTTAACCCCGCCGGGACGACCGCAGCCAAAGGAGCCCCCCATGAAGAGAATGCGAACGATCCTGATCCTGGCCCTCGCCCTGGGCCTGACCCCCGTCCTCGCCGTCGCCCAGACCCCTTCGGTCGGCGTCTACTTCGACACCGACGGCCTGCAGGCCCACGCGGTCCTGAACGGCGGCAACGACGAGACGCACACCGCCTGGGTCCTGGCCTTCAGCGACACCCCCATCGCCGGGGCGGCCTTCATGCTGGACATCCTTCCCGACATCACGATCCTGGACGAGATCTACTTCGGCGGCACGGCGATCGGCAGCGCCAAGACCGGCCTCGAACTGACCCTGGACGTTCCCGTGGATCCGGCCGGCCAGCCCGTCGTGCTCGGCGAGCTGACCCTCTTCACCGGCGAGTTCCTGGTCTACTACGGCCGCCTGAACACCATCCCCCACCCCAGCTTCAGCTTCGTCTCGCTGAGCGACGGCCAGGGCGCCTCGACGCCCGCCGCCGGCACCTGCGCCTACCTGACGGTCCCCGTCGACGACGCGGACACGACCTGGGGCGGCGTGAAGGAATTGTTCCGCTAGCAGAACGGCCGATGGCCGACATGGAGAAGCGGGCGTCCCCTCGAACAAGGGGGCGCCCGCTTCGTCGTTTTCGAGCCCGCCTACTGCTCGCCGCCGCCCTGCTGGATCGCCTTGCGGCGCGCCACGCCCAGGACGTTGGGCACCGGCCAGCCGATCGTGTTGAGGTCGCTCTCCAGCAATCCCGTCCGATAGCTGCCCACGAACTCCAGGCTGCGTCCGCCCGCCTCGACGGCCAGCTGGGCCTGGGGCCCGCCCTCGAGGTACATCGCCCGCGCGATGTCCAGGGGCAGGGCGAGCAGGTTCTCGATCAGGTCGTGGGTGCTGTAGGGAGAGCGGCAGTGGATCAGCAGGACCCGGCCGGCGCCGTCGACGGCCAGGGCGGCCGTGCTGTAGCGGCGCTCCTGCGGGGCCCAGACGTTGTTGCCGCGGCACGAGACCATGCGGATGCCCTGGACCAGGGTTCCGTAGCCTTCGGCCAGGGCCTCGAAATCGTCGCACTGGCGGTCGATGAGCGTGACCGGCGGCAGGGCGGCGTCGCCGGCGTCGAAGGCGAGCACGCTGTTGTCCCTGCTCAACCGGGGATTGTTGACGTGGTCGCGGGTGCGCATCAGCGAGACGCCGGTCTGGCCGTCGGCCTGGAACATGCCGGCGTTGATCGCCGCGGCCAGCCCCCGGCGCCGGCACCATTCCCGGGCCGAATGGAGCTCGCCCTCGCCCGGCGCCGAGGTGTTGCAGAGGACCAGCTCCCAGCGGCGGACGTCCACGCGCAGGACGCGGATGCGGGACTCGCCCGAGGCGGCGGGGACCGGCGCCGTGAAGACGCCCAGCTCCAGGCCGGGCTCCAGCCGGCTCCAGCCCTCGCCCGGGGACGCATCCGCCGGCGACGCGACCTCGTCGGCGGCGTCGGCCGCCGGCGCGCCGGGCCGCAGGGCCGCCAGGGCGACCAGGACTGCGGCCAGCAGGATCAGGGTCGTCGTCCGCATCCGCATGGCGGCCTCCCCGGCGCGGCTCAGGAATCCTCGGCGCCCAGATCCCGGAGCACGGCCAGGACCTCGTCGGTGCGCCGGCGCATCAGGTCGGCGTCGCCCCGGGCCTCGACGTTCAGACGCAGCAGGGGCTCGGTGTTCGAGGCCCGCAGGTTGAAACGCCACTGCCCCATGTCGAAGGACAGGCCGTCGGTGCGGTCCAGCTCCCGCGCCTCGGGCCCGTAGCGCTTCTCGATCGCGGCCAGCACGGCCGCGGGATCGGCGACGCGGCGGTTGATCTCGCCGCTGGCCGGGAAATCGCGCTGCATCTCGGCCACCAGGGCCGACAGGGGCTTCCCGGTCGCGGCCATCTCCTGCAGCACGAAGAGCCAGGGGATCATGCCGCTGTCGCAGTAGGCGAACTCGCGGAAGTAGTGGTGGGCCGACATCTCGCCGCCGTAGACGGCGTCCTCGGCGCGCATGCGCTCCTTGATGAAGGCGTGGCCTGCCTTGTGCTGCACCGCCACGCCGCCGCCGGCCTCGACCACGGCCCGGGTGTTCCAGACCAGGCGCGGGTCGTGGACGACGCTCGCCCCCGGGGCGCGGCGCAGGGCGGCGCGGGCCAGCAGGCCGACCAGGTAGTAGCCCTCGACGAAGGCGCCGCTCTCGTCGAAGAAGAAGCAGCGGTCGAAATCGCCGTCCCAGGCCAGGCCCAGGTCGGCGCCGTGGGCGCGGACGGCGTCGGCGGTGGCGGCCCGGTTCCCGGGCAGCAGGGGGTTGGGCACGCCGTTGGGGAAGCTGCCGTCGGGCTCGTGGTTGACGCGCACGAAACTGACGGGCAGGGCGGGCTCCAGCCGGTCCAGGATCGGTCCGGCGCAGCCGTTGCCGGCGTTGACCACGATCTTCAGCGGCGGCAGCGAGGCGGGATCGACCAGGTCCAGCAGGAAGCGCACGAAGGCCTCGTCGCAGGGCGCGGCGGTGACGGTTCCCGGCTGCGCGGCCGGTTCCAGCCCGCCGCCCACGGCCAGGGCGCCGATGTCGCGCAGCCCCGAGTCGCCGCTGACCGGGCGGGCCTGCTCGCGGACGATCTTCAGGCCGTTGTAGCCGACCGGATTGTGGCTGGCGGTGACCATCACGCCGCCGTCCAGCTTCCGGCTGAAGGTCGCGAAATAGACCTGCTCGGTGCCGCAGAGGCCCAGGTCCTGGACGTCGGCGCCGGCGTCGGTCAGCCCCGCCGCCACGGCCGCGGCCAGTTCGGGGCTGCTGTCGCGGATGTCGCGCCCCACGCAGAAGCGGCGTCCGCCCAGGTGGGCGACGGCGGCGCGGCCGATGCGCCGGGCCAGGCCGGCGTCCAGCTCATCGGGCACGCGGCCGCGGATGTCATAGGCCTTGAAGCAGTTGGGGATCTCGGGCATGAGGCGCTCTCCTCGGAATGCGGTGGCGGTCTGCGGGAGCTCCCAGTTTCGTCGCGGCTTCCGTCCGCGTCAACCCCCCTGGCGTCCTGGACAGGATCGCCCCCCAGCGACCATACTGGCGGCGATCCGTCCCGCGCCCCGCACCCTCCGGGAGGCCGCCTTGCTCCGCGTCACGAACCGCATCGCCATTCCCGACGAAGAGCTGGAGTTCGCCTTCGTCCGCGCCAGCGGGCCCGGCGGCCAGAACGTGAACAAGGTGGCCACCGCCGTCCAGCTGCGCTTCGACGCCCTCCACTCACCTTCGCTTCCCGACGACGTCCGCGCGCGCCTGCTGTCGCTGGCCGGCGCCCGCGCCACCAACGAGGGCGTGATCGTGATCGACGCCCGCCGCCGCCGCACCCAGGAGCGCAACCGCCAGGACGCCCTGGACCGCCTGGCCGAACTGATCCGCAGGGCCACGGAGCAGCCCCGCCCGCGCAGGGCGACGAAGCCTTCGGCTGCGTCGCAGCGGAAGCGGCTGGAGGAGAAGAAGCGGCGGTCGTCGGTCAAGCGGGCGCGGGGGAAGGTCGACGACGAGTAGGGGGGCGATGCTTCCGGCTCCATCGGGGACGGCGGCCGGCGCTTCCTGCGCCCGGCCGCCTATTCGTCCGCGGGCCCGGGGCCTCGTGCCCCGGGCCACGCTCCCGGATCCCCTCTGGAGCCGGAAGCATCGCCCCCCGCGTCTGGCCTGACCCACCCCCACGCCGTCCCGACCGGAGGCCCCCGCCCCAGCCCCGCGGGCCCGGGGAAGAACCGCCGTTGCCAACTCTCACCCCATCGGCTAGCGTCGGGCCCTGGAGTCCGGCCCTGCGAAAGGAGGAGCGCCATGCGCATGTGGCCCGTTCTTCTCTTGTCCTGCGGGGTTCTTCTGCTGCTCTCCTGCAGCCCGATGCAGGAGTCCCTGGAGGGCCTCGTCGCTTTCGACCAGGTGCCCGCCGAGTACGGTCAGCTCATCTCCGTGACCCAGCATCACAGCAAGCCGCACTGGTACGAGCTCTGGTTCAGCAACCCCGAGACGGGCGTCATCACCTACGTGCCCGTCTACCGCACGTCCTGGCAGTACAACCCCGACCACGTCAAGATCGTCGACCGGCTGCCCGCCGCGAGCCCGGGAGGTGCGCCATGAACCGCGACAATCGCTTCCGCGGCGGCGGGGTCTTCCTGTGGCTGGCCTACCTGCTGCTGCTGCTCGCCCTCGTCGAGAAGATCGTGAACTGGAACGGCCAGACCCTGCGCTTCATGGACTACAGCCCCGGCCGCCTGGTCGAATTCGCCGCCGTCAGCGTGCTCTTCTGCATCGCGCATGCGCTGCTGGGGATGGCCGGAGGCAAGCGCAAAGACTGACGAGGACGCGGACCACGCCTTCGAGGAAGGACAACGGGGAGACTCATCGTGAGTCTCCCCGTCTCTCGCTCGGCCTGCGGCGGCGTCCTGCCGCCGCGACGGCCTCGCGGGCCTTCCGCGAAGGCGTGGTCCGCGTCCTGTTCAGCTTTCGGCGATTCGTCTGCAAGCCGCCAGCACGGCGTCGGACCAGAGGGGCCAGGCCGGATCGGCGCCGGCGGCGTTGCGGGCGCGGGCGCATGCGTCGTAGATCAGGATCAGGCGGGGGTAGTCGCAGGCGTGCTCGACCAGGACCGCGCGGCCCCGCTCGCGCTCGACCAGCGTCCACATCTTCCAGCCGACGGTGTACCAGGGACCCTGCCAGCCGAAGAAGGCGAAGCCGGCCTTGCGAACCGCGCCGCCGGCCAGCGTGCCGTCCAGGATTCCGCGGAAGAAGGCGTCGACGCGATCCAGGTCCGCCGGCATCGCGGCCGCGTCGCGGTCCCAGCGGGACTGCGCCGTGTCCGGGTGGGTCGCCAGCGGGTGGATGTCCGGCCCGCCGGCGGCGGCGAGCATGGCCATGCCCTCGCCGAAGGCGCCCAGCCAGGTCGCGAAGCTGTCCAGGGGCTCCGGCGGTTCTTCCCCCTCGCCGTCGCAGGCGGCGCCCAGGCCGATGTGGTGCAGCTCGTGGGCCAGGGTGTTGGCCAGCTGCTCCGAGGGCACCGCCGGGTCCAGGTACATGAAGATCGTCGGGTCGCCGCCCAGGTCCCAGACAAAGCTGTTGCCCTTGGGCTTGATCGAAGGGTGGATGGTGACGTCGATGGGCGCGTCCGGCGGCAGGTAGGCCCGGGCGGACGTGACGGCGCCTGCGATATCGACGCGGCGCCAGGCCTCCAGCGAGGTCCACAGTTCGGGGGCGCGGGCGCGCAGAGCGGGGTCGAGCACGAAGGCGCGGAAGTCGTCGTCGGTGAAGTCGCGCTTCATGGCGGCCTCACGCTCCTTCAGGCGGCGGTAGCCGACGGTGGCGAAGAGGCGGTCCCAGGCCGCGTCGGCGGGATCGGCGCCCGCGTTCAGCGCGTCGAGGATGGCCAGGACGGCCTCGGGTTCGGCCGTGTCGAGCACGACGCCGTCGGGCCGGGCCGCGACGGGCGGGGCGGCGAGCAGGATCACCGCGGATGCGAAGAGGAGGAGGTGGACCCGGGCGGGCAGTGTCATGGTGAATTCCTTTCTCTGGAGTCGACGCACGACCTACGCACGACCGGATCCGTTGTTTCCCCCCGCCGGGGCCCCGCCGCGACACCGGCCTTGCGCTGATGAAATCCAACCATCATGATAGAGATAGACGCCAGACCCCCGCGCGGAGGGACGCCCATGGACAAGAGCCTGCCCGGCATCGTGGTCACCGGAGCCTCGGGCTTCGTCGGACGCCACTTCCTCGCCAGCGCCACCGGCCGCTACCGACTGTTCTGCCTGGCGCGGCGCTCCCGCCGCGAGGTAGGCGTCCCCCCCGACGACAACCTGCGCTGGACCCAGGTCGACATCGCCAACTGGAGCACGATGCGCGAGGTCGTGCGCTGCATCAAGGACCACGGCGGCGCCGACTACGTGCTGCACCTGGCGGGCTACTACGACTTCCAGCACATGAACCACCCCGAGTACGAGCGGACCAACGTGCAGGGCACGCGCAACGTGCTGAAGCTGACCCAGCAGCTCAGCGTCAAGCGCTTCCTCTTCGCCAGCTCGCTCGCCGCCTGCCGCTTCCCCGAGGGCGACGCGGTCGTCGATGAGCAGACCCCGCCCGACGCCGACTTCGCCTACGCCTGGAGCAAGCGCCGCGGCGAGGACATGGTGAACGAATTCGCCGAGTGGTTCCCGGCCTCGATCCTGCGCTTCGCGGCGGTCTTCAGCGACTGGTGCGAGTATCCTCCGGTCTACGTCTTCCTGCGGACATGGCTCTCGGAGCACTGGAACGCGCGCATCCTGGGCGGCCGCGGCGATTCCGCCGTCACCTACATCCACATCCAGGACCTGATGCGGCTGATCCACCGGACCCTGGAGATCAGCGACCAGCTGCCGCGGATCCACGTCCTGAACGCCAGCCCGAACCACGTCACCACCCACAAGGACCTCTTCCGTTCGGCCACGCGCTACTTCTACGGAGAGGAAGGCAAGCCCCGGCTGATGCCGAAGTGGCTGGCCGCGCCCGGCGTCGCCGCCCGCTGGTGGCTGGGCCGCCTGACCGGCTCGCCGCCCTTCGAGGCCCCCTGGATGATGCGCTACCTCGACAAGCAGCTGCGCGTGGACGCGACGCGGACCCAGGCCGAGACGGGCTGGCGCCCGACCCCGCGTCTGGACATCCAGCGCCGCCTGCTGGTGATGATCGAGAACATGAAATCCCACCACGGCGCCTGGAGCCTGCGCAACGAGACGGCCCTGCACCGCACCGCCCGCCGTCCGAACCTGCTGATCAGCGAGATCCTGACCGACCAGCGCGAGGCCCTGGTCGAGCGCATCGCCCAGGTCGTCTCCGCCCCCGAGAACGCGCAGCGCTTCTGCGGCTATCACAAGATGGCCCCCGAAGTGCTGCGCTGGTTCATCACCCTGGTCTACCAGGTGCTGGTGACCGCCGTGAGGACGCGCGACCGGCAGCTGGTCCGCAACTACGCCCAGGCGATCGCCGTCCGCCGCCGCCAGGAAGGGTTCTCGGCCGAGCAGGTCCGCGACTTCCTGCTGACCGTCGGCGAGATCATCGGCGCCTCCCTGCGCGAGACGCCGGACCTCGCCGACTTCCACCAGCAGATCCACGACCACGTCAACCTCAGCTTCCAGCTGGCCGGGGACGGGGTCGAGGACGCCTACGACCTGCTGGCGGACCCGTCGCCCGAGTTCCTCGACCGGATCCGGAACCTGGGCGAGCTCCCGACCTCCCCCGGCGACCTTGAGCATATGGTCCGGCAACTCGAGAACATCTGCGAGGATGCCCTGCCGGTCCGCCTGCGCGGAGGCTGCTGACCCCCGGGCCGGCCTCCGCCATCCGCCTAAGTCATATCATTGTGGTGATATATGATATTATTTCTCATCGTGAACGCTTGTTCACCTAGCGTTCACATCGCTCTTTAGGGACGAGCGAGCAATTTCACGGCGCCCGCCTCCGGGCGCGGAATCGAGGTGGACCCATGGCCCCCGACAAGAACGACAAGGGTGACCGCTGGGAGGAGATCTACTGGAAGGCGCACCGCTACAACGAGCGGACGGTGCTCAAGACCGGCTCCTTCCTGAACTCCTTCTGCCCGCATTGCGGCGAGAGCCTGGTTCGCGAGCACATGATCCATCTGGAGACCGTCACCCAGGACGGCCGGACGGGGTGGGTCGAGCTCAGCCCCTTCCTGAACGTCTTCGAGCGGCGCAGCGACATCCGCCTGCCCGACGGGCAGGAGGTCGCCGACCTGCGCTGTGACCACTGCCACCGCTCGCTGCGGGTCGAAGGCCACCTATGCGAGCGGGGCGACGCCCAGGTCGCCTGCGTGATGGTCGCGATCTCGAGCATCAAGGTGCCCTTCTACTTCTGCATGCGCGAAGGCTGCCACTGGCACCGCATCGATCCCGACGACCAGCACAAGATCATCCTCGACGACAGCATGGAGTGGTGACGAAGATGGCCAATCCCTCCAATCCCCGCGGGAAGCTGCTGGCGCTGACGACGGTCGCCGTCGCGGCCTGCGTCTGCGGCCTGGTCGGCTACCTGCTGCCGGCCCCCGAAGCCGGCGCCGACACCGTCTACCTGCGCAACTCCAGCGGCGCGGTCCTCTTCGCGCATGCGGGACACCAGGAAGCGACCGACGCCTGTGCGGTCTGCCACCACGAGCTCGTCGGCGAGGCCGGTCCCTGCGCCGACTGTCACGACGACGACTACACACCGGACCTGGCCGGGCACGACGAGTTGACCGCGATCGACGGCCACAGCTGCGAGGGCTGCCACGAGCTGGCGGACTCCGGACAGGCTCGCGGCTGCCGCGCCTGCCACCCGGCCGCCGCCGCCGAGGGCGCCGCCTTCCTGGGCTGCGACTCCTGCCACGACGACGACTTCGGTCCCGACATGGCGACCCACGCCGAACTGCTGGCGATCGACGGCCACGAATGCGTGGGCTGCCACACGCCGCGCTCGGTCGCCGACGCCTATCACGCCCAATGCAACGCCTGCCACCTGGCGGCGGCCGCGACCCGCTTCGCCGACGCGAAGGGCGAGGTCATGTGCGGGGCCTGCCACCTGAAGTGAGCGGAAGCGAGAGTCCATGAGCCTGCTCGACCTGTTGAAACCACCCGCCGCGCGCGTGCCGCGCCGCATCGAGGGCGACCCCGAGATCGTCGACCTGCCCGATCCCGAGTCGGTCGTCATTCCCCTGGAGTACCCGGGCCGGATCCTCTTCCGCCCCACGGTACAGGCCGGCGACGAGGTCGCCCGCAACCAGGTGATCGGCCGCTCGGAACTGGGCAACTGCATCCACGCCTCGATCGGCGGCCGGGTCGACGAGATCCGCGCCGTCTGGACCGCCCGCGGGTACCACGTGCCGGCGGTCGAGATCGTCCGCGGCTCGCCGCCCGCCCTGGCCCCCGAGGAGACCCTGGCCCAGAGCGGCCTCGATCTGGCCTCGGCCTCGCGCCTGGAACTGCTGCGCGTCGGCGGCGTCATCACACCCTGGACCACGCCCGGCCACATGGACTGCGAGGGCGACCTGGACGCCTACCCGCCCATCCGGCACATCGTGCTGCTGGCGATGCATCAGGAGCCGACGATCTCCAACCAGGAACTGCTGCTGCGCGCCCGCGCCGACGACATCCGCGACGGCGTGCGCCGCGTGACGGAGATCGAGCCCCAGGCCAAGCTGTGGCTGCTGACCTCCCGCTCGTTGCGGGATTGGGCGGCCGAGACCTTCGGCGACGCGGTGGAGGTCGTGGGCCTGCCCGACGACTACCGGAACCGGCTCAAGCGCGTGGTGATCCCGCGGCTGACCGGCATCCGGATCCCCGTCGACCAGGCCTACCGCAGCCACGGCGTGGGCGTGCTCACCGTGGAGAACGCCCTGGCCGCCCTGGACGCCCTCTCCGGCCGGCCCTTCACCCACAAGACGGTGACCCTGACCGGCGACTCGCTGCCCCGTCCGGTGACGCTGCGCGCGCCGCTGGGCACCCGGCTGCGCGACCTGCTGGCGAACCGGGGGCTGTCCCTGCCCGAGGGCGGACGGCTGATCGCGGGCGGGCCGATGCACGGCACGGCGCAGTACACCGACGAGACGCCCCTGACCAAGCTGCAGCACGGCGTCTACCTGATGGCGGCCGACCGCCTGCATACGGAGCTGAACCTGACCTGCGTCAACTGCGGGCGCTGCACCCAGGCCTGCCCCCAGAACATCCAGGTCCACCTGCTCGGCCGCTGCGTCGAATACGACCAGATGGCCGACGCCCTGGCCCTGCATCCCGAAGCCTGCCACGAATGCGGTCTCTGCGCCTTCGTCTGCCCCGCTCACCGGCCGCTGGTGCAGCTGGTGAAGATGGCCAAGAAGTACGGGGGTTGAGCGATGAACCAGGATCTCGAAACCACCACGCTGAGCGTCGCCTCGAGCCCCCACCTGCACGACGGCAGCTCCCTGAGCCGGATGCAGCTGCTGTGGCTGCTGGCCCTGCTGCCGGCCGTGGTCGCGGCCGTGGCCGTCTTCGGCGTGCGCGCGCTGCGCGTGATCGGACTGGCCGTCGGCGCCTCGATCGTCTTCGACGCGCTGGGCAACCGCTTCCTGGCCGCCAAGGACCACACCGGGAACTGGAGCAGCGCCACCCTGGGCGTGCTGCTGGCCATGATGCTGCCCCTGGACACGCCCTGGTGGCTGGTCCTGGTCGGCTGCTTCCTGATGATCATCTTCGGCAAGAAGCTCTTCGGCGGCTGGGGCGGCTACCCGGTCCACCCGGTGGCCCTGAGCTACGCCATGCTCTCGGTGTCCTGGCCGGCCCGCCTGGACGCCACCGCCTCGCTGGTGGGGATCGGCTGGGAGCGCAGCATCGTCGAGCCGATGCGCCTGGTGAAGACCCTGGGCGCCGGCGCCGAGGGCGCCTACGACAAGCTGGACCTGCTGCTGGGCTTCCAGGCCGCCGGCGCGGGCAGCGCCATGGTCCTCTGGCTGCTGGCCGGCGGGCTGCTGCTGCTGGTGCTGCGCCAGATCCCCTGGCAGGTGCCCCTGGGATTTTTGGGCGGGGTCGCGCTCTGCGCCTGGATCGTCGGGCTGGCCGCCCCGGGGCTGACCGCGTCGCCCCTCTTCCAGATCCTGGCCGGCGGCACCGTGATGGCCGCCTTCTTCCTGGCGCCGGAGTCCACCACCTCGCCGGTGAACCCCTGGCCGATGCTGATCTACGGCCTGCTCGCCGGCTGCCTGCTGGTGCTGATCCGCGCCTTCTCCAGCCATGTCGACGGCGTGGTCTTCGCCGTGCTGCTGGCGAACCTGGCGAGTCCGCTGCTGGATCGCTTCACGCCCCGGATCGTGGGATTGGAGGTGCCGAGCGATGCGTGAGATCCTGCGTCTGGTCGTCGTCCTGGGCCTGATCTGCTCGCTGAGCGCCGCCGCGCTGGCCTACGTGCGCGAGGCCCTGGCCCCGCGCATCGAACAGCAGAGCGACTTCTACGTGCGGGGACCCGCCCTCGAGCGGCTCTTCGAACGCCCCGCCGACGAACTGCTGGCCAACAAGGTCGTGATCGAATCCGACGGCCTGTCCTACCCCGTCTTCTTCACCCGCGAGAACGGCGAGGTGACCGGCATCGCCGTCGAGGCCCCCGGCCACGGCGGCTACGCCGGCGACATCGTGATCATGATCGGCGTCGACCTGCCCCGCGAGCGGCTGCTCGGCGTGGAGATCGTCGCCCACGGCGAGACCCCCGGCGTCGGGGCGCGGGTCGAGACCCCCTCCTTCCGCCGCCAGTGGACGGGAATGACGGTCGCCGCCCCGGCGGCCCTGCGCACGGACGGCGGATCGGTGGACGCCATCACCGGCGCCACCTACTCGTCCCGGGCGATGATCGACGGTACGAACCAGGTGCTGGACCTGGTCCGCGGCCGCAAGGCCGAGATCCTGGAGCTGATCGCGGCCGCCGGCGACGACCGGCCCGCCGAGGGAGCGTAGACGATGAACTTCCGACAGGCGCTGACCCACGGATTCTGGCGCGACCTGCCCCCCTTCCGGCTGGTGCTGGGGCTCTGCCCCTCGCTGGCCGTGACCGCCACGGCCGAGAACGGCCTGGGCATGGGGGTGGCCGTGACCTTCGTCCTGATCTTCTCGAACATGTTCATCTCGATGCTGCGCAAGGTGATCCCGGACAAGGTCCGCATCGCCAGCTACATCGTGCTGATCGCCACCCTGGTCGTGCTGGTCGAGCTGGTGATGAAGGCCTTCTTCTTCCCGCTCTCGCAGCAGCTGGGCATCTACATCCCGCTGATCGTGGTGAACTGCATCATCCTGGGCCGCGCCGAGGCCTTCGCCTCGCGCAACCCGGTGGCGATCTCGATGGCCGACGGCCTCAGCGTGGGCCTGGGCTTCACCATGTCGCTGACGCTGGTGGGCTCGCTGCGCGAGATCCTGGGCGCCGGCACCTGGTTCGCCATGCCGGTCTTCGGCGAGGGCTACGAGCCCTTCGGTTTCATGGTGAAGGCGCCCGGCGCCTTCCTCTGCCTGGGCGTCCTGCTCGGGCTGATGAACGCCTGGAGCCGCAAGCGCGGCGAGATTTTCATCCAGACCTAGGGGGCGGCTCGTGAACCTGATCCTGCTGGCCGTCGGCGCCATCTTCGTCAACAACATCCTGCTGGCGCAGTACCTGGGGAACTGCCCCTTCTGCGGCGTCTCGAAGAAGCTGGGCACGGCCATGGGCATGGGGCTGGCCGTGATCTTCGTGGCCACCCTGGCCTCGATCTTCACCTGGCTGGCCTACTACTACATCCTGGCGCCCCAGGGCATGGAGTACCTGCAGACGCTGGTCTTCATCCTGGTCATCGCCGCCCTGGTGCAATTCGTCGAGATCTTCCTGAAGAAGCAGAGCCGCGCCCTCTACGACTCGCTGGGAATCTACCTGCCGCTGATCACGACGAACTGCGCCGTGATGGGCATCGCGTTGCTCAACATCAAACACGAGTTCAACCTGCTGCAGACGGTGGTCTTCGCGGCGGCCAGCGCCGCCGGTTTCGCCCTGGCGATCGTGCTCTTCGCCGGCGTGCGCGAGAGGCTCTTCCTCTCGCCGGTGCCGCGTTCGATGCAGGGAACCGCCATCGCCCTGGTCACCGCCGGCGTCATGTCGCTGGCGTTCCTGGGCTTCGCCGGAATGGTGCAGTAGGGACCGTAGAGACGGGAGTCTGGATATGTGGATGCCAGCCGCCATCCTGGGCGGGATCGCCGCCGTCGCCGCCGTCGGACTGGGCGTCGCCGCGCGCATCTTCTTCGTCGCCGAGGACCCCCGCATCAAGGGGGTGGCCGACCTGCTGCCCGGCGCCAACTGCGGCGGCTGCGGCTTCGCCGGCTGCGCCGCCTGCGCCGAGGCGATCGTCAAGGCCCAGGCCGAACCCAACGCCTGCGTCGTCGGCCAGACCGAGGTCGCGACCCAGGTCGCCGCGTTCCTGGGCATGGAGCTGGTCGACACCGAGCCGCAGATCGCCTGTCCGGACTGCCAGGGCGGCGTGCGCGCCCTGCGCAAGTACGTCTACGCCGGCTTCGACGACTGCCGCGCCGCGATGCTCTTCTACCACGGTCCCGTGCGCTGCGACCACGGCTGCCTGGGCCTGGGCACCTGCGTGCGCGCCTGCAAGTTCGGCGCGATCACGATGGGCCCGCTGGGGTTGCCGATCTTCGACCCCGACCGCTGCGTCGGCTGCGGCTCCTGCGCCCGCGCCTGTCCCAAGGGCATCATCCAGATCATCTCCGAGACGACCAAGATCCTGCACTGGAACCGCTACACGGAATGCCTGGCGCCATGCCGCCAGAAGTGCCCGGCGCAGATCAACATCCCGAAGTACATCGAGCACATCAAGAACGGCGAATACGCCCAGGCCCTGCTGACGATCAAGGAGAGCAACCCGCTGC
Source organism: uncultured Fibrobacteraceae bacterium (assembly GCA_964559455.1). Classification (GTDB taxonomy): domain Bacteria; phylum Krumholzibacteriota; class Krumholzibacteriia; order LZORAL124-64-63; family LZORAL124-64-63; genus CAZLHO01. The sequence goes on along the minus strand of CAZLHO010000003.1, from coordinate 42,846 downwards.
CGCTGAGCACGGGCCGCGTCTGCCCCGAGCCCTGCTCGCTGGCCTGCCGCCGGCAGATCGAAGACGAGCCGGTGGCGATCAACTACATGAAGCGCTTCGCCGCCGACTGGGAGATGAACTCCGGCAGGCGCCTGCACATCCCGGTGGCTCCGGACACGGGCAAGCGGATCGCGATCATCGGCGGCGGCCCGGCCGGCCTGAGCTGCGCCTACTACCTGCGCCGCCTCGGCCACGCCGTGGCGATCTACGAGAAGATGCCCGCCCTGGGCGGCATGCTCCGCTACGGCATCCCCGAGTACCGGCTGCCCAAGAAGATCCTGGACTGGGAGATCGAGGGCATCCTGGACCTGGGCATCGAGGCCACCTGCGGCGTCGCGCTGGGCCGCGACTTCACCCTGGACTTCCTGCGGGCCGAAGGCTTCGACGCCGTCTTCATGGCGGTCGGCGCCTGGAAGGACAAGGGGCTGGGGCTGAGCGACGACGGCCTGGAGGGCGTGGCCAGCGGCATCAAGTTCCTGGAACGCTACCAGGATGAGAACCCGGATCCGGTCGAGGGTCACGTCATCGTCATCGGCGGCGGCAACACCGCCATCGACTGCGCGCGGACCTCGCTGCGCGCCGGCGCCGACAAGGTCTCGATCGTCTACCGGCGCTCCCGCGACGAGATGCCGGCCAACCCGGCCGAGATCGTCGCCGCGGAAGAGGAGGGCATCGCCTTCCGCTTCCTGAGCGCCCCGCACCGGATCCTTTCCGAGGAAGGCCGCGTCGTCGGCATGGAGGTGCTGCGCATGGAACTGGGCGAGCCCGACCCCAGCGGCCGGCGCCGTCCGGTGCCGGTCGAGGGCTCCGAGGAGCCCGTCCCCTGCGACCTGATCATCGAGGCCGTCGGCCAGGAGCCCGACCTGGACTTCCTGGGCGGCAAAGGCATGCCCGCCCTGCCGACCACCCGCTGGAACACGATCGACGCCAGCGAGCAGACGCTGCAGACGGACGTGCCCTACATCTTCACCGGCGGCGACTGCTTCACCGGCCCCGGCCTGATGGTCGAAGCGATCAGCGCCGGCCGTTTCGCCGCCCGCTCGATCCACTTCTACACGACCGAGGGCGAGATCCCGCCGCTGGAGCACCGCCAGACCGGCCTGATCCCCGACTCGCTCTTCGACTCGATCGTCGGCGTCGAGCCCAAGCCCAAGGTTCACGAGCCTGTCGTCTCGCTGGAGGACCGCCTGGGCACCTTCAAGGAGGTCGAGGGCACGATCGACGAGGAGGACGCCCGCTACGAGGCCGGCCGCTGCCTGAACTGCGGCACCTACTGCTACGACCACGACCTCGAGGTCGCCCGCCAAGGGGCGGCGGAGGAGGAGACGGCGTCGGTCTGAGGGATGCGTTCACGACATCCGGGAAGGACAGCGGGGAGACTCTTCGTGAGTCTCCCCGCTTCTCGTTCCGGCTGCGCCGGCCTCCTGCCGGCACGACGCCTCCACGGGCCTCCCCGGATGTCGTGAACGCATCCCCCGACCGCCGACGTTCCGTCCCCTCCCGGGGCTGGACGATGAATACGGAGGCCGGCGCTGGGCCCGTCATGGAGGGCTCGTGAGGGCGTCGCGGCGGCAGGAGGCCGCCGCAGCCCGAACGCGAGGAGGGGCGGCGCCCGGAAGCGCCGCCCCGCCGTCCCTCCGCAGAGGCCCCGAACGTCCTCCCCTATCCATCCATCCCCGGCTGGTACCCGGGAATCAGATCGGGCTTGTACTGCAGCGTGTCCATCAGGGCGAAGGCGATGAAGACGGCCACGAAGAAGAGCGCGGCCAGGAACACCACCGAATGGAGCGGCTTGTCCCAGCGCAGGTGCATGAAGTAGAGGGCGACCAACGAGCCCTTCACCGCCGCGATGGCCATGGCCAGCCATAGGTTCGCGGCGCCCAGGTCGACGTAGGTGACGGCGTAGGTCAGCGCCGTCAGCACGACCAGGGCGGCGAAGACGGCCAGCAGCAGGCGGGCCGGGACCACGTGGGCCAGGGCCGGTTCGCGGCGGGCGGTGTCGTTGTCGTTCATCTCTCGCCTCCCGGGCCGCCGGCTCAGTGGATCAGGTAGAGCAGCGGGAAGAGGAAGATCCAGATCAGGTCGACCAGGTGCCAGTAGAGCCCCGTGAAATCGACCGGCGCGAAGTAGTCCGGGCCGAACTCACCGCGGCGGGCCCGCATCAGGATCCAGCCGATCACGCCCATTCCCGCCAGGACGTGCAGGCCGTGCAGGCCGGTCATCACGAAGTAGATGCTGAAGAAGAGCTGCACGTTCCGCGGGACGTCGCCGGCGGGGTGCGCGGGCGGGGCCGCCGCGTCGGCGGCCAGTCCGGCGGGGGCCGCCCCCGCCGCGGGCAGCGTGGTCTCGTCGCCGCCGCCGGCCGGCGGCCGGTCGGGTTCGCCGACACCCGCGGCCTCGACGATGGGCGCGGACCCGGCATGGTCTTCGACGACGTGCTCGACCGGCGCGTAGCGCTTCCCCCAGAGCAGGTTGTGCCTCCACTTGTGCTCGTACTCGACGCCCTTCACGCCCAGGAAGACGGCGGCCAGGATCAGGGTCGCGGTCAGCAGGGCCGTCAGACGCCGCCGGTCGCCCAGCTGGGCGCTGCGCACGGCCCAGGCCATGGTCAGGCTGCTGCCGATCAGCACCAGGGTGTTCACGCCGCCCAGGGTCTTGTCCAGGTAGTGGTGGGCGTAGAGGAAGGTCTCCGGGTGGTTGGCCCGGTAGACGGCGTAGGCGCAGAAGAGCCCGCCGAAGAGCAGGATCTCGGTGACCAGGAAGATCCACATGCCGAGCTTGCCGGACTCGTACTGCTGGACCATGTCCTCGAAGTGGTGCTCCAGCCGGGCGTGACGGTCCCGGCCGCCGTCGTGCATCATCGCGTCGTCACCTCGCCCCCGCGGCGGACGTAGCCGCGGATCTCGGCGTCCCAGGTCAACCCGCTGAAGTCGTAGGGATCGTGCACCGCGGGCGTGCGCTCGAAGTTGTGGTGGATCGGCGGCGTGTCGGTCTCCCACTCCAGCGAGGCGCCGCCCCACGGGTTGCGCGGCGCCGGGCGGCCCCGGTACAGCGAGTGCAGCAGGTAGACGGCCACGATCACGAAGCCGACGCCCATCAGGTAGCTGCCCAGGGTCGAGATCAGGTGGTAGTCGCGGAAGCGGTCGACGTAGTCGTAGTAGCGGCGCGGCATGCCCTGGCTGCCCAGCACGAACTGGGTGAAGAAGGTGACGTTGAAGCCGACGCCGATGATGATCGCCGCGAAGCGGCCCCACTTCTCGCTGTACATGCGCCCGAACATCTTCGGCCACCAGTAGTGCAGGCCGCCGAGGAAGGCGATCACCGTGCCGCCCATCATCACGTAGTGGAAGTGGGCGACGACGAAGTAGGTGTCGTGCAGGTGGATGTCCGTGGACAGGGCGCCCAGGAACAGCCCCGTCAGCCCGCCGATGCCGAAGAGGAAGAGGAACATCATCGCATAGACCATCGGCGTGTCGAAGCGGATCGAGCCCTTGTACATCGTCGCCAGCCAGTTGAAGACCTTCACCGCCGAGGGGATCGACACGCTGAAGGTCAGGGCGCTGAAGATCACGTTCATCAGGGGCGACTGGCCGCTGGTGAACATGTGGTGCCCCCAGACCAGGAAGCTGAACACCGCGATCGCGACGCTGCTGTAGGCGATGGCCCGGTAGCCGAAGATGTGCTTGCGGCTGAAGACCGAGATCAGCTCGCTGATCACGCCCATCGCCGGCAGGATCATGATGTAGACCGCGGGGTGCGAGTAGAACCAGAAGAAGTGCTGGAAGAGGACGGGGTCGCCGCCCAGCGCGGGATCGAAGATGCCCACCCCCATCACCCGCTCCAGGAAGAGCAGCAGCACGGTGATGCCCAGGATCGGCGTGGCCAGCACCTGGATGATCGCCGTCGCGTAGAGCGACCACAGCAGCAGCGGCATGTCGAACCAGCCCATGCCCGCCGGCCGCATCTTGTGGACGGTGACGATGAAGTTCAGCCCCGTGAAGACCGAGCTGAAGCCCAAAATGAAGACCCCCAGGGTGATCATCGCCACGCTGCCCGAGGCCGTCGTGCTGTAGGGCGTGTAGAAGGTCCAGCCGGTGTCGACGGCGCCGAGCAGGATCGAGGCGACGCAGACCAGGGCGCCGACCAGGTAGAGATGGTAGCTGGCCAGGTTCAAGCGCGGCAGGGCGACGTCCTTGGCGCCCAGCTGCAGCGGCAGCACGAAGTTGCCCAGGGCGGCGGGGATGCCCGGGATGATGAAGAGGAAGATCATGATCGCGCCGTGCAGGGTGAAGACCTTGTTGTAGTCGTCGGCGCCCATGATCGTGCGGCCCGGCGCGATCAGCTCGGTGCGGATCAGCAGGGCGAGCACGCCGCCCAGCAGGAACGCGGCCAGGATCGAGACCAGGTACATCACGCCGATGCGCTTGTGGTCCAGCGTGAAGAGCCACGAACGCCAGCCGTGGCTGCAGTTCAGATAGTTCTCCGCCGCGGGGGCCGCGGCGTCGGTTGCGGCTGCCATGGTCACCTCCGGCCCGCCGTCAGTCGGCGAGCGTCTTCAGGAACTCGATCAGGGCCGTGATCTCGCGATCGGACAGCCTCCCCTGGTAGGTCGGCATCACCGGGTCGTAGCCGGCGACGACGCGGGCCTGGGGATCGAGGATCGATTCGCGCAGGTAGTTCTCGTCGGCGGTCACCGTCCCGCCCTCCTGCAGGACGCGCTCGCGCCCGAAGAGGCCCTTGAAGGTGGGCCCGATGTCGTCCTGACCGTCCACGCGGTGGCACTGCTTGCAGCCGCGGACCGAGTAGAGCCGCTCGCCGGCCTCGGCCGGCGACAGCGTCTCGAGGAAGTTCGAGCTGGCCTCGAGCCAGGCGTCGAACTCCGCCTGCGGCTCCACGATCACCCGCGCGATCATGTCCGAGTGGCTGGTGCCGCAGTACTCGGCGCAGAAGAGCTCGTACTCGCCGGCCGCCGTGGCCCGGAACCAGGCCTTCGCGTAACGGCCCGGCACCACGTCCTTCTTCAGGCGGAAGGCCGGGACGTAGAGGCTGTGGATCACGTCCTCCGAGGTCATCACCAGCCGCACGGGCCTGTCCAGGGGCACGTGCAGGTCCTCGTCCACGTAGCCGTTCGGGTAGGTGAAGAACCACTTCCACTTCTGGCCGGTGACCAGCACCTCGTAGGCGTCGGACGGGGGGTTGACCATGTCCAGGAAGCCGCGGAAGCCGAGCACGAAGATCACGACGACGATGATCACCGGCACGATCGTCCAGGTGATCTCGAGCGCGGTGTTGTGGCTGGCCGAGTCCGGGGCCCGCTCATCGGCGCGGCGCCGGCGGTAGCGCACGGCGAAGAAGCTCATCAGGCCGACGATCAGCACGAAGAAGACGACCGAGATCCAGAAGATCAGGTAGAAGAGACGGTCGACCCCCTGGGCGCCGCTGGCCGCGCCGACCGGCATCCAGAAGGAGTCCTCGGTGGCCTGGGCCAGGAACGGCCGCAGGAAGCCGAAGACCGTGGCCAGGGGGGACGAGAGGAGCAGGCTCACGTCGCCTCCTTCCGCCGGCGGCGGTCGCGCCGCCACCAGGTCGCGAGGGTTCCCCCCAGCACGATCACGGTCAGCAGGCCGCCGGCGCGCATCAGGTTCGCGGCCGCCGGCGCATAGCGCCCGGTGCTGGAATCGTAGTGGAAGCAGTAGAGCAGGATCCTGTCGACCGTCGAGCCGATGTGGCCGGCCGAGGCCTCGCTCAGCGACAGGCGCAGGGTCTGCGTGTCGTACTCGATGCCGTAGAGGTAGCGCGAGACCAGGCCCTCGGGCGTGACCACGAAGATCGCCGCCGCGTGGGCCCACTCCTGCCGCGCCTCGTTCCAGCGGAAACCGAAGCCGACGGCCTCGGTCAGGGCCGCGATCGCCGCCTCGTCGCCGGTCAGGAAGTGCCAGCCCGACGCCGCCGAGGGCCGACCGTACTCCTCCAGGTAGGTCTGCTTCTTCAGGCGGGCCAGACGGTCGGATTCGCGAGGGTCGATGCTGACGGTGACGATCGCGAACTCCTGGCCGGGCGTCCACTCCAGGGGCCGCAGGCTCTCGACCAGGCCGTTCAGCACCAGACCGCAGAGCATCGGGCAGGCGTAGTAGCCCAGGTTCAGGATCACCGGCCGGTCCGCGGCGAAATAGTCGCCCAGGCGCACCGCTTCGCCGTTCTCGTCTGTGAAGACGAGGTCCAGGGGCAGCGGCGCCTCGAGCCGCTCGGTGATGCCCACCCCCTCCAGGGCCTCCGGCAGCGGCTCGGTGCGCTCGGCCACGGCGGGAGCGGCGGCGATGAGGATGACCGCCAGCGCCGCCGCCGGCAGGCCGGCGCCGAGCGTTCTGCGCAGGAAGTTCATGTCACTCGTCTCCGGTTGGATCCGGGGCGCCGTTCTCGGCCGCGACCAGGGCCATGGCGCGTTCGATGGGTATGGCGACCGTCCCCCGTTCACGGTCGAGCCAGCGGTACCCCCCCAGGGAGGCCGTCTGCGCGGCCTCGAGCTCGGTCACCTCGCGGTCCGGGACGGCCACGACCTTGCGCCGCAGCTCGTCGGCCTGCACCAGGTGGTATCCGATCTGGACGGCGATGACGACCAGCACGGTCACCAGCGTGAAGACGACGGCCGTCAGCACGATGCCGTGGATGTCCAGGTTGTCGCGATCGACGCCCAAGGTCGTCTCCTCTTTCCAGCCCGGACCCTCCATGAAGAAGCTACTGCGGATTGTTATAAGCCCGCAGGCCAATGCGTACTCGAACTTGCTCGGTCGACGTACCGCACCGGGTACGCCTCCCTCGCAAATTCTTGCGTGCGCCTTGGCCTACGGGCTTATTCCTCATCCTCGCTACGCTCCTCCATGGAGGGTCCGGGCTAGTAGTTCTCGAAATTCAGCGATTCCGCCATCCGCGGATCGCGCAGCGGCACCAGCGGCCGGTCGCCCAGGGCCAGGGCCAGGGCCGCGACCCACAGCCCGCCCAGCCCCACCAGCAGGGCCAGTTCGGGTGCGCCCAGCATCACGCCCTCCGGCGAGAGCTCCGGCATCACCAGCCAGACCATGTCGATCCAGTGCACGGCCAGGATCCACACCGCCCAGAAGACCATCAGCCGCACCCGCCGCTTCGTGAAGCGGGACATCAGCCCGGCGAAGGGCGCCAGCCAGTGGGCCAGGACCAGCACCAGGCCGATCCGCTCCCAGCCGTGGGACTGCCGGCGCAGGAACCAGACGGTCTCCTCGGGGATGTTGGCGTACCAGATCAGCATGTACTGGGAGAAGGCAATGTAGGCCCAGAAGAAGACGAAGGCGAACATCGCCCGGCCGTAGTCGTTGTAGTGCTCGATCGTGACGACGCGGCGCATCATCCCGGCCCGCTGCAGCATGAAGGTCAGCAGGGTCATCAGGGCGAAGAAGGCCACGACGACGCCGGCGAAGTAGTAGACGCCGAAGATCGTGCTGAACCAGTGGGGATCCAGGCTCATCAGCAGGTCGAAGGCCGCCAGCGTCACGGTCACGCCGTAGATCAGCAGGGCCGGGCCCGACAGGCGCTCGCTGCGCAGGGTCAGGGCCGGGTCGCCGGTCTCGTCCTGGCGGATCGACCAGCGGCGGAAGAGCGAGGCCAGCAGGATCCAGACCGCGAAATAGCCCACCAGGCGCACGGCGAAGAAGGCCGGGTTCAGGTAGGGGGCCTTGTGGGCGATCAGGTGGTCGTCCGCGGCGTGGGCGGCGTCGGCCCAGGGATAGAGATCCGGCAGCATGAAGAGCAGCGGCAGGCCCAGGACCAGCAGCAGGGGCAGCGTGGCGCTCACGTGCTCGGCCAGGCGGCGCACGACCACGCTCCAGCTCGAGCGGGTCAGGTGCTGCAGGGGCACGAACCACAGGGCGCCCAGGGCCAGGGACAGGACCCAGGCGTAGTTCAGCAGGTAGGCGTGAGCGAAACGGGCCCGGCCGGCGTCGCCGCCGCCGCTCAGCAGCCAGCCCGCCGCCACGCCGACCACGCCCAGGACGGCCGCCGCCACGAAGACCCGTCGCGCGGCGCCTCCCAGGCGCAGCCTCTCGGTCTCCAGCATGCCGACGTCCCTCAGTTCCACGTGTGCCAAGGTCTCGCTCCCGTCGCTCGCCCGGCGCCGCGTCGGCGCGGGCCGCGTCTATTCGGTCTCCGCCAGCAGTTCCTCGCGCGCCGCGGGCGGCGCGTCGTCCAGGGTCGCGCGCCGGCTGCGCTGCAGGGCGCGCACGTAGGCCGTGATCGCCCAGCGGTCGTCGACCGGGATCTGCGGCCCGTAGGCCGGCATCTTGCGGATGCCGTTGCGGATCGAGTTGTAGATGTGCCCGACCGGCCTGGCGGCGACGACGTCGTCGGCCAGGTTCGAGGGCAAAACCCAGGTCCCCTCCATCAGCCGCTCGGCCCGCCGCGAGACGATGCCGTCGCCGCCGCCGTCCAGGCCGTGGCAGGGAGCGCAGTAGATGCCGAAGCGTTCGCGCCCCCGGCGCAGCATCGCCTCGTCGACCGGGCGCGGGAAGGTCTCGGCCCAGCCGTCGCCCACGCGGCCCTCGGTGCGATGCGGGTCGTCGCCGCGGTCGCCGCGGGCGACCGCGCCCTCGACCGGCGGCCGCATGGCCCGCCCATCCGCGAAGACGGGGTTGGCCTGCTGCGCCTTGTACCGGGCCTGGTTGTCCATGTCGAAGATGATCATGAAGCGCGGCAGGGGGCTGTCGGTCACGCGCGCCTTCACCAACAGGCCCAGCGGGACCAGCGCCAGCAGCGTGAGCACGATCATCACCGAACGGAACAGCCGCGGCATCAGAGATCCTCCACTTCGGCCACCTCGGCGCCGGTCAGGGATTCGAGCAGGGCGCGCGTCTTCGCCGCATCGAAGAGCGGGTCCGCCGCCTCGATCACGATCAGGAAGCGGTCGGAGGTGGCGCGCCGGAAATGGGGGCTGCTGAACAGCGGGTGGTGGTGCCGCGGCAGCCCGTTCAGGGCCAGCATGCCGACGAACGTGGTCACGGCGCTGAGCAGGATCGTCAGCTCGAAGGCCACCGGCACCACCGCGGGCAGGCCGAAGAGGGGCTTGCCGCTGATCAGGAAGGGATAGTCGACGGCGTTCATCCACCACTGCATGAGCAGGGCGCCGAACAGCCCGGTCAGGCCGCCGCAGAGCACCAGCCAGGGCAGGCGGGAGCCGCGGATGCCCATCGCCCCGTCCAGGCCGTGCACCGGGAAGGGGGTGTGGGCGTCCCACTTGCGGTAGCCGACGTCGCGCACGCACTCGCAGCCGGCGATCAGGTCGCCGGGCTCGACGAAGACCGCCACCAGGCCGTAGAGCCCCGCCGACTCAGTGCTCTTCGCCATGATCCTCCCTCCCCCGTCGCCCGCCGACGCCGCTGCCGTCGCGGGGCACGTCGCCGTGGTAGTCGCCGACGGGCCGCGAGACCCTGTCGTCCCAGTGCTTCTGCGGCATCACGGTCTTGACCTCGGCCATCGCCACCATCGGCAGGTAGCGCACGAAGAGCAGGAACAGCGTCAGGAAGAGCCCGAAGCTGCCGACGAAGGTCGCGATGTCGATCGGCGTCGGCCGGTAGTAGGCCCAGGTCGCGGGCAGGAAATCGCGGCTCAGCGAGGTGACGGTGATCACGAAGCGCTCGAACCACATGCCGATGTTGACCAGCACGCAGAGGATCATCAGCGCCCACAGGTTGGTGCGCAGCTTCTTGAACCAGAAGAACTGGGGCGCCAGCACGTTGCAGCCGACCATGATCCAGTAGGCCCAGACGTAGGGGCCGAAGGCGCGGTTGATGAAGGCGAACTGCTCGGCCGGATTGCCGCCGTACCAGGCGATGAAGAACTCGGTGGCGTAGGCGTAGCCGACCATCGTGCCCGTGGCCAGGATGATCTTGGCCATCGTCTCGAGGTGGTAGAGCGTGACGAAGTTCTTCAGGCCGAAGAGCTGCCGCGCGGGGATGATCAGCGTCATCACCATCGCGAAGCCGCTGAAGATGGCGCCGGCCACGAAGTAGGGCGGGAAGATCGTGGTGTGCCAGCCGGGGATCTGCGAGGTGGCGAAGTCGAAGCTGACCACCGAATGCACCGACAGCACCAGCGGCGTCGCCAGGCCGGCCAGCAGCAGGTAGGCCTTCTCGTAGCGGTGCCAGTGCCGGTTCGAGCCCCGCCAGCCGAGGGCGAAGAAGCCGTAGAGCAGGCGGCGCATCCGCGTCGTCGCCCGGTCGCGCAGGGTGGCCAGGTCGGGCAGCATGCCCGTGTACCAGAACATCAGGGACACCATGGCGTAGGTGCCGACGGCGAAGACGTCCCAGAGCAGGGGGCTGCGGAAGTTGGGCCACATCCCCTGGTAGTTGGGCAGCGGGAAGAGCCACCAGACGACCCAGACGCGGCCGACATGGATGCCCGGGAAGACGCCGGCGCAGACCACGGCGAAGATGGTCATCGCCTCGGCGAAGCGGTTGATGCTGGTGCGCCATTTCTGCCGCAGCAAAAAGAGGATGGCCGAGATGAGCGTGCCGGCGTGCCCGATGCCGACCCAGAACACGAAGTTGACGATGGCCCAGCCCCAGCCCACCGGGTTGTTCACGCCCCAGACGCCGACGCCGGTGATGATCAGGTAGCCGATCATGGCGAACATCATCAGCGTCAGGCCACCGGTGAAGGTGATCGCCACGTACCAGGCCCGCGGCGGGCGCGGTTTCTCGACGAGCCCGCAGACCGCGTCGGTCAGCGACGTGAAGTCGTGACCGCCCGTGATCAGCGTCTGGGGGCGGGACGGTTCGTGGATCGTGTTGTCGATCTCGTCCCTAGTGAGCAGCGTGCCCAGCTTCATGCCCGCTCGTCTCCGCCAGTTCGGGGTTCGGGTTGCGCAGTCGGGCCAGGTAGGCCGTGCGCGGCTTCAGGTTCATCTCCGCCAGCATGGCGTAGGCGCGATCGTCGGCGCGCAGCCCGGCTACGCGGCTGTCCGGGTCGTTCAGGTCGCCGAAGACGATCGCCTGCGTGGGGCAGGTCTGCTGGCAGGCGGTCGTGATCTCGCCGTCGCGCAGCGGGCGCCCCTCGTTCTTGGCCGCGATCTTCGCCGACTCGATGCGCTGCACGCAGTAGGTGCACTTCTCCATCACGCCGCGGGCGCGCAGGGTGACCTCGGGGTTGTGCATCAGGTCGCGCAGCGGGTCGGGATCCTTGTTGTAGTTGAAGAAGTTGAAGCGCCGCACCTTGTAGGGGCAGTTGTTGGAGCAGTAGCGCGTGCCGACGCAGCGGTTGTAGGCCATCATGTTCAGGCCCTCCTCGCTGTGCATGGTCGCGCCCACCGGGCAGACCTGCTCGCAGGGCGCCAGCTCGCAGTGCACGCAGGCCACCGGCTGCTGCACGACGCGCGGCTCGGCGGGATCGCCCTGGAAGTAGCGGTCCAGGCGCAGCCAGTGCATCTCGCGCCCCTCGTTCACCTGCTTCTTGCCCACGACCGGGATGTTGTTCTCGGCCTGGCAGGCGACGATGCAGGCGTTGCAGCCGATGCAGCTGTTCAGGTCGACGGTCATTCCCCACTTGTGCCCCGCGTAGTCCCGTTCCTTCCAGAGCGATTTCAGCTCCGGGTGGTGCTGGCGGTGCTCGGCGAAGCCGGGATCGCGGCGCCACTCGGCCAGATCGCCCTCCATGACCAGGGTCCGGCTGCGGGCCTCGCGCTCGCGGTCTCCCACCTTGTCCATGGCGAAGTGGTCCTGCGTCGTGGCCAGTTCGCGGCGGCGGCCGGTGCGGGTCACGCCCAGGGCGGTCGCCCCGGCGAAAGCGGCGGTCGTGCGCAGGCGGTAGGCGTCGCAGCCCGTGCCGTTGCCCACCTTGCCGGCGGCGCTGCGGCCGTGGCCCAGGCTCAGGGCCACCGACCAGGGCGCCTGCCCGGGCAGCAGGTAGACCGGCGCCTCGAGCGTGCGGCCGTCCAGGGTCAGGGTCACGACGTCGCCGTGGGCCAGGCCCAGGGCGTCGGCGGTGGCGGGCGCGACCAGGGCGGCGTTGTCCCAGGCCAGCTTCGTCATGGCGTCGGGCAGCTCCTGCAGCCAGGCGTTGTTGGCGAAGCGGCCGTCCAGCAGCGAGGGGTCGGGCGTGAAGACGATCTCCAGACTGTCGGGGCCGAGCCCGGGCGCCGCCGCCGCCGCCCCCTCGCGCACGGCGGCCGTCAGGCTCCGGCCGGCGAGGGCGGGAACGACGCCGAGGTCCTCGCCGACAACCGCGAAGCCGTCGTGCAGGAGCCGGCGCCAGGCGCCGGCGAAGCCGGGGCCGTCGCCCAGCAGGCCGCGGGCGGTCTCGCGCACCAGGTCGTGGGCGCTGCGACGCTCGCCGTCCAGCAGCAGGCCCAGCGCCTCGGCCGGCGTCAGGCCGCCGTGCAGGGGCGCGATCAGGGGCTGGGTCACGCCGTAGCGCCCGTCGGCGTCGCGCACGTCGGCCCAGGACTCCAGGAAGTGCGCGCGGGGCAGGTGCCAGCGGCAATGGCGGGAGGTCTCGTCGTCGTAGGCGCCCAGCCGCGCCGAGAAGGGCGCGGCGGCCAGGGCGCCGGCGAAGTCCAGGTCGGCCGGGGCGTCGTAGGCGGGGTTGCCGCCCAGCACCAGCAGGGTCTCGACGCGCCCGTCGCGAAGCCGCGCCGCCAGGTCGGCCAGAGCCTCGGCGTGGGCGGGACGGCCGGCGTCGGGGTCCTCGGCGTAGTCCACCGTGCGCCCGACGTTGCCCAGGGCGTCGTTGCAGAGATGGACCAGGGCGTGCACCCAGGCCGGCTGGCGGGCCCCCGCGGCGATCAGACACCGGCCGCGGTGGGCGGCCAGGTCGCGGGCGGCGGCGGGCAGCCAGTCGGGCCGACCGGGGTCGTGGGCCGCGGTCTCGAGCAGGGGCCGCAGGGCGGCCGCCCCCTGCGGCAGGACGACGCCGCATTCGACGAAGAGACAGGCGGCCAGATGCAGGGCCAGGCGCGGCATCGCGGACCAAGCCGCGGCCCAGCGGTGGTCGGCCATGGCGCCGGTAAGCGAGAAGGTGCTCTCGACGGCGTAGAGCCGGTTCATCCAGCCCTGCTCGGCGCGGCGGCCTTCGGCGAAGTCGCGGGCGTTGCGCAGCGCCGCCGGGTGGTCGCCCAGCAGGTCGGCGTCCAGGCAGAAGATCGTCCGGGCGTCGGCCAGCCGGGGCCGCGGGAGCAGGGGCCGGCCGCAGGCGGCGCGCAGGCCCTCGCGCTCCTCGTCGCGGGACAGGGGCTCGTACTCGCACCAGAAGACCTCGGGCAGCTCGCGGCGCAGCCGCGCGCGCAGGCGGGCCGTCGTCGGCGACGACGACGACTCGGTCAGCACCGCCAGGCCGCGTCCGCGGTCGGCGCGCGCGTCTTCGAAACGACCGGCGATCCCGGCCAGGGCCTCGTCCCAGCCCCGGTCCGCGGCGGCGCCGCCTTCCCGGCGACGGGGCTTGCGGCTGCGGTCCGGGTCGTAGAGCTCGAGCAGGCCGGCCTGGGCGAAGAGGTTCGCGGCGCCCCGGCTCAGCGGATGGTCGGGATTGCCCTCGACCTTGATCGGACGCCCGTCGTAGCTGGTCACCAGCAGAGGGCTGACGGCTCCGGCCAGCTCCATCGAGGTGGCGAAGCGACGCGTCGTGCCCGGGGTCACGCCTTCCGGGCGGGCCGCGAAGGGGACGATCTTCTCCTGCGGCCAGCGGCAGCCGGTCAGGCCGGCCAGGGCCACCGAGGCGCCCATCAGCTGCAGGAAGCGCCGGCGTGAGACGGCGTCGGCGGACTGGTCGGCCTCGGCGGGGAACTCGGCCTCGGCGAAGCGGCGGTACTCGTCGCTGCCGGCCAGCTGTTCCAGGCTGCGCCAGTAGTTCCGGTCGGGCGTGCTGTCGTTCATCGATGACATGTCGAACAATCCGTGGGTGGGTCGATGTTCCGCTCCGCCCGCAGGCGGCTCCCGATCTCGAAGGCGTCTCCCGACGGCACGTAGCCCATGGTCGTGACCTCGGCCGGGGGCCTCAGGTGGGGCTCCGGCTGCCGGTGGCAGGCCAGGCACCAGGCCATGTTCAGTCCGGCCGCCTGCGTGACGACGTCCATCTTGTCGATGCGGCCGTGGCAGCTCTCGCAGCCGACGCCGCGGCTCACGTGCGCGCTGTGATCGAAGTAGGCGTAGTCGGGCAGGTCGTGCACCCGCACCCAGGCCACGGGCAGCCCGGAGGCGTAGCTGTCCCGGATCGGCGCCAGCAGCTCGCTGTCGGCCCGCACCGAGGCGTGGCAGTTCATGCAGGTGGCCGTGGGCGGCAGGGTGGCGAAGGCGCCGGTCTCGACGCCGGCGTGGCAGTAGCGGCAGTCCAGTCCCAGCTCGCCGGCGTGCAGGCGGTGGCTGTAGGGCACCGGCTGCTCGGGGGCGTAGCCCTCGGACGAGGTGCCGGGCGCAAAGGCCAGGTAGATCAGGACGGCCAGGTAGACCGGCGTGAGCAGGGCCGCGGCCGTCAGGTGCGGCCGGATGGCGTTGGCCCAGCGGGGGAAGACGAAAAGGCCGGCTTCGCGACGCTCAGGATCCAAGAGAAACTCGCTTCCTGGTTCGGGATCGTCGGCGCGGAGAGGTCCGCGACCGGTCGTGGCGCCGGCCGTAGGCCGCGCGGGTTCGTGGCCCGGGCCGGGGTCAAGCCTAGCGGAGGCCCGGAATATCGACAAACAAAATCGGGATGAAAGTCGTCGCCGCGTCAGCCGTCAGATGCGGAACGACGTGCCGCAGCCGCAGGACCCGCTGGTCTTGGGGTTGCGGAACTCGAAGCCGCCGCCGACGAGATCCCGCGAGAAATCGATCGTCAGTCCGTCCAGGGAGACGAGGGCCTCCTCCGGTAGCTGGAAGCGCTCGCCAAAAATGACTTATTTGGTTTGATATCAATAAACCCACCGATTCCGCCCGGCAAGTCCGAAACGCCGAAATGCAAAAAAAGAGCCGGGAGTTTCCTCCCGGCTCCGGTCTCCGCGCGCCGTCCCGGAAGACGGCCGCGCTCAGGCGATGAACTTGCCGCGCGGCGTGTAGCCCGTGTGCAGCAGCTTGTGCGCGGTATGGCCGCAGGGGCCGTCCTTCAGGAACTCGCCGTAGAGCATCGCCACGGCCGGGTTCTCGTAGGACTTGCGCACCGAGTAGGCCTTGTCCTCGGCGTAGATGGCCTGCGCCCGCTTCTCCCGGATCTCCGGGGTGGTCGGAATCGGCTGGCCGCCGCCGCCCAGGCAGCCGCCCGGGCAGGCCATGAACTCGATGAAGTGGCACTCGCTGAACGGGCCGCCGGCCTTGATGTCCTCCATCACGCGCTTGGCGTTGGCCGTGCCGTGACAGACGGCCACCTTCAGCGTGGCGCCCTTCAGCCAGTCCCAGTTCGGCACGAGGTGCTTCAGGATGTCCGGCACCGGACCGACCTTGTCGATCTTCAGCTCGGCCATCCGGGTGCCCTCGAAGCCGCGCACCGGCAGGATGTCGGCGTGGTCGAAGAGGTCCTCGACCTTCACGCCCATCACCAGTTCGATCACCGTGCGCAGCGCCGACTCCATCACGCCGCCGCTGGCGCCGAAGATGACGCCGGACCCCGTGGCGGTCCCGAAGGGATCGTCGAAGTCCGTCTTGGGCATGGCGGGCAGGTCGATGCCGCACTCGCTGATCATCTTGCCCAGTTCGCGGGTGGTCAGGCCGTAGTCCACGTCCTTGTACCCGCTGTCGCACATCTCGGGGCGGTTGCACTCGTACTTCTTCGCCGAGCAGGGCATCAGGGCGACGCTGACGATGTCCTTCGGGTCGACGCCGTTCCGCTCGGCGTAGAAGGTCTTGATCAGGGCGCCGAACATCTGCTGCGGGCTCTTGGCCGACGAGACGTGGGCCAGGTGCTCGGGGTAGAAGTGCTCGATGTACTTCACCCAGCCCGGCGAGCAGCTGGTGAACTGCGGCAGGGCCACCGACGCGTCCTTCTCGACCAGGGCCTTGTAGAGCCGCAGCAGCAGCTCGGTGCCCTCCTCGATGATGGTCAGGTCGGCCGTGAAGTTGGTGTCGAAGACCTTGTCGAAGCCGCAGCGCTTCAGCGCCGTGTTCATCTCGAAGGTCATCGGCGTGCCCGGCTCCAGGCCGAAGCACTCGCCGATGCCCGCGCGCGGGCTGGGCGCCGTCTGGATGACGACGTGCTTCGTCGGGTCGTCGATCGCGGCCCAGACCTCGTCGGTGTGGTCGTTGGCCCGCAGGGCGCCGGTCGGGCAGCGGTTGATGCACTGGCCGCAGTTGATGCAGACCACCTCGGCCAGGGGCTTGTCCATGAAGGTCGTGATCTGGGTCCAGTCGCTGCGCCCGGCGACCTCCAGGGCGCCGACCTCCTGCATGTCGATGCAGGTGCGCACGCAGCGGCGGCACTGGATGCACTTGTTCATGTCGCGCACCACGGAGTGGCTGGAAGCGTCGATCTCGAAGATCGGCGCCTCGGGATGGCCGAAGCGGAAGAAGTCGACGCCGTACTCCTTGGCCAGCGACTGCAGCTCGCAGTTGTTGTTGCGGCCGCAGGCGTAGCACTCGCCGTAGTGCTGCGAGAGCATCAGGTCCAGGATGTGCCGGCGGGCGCGGCGCACCTTGGCGCTGTGGGTCTTGACCTTGATCGGCTGCGTCACCGGGTAGGCGCAGGACGCCTGCAGGGTGCGCTGGCCCTCGATCTCGACGACGCAGATCCGGCAGACGCCGGCCACGCACAGGTCCTCGTGGTGGCAGAGGGTCGGGATCCGCACCCCGACCTGCTTGGCCGCCTCGAGGATCGTGGTGCCCATGGGCACCTTCAACTCCTTGCCGTCGATCTCCAGCGATACCAGGGCGCCGATCGCCGTGGCGTCGCCATCCGTCTTGATCGCGCGTCCGCTCTGGCTGACCGGGGCGCGCGAGGTCTCAGCCGTGAACTTCTCGTCCTTAGACATGCTGGGTCACTCCTCTTTCCCGGTCAGGCCCGAGCGGCGCTGCGGCCCATGATCTCGTGCTTGAAGTGCTTGACGATCGAGATGAACGCGTTGGGGCTGGACTGTCCCAGTCCGCATTTCGAGGCGATCTGCATCGTCTCGCCCAGCGAGAGCAGATCGTTCAGGTAGCGGCTGGAGCAGGCGCCCTGCTTGAGCAGCGCCACGCCCTCCAGGAGCTTGGCGTTGCCCTCGCGGCACGGCGTGCACTGGCCGCAGGACTCGTCCACGAAGAACTCCAGGAAGTTCTCGGCGACGTCCAGCATATCGCGGCCGTGGCCGAAGACGATCACCGACCCGCCGGTCGGGATGTCCTCGAAGGCCAGCGCCCGCGTGAACTCCGCGGCCGGGACGCAATGCCCCGAGGCGCCGCCGATCTGCACGGCCTTGGCGTCCCCGCCGCCCACGACGTCCAGCAGCTCGGCCACCGTAATGCCCATCGGCAGCTCGTAGACGCCGGGCCGGTCGCAGTCGCCCGAGACGCTGAAGAGCTTGAAGCCGGTCGACTTCTCGGTGCCGAAGCCCTTGAACCACTCGGCGCCGCTGCCCAGGATCGCCGCGGCGCAGGCCAGGGTCTCGACGTTGTTGACGATGGTCGGCCGGCCGAGGAAGCCGGTGTCGACCGGGAAAGGAGGCCGGTTGCGCGGCTCGCCGCGGTGGCCTTCCAGGGATTCGATCAGGGCCGTCTCCTCGCCGCAGACGTAGGCGCCGGCGCCCATGTGCAGGTGGATGTCGAAGGCGAAGCCCTTGCCGAGGACGTCGTCGCCCAGCAGCCCGGCCTCGCGGCGGCGCAGCAGCACGGCCTCCAGGTGCGGGCGCAGGTAGGTGTATTCGGCCCGCAGGTAGACGATGCCCTCGGCGGCGCCGATGGCGAAGCCGGCGATCGTCATGCCCTCGAAGACCAGGTCGGCGTGATCGCTGAGGATCAGCCGGTCCTTGAAGGTGCCCGGCTCGCCCTCGTCGGCGTTGCAGATGACGTACTTGGCGTCGCTCTTGGCCGCCGCGGCGATGTTCCACTTGACGCCCGTCGGGAAGCCGGCGCCGCCGCGGCCCTTCAGCCCGGAGGCGCTGATCTCGCCGATGACGTCGCCCCGGCCCATGCCCAGGGCCTTCTTCAGTCCGGCCTCGGCCTCGAGCGAGGAGAAGGTCAGCTGGTTCTGGTGAGTCGTGCCGATCATCCTAGTGCTCCTCCCGCTCGGTGGCGTGGACGCCGAAGTGCCGGCGACAGTCCTCGAGGATGTCGTGCACCTTCTCGGCGGTCAGCCGGGTGTGGATCCGGTCGTTCACCAGCATCGCGGGCCCCTGGTCGCACATGCCCAGGCAGTTGGCCCACTCCAGCGTGAACTTGCCGTCGGCGGTCGTCTCGCCGAACTCGATCCCCAGATCGCTTTCGAGCTGGCGGGCGATGTTGTGGGCGCCGGCCATCTGGCAGGAGATCGTGCGGCACATGCGGATGACGTACTTCCCGGTCGGATTCGGGTCGAGGAAGCTGTAGAAGGTGATCACGCTGTAGACCTCGGAGGGATGGATGCCCAGCCGGTCGGCGACGACCTGCTGCGCGAACTCCGAGATGCCGTGGTACTTCTGCTGCACTTCCTGCAGGATCGGGATGAGCGCGGTGCGGTCGCGGCCGTGCTTCTCGGCGAGCGAGGCGACCAGCTCCTGGAGCTTTTCCTGTTCGGTTACGAGCATCCCGGTCAGCCCTCCTTCTTGCCGAGCAGTTCGTCGACCTTGGCGACCAGGGTCGCGGGATCGAGCGGCTTCTCCGCGAAGTCGTCCACCGGCACCAGGGAGTCGTCCTTGTCGAACTCCAGGCCGGTGATCTTGCCGATGCCGGTCAGCATCAGGATCGGCGCCCCGAATTCCGCCTTGCGGAGGTCCCGCGCCATGACGATCCCGTCGTCCGGCTGGTCCATCATCACGTCCAGGATCAGCAGGTCCGGGCGGAAATCCTCGATGGCCTTCATGCCGGCCTCGCGATCCCCCGCGGAAGCGATCTCGTGTCCGTGTCTCTCGAGCACGAGCCGACACGCCTGGGCGATGTCGGGATCGTCGTCGATGATGAGAATCCTTGCCACGTCCTCCTCCTTCACAGCATGGCCCATCCACAAACGGGGACTAGGGACCGCCCGGTAATTCCGTCCGGTCCGGTTAAATTGTTATCAATGAGGCGGCGACCGGCAAAAAAAATGTCTACCGGCAACCAAAACCTGGGAAACTCATCATTTGAAATATTATCCGGCGGCGGCGACCGGTTCCTGCGATCGGGTCTAACTACTTGCCGCCAGCGAAGTAAACGATTCTGATCGATCAGAAACCGCGAATCCCAGAGTCGAGTGATAATGTATTAACGTGGTCCGCCCGGCCCCCGTACGCCCCCTTGCCGGCGGGGTTGCGCGACCGACGCCGCCTTGCCCGCCGTCCGCGGCCCGTGCTAGCTTCGGCGGCGAATCAGAGCCCTCCCGCACCTCGCCCTCCGGAGACCTCATGCGCGAACTCCTGCTCGGCGCCTTCCTCCCCCGCCCCGCGGCACCCGGGCCCGACCGACGGCTCGACGGCGCGCGACGGCTGGGCGTCGACCTCGGCCTGATGCCGTTGACCGCGCCCGGGGATTCCCTGCAGCTGTTCGCCGGCCCCGACGTCGCCGTCGCCGACGCGGACGGCGCGCTGGTGGCCGTGGCCGGTCGCGTCGTCTTCCCGGAAGGCGGCGGCGGCGACGCGGCCGTGCGCCTGCGCGACCGATATCGCGATCGCGGCGCGGAGGCGGCGCGCGGCCTCGGCGGCTCCTTCGTCTGCCTGATCTGGGATCGCTCGGCGAGCGCGCTCCTGCTCGTACAGGACCGCCTGCCCGGCCCCCGCGCCCTCTTCTGGTCCGTCGACGACGGCGGCGTGATCTTCGCGAACCGCCTGCGGCTGATGCCCGGGCTGCTGCCGCGAACGCCGGCGATCGACCGGCGGGCCCTGGGCCAATACCTGCGCCGCGCCTATGTCGGACCGCCGCGGACGATCCACGCCGGCGTGAGCCAGCTCGGTCCCGGCGAACTGCTGCGCGCCGACGCCGACGGCGCCGCGACCCGCACCTACGATTCCTGGACCCCGCCGCCGGAACGCCTCGACGATCCCGACCTCGCCCTGGCCCGCTACCGCCAGGCCCTGACCGACGCGCTGGCGGACATCCACGCCGACGACCCCGCGCCCGTCTACCTGCTCAGCGGCGGCTTCGACTCCAGCGTCAACGTGGCCCTCGCCGCCGGGATCGCCGACGAGCCGCCGGCGACCGCCGGCGTCGGCGCCCTGCGCCACAACACCGACGCCCCCTACGCCCGCCGGGTGGCGGAATTCGTCGGAGCGAAGCACCGTGAGGAACTCTTCACCGGCGACGAAATCGAGGACCTGCCCCGCCTGATCTGGGCCATGGGCACGCCCTTCTTCGAACCCGGCCTGATGCTGACCTGGCGCGCGCTGCGCCTGGCCGCCGCGCACGGACGGACGGTGGTGGGCGGCGAGGGCACCGACCAGCTCTTCGGTTCCTGCGCGGCCGCGGCCTGGCGCCGCCACCGGCTGACTCGCCGGACGGCCGGGCTGTGGTCCCCGGCCGAACGCCTGCTCCACGCGGCGCTGCGCCTGCCCCCGGCCCGCCGCTCGCCCTTCGCCCTGAGGGCGGCCAACCGCCTGTGGGGCGCTCTGGATGTCGAGAACTGGTGCGGCGTCTTCGGCTTCCGCGAGAGCGACCTGGCCGGGCTGCTGCGCGACGGCGCCCCCGACTGCCGCCGGCACGCCGACCGGCGCCCGCCGGCCGGCGACCTGGATGCGCTCTTCGACTACGGCTGCGCGACCCTGAACATGGATTATCTCACGGCCGGGATCCTGGCTCCCTACGGCCCCCTCTGCGGCCTGCTCGGCGTCGAGGCCCGCTCGCCCTATCTCGACCGTCCGGTCGCCGACCTCGTCATCTCGCTGGACCGCGGCCTGCGCACGCCGCCACGGCCCGGCCGCCCCGGCGAGTTCGCGGCCAAGGACCTGCACGTGCGGCTGGCGAAGACACTGCTGCCCCCCGACGTCATCGAACGGCCCAAGCAGGGCGGCGCCGTGAACCCAGCCCTGCACCTGGAGAATCCCGTTCGCGCGGCGGCCGCGGGCCGGCGCCTGCGGAAATCGCCGGTGCTGCGCTCGCTCTGCCGCGACGAGGCCCTGGCCGCCCTGGCCACCGACCCGGCCGCGAACGCAGTACGCGTCTTCCTGCTGCTCGGCCTGGACCTCTGGGCGCAGATCTTCGCCGACGGCGGTGCGCCGGACGAGCCGCAGTGGCGGCTGTCGGATTTCCTGGCGGGAAGGGTCGACGGGATGGACTAGACGGTGCGGCCGTGGGCGCGCAGCACCTCGACGGCGTCGGGGAAGGGCGCCACGGCCCTTTCGAAGACCCCCAGCGCGAAGGCGATGGCCACGCCGTAGTTGGTGATCGGCACGCCGGCGCGGCGGCAGGCGTAGATGCGGCTCAGCAGGTTCCGGCGGTTGAAGGTGCAGGCGCCGCAGTGGATCACGAGCTTGAACGACGCCAGGTCGTCGGGATAGTCCTGGCCCTGGACGGTCGTGAAATTCAGTTCGCCGCCGACGTATTGCCTCAGCCAGCGCGGGATCTTGACGCGGCCGATATCCTCGCCGACGGGATGGTGCGAGCAGGCCTCGGCCACGAGCACGCGGTCGCCGGGGCGCAGGCGGTCGATGGCCAGGGCGCCTTCGACCATCGCCGGCAGGTCGCCCTTGAAGCGGGCGAAGAGGATCGAGAACGAGGTCAGCGGCACCTCGGGGGGGGTGTCCGCCGCCACCTTCAGGAAAGCCTGGGAGTCGGTGACGACCAGGGCCGGCGGGCTTTTCAGACGCTCCAGCGCAGGCCGCAGCTCGCGTTCCTTCACCACCATGCAGTAGGCGTCGTGGTCCAGCAGGTCCCGGATCGACTGGACCTGGGGCAGGATCAGCCGTCCCTTGGGCGCCTCGAGGTCGATGGGCACGACGAGCACGGCCATCTCGCCGGCCGGCACCAGGTCGCCCAGGATCGTCGGCGTGGTCAAGAACTCCTCGGGCACCATGCGGATCAGGGCTTCGCGCAGGGCGCCGGCGCCCTCGCCGCGGGCCGCGACCACGCGGAAGGTCGCCACGCCGCGCTCGCCCAGGCGCCGCTCCACCTCCGGATCCGGCTCGGCCAGGTCGCCCTTGTTGAAGGCCACGATGACGGGGATCCCGGCCGCCGTCAGCTCGGCCAGCAGCGATTCCTCGTAGTCCTCCCAGCGCCCGCTCTCGGCCACCAGCACGGCCACGTCCAGCCGGCGCAGCACCCGCCGCGACTTCTCCACGCGCCGCTCGCCCAGGGCGCCGACGTCGTCCAGGCCGGCGGTGTCGATCAGGACCACGGGCCCCAGCGGCAGCATCTCCATGGACTTCTCGACGGGATCGGTCGTCGTGCCCGGCTCGGGCGAGACGATGGCCACGTCCTGGCGGGCGACGGCGTTCAGCAGCGAGGACTTGCCCACGTTGCGGCGGCCCAGGATGCCGATGTGCAGGCGCATGCCCTTGGGTGTCTTCCTCATCGGGTCGTCCCCTCGGCCTAGAAGTAGAGATCGTGCCGGCCCTCGCTGCGGACCTGGCGCAGGCGCTCGACGATCTTCGCCTTGTGGTCGCCTTCCTCGATCTTCGCCAGTTCGGTCTCGATCAGCTTCTCGCCCACCACCCGCGTCTCGGGCGAGGCGTAGTCTACCAGGTACTCGGCCAGCGTCAGCAAGGCGTTCGGCGTGCAGAAGCGCTGGATGAAGCCCGGGATCGCGAACTCCATGAAGTGCTCGCCGGTCCGGCCCAGACGGTAGCACGACGTACAGAAGCTGGGAACATCGCCGTGGGCCATCAACTCGCGCATCACCTCGTCCAGCGAGCGCAGGTCGCCCAGGGCGAACTGCTCGCGCTGCATGACCTGGGCGTCGCCGACCTCGGTGTAACCCCCCAGCTCGATCCGGCTGCCGGCGTCGATCTGCGAGACGCCGAACTCCATGACCGCGCTCCGCACCTCGGGCGACTCGCGGGCGGTCAGGATCAGCCCGGTGTAGGGCACCGACAGCCGCAGGATCGCGATCAGCCGTTTGAACTCGTCGTCGCTCATGAAGTGCTCGCGGGGCAGGTCGATGCCCTGAGCCGGCTGGATGCGCGGGAAGCTGATGGTGTGGGGACCGACGCCGAAGCGCTCCTGCAGGTGCAGGGCGTGGCTGACCAGGGCCAGGGTCTCGAAGCGCCAGTCGTGGAGCCCGAAGAGCACGCCCAGGCCGACGTCGTCGCAGCCGGCCTCGAAGGCGCGGCTCAGGCCGTCCAGGCGGTAGTCGAAGTCGCCCTTCAGCGTGTCCGCCGGATGGCAGCGCCGGTAGGTCCCGTGATGATAGGTCTCCTGGAAGATCTGGTAGGTGCCGATGCCGGCCGCCTTCACGGTGCGGTAGCCCTCGGGCTCCAGCGGCGCCGCGTTGATGTTGACGCGGCGGATCTCGCCGGGGCCATGCTTGGTGGCGTAGACGCCGCGCACCGTCTCGGCGATGAACTCCGGCGAATAGCGGGGGTGCTCGCCGAAGACCAGGATCAGGCGCTTGTGGCCGTGTTCCTCCAGGGCCCGCACCTGCGCCGCGACCTCATCGGGATCCAGGGTGCGGCGCTCGGCTTCGGGGTTGCTGCGGCGGAAGGCGCAGTAGACGCAGTCGTTCACGCAGTAGTTGCCGATGTAGAGCGGCGCGAAGAGCACGATGCGGTTGCCGTAGACGTCGCGCTTCAGGCGGCGGGCGGCGGCGAAGATCTCCTCGACCAGCTCCGGCGCCTCGGCCTTCAGCAGCACCGCGGTCTCTTCCGGACGCAGGGCCTCCTTGGCCAGGCTCTTGGCGATGATCTCGCGCACGCGGACCGGGTCCCCGGCGGTATCGTCGACCAGCCGCGTCAGGGCGTCGTCGTCGATGAAGTCGCGGAAGCCCGCGGTCAGGGTGCGTTTCTCGCGCATGGCGGACATGTCGTTCACTCCCTCCCCGCGGCGGCGGGGCCGTCGCCTGTTCTTGGGCGAAGCGCGTCGCCCCGGCCGGTGCCGACGGTGCGGCCCAGGCCGAGGATGCGCTCGCGCACCGAGACGCTCTCGGATCCCTCGTCGAGATCGGTCGTGCTCGCGCGCGACGGGTAGATGTCGTAGAGGCGGCGGTAGCGGGCGGGCGTCACCGTCGGCATGATCACGTTCGCACCCCGCTGCAGTCCCAGCTCGCGGCCGGCCTCGTCGTTGACGGTGGCCAGGGCCGTGGTCGTGGGGATGTTGGCCCGCGGGCAGACCAGACGCGTCAGGGCCAGCACCTTGTAGGTCATCAGCTCGCTGTTCGGGACCTGGTCGGCCCCGGCGCCGCCGGCCGCATGCTCGGCGGCGAGCGGCGTCCCCGGATGCGGCAGGAAGGGCCCGACGCCGATCATATCCAGGTCAAGTGCGCGGAAACGCAGGATGTCGTCGGCCAGGTCGGTCCAGGTCTGGCCGGGCACGCCGATCATCAGGCCGCTGCCGACCTCGTAGCCCAGCTCTCCCAGTTGGGCCAGCAGGGCGAAGCGGTCGCTCCACCCGCCGGCCAGCGGCGGGTGGATGTGGTCGTAGAGATCGCTGCGTCCGGTCTCGAATTTCAGCAGGTAGCGGTCGGCGCCGGCGCGGCGCCAGAGGGCCAGCTCGTCGCGGCCGCGCTCGCCCAGGCTCAGGGTCACGGCCAATCCGGTTTCGGCCTTGATCGCGCGGACCAGGTCCGCCACCCACCCGGCGGTCAGGCCGGGATCCTCGCCCGCCTGCAGCACCACGGTGCCGTAGCCGAAGCGGACGATGGCGGCGACGCAGTCCATGACCTCGTCGCGGCTCATGCGGTAGCGTTCGATCCCGGGATTGGCGGCGTTGATGCCGCAGTAGCCGCAGCGGCGCACGCAATGGTTCGAGATCTCGACGATGCCGCGCAGGTGCACGGCGTCGCCCACCGTGTCGCGGCGGACGCGGTCGGCCTCGCGCCAGAGCGCGGCCAGCGAGGCCTCGTCCTCCAGGCGCAGCCGGGCTTCGACGGTGCGGCGGTCAAGATCCACGGTCGCCTCGATTCGCGGCGGCCGCCACGGCCGGCGGGACGGCGTCGGGCCCGGCGTCGCGCAGGCTCACCCGGAAGGTGCTGCCCTCGTCGGGCTCGCTCTCGACGGCGACGTCGCCGCCGTAGAGCAGGGCCAGCTTTTTCAGGATCGACAGCCCCAGGCCGCTGCCCTGGATGTGACGCGTCTTGGCGTTCTTGATCCGGGTGAACTCCTGGAAGAGCCGCCCCCGCTCGGCCTCGTTCATGCCGATGCCGGTGTCGGCGACCGAGATCGACACCGCACCGTCGCTTCGTTCGACCGCGACGTCCACCCGGCCGCCGTCCCGGTTGTACTTCACGGCGTTGGTGATCAGGTTGTTGAGAATGATCTCCAGCTCGCCGCGGTCCCCGGCCAGGGGAACCGGCCCCGGCGCCGTCAGCTGCAGCGCGATGCCCCGCTCCCGCGCTCCGGGGGCGGCGTTCTCCAGGCAGTCGCCGGCGATCGCGGCCACGTCCAGGGCCTCGATCTCGCGTTTCTTCTGGCCGGACTCGATGTGGGTCAGGTCCAGCAGGTCGACGATCATCTTGCGCATGCCCTCGACCCGCACCAGCGCGCGGTGGATCACGTCGGCGTAGTCGGCCATCTCGTCGCCCAGGGTGCGGTCGTCCATCATCGTCAGGAAACTCTCGATCACCGCCAGCGGCGCCTTCAGCTCGTGCGCCACGACCGAGATGAACTGGAAGCGCACCTGCCGCTTCTCGGCCGCCAGCTTCTGGGCCTGCCGGTGCGCGAGCACGCTGCGCGCCGACTTCTCGACGACGCTGCGCAGCTCCTCGGGGGTGAAGGGCTTGGCCAGGAAGTCGAAGGCGCCGTTCTTGGTGGCGCTGACGGCCACCTCCAGCGAGGCGTAGGCGGTGATCATCACGGTCAGGACGTCGATCTTCTCCCGCCGGATCGTCTCGAGGATGTCCAGGCCGCTGATGTCGGGCAGCTTGTAGTCCAGCAGCAGCAGGTCGATGCCGCCCGCCCTCAGCCGGGCCACCGCCTCTGCGCCGTCCGCGGCGGCGTCGACGGAGAAGTCGACCGCGACGCCCAGGTCGGCCAGCTCGACGGATTGGCGCTCCAGCACCCGGGCGGTGCCGCGACGCATGCCCAGTTCGTCGTCCACGACCAGAACGCGCAGGGTTTCCATGGCTCAGTCCTTCATCAAGCTGTCGATGGCCTTCTCCAGCTGGGCGAAGCGCAGGGGCTTGTCCAGGACCAGGTCGGCCCGGATCCAGTTGCGGACCTCGGGCGTGGCCGCATCGAAGGCGAAGCCCGTCTCGCCGGCGACGCCGGTGACCAGGATCACGGGCACGTCCGGGTTCTTCTTCTTCATCTTGTAGCCGAGCACGAAGCCGCCGTCGGGATTCTCGAGCATCAGGTCGAAGATCGCCAGGTCGGCCTCGACCTCCTCGATCAGCTTTTCCCCCTCGGCTTGGCTCTCCGCGGTGAAGACGCGAAAGCCCAGGCCCTCGAGCTTCAGCCGGTACTGCTCCAGAAAATCGAAATCGTCGTCGACCACCAGCACCGTGCGGCGGTCGTCGTCGCTCCTGTTCTGCGCCGTCATCGCCTCGTCTCCGGGATGGATGTACCTGTCGTCTGTCGTCACGCGGATCCGCCGCGGACGCCGTTGCCGTCGCCGCCCTCGCCGCCGTGCAGCGCCGGGCTGAAGCGGGGCAGGGAAACCTTGAACGTGGTGCCCGTCGAGCCGGCGGCCGGGTCGTCGTTGGTGAAGACGTCGATCCGGCCGCGGTGCATCTTGACGATGCCGTAGGTCACCGCCAGGCCCAGGCCCGTGCCCTTGCCCATCTGCTTCGTCGTGTAGAGGGGCTCGAAGATCCGGGACAGGTGCTCCTTGGCGATGCCCGTGCCGTCGTCGCGCACCATGATCTGGAACTCCTCGGCGTCGCTGCGGGTGGTGACCGTGATCCGGCCGCCGCCGGGCATGGCCTCGATGGCGTTGACGACCAGGTTCGAGATCACCTGGATCAGCTGGTCGCCGTCGACGTCGGCGACGGGGTCGGCCATCTCGTGCTCGACCGCCAGCTCGACCTTCTCAGGCACGATGATCGCCTTCAGGCAGCGGTCGACCAGATTCTCGACGTCCACCGAACGCAGCGAGACCTTGTTCTTGCGCGCGAAGTTCAGCAGTCCCGACACCACCTTCTTGCAGCGCTCGGCCTGCTCTACGATCATCTCCAGGTCCTCGCGCTGCTCCGTCCCCTCGGCGTGGTCGTCCAGCATCATGTTCGCGTAGAGCAGGATCACGCCCAGCGGGTTGTTGACCTCGTGGGCGATGCCGGCCGACAGCTGCCCCATGCTCGCCAGCTTCTCGGCGTTGATCAGGGCCTGCCGGACCGTCGCCAGCTGCTCGTGCGAGGCGTGGAGCTCGTCCAGCGAATCACGCAGCCGCTCCACGGTGTAGGGCAGGCACATCTCGGTCTCGGCCAGCCCCTTGTGGATGGCGACGGCGTGCTCGCGGCAGGTGGCGTAGCCGCAGGCCCCGCAGTTCAGTTCGTCCTCGGGATCGTCCTTGCCCAGGCGATGCAGGATCTCGGCCAGCTCGGCGTCCGAAGGCGACGGCATGCGCGTATCGTCGACCGCGAAGACCTCGCCCATGTCCAGCCGCGAGAGTCGCGAAAGCACCGCCTTGTGCTCGCCGGGATCGAAGCTCGACAGCAGGCGGCGGGCGTACTGGCTGACCGCCGTGCGCCGCCGGAAGAGCGGCGCGTCGGTGGACATGCCGGCGCCCATGATGCAGCCGCGGCAGGACAGCATCTCCAGCAGGCGGGCGTCCAGCGCACCCTTCTCGAATTCCGCGATCGCCAGCGTGAAGTTCTCGATGCCGGTGGCGGTGATGACCTCGTTCGTCAGCAGGTCCTCCTGGATGCCCGCCGTCTGGGGCATGCCGCCGCTGATCGGGAAGATCGCGCCCAGGCCGGGATGCGGGGGATCGAAATCCGAAGCCCGGTCCGCATCGGGCCCGATGCCTTCGGCCCGCAGGAGGTCACGGCATTCGCGGAAGGTCAGCGCGCTGTCCACCTCGGGATGCTCGCCGTGGCGGGCCGCCTCGACCTTCTTGGCCAGGCAGGGACCGATGAAGACGATCGCCAGGTCGTCGCCGTGCAACTCGTGCAGCGCCCGGGCCGTGGCCGTCATCGGCGAGGCCACCGGGGCCAGGTGGGGCACCAGGTCGGGGTGGTACTTCTCGATATAGGTGACGATCGCCGGGCAGGTCGTGGCGATCCAGCGCCGGCTGCGGTCCTCGTCCAGCAGCTGCCGGTAGCGGCGGGCGACCAGGTCGGCGCCGAAGGCGACCTCGACCACCAGGTCGAAGCCCAGCCGCCGCAGCATGCCCACCAGATGCCGGGGGTGCACGTCGCTGAACTCGGCCGGGAAACTGGGGGCGACGATGGCCGCCATCCGGCGGCCCGAGCGGCGCAGGGCGCGGACCTCGGGTATCGAGTCGTGGACCCGCTTGGCCTTCTGGCTGCAGACCTGCACGCAGTTGCCGCAGCCGATGCAACGCTCGCGGATGACCTCGGCCTGTCCGTTCGAGATGCGGATGGCCTTGGCCGGACAGTCGCGCACGCAGGTGTAGCAGACGCGGCAGCGCTCCGGAATCGTCGAGACCAGCTGATCACCCAGGATCATCGCCTAGACCACCACTTCCTGCCGGCTGTAGCCGGTGTGCAGCAGCCGATGGCTGCGCTCGCCCAGGGGCTCGCCCAGGAACTCCGCGTAGAGCTCCTGCACGGCCGTGTTGCGATGCGACTGGCGCACCGCCTCGACCTGATCGATCTGGTACAGCGCCTGCTGCCGGGTGCGCGCCGCGTCGGCGTCGGCCCCCAGGGGTTGGCCGCCGCCGTTGACGCAGCCGCCCGGGCAGGTCATGACCTCGATGAAGTGCAGGTCGTCGCGGCCGGCGGCCACCTGCTCCAGCAGGCGTCGCGCGTTGGCCAGACCGCTGACCACGGCCACGCCGAGCTCGAGGTCCTGCACCTTCACCCTGGCCTCCTTGACGCCTTCCATCCCCCGCATCGGCTGGACGCGGAGGCTGGCCATATCCTGGCCCGTGATCAGCCAGTGCGCCGTGCGCACCGCCGCCTCCATCACGCCGCCCGAGCTGCCGAAGAGCTTGCCGGCGGTGCTGCGCTCGCCCAGGGGCAGATCGGCGTGCTCGGGGGCCAGCGAACCGAAATCCAGCCCCCGGATGCGGATCAGCCGCGCGGCCTCGCGGGTCGTCAGAACGGCGTCGATGTCCGGCACGCCGTCGTGGCCCATCTCGGGCCGGGCCGCCTCGTACTTCTTCGCCGTGCAGGGCATCACGGCCACGCTGTAGATGCGTCTCGGATCCAGGCCCTTGCGGTCCGCGAAGTAGCTCTTGATCACGGCGCCCTGCATCTGCTGGGGGCTCTTGCAGGTGGACAGGTTCCCGATGAACTCCGGAAAGAACTGCTCGACGTACTTGATCCAGCCCGGAGAGCAGCTGGTGAACATCGGCAGCCGGCCCCCGTTGCGGATGCGCTGCACCAGCTCCGAGGCCTCCTCCATGATCGTCAGGTCGGCGGCGAAGCCGGTGTCGAAGACGTAGTCGGCGCCCAGGCGCCGCAGGGCGGCGGTCAACTGGGGGGCGACGTCCGCGCCCGGCTTCAGCCCGAACTCCTCGGCCAGGGTCACCGAGACCGCCGGCGCGTGCTGGAAGACGACCACGCGCTCCGGATCGTCCAGCGCCGCGGTCACCTCCTTCAGACTGCTCTTCTCGTGCAGGGCGCCGGTCGGACAGACCATAACGCACTGCCCGCAGTTGACGCAGCTCGAGACGTTCACGCCCTCGCGGAAGGCGGGGCAGACCACCGTGCCGCTGCCGCGCCCGACGAAATCGATCGCGGCCACGCCCATGATCTCCTCGCAGACGCGTACGCACTTGCCGCAGAGGATGCACTTGGCCTGGTCGCGCACGATCGACGGGCTGGAGACGTCCGAGTGGCGCTCGAGCTTCGGCGTCGCGAAGCGCCGCTCGCGCACGCCGTAGACGGCGGCCAGCTGCTGCAGGTCGCATTCGCCGTTCCTGATGCAAAAAAGGCAATCGTCGGGGTGGTTGGCCAGAAGCAATTCGATGATCGTCTTGCGGGCCTGCACCACGCGCGGCGAATTCGTGTTGATGCGCATGCCGGGCTGGACCGGGAAGGAGCAGCTGGGCACCAGGTTGCGCTGACCCTCGACCTCGACGACGCAGATGCGGCAGGCGCCCGTGGGGGCCAGGCCCGGGACGTGGCAGAGGGTCGGCACCTTGATGCCCGCACGCTCCAGGGCGGTGAGGATCGTGTCGCCCTCGCGGGCGCCGATCATCATGTTGTTGACTTCGATCTCGAACATCCGTCCCTCCCGTGAGCGGCTAAGAGACCTCGACCGCGCCGGAGCGGCAGGCGGCGAGGCACGACCCGCAGCGCACGCACTTGTCGGTCACGATGTAGTGGGGCGCCTTCTTGTGGCCCATGATCGCGCCGGTCGGACACTTGCGGACGCAGGCCCCGCAGCCCGAACAGCGCTCGGGGTCGATGGCGTAGGTCAGCAGGTCGGTGCAGACCCCCGCCGGGCAGCGGCGCTCGAAGATGTGGGCCTCGTATTCGTCCTGGAACCAGCGCAGCGTGCTCAGGACGGGGTTCGGCGCCGTCTGACCCAGGCCGCAGAGGCTCGTGTCCTGGATCACCTTGGCCAGCCGGCGCAGGTACATCACGCCCTTGAACCGCTCCAGCGCCTGCTTGCCGCTCTCGCTGCGGTGGCTGCGGGCGATGGCGTCCAGGATGTCGTGCATGTGACGCGTGCCCTCGCGGCAGGGGATGCACTTGCCGCAGCTCTCGCGCTGGATGAAGTCCATGAAGAAGCGGGCGACGTCGACCATGCAGGTCCGGTCGTCCATGACCACGAGGCCGCCGGAGCCGACCATCGCGCCCAGGGTCTTCAGCGACTCGTAGTCGACCTCGACGTCCAGGTGCGATTCGGGGATGCAGCCGCCGCTGGGGCCGCCGATCTGCACGGCCTTGAAGGTGCGGCCCTCGGGCACGCCGCCGCCGCAGGCCATGACGACCTCGCGGATCGTCGTGCCCATCGCCACCTCGACCAGCCCGGTGCGGTTCACCTTGCCCGAGAGGGCGAAGACCTTGGTCCCCTTGCTGCCCTCGGTGCCCAGGGTGCGGAACCAGTCGCGCCCGTCCACCACGATCCGGGGCACGTTGGCCAGGGTCTCGACGTTGTTGATGATCGACGGCTTGCCGAAGAGGCCGCTGACGGCGGGAAAGGGCGGCCGCGGCCGCGGCATGCCCCGCCGGCCCTCGATGCTGTTGATCAGGGCCGTCTCCTCGCCGCAGACGAAGGCGCCGGCCCCCTTCTTGATGACCACGTCCAGGTCGAAGCCGCTGTCGAGCACGTTGTCGCCGAGCAGGCCGGAGGCGCGGGCCTGCGCGATGGCCTCCCGCAGCCGCTCGATGGCCAGGGGGTACTCGGCCCGGATGTAGATGTAGGCCTTGGCGGCGCCGATGGCGTAGGCCGCGATGGCCAGGCCCTCGATCACCCGGTGGGGATCGCCTTCGATCACGGCCCGGTCCATGAAGGCGCCGGGGTCGCCCTCGTCGGCGTTGCAGATCATGTACTTGCGGTCGGCGTCGCGCTCGGCGGCGAAGCGCCACTTGCGCCCGGCCGGGAAGCCGCCGCCGCCGCGGCCCCGCAGGCCGCTGGCCTCGACCTCGGCGCAGACCTCGGCCGGCGTCATCGTGTGCAGGGCCTTGGCCAGACCCGCGTAGCCGCCCCGGGCCAGGTACTCGTCCAGGCTGCCGGGATCGATCAGTCCGCAGTTGGCCAGCACCCACCGCGTCTGGGGCGCGAAGAAGGGGTGCTCGTCCAGGAAGGGCACGCCGTCCCAGGGCCGCTGCGCGGGATCGCGGTGCTGGCCCAGAGCGGCGCCGTCAGGGATCCGACCGGCCAGAACGGCGTCGATCAGTCCGGGCGCCGCCTCGGCGTTCACCCGGGGGAAGACGACCCGCGTCCGCCCCGGCAGCTGGACGTCCACCAGGGGCTCCTCGGAGCAGATGCCCAGGCAGCCGACCGTGACCACGTCGGCGTCCAACCCCTGCGCCGCAACGTGATCGTTCAGGGCCGCCAGCGTCTTGTCGGCGCCGGCGCCCAGTCCGCAGGTGGCCGCGCCGACGAAGATCGTCGGCCGCGCCAGCTGCGTGCGGCGCAGCCGCGCCGTCTCGGCGGCCAGGCCGGGATCCTCCGGCGCGAGGCCGCCACAGACGTGCCCGTGGTCCAGGCGGGCCAGCAGGGCGGGGCTCGCGGCCCCGGCCACGGCGACGCGGTTGCGCTCAGGCGTCATGATCCTCCCGTCCCTTCCGCGCGGCCGCCCGCCGTCGGTAGATCTTCAGGATGCCGCTCACTTGCGAGGCCTCGACATGCGTGTGGAACTCGCCGTTCACGCTGATCACCGGGGCCAGGCCGCAGGCGCCGATGCAGGCGACGACCTCCAGGCTGAACAAACCGTCGCGGGTCGTCTCGCCCGGCTTGATCCCGAGCTCCCGCTGCAGCGCGGCGAGAATGGCGGCGGAGCCCTTGACGTGGCAGGCCGTGCCCCGGCAGATCGTGACGTGGTGCTCGCCGACGGGCTGGAAGCGGAACTGGTTGTAGAAGGTGGCCACTCCGTAGACCTTGCTCGCGGGCAGGCCCAGGTGGCGTCCGATGGCCACGACGGCCGGCTTGGACAGATAGCCCTCGTGCTCCTGCACTTCCTGCAGGATGGGGATCAGGCTGTCCCTTCCCGCACCGGCGTGGGTCTCGAGGATGGCGGCGACGGTTTCGACGCTCATGTCTCCCTTCCCGCGTGTGACGGCTGACAGAGGTAGGCGATCTTCTGGAGCTTCATGGTGATGTCGATGTCCTCGACGACGACGTGGCCGGGAACCACCAGCGGCACGGGCGTGAAGTTCAGGATCCCGGAGACGCCCCCGGCCACCATCTGGCCGGCCACTTCCTGGGCCTGGTCGGCGGGCACGGTGATGATGCCCAGCTCGATGTCGAGGTCGCGGATCCGGGCCGCCAGCTCGCGCACGTGGTGGCAGCGGCAACCGGCGATGACCCGGCCCACCGAGTTCTCGTCGCTGTCGAAGGCCGCGGCGATCAGCAGGTTCGGATTCTGCTGGCTGTAATGCGCCAGCACCGCCCGCCCCAGGTTCCCCACCCCGGCCAGTGCGATCCGCCGCCGCGCGCCGCCGGCCAGGAGGCCGTCGATATGTCTGCGCAGCTCCCGCACTTCGTAGCCCTTCGCCGGACATCCCGAATACCCGGCCAGCATCAGATCGCGGCGCACCTGGGCGGGCGTGTTCCGGGCCATCCGGGCCAGCTGGTAGGAGAAGACGTGGGTCCGGGACTCGTCCGCGACCCCCCCCAGCAAGCGCCGGTAGAGGACCAGCCGCTCGAGCGTTCGCGCCGGGAGGAGATGATGCGTTGCGTGCCCGAGCTTCATGCTGTGAACCCTTTCACGCTGTGACCATGAACACACTTCGTCTCTCAAAGAAGGAGATCGCAGGAATAGTTGTCAAGATATTATCAGGTGATGAATGATGAATTTTTCTGGCTTAATTCGTTGTTGCAATTGTATTAGTACGATTTTGCCCTTGACGATGACTGAGCTGTCAACGTAATGGCCGGCTCTTCCGGTATTTTCCATTTAATGGCGACAATATAAGCATTTAATGATTCCAGGCGGCCATGGCCCGAAACGATGAGGCGATCAGGTCTGTTTGATTTCTAACAGGCGGGTGGTTCGGAGATTCAGATTCCGGAAAGGCGGTCGGCGAGGGATTCCAGCGCCTCGGGCCCGAAGCGCCGCGCCAGCCCGGCGCGGAACTCCCCCAGGGCGGCCTGCCCCAGGACGCCGGCGACGCTGCCCATGAACTCCCGGTGGGCGCGTCCGCGGCGATAGTCCGGCTCGCGTGGCGGATGGGGCAGGTAGCGATCCACCCCGTCCAGGTCGGGGTCGAGCAGGAGCGTGGTCGTGTAGTGGAGCAGGCCGCGGCTGCGATAGATGCAGGAGCCGCCCAGCTTGCGGTCGTCCAGGACCAGGTCCGACACGCCCACCTGGGCGACCCCGGGCAGGCCGAGGTCGGCCAGACCCTCTACCACCCAGGCGCTGACGGCCGCGAAGGCCGAGGTGATCCCCCCCACTCCCGGCAAAGGCCAGGCCAGCGAGAGCACGGCGTTGCCGGGATCCAGGACCACGGCGCAGCCGCCGCCGCGACGACGGCGCAGGGGAATGCCCGCGGCGCGCACCGCATCGCTCCTGACTTCGGCCGCCGGATCCCCCCCCCTGCCGATGACCACTTCCGTCCGCGGCCAGGCGCGGACGCGCACGCGCGGCCGGCCGTCGGCCAGCACCGCCGACAGCAGGTCGTCGTCGTCGTCCCACAGGGGGAGATCGAGATCGGGTCGGGTGATCGTCATGGGAGGAAATGATAGCAGAGGCGGCGCCGTCGGCCAGGGCCGATCGCGGTCCCGCGGCGGGCGCCCGCCGCACGCAGGCGCCCGCCCGGTTCGCTTCAGGCTCGGACGTCCAGGGCGGGGATCGCGTCCGCCGGCGCGGCTCCATCCGCGCCCGCCGGCGTCGTTCCGGGTTCCGCCCCGGCGACGGGATCGCTGTCCGGGTCGACGACGGCGGGCTCCTCGACGGGCTCGCCGAGGTAGGCCCGCAGGCGCTCGGCGTAGGCCGCCATGGCCGCGCCGGCGCCCTCGACCGCGAGCGCACGGGAGAAGCGGTTCCCCCGTCCCGCGTCCAGGAAGGCGTCGCGGAGGGCGACGCTGAATTCCTTGGACATCTCCCGGAACTCGCGGCGCTGCTCCGGAGTCGCCTCCGCCTCCTTCAGCTCCTCCTTGACCCGGTGGCGCGCCACACGCTCCAGCTGATGCAGGGTCTGCTGGACGTGGCTGCGTCCCGGTGCGACGGCCTCCATGCGCATATCGCCTCCTTGGGTGCCCGGCCTGCCGTTCGTGGGACCGGGGCCCTGCGAAGATCGGCGAATAAGGAGGCCGCTTGACTCAATTCTGCGCGGCGCAAAAAAGGCCCGCCGGCTGGGAGCCGACGGGCCGGGGATCGGTCGCGGATCAGGTCCGCGGCGGGTTCAGGTGGACGGAGGTGCCCGAGGCGACCTCCGCCGCCTCCATCAGGGCCTCCGAAAGCGTCGGGTGGGGGTGGATCGTGACCATCAGGTCCTCCAGGGTGGCCCCCATCTCGATGGCCAGGACCCCTTCGGCGATCAGCTCGCTGGCGTGGGGCGCGACCATGCCCACCCCCAGCACCAGGCCGGACTCGGGATCGGCGACGACCTTCACCATGCCCTCGATGCGCCCGATGGTGCGCGCGCGGCCCAGGGCGGCCAGCGGGAACTTGCCGACCTTCACCGGCACGTCCTGTTCGGCGGCTTCACGCTCGGTCAGCCCCGTCCAGGCGATCTCGGGATCGGTGAAGACCACCGCGGGGACGGAGCGGTTGTCGAAGGCGGCGTTGCCGTAGCCGGCGATGACCTCGGCCGCGACCTTCCCTTCGCGGCTGGCCTTGTGGGCCAGCATGGGGCCATGGGCGACATCGCCGATGGCGAAGACGTGCGGCACGGCGGTGCGGCATTCCTCGTCGGTGGCCAGGAAGCCGCGCGCGTCCGCTTCGAGCTTCAGGTTCTCCAGGCCCAGGTCGCGGGTGTTGGGGCGGCGCCCGATGGCCACGAGCACGCGATCGTAGCGTCGCTCCGACGTCTTGCCCTCGTGCTCCAGCTCCACCTGGAAACCGTCGCCTTCGGGAACGATCGACAGCACCTTCGTCTCGACCATCACCTCGCCCAGACGCGGCGTCACCTGCTTGACCATGATCTCGACCAGGTCGGGATCGGCGCCCAGCAGCAGACGCGGGAAGAACTCGGCCACGTCGACCTTGCTGCCCAGGCCGGCGTAGACCAGCCCCAGCTCCAGGCCGATGTAGCCGCCGCCCACCACGAGCAGGCTGCCGGGGACCTCGGGCAGCTTCAGGGCGTCGGCCGAGGACCAGACGCTCTGCTCGATGCCCTCGGGCAGCTCGTTCAGGCTGGAGCCCGTGGCGATGATGCAGTGCTTGAAGCTGACGGCGTCGACCTCGCCCCCCTCGATGGACAGCGAGTGGGAACCCGAGAAGCGGGCGCGTCCGTGCACGACCTCGATGCCGCGGCGCTTGAGCAGCGAAGCGACGCCGCCGGACAGGGCGTCGACCACCGAATCGGTCCAGGCGCGCAGCCGGACGGGATCGACGGTCACCTCGCCGAAGCTCAGCCCCAGCTTGTCGGAGTGGCGGGCCGCCTCGGCCAGCTCGACGGCGCTGATCAGGGCCTTCGAGGGGATGCAGCCCTCCAGCAGGCAGGTGCCGCCGGGACGTTCGCGCTCCTCGATCAGCATGACCTCCTGGCCCAGGTCGGCCAGGCGCAGGGCCGCCACGTACCCGCCGGGACCGGCGCCGATGACGACGGTCTCGACCTCCTGGCTCAGGCTCCCCATGACCATGTCGCTTCCCTTCCTCTCGCCGCGCGAAGCGCGGCCGTTCGCGGTCCGCCGGGGATCAGGTCTCCAGCAGCAGCAGGTTCGGGTCGCTGAGCTGCCGGGCCAGTTCGCCCACGAAGCGCGCGGCGTCGGCGCCGTCGGCGATGCGGTGGTCGAAGGCCAGGGTCAGCGGCAGGATCTTGCGGATCACGATCTCGCCGTCGCGGACGACGGGCTTCTCCTGCACCCGGCCCATGCCCAGGATCGCGACCTCGGGGTAGTTGATGGTCGGGATCAGGGCCGTGCCGCCCAGGGGCCCGACGTTGGTGATCGTGAAGGTGCCGCCGCGCATCTCGTCGACCGACAGCTTGCCCTCGCGGGCCCGCTCGGCCATGTCCCGCAGCTCCTGCGAGATCTCGATGATGCTCTTGGTGTCGGTGTCCTTGATCACCGGCACGACCAGGCCCTTCCCGGTGTCCGCGGCGAAGCCCATGTTGTAGTACTTCTTGTAGACGATCTCCTCGCTGAAGGGATCGAGGCTGGCGTTGAACGCCGGCGTCGCCTTCAGCCCCGCCGTGACCGCCTTGATCACGAAGGACAGCAGCGTCAGGTTGCCGCCGGGCTTGCCCTGGCGGCGATCCTTCTCGCGCTTGCGGAATTCCTCGAGCAGGGTGACGTCCGCGTCGTCCATGTGGGCGACGTGCGGCACCAGGATCATCGACGTGACCATCTTGCGCGCCACCTTGCGCCGGATCGAACGCAGGGCGACCCTCTCGACCGGTCCCTCCAGCGAGAAGTCGGGCAGGGGCTCGATGTCCAGGAACGGGATCGTCGCCGAAGCGTGGGCCGCGAAGCGGGCCAGGGCCTCGCCGCCGGCGGCGGCCTCGGCCGGAGTGGCGTGCTCGGCGGCCGGCGCGGCGGCGGGGCCGCCCTCGGCGAGGCGCCGCACATCCTCCGGCGTCACGCGTCCCGCGGGTAACCGGCTGGAAAAGGAAGGACTGCAATCGAAAATGATTCTTCAGGTACACGACGAACTTAACTTCAACGTTCCGGCAAACGAACTGGAAAGGATGAAAAAAATTGTTGTCGAGGAAATGGAAAACGCCTATAAACTCCGTGTCCCTCTGAAAACGGATTGTGGAGTGGGGGATAACTGGCTGGAAGCGCATTGATTATGCTTGACGGATTAGCAGAATACGGGTATTGGGGACTATTGCTTGCATCGTTCCTAGCAGCAACGGTACTGCCGTTCAGCTCTGAAGTAGTTTTTGCGGCGCTTATCGCCGCAGGAATGGATGTTTGGACTTCTGTCTTTTATGCCACCATCGGGAATGCTGCCGGAGGAGCCACTTGTTATTATGTGGGAAAACTGGGAAAAACCGAATGGCTGGAGAGGTGGTTCAAAATAAAACCGGAAAAGATCGATAAAACGATCAGATGGTTGCACGGCAAGGGTGCAATAATGGGTTTTTTCGGATTTCTTCCCGCCGTAGGCGACGCCATTCTGGTAGCGTTAGGGTTTATGCGGGCAAACGTTCCCGTGGTAATGGTTTCGATGACTATCGGAAAATTGTTGCGGTACGTGTTGATCGGTTTTGGGACGGATCAAATTGTATCGTGGCTATGATCTTTCAACATTATTTTTTTAGCTAAACAACATGTCTACCATCCTTTTTCACGAAATAGTTTACGGCCCGGTTCACAGCCGCCGGATGGGCACTTCACTGGGCGTAAACCTGTTACCTTACGACGGCAAGCTTTGTTCGTTCGACTGTATTTATTGCGAATGCGGATTCAACAAGGATTTCAGAACAAAAACAAAGCTTCCCGATAGAGAAAACGTTTACGCCGCTATGGAAGATAAATTGCAATCGCTGCGCGGGCAAAACGTAAAACTCGACGTCATCACTTTTGCCGGAAACGGCGAGCCGACGATGCATCCTCAATTTTCAGGCATCATTGAAGATACCGTTTCGCTGCGCGATAGGTATTATCCCGAAGCAAAGATCAGCGTTCTGTCGAATGGAATTAACGTGGGCAAGGTATCCGTTTTCGATACTCTCCGGAAAGTGGACAACCCCATTCTCAAACTCGACTCTGCTTTTGACGAAACCGCTAAACTCATTGACCGTCCGAATTCTCCCAATTATTCGGTTGCCCGCCAAGTGGAACTTTACAAGAAGTTTCGCGGTAATTTTATCTTGCAAACGATGTTTCTCAGAGGCGAGTTTGAAGGGAAGCGGCTGGATAATTCCACCGAAAAGGAAGTTTCAGCCTGGTTAGAGCTCGTCAGAGCACTTTCTCCCCGCGAGGTGATGATTTACACCATCGACCGCGAAACACCCGCCAAACAGCTCGAAAAAGTCTCCCTGGAAGAGTTGCGGAAAATAGCTGACAGGGTAGGGGAGCTTGGAATCCGAACAAACGTGGCAGGATAAAACAAACCCGACAGATGCCAGCATCGCTGAGGTCAATATGACTTATGTTGTTAAGAACAATCCCAATTTCCGGTATTTTTCGTATTTCCCGGCGTAATGAGGTTTACGACCTTCATTCGGCAAATATTCAGCCCGTACTCCTTGTCCCATAGCACACTGCGCATTTTCCAACGAGGAATAGACTCCCGAAGCCACCGCCGCGCACATAGCCGCACCCAGCGCACCTGCTTGTTCCGTAGCAGCCACTTTTATCGGCACTCCCATTACATCAGAAAGTACCTGCATCACATAAGGCGATTTTAATGAAATCCCTCCCACGCCAATCACTTCGGTCACTTTCACCCCTTCTTTTTCAATATGATCCATAATGGCTTTCGAACCAAAGGCGGTAGCTTCCACCAGACTCCTGAAAATCTGAGCTGGTGTTGTTCCGAGTGTCAATCCGGTAATTCCCCCCTTTAAGGTCTGGTCGGCAAAGGGTGTGCGGCGGCCGTTGAACCAATCGCTGGAGGTGATCCCGTCATCGGTTAACGGAAGATCCTGCGCCTCTTCGGTCAGTTTCTGAAGAATTTTCCCGGTGGCATTCTCCACATCCCCTGCCGGCAAAACTGCAAAACTCCACGAAAGCAAATCCCGTAACCAGGCATATACATCGCCGAATGCCGATTGCCCTGCTTCCAGTCCGACAAGGCCCGGAATGACAGAGCCGTCTACCTGCCCACTGATGCCGGGGATCAACCTGTCCTCTATGTCGGACTTGGGAGTAACCACAATATCGCACGTGGAGGTTCCCAGAATCTTAACCATCGTGTTTGCCTTTATTTCTGCTCCGATTGCTCCGGCGTGAGCATCGATGATGCCTACAGCCACATCAATCCCTCCGGGCAATCCGAGTCGCCCTGCCCACTCTTCGGACAGTTTGCCGGCACTTGCGTCACTCGTGTACGTATAAGCGCTCAAATGGGCTGCAAACCCGTTTAGCAGCGGATCCAGTTCCGAGAGGAATTCCTGGGAAGGATAACCGTCCCATTCTTCGGCCCACATGCATTTGTGTCCGGCCGCACAGCGGCTACGTTTCAGTTCTTCGGGTTTCAAATTCCCGGTAAGGAGTGCCGGCATCCAATCACAATGTTCAACGATGGAATAGGCATCTTTACGAATCGATTCATCTTCGCGCAAGGCGTGCAATGCCTTAGCCCAGAACCATTCCGATGAATAAATTCCTCCTGAACGGGAAGTATAATCAATCTCCCACCGGTAAGCGAGTTGGTTGATTTCCCCAGCCTCCTGGATGGAAGTATGATCTTTCCACAAAATAAACATGGCGTTGGGATTATCGGCATAATCAGGCAACAGGGCCAGGGGAGTTCCCTGTCTGTCGGTCAGACAGGGTGTGCTACCAGTGGTATCGATGCCGATACCGATAACTTGCCGGGCCGCATCCGCAGGAAGTTGTCCCAATGCTCCTTTTACAGCCTGTTCCAGCGTATCGATATAATCTTGCGGATGCTGGCGGTATTGATTCTTGGAAGCATCGCAGTACAATGCTTTTTTCCACCGGGGATAAAATGCAACATGTGCAGCCATTTCTTTTCCCGAAACAGCATCAACGACTAACGCCCGGCAGGAGTCCGTTCCGTAATCGATTCCTATAACTAATTTTTCCATTATCCGTTAATTTTGATTTTTTTACTTCGTGCTACCGTAAAGCTGTAAAACGCAATGATGATGAAAGCGATGGTGGGCACCCAATACGCAAATTCGATACTTCCTGCCTGGTCGGAAAGAATGCCCTGCATTTGAGTCAATAGTGCAGCACCCGCAATAGCCATCACCATCCCCGATCCTGCAATCTTGGTATCTTCCCCCAGTCCTTTCATCCCAATTCCATAAATGGTGGGAAACATCAGCGACATACAGCCCGATATTCCCATTAAGGCATAAACACCAATAAATCCCTGACCGTAAATAGCAACCAATGAACAAACCACCGCAAGTACTGAAAGGGCTGAAAGTAAATTTACCGGCCTGGTCCAT
This sequence comes from uncultured Fibrobacteraceae bacterium, assembly GCA_964559455.1. GTDB lineage: Bacteria > Krumholzibacteriota > Krumholzibacteriia > LZORAL124-64-63 > LZORAL124-64-63 > CAZLHO01. The sequence continues at coordinate 1,668 of CAZLHO010000003.1, read as the reverse complement.
TTCATCAGGAACGTGCACACAAAACGTCCTACTACAAACAAAACAAGAGAAAGTACGTAATAGGTGGCCCCAGCCTGTTCGGCAGTTCTCGGCAGCAAAGCGTCAATCCCCAGCGATTCCGCCAAGTTATAAAATCCGCCGGCAATGGGTTCAACGCTTCGAAGAGCTGCAATAATTGATTCCTGAGATGCGTTATTTCCCAAGCCCGAGATTACAGCATCAAACTGCAATTGCTGCATGGCGTACCGGATGATATACGACCAAACTGCAATTTGCGCACCGACGTAAAAAAACTGTGCTACAACACCCCAAACGTAGTTTTTATTTCTTTTCAAGCGATTGAAGGTCGCTTTCAGGTTCAGGGTTTTGTCCTCATCCTGTGCCTGAGGCATTTTAGTAAAAAAGATTAACAGGAAAAGGGCAAGCATTACCAAACCCAGTATGAGATAGGCTATGGTGACCGCATTCAACTCTGCATTCTGAATGCGCCGGAATAGGGGCTGTCATCCACAAAGAGG
>CAZLHO010000003.1:0-1140 GCA_964559455.1 uncultured Fibrobacteraceae bacterium | reverse complement strand
GCATTCTGAACGTTTACCAACTCGGCTTCGTTCAACACTGCTCTTTCCGCTGCACTCATCGTATTTAATTGCGAGAGTACAAAGATCTGGCTTGCCAGTACTCCGGTTAATGCACCGAAAGGGTTGAATGACTGCGAGAAATTCAGTCGTCGCGTGGCCGTATGCGGATCGCCTAATGCATACACGTAGGAATTTGCCGATGTTTCCAATACCGACAGTCCCGCAAAAAGGACAAAAATAGCCAGCAAATAGGTAGCGAAGCTAAGCGGTGAGCTGATGTTGTTAGCCAACATTGCCGGATAAAACAATACTCCTCCGAAGATACATAATCCCAATCCCAACAATACACCATACTTGTACGTGTGTTTTTTAATGAAAATGGCACCCGGAAGGGCGAAGCACCCATAACCGAGCAAATAACAAACCACTTGGATCCAAGCTGTTTGCGTATCCGACAAGCTCATGATCCGCTTGAAAGCGGCCAGCATGGTATCGGTCATGTTGTTGGGAACCGCCCAAATGAAAAATAGGGAAGTAAGCAGGATAAACGGAAACACAATTCCCGCAGGCACTAAACGATGTTTTTCTACGTTGCTATTCATACGAATAAAATTATTGATTTTAAATGTGTTGCATGGAACTTGCTTTTAATCATTTGCTCGGGTGCAACTGCCCGAAAGTAATGGAGCTATCAACGAGATTTTCCAGTTAATGCAAAACCAAACTGATTTGAATTTTAGTATTGAAGGCCACACCGACAGCGATGACGACGAAGCATTAAATCAAACACTTTCGGAAGAACGTGCCAAAGCAGTAATGGATCGTTTAATTAGCATGGGGATTTCTGCCAACCGTTTAAAATTTGCCGGCTGGGGCGAAAACAAACCCATTGGCGAAAACGGAACCGCCGAAGGAAAAGCCAATAATCGGCGTGTAGAATTTGTAAAATTTTAAATTAAATAACTGTAAAACATACTCATGAAAAAATCAATTCTTTCAATCGCAATTTTATTCAGCATTTTTAGTGTTATTCTTAGCTCATGTAACAAAGATGAAGCAGGAACCCTTGAACAGCTTGGTGGGAAATATAACTTGGTAATGAATGGAAACACTATCGCTTCGGGTGAAACTGAAGAAGTG
>CAZLHO010000002.1:61701-124632 GCA_964559455.1 uncultured Fibrobacteraceae bacterium | reverse complement strand
TGAAGACCGACTTGTCCTCGAAGGTGTCCAGGGGCTGGACGGGCAGGTTGTTCGACTGGTTGCAGGCCCACTCGCATTTGCGACAGCCGATGCAGAGGGTCGTGTCGACGAGCACTCCGTAGGCGTCCTCCGGGATGTGCGGCCCGGACGCTCCGGCGACTCCCGGAGCCAGGGCGGCTGCTCCGGTGGCGCCCATCGTCTGCAGGAACTTCCTTCGATCCATGGGAGTCCTTTCTCGATCACGAGGATCGGGCGAGCCCCTCACGAGCCCGCAGCCAAATTCCGACCTTCTCTGTAGGTTCTCGAACGCTCCTATTCAAAATCTAGTAAGCGGGTGTTAATAGATCAACCGAATATGTTGATTGCGAATACGCTATTCATTGATCAGTTGAAACTGTAAACGAGAGGTCGGGCGTGGTCGACGGAAAAAAAGACAACGGCGGACCGCCTGAGCGATCCGCCGTCGTACTGGAGCGGGCAACGAGACTCGAACTCGCGACCACTACCTTGGCAAGGTAGTGCTCTACCAACTGAGCTATGCCCGCTCGAATATTCAACTGGAGCCTAATGATAGGGAAATTCCCGGGACTGTCAAATCCGAATTTCTCAGCCGGCCAATTCCCGGTAGATCGCCAGCGTGTCGTCGGCGTTGCGTTCCCATGAATATTCCGCCAGCACCCTCTCCCGGCCCCGGCGGCCGTAGTCCGCGCGACGTTCCGGGTCGCGCAGAAGCAGCGTCATCTCCGCGGTCAGGGCCTCGCGATCGCCGGAAGGAAAGAGCGGCGCGCAGCCGCCGCCGGCCTCGCGGTTAGGCGGGATGTCGCTGACCAGGCAGCAGCGTCCGTAGCTCATGCCCTCGAGCAGGGCGATCGAAAGCCCCTCGAGCGTCGACGGCAGCACGACCAGGGACGCGTTCGTGTAGAGCTCGTCGAGCAGCGCGCCGTGGACGAAGCCCGTGAAGTGGACGTCGCCGCGCGCGTCGCGATGCAACCGGCGGACGTAGCTCTCGGTGAAGCCCGCGTCCCCGGCCACGACCAGGGAGAATTCGCGTCGCAGCGTTTCGGGCAGCGCGGCGTAGGCCTCGAGCAGCAGATGGCATCCCTTCTCGGGCACGAGCCGCCCGACGAAGAGGATGTACGCGCGCGGCAGGTCCCGCTCGATCATCAGTCCGGGTTCGCGCAGGATCGGCGGCTCGATGCCGTTGGGAATGGCCGCGGTCTCGCGGCCGTGCCGGCGCCGGTAGTGGTCGGCCAGGGCCTCGGCCACGACGATGGTGCGATCGGGCAGCCGGGCGCTGGCCACCTCGCCGACCCGGAGCACGCTGCGGGCCAGGCGGCCCCATTTCTCGCGCTGCCAGTCCAGGCCGTGGACCGTGACCACGGTGCGGGCCCGGCCGAACCAGCGGGGCAGGCCCGAGAGCAGGCTCGGCCCGATGGCGTGGTAGTGGACGATGTCGTAGCCGCGGAGGCTGGCCAGGGTGGCCAGCAGGCTGTGCGAAATGGCGTCGAGGTGCTTGGTGGGGATGCTGGAAAGACGACGGACCCGCAGCCCGGGCAGGTCCGTGGGTCCGTCGGCGTCGCTGTAATGAGGCCGGCTGAAGATGTCGACTTGCACGCCGCGCGCCACCAGCCGGCGCGAGAGCTCGGCCACATGCTTCTCGATCCCGCCGTGGACCGGCGGGTATCCCTTCTGACCGATCATCGCCACGCGCAGCGATCGCTTCGCCACCATCATCCATCCCGGGTCGGGGTTCCGTCTACGACCCGCTGTATACCAGCTCGTGGGGCTTGCCGTCGAGCTTGATCGAGAGGCAGGCCTTCTCGAGCACCTCGACGACCTGCTGGCCGAGCTGGCCGCTGCTCAGGGGAGTCTCCTCGCCCCTGATGCAGTTCACGAAGTGGGCCGCCTCGATCTTCAGCGGCTCGACCTGGTCCAGCTTCGGGATGTTGATGTCGCCGTGGCGGTAGGCCAGGTGGAACTCGCCGAAGTTGTCGTAGTGCTGCATGACGTCCACGCCCTTGTCGTAGACGCGGATCTTCTCCATGGTCGCGACGTCGTCGTAGACCAGCATCTTGCGGCTGCCGACGAAGGTCACCTCGCGGACCTTGTTCGGATCCAGCCAGCTGACGTGGATATGAGCCAGGCGCCGGCCGGGATATTCCAGGGTCAGGAAGGCGACGTCCTCGATGCCCTCCTGCACGTAGGCGCGGCCGGTGGCGCTGACCACCTCGGGCGCGGCGCCGAAGAGCCAGTTCAGCATGGCCACGTCGTGAGGCGCCAGGTCCCAGACGACGTTGGCGTCCTTCTGGAAGATGCCCAGGTTCACCCGCCGGATGTTCACGTAGTAGACCTCGCCGAGGTCGCCCTCCTGCATCAGCGTCCGGATCTTGCGCACCGCGGGCACGAAGAGGAAGGTATGCCCGACCATGATCTGCAGCCCGCGGGCCTCGGCCAGGGCGTTGAGCTCGCGGCATTCCGCGGCGCTGGCGGCCATCGGCTTCTCGATGAAGAGATGCTTGCCGGACTCCAGCACCTTGCGCCCCAGGGGGTAGTGGGTGGAGACGGGCGTGGCGACGATCACGGCGTCGATGGAGTCGTCGTTCACGATCGCGTCGGCGTCCCGGGTGGTCGTGGCCTGCGGGTACAGTCCGCCGAGGTGGGCGAGACGAGCCTCGTCCAGATCGCAGATCGAGGCCAACTCGACATCCGGATGGTTGTTGAAGTTCCGGATCAGGTTGGGGCCCCAGTAGCCGCAGCCGATGGCCGCCATTCGGATCATGACCGACTCCTTTGCACGGACGGACGAGGAATGGGCGAACGCGCGGGCCGGTCGACTGGCGGCGCGCCGCGGAAACTCTCCTCACTGTGTATCGCACGTGAGGTGAGCGGCTTGAGAACGAGCTTGATCAATAGGCGCCGGATCCCTGGAGGATGACCGGAATCGTCCGGGCCACGATGCGGAGGTCGAGGCCCAGGCTCCACGTGTTGATGTAGTGGATGTCCAGACGGACCATCTCCTCGAAGGGCACAGTGCTCCGTCCGCTCACCTGCCACAGACCGGTCAGGCCGGGCGTGACGCGCAGGCGCTCGTGATGCCAGGGCTGGTACTGCTCCAGCTCGTAGGGCAACGGCGGGCGGGGGCCCACTACGGACATCTCGCCGCGGAGGATGTTGAAGAGCTGGGGCAACTCGTCGAGGGAGGTCCGGCGCAGGAAGGCGCCGATGCCGGTCACGCGGGGATCCTGGGTCATCTTGTAGACGTTGTCGCCGGAGGCGCCGTCGCCGTCGCCGTTGATGAACATCGAGGCGAACTGGCGGTGTATGGCGTCGTCGCTGTTGTGGAACATCGTCCGGAACTTGAAGAAGCGGAAGATCCGCCCGTCCTTCCCCACCCGCTCCTGCACGAAGAGGACGGGTCCGGGGCTCGATCGCTTGACGAGCAGGGAGATCACCAGCAGAAGCGGAGACAGCACGATCAGTGCCGACACGGCCGCGGCCGCGTCGAAAAGACGCTTGAGAGTACCCTGGATGCTGGCGAATCGTGAAGTGTCCGCCACGATGTACAAGGCAGGCGTCGGGCGCATTACCTCATCAGCCACGGACGTGAACGCCACCGCGTCTTCCTTCATGAGATGCTTCTCCCTCTGCGGCGAATCAGAGTGATGCTATGGGTGCCGGAAACGCGTTAGCTTGAAACCATCCATCCCCTTTCGCCCTGTTGGCTCCTCGACCGTAGCGGGGCGGGACATTCAAATCGAAAGAAATTATAGCAGAAGGTCACAGACCCTGTCCACCATATCTTCGGTCATTTCTGCGAACATCGGCAACGACACGATCCCCTCGCAAAGGGTCTCGGCGACGGGGAATTCGGCCCCTTCCGGGATATAGGCCGTCAGGGCGGGCTGACGGTGGCAGGCAACCGGGTAATGGCGGCCGCAGAAGACCTTGTTCTCGGCCAGCCTCGCGATCAGGCCCTCGGGATCCGGGCTCTGGATCGGGAAGAGGTGGTGGACCGGCTCGGTGTCGGCCACCAATTCTGGCATGCGGTAGCTTCCGGCCAGACGCTCGCGGTAGCGGGCGGCGATGGCCCGGCGGCGGTCGTTCCAGGCGTCGAGCCGCTTCAGCTTGAGCGACAGCACGACGGCCTGCAGTGCGTCCAGACGCCCGGTGTAGCCCACGTGGTCGTGGATGTTCTTCCGGGTCTGCCCGTGGTGGCGCAGGCTGGTCAACAACTCCGCGGTGGCCGGATCCGCCGTGGTGACGGCGCCGCCGTCGCCGAAGGCGCCGAGGTTCTTGCCGGGATAGAAGCTGAACGCGGCCGCGGCGCCTAGGCTGCCGGTGCGGCGTCCCTTGTAGCGGGCGCCGTGGGCCTGGCAGGCGTCCTCGATCACGGGCACGCCGGCGGCGTCGGCCACGGCCTGGATCTCGGCGAAGGGCAGCACGTTGCCGAAGAGGTGGACCGGCAGCAGGGCCTTGGTCCGGGGCGTGAGCACCGCCTCGAGGGCGGCCGGGTCCATCAGCCAGGTGTCGGGATCGACGTCCACGAAGACCGGCGTGGCGCCGGATTGGACGATCGCCGAGACCGTGGCGATGAAGGTGTTGGGAACGGTGACGACCTCGTCGCCCGGACCGACGCCGAGGGCGCGCAGGATCAGGTGCAGCGCCTGAGTCCCCGAATCGAGGCCGACGCAATGGCTGCACTCGCAATACTCGGCGAAGGCCTTCTCGAAACCGGCCACGCGCTCGCCGAGGATGAAGGCGGTGTTGTCGACGACGTCGGCGATGGCCGCATCGATCTCCGCGCGGAAAGGCGCGATCTGGGCCTTGAGGTCGAGGAAGGGCACGGGGCGAGGTTCGGTCATCTGGAGGCCTCCGGCTGCTGAAGGCGTGTTCAGGTCAAAACGAACCCGGAGAGGAAGGTCGCATCCTCACCGGGAGAGTGACAATTATAGCCCACTACGGGAGGCCCGCGCCAGGGCAATCTTGTCGCCGCCCCCGCGCGCGTCGCGCCTACAAATGACTTGCTTTCCCCGACGCGACGGTTTATCTCCTGCAAGTGTCAGGAAGATAGCGAGCGAAGACGCCGGCCGGCCCGCCGGAGGCGTTCCGCCCGAGATACAGACCGCCGATGCGGCGGCCCCGGCAGCTGGACTTTCCGCCAGCGCAAAGAGAGGAGCCTTGCCATGGCTGAATCCCTGACCATCAAGCCCGCATCCGGGAAACTCGGCATTCTCACGCCCGGCATGGGAGCCGTCTCGTCGACCTTCATGGCCGGCGTCATCGCGATCCGCAAGGGCATCCGCCTGCCCATCGGCAGCGTGACCCAGATGGGCCACATCAGGCTGGGCAAGCGGACCGAGAACCGTCAGCCCCTGGTTCGGAACTTCGTCCCCCTGACCGAACTGGACGACATCGTCTTCGGCGGCTGGGACATCTTCACGGACTCCGTCTACGACGCCGCCGTCAACTGCGGCGTGCTGCCCCGCGACCTGCTCGAGGAGCTCAAGCCCGAGCTCGACGCCATCAAGCCCATGCCGGCCGTCTTCGACAACTACTACGTCAAGAAGCTCCAGGGCGACCACGTCAAGCAGGGCGCCACGAAGATGGACCTCGCCGAGCAGGTCATGGCCGACATCGAGAAGTTCAAGAAGGACAACGGCTGCGAGCGCGTCGTCATGGTCTGGTGCGGATCCACGGAGATCTTCCTGAAGAAGTCCGAGGTGCACGCGACGATCGAGGCCTTCGAGGAGGGCCTGCGGACCAACCACCAGGACATCGCCCCCAGCATGATCTACGCCTACGCGGCGATCAAGATGGGCATCCCCTACGCCAACGGCGCCCCGAACCTGAGCGCGGACTACCCCGCCCTCGAGCAGCTGGCCAAGAAGACCGGCTCGCCGACCTGCGGCAAGGACTTCAAGACGGGCCAGACCCTGATGAAGACCATCCTCGCCCCCGGCTTCAAGGCCCGCCTGCTGGGCATGAACGGCTGGTTCTCGACGAACATCCTGGGCAACCGCGACGGCGAGGTCCTGGACGACCCCGAGTCGTTCAAGACGAAGGAGGAGTCGAAGCTCAGCGTGCTGGGCACCATCCTCCAGCCGGAGCTCTACCCGGACCTCTACGGCAACCTCTACCACAAGGTGCGGATCAACTACTATCCGCCGCGGGGGGACAACAAGGAGGGCTGGGACAACATCGACATCTTCGGCTGGCTGGGCATGCCGATGCAGATCAAGGTCGACTTCCTCTGCCGCGACTCGATCCTGGCCGCGCCGATCGTGCTGGACCTGGCCCTCTTCCTGGACCTGGCCGGCCGCGCCGGCATGGGCGGCATCCAGGAATGGCTGTCGTTCTACTTCAAGAGCCCGGTGACCCCCGAGGGGCTGACCCCGGAGCACGATCTCTTCATCCAGCAGAAGAAGCTGAAGAACACGCTGCGCTGGATGATGGGCGAAGAGCTCATCACGCACCTGGGCCGCGAATACTACGAAGACTAGCGGCGACGACAGCGGCCCCGCCCGTCAACGGGCGGGGCCGTTTTCCATGAAAGGCCGGCCGTGAACACCAGCGCGAACTGGATTCTGACCCGCCACCCCGTCGGCCCGCTGCTGACCAACGCCTACCTGCTGGCCTCCCCCGACACGAGCGAAGCCCTGCTCTTCGATCCCGGCGACGACGCCGGCGTCCTGCTGGACGCGATCGAGGCGAGCGGCTGCCGGCTGGTCGGGCTGATCGGCACGCACGGGCATTTCGACCACATCGGCGCCGCGGCCGAGATCCAGTCCGAGTGGGACCTCCCCCTGCGCCACCATCCCGCCGAGGCGGCCATCGTGGCCGGCATGAACCGGCACCGGGCGATGTACGGCTTCCCGCCGGCGACACCGCCGCGGGCCGCGGGCGACCTGGCCGACGGCGTCGCGCTGCCCTTCGCCGGGGGAGCGCTGGACGTGCGCCACGTGCCCGGACACAGCCCGGGACACCTGCTCTTCGCCTGGGAGGGGAACGCCCTGGTGGGCGACCTGATCTTCGCGGATTCGGTGGGCCGCACCGACCTGCCCGGAGGCGACGCCGAAGCGCTGGCGCGCAGCATCCGCACGGTCGTCTACGCCCTGCCCGACGCGACGGTGCTGCATCCGGGGCACGGCGTCGAGACGACCGTCGGCCGCGAGCGCGTCGGCAACCCCTTCGTCCGGGATCTATGAACTAGTCCGAGTGGGAAGCCGCGCTCATCTTCTCGATCCGCTCGCCCCGCTTCTTCTCCAGCGCCTTGTGCTTGCGCTGGAACTCGCCCTTGATGAAATCGCGGTAGAGCGAGGCGCCGAGGCAGCCCGAATCGTAGGAGAAGATGCTCCGCGACTTGGCGGGCGCCTCTTCGATCTTGATGTTGTTCGTGATGATGGTCTTGAAGATCTTGTTCTTGAAGACGGACTTCATCTCGCGCAGGACCTCGGGCTGCAGTTCGGTGCGCCCGTCCTTCATCGTGATCAGAACGCCGAGGACCTGGAGCCAGATGTTGGGGCGCTCCTGGACCCGCTCGATCAGCTCGTTGAGCTGACGCAGCGTGGTCACCGAGAGGCCGGTGCAGGGCGCGGGCACGAGCACGTAGTCCGCGGCCACCAACGCGTTCTGGGTCAGGATGCCCAAGTTGGGCGGCGTGTCGATGATGATCCAGCCGTAGGCCGTCGACAGGGCCTGCGTGACGCGCACCAGGCGGTCGGTGAGCTGGGTCCGCGCCATGCTCTCCAGCGAGGGACTGGCCGGGATGATGTCGATGTTCTCGTCGAAGACGGTCGAGGTGATGCCGTCCTGGGGCGTGATCGCCCGCCGCAGCACGTCGAAGAGGGACCGGGCGGGGGGCTCGCCGTCGAGCTTGCCCAGCAGCGACGAGGTCGCGCAGCCGTGGGGGTCCATGTCCAGGAGCAGGCAGGAAGAGGTGATGTCGCTGTAACGGGTCAGACCCGCGGCCAGGTTCAGCGCCGTGGTTGTCTTGCCCGAGCCGCCCTTGTGGTTCACTACCGCGATCACGTTGCCCATTACCAGCCTCCAGCCCTCGACCCAAAAACCTGCCCAGCCGCCCCCGGAACGGTCCGATACGTCTCCGTCGCAAGCACACAATTATAAGCGTGACAGGCGGATAATCCAAATCATAACAGTCCAATTCCAAATAGACGACATGACAATTAACCGGTCAAATCATTATGATCCAACTGGTTGCACTATTTTCTTAAAAAAATGCGTCAACGCCGGCCGCGACGCCGGCCGTCCTCTGTATGGGACACTCTAGAAGCTGACGCTCACCGAGCCCGTCGCTCCCAGCAGATGCTGGGGACCGTATTCCGTGAACTCGAACGGCTCCTCGAGGGCGTCCCGATGGTCGTCGCTGTCGACCTGGAGCACGGTGTCGCTCAATTCCGCCCGGAAGGACCAGTTGGGGCCGACGATGGCCTGCAGGCCCAGGCCGAAACGGGCGCCGGGGCGGACCCCGTCCAGGTCTCCTCCCGAACTGCCGACGAAGACCAGCAGGGCCTGAGCGAGGAGATAGGGCCGGAAGCGGCCGGCATCGGCCATCACTCCCTCGACCCCGACGCCGATCGATGTGAAGCTCACCTCGTCATAGGGCACGACGACCACGGTCTCGCCGAAACGCGCCATGGCCGAGGCCTGCACTTCGGACCAGGCCAGGTCCAGACGCAGCTTCCAGGTCGGCCGCGGAACGTAGGCCAAGGTCATGGCCAGCAGCAGGTCCTCGTCCAGGGTGACGGTGTACTTGTCCGAATTGAAGGGAGCGCCGGCCGGAGGATCCCAGCTGCGCACGGCCTCGCTGCGGACCTGGAAGAGATCGCCGCCGGAGAGGACCCCCGCGCCGAAGGAGAACTCCCATGCCGGGCGCGAGGCCATGACCTCGCGCTCGACGGGGGTGCGACCCGAGACCGGATTGGTCGGGCGCTGCTGGGCGGCGGCGGGCAGGACCGCCGCGACGAGGACCAAGATGGCCAGCGGCGCCGCTAGGCGCCGCCCGGAGCGGATGTCAGGCTTCACTTTCACGACCTTTGGCCAGGAATTTGAAGATGTCCAGGGGTACCGGGAAGATGATCGTCGAACTGTTCTCGCGGGCGATCTCCCCCAGGGTCTGCAGGTAGCGCAGCTGGATCGCCGCGGGATCGGTCGAGACGACCTTGGCCGCTGCGGCCAGCTGCTTGCTGGCCTGGAACTCGCCCTCGGCGTGGATGACCTTCGCGCGCCGCTCGCGTTCGGCTTCGGCCTGCCGCGCCATCGCGCGCCGCATCTCCGCGGGCAGGTCGACGTCCTTGATCTCGACCGTGCTCACCTTGATGCCCCAGGGGTCGGTGGCGTGGTCGATGATCTCCTGGATCTGCAGGTTCAGCTTCTCGCGCTGCGAGAGCAGCTCGTCCAGCTCGACCTGCCCCATGACGCTGCGCAGGGTGGTCTGGGCGACCTGGGAGGTGGCGAAGAGGAAGTCTTCGACGTTGACGATCGCCTTGTCGGGGCTGACGACCCGGAAGTAGATGACCGCGTTGACCTTGACCGAGACGTTGTCCCGGGTGATCACGTCCTGCGGCGCCACGTCCATGGGGATCGTGCGCAGTCCGACCTTGATCATGCGGTCGATCATCGGGATCAGGATGATCAGTCCCGGCCCCTTGATGCCGATGAGCCGGCCGAGCCGGAAGATGACGGCCCGCTCGTATTCCTTCAGGATCCGGATCGAGTTGGCCAGGATGATGAAGACCAGGATCAGGATCGTGGTCAGCGAGAACGTCAGGGTCATGTCCTTCCCTCCGTCGTTGTGTCCACGTCCGCGGACAGGGGTTTCACGATCACGCGGCGCCCGTCGCATCCGGAAACAACCACCCGATCTCCCCGGCGCAAGGGGACGTCGGCGGCGTAGCGCCAGAGCTCGCCGAAGACGGCCACGGTGCCCGAGCGTCCGTCGGCTTCGGCCACCCGGACCTCGGCCTCCTCCCCGACCAGGGCGTCGATCCCGGTCACGCGCCGGCGGCGCTGCGCGCGCATCGCCATGCCGACGATCGCCAGGAAGAAGACCACAGTGAAGATGACCACCGGCAGCACCACCCGCAGCGACAGGCGGGCCAGCGGGCCGGCGTTCTCGAAGAGCAGCAGGGATCCCAGCAGCAGCGACACGGTGCCTCCGATCGCCAGGGTGCCGAAGCTGGTGATCTTGATCTCCAGCAGCAGCAGGACCATGCCGACCAGGATCAGGAGCACCCCGACGTAGTTGACGGGAAGACCCTGGAAGGCCAGCAGGGCCAGCAGCAGGCAAATGGCGCCGACCACGCCGGGGACGATGGCGCCCGGCCGGCTCAGTTCGAAGAAGAGGCCGTAGACGCCGAGCATCATGAAGATGTAGGCGATGTTGGGATCGGTGATCCGGCGCAGGAACTCCTGCCGCCAGCTCAGATCCCGCACGACGACCGCGGCCCCGGCGGTCTGCAGCGTCCTTTCCCCCGCGGCGGTCGTCACGACCCGGCCGTCGCACTGCTCCAGCAGGTCGTCCAGGTCGGCGGCCACGTGATCGATCACGCCCAGGGCGAGGGCCGAATCGGCGGCCACCGAGACGCTGCGGTGGACGACCCGCTCGCTCCACTCCTGGTTGCGGCCGCGCTGGGCGGCGAGGCTGCGCAGGTAGGCCGCGGCGTCGTTGGCCACCTTCTCGGCCATCGTCTCGTCCAGCTTCCCCCCCACCCCGACCGGATGGGCGGCGCCGACGTTGGTGGCCGGCGCCATGGCGGCGACGTGGGCCGCGGTGATCAGGAAGACCCCCGCCGAGGCGGCCCTGGCTCCTTCGGGCGCCACATAGACGGCGACCGGCACCGGCGAGGCCATGATGTCGCGGATCATCTCGCGCATCGCCGTGTCCAGGCCGCCGGGCGTGTCCATCCGGAAGACCAGGAGTTCGGCGCCGGCGTCGGCGGCCTCGGCGAGGCCGTCGCGCAGGTACTCGGCGGACACGGGCCCGATGGCCCCCTCCCAGTCCAGGAGCAGGACCTCCCCGGCCTGGGCGGCGACGCCGGCCGAAGCGACGACGAGCACGGTCAGGATCGCGATCCATGAAGGACGACGAACCGGGCGACTCGAGCTGCGGCGTTTCATGTCGGCCTCCTCGGACTAGCGGGGTGGCTCCAGGGAGAGGGTGCCCAGGATGGCGCGCATCCGGCGGAAGTAGTCCATCTTGGGACGATCCGGCGCATAGACCAGCAGGTCCAGGCAGAGGACCCGGCCGCGCCGGGCGTCGGCCACGAAATAGCTCCAGAAGGGACCGCCCGCGGTCACCCGCCGACTGCTCCAGGCCCCGGTCAGCTTCACGGCCGGCAGGCCGGCCACGGTCTCCTCGCTCCAGGCGAAGGATTCGGGGTGCAGTTCCTCGCCGTGCAGCTCCCGGCCCAGATCCTCGCGCAACCGTTGCAGGAACTCCCGGTCTCCGAGCGCGGCCGCAGGGTCGTCGGACGCGCGCCAGGCCACGCTGATGCCCCGGGTGGGATCGTTGCGGATCCACTCCAGCCCGTCGAAGCCGCGGGGCCGGTCCTGGTTGGGCCGGTAGGTGGCGGGGATCTCGAGGCTGAAGGCATGCTCCCGCCAGAGGCTCGCCACGTTGCCGGGCAGCAGCCCCTGGTGACGGTGGTCGTCGATCATCCGCGCGATGCTCCGTTCCCGCAGCATCTCCGCGATGTATTCCTTCCGACCGTTGAGCACGCTGATCAGGCTGTTGCGATCGGACGAGATGGCGACGAAGAGCAGCTGGTTCTTGAAGTAGGGATCGTCGAGATAGACGAGGCCGCCGGCGCCCCGGGTCATCTGCTGCTGCGTCTGGTCGGAGAGCAGCGACTCGACCTCGCGCTGCAGGCCGCCGCCGTCGCCCCAGCGCACGACATAGATGATGTTGCGGTAGTTCCGCGCGTCCTGCCAGCGATGCTCGGGGAAGAAATCGAAGCGGAGATATTTCTCGGATTTCAGGACGAAGGAGACGTCGGGATTGATCATGTCGAGGACGTCGCGGGTCCCGGCGCGCAGGGCGTCGTCCGAGATCACCACGGCGACGTCGCCGTAAGGCCCCACTGAGGAGACGATGGCGTGTCGCGTCGAGCCGCCGCTGCAGCCGGAAAACTGCAGGAACGCCAACAGGACGCCGCACGCGAGCGCGGCGCGGCGAAGTCCGCTCATGTTCACCTCACGGAGTGGTTGTGGGGTCACTGACGCCGGGAACTGCTGTCCAGTAAAGCAGACTTTCGGTCCTCAAGCAACGACTGGAGCGCGATGTTGTCGCGACGGGCCTGGTCCAGGGCGGCGCGCAGACGGGCGTTCTGCTGGCTGAGCCGGGCGATCGCCTCGATGTCGCCCAGGCTGCGCTCGGGGACCGAGAACGAGGGGCGCGAGGATCCGAAGAGGGTCACGGGCCGGCCGTTGCGTTCGCCGCCGCCCCAGCCGAAAGCGGATCCGGCGGCGGGCAGCAGCGGACGACGGTCGGTGTCCCCGGCCGTGCGGCCGACCGAGCCCGATGCGGGCTCCTGGAGGAAGGCGGCGAGCGGGTCGCCGGCATCGGCCCGAGGTTGGACGACGGACGCGGTCTCTCCGCCCGGTCGGCCGACGGAGGGCCCGGCCTCGCGCAGGGCGGGCAGGACGAAGACGGCCAGGGCCGCGGTCAGGGCCGCTCCGGTGACGGCGGAAAAGGCGAAGGAGCGCAACCAGCCCGCGGCGCCGCGGGGCGCGGCGTCCTCCCAGGGCACGGCGGCGGCGGCGGCGTTCTCCTGCAGGGTGCGGTTCAGGCGCAACTGCAGCTTCCATTCGAAATTGTCGGGAAGCTCGGGCGCGGTGGCGCGCAGCAGACGCCGGGCCTGCGCCAGCTCGTCGCGGTGGGCGCGGCACTCGGGACAACGGGCGAGGTGCTTCTCCAGAGCCACGATGCGATCGGCCGGCAGGAGTCCATCCTCGGCCTGGCTGATCCACTGGCGAGACTTGTAGCAGAACATCAGGGTGCCCTCCGCGAAATCGTTCCCTCGGTTGTCACTCGTCGTCGGTCTCGGCCATCCTGGCCTCGAGCGCTTCCAGCTGCGGCAGCAGCGACTCGTTGCGCAGCAGCGGCTTGATCAGTTTCCGGAAGCGGGTGCGGGCCCGGTTGATCCGCGACCGCACCGTGCCCAGCTTGAGCCCGGTCACCATCTGGATCTCCTCGTAGGTCAGCTCCTCGACCTCCCGCAGCAGGAAAGGGATCCGGTACTTCTCGGGGATCTGGCTGGTGGCCTTGGCGATCAGCTCGCCCAGTTCGCGCCCCTCGAGGCCTCGCGTCGGGTCGGCGAGGCGATCGGGGGGATCGAGCGGCGCCACGTCGTCGTCCTGCGGCGCCGGATCGAGACTGAGCATCCGTGGCTGTCTCTTGATGCGGCGGACGCGGTTGCGCACCAGATTGGTGGCGATCGTGAAGAGCCAGGTCGAGAAGCGGGCGATCTCGCGATACTTGTCCGCGTGGATGTAGGCGCGGATCAGGGTGTCCTGGGCCAGCTCCTCCGCCTCGACCGGGTCGGCCACCATGCGCAGGATGAAGCTGAAAAGGCGGCCCTTGTAGCGGCGGACCAACTCGTCGAAGGGACGCCGCTGGCCCTGCTGGACCAGGACGATCAGGTCCTCGTCGCGCATCCCGGCCAGATCGTGGGCACGCGGCGGCGGCGAGTCCGGACGGCGATCCATGCTCAAGGTGTTCATCCTCGCTCCTCCAGATGCTTCCGACTGCCCGTGGATCAACACGCGATGGGCGGGGAAGTTCCCGGAGGGTCAACGAAATTCGAGCACCTCGGCCAGAGGCCAGAGGGGCAGAAAGACATCATCGGGATGATAGGCCACCGGCAGGGTCCCCCGCAATTCGAGGACCAGGCTGCCGGGCCGCCGGGAAGAACTCAGCCTCAGGCGCGGCGCGCCGCCGTCGTTCACCAGCCGGGCGCAGGTCCAGGTCTCGACGGGAGCGCCCCGGCCCCGGGCGCGGGACTCGAGCGCGGACCGCACCATCGACCGCGCCCGATCGTCTCCGACCGCGGCCGCTGCGAGGCTGTCGGCGCCGACGGCGCGCAGCAGGGGCAGGTCGATGCGGAAGACGTCGTCCGGAACGGCCTTCCGGGCGGCGGCGAACCAGGCCGGGCGACCGCCCGCGGGAATCCGCGCCGCAGCATCTCCGGCATGGCGAGCGACGCAGCCGACGTCGGGCGTGAACCCCGGGTCGTCGAGCGCGGCGAGGACGGAGCCGACGGCGCCGGCGACGCGCGCATCCAGCTCCCGGAAGGGACGACGCCAGCCCTGGACGGTCGCCACGTCGACGTCGGCGCGGATCAGGGTCCAGCCCTCCCCCGCCCGCTCCAGCAGGAGGGAACGGTCGTCGCCGACCTCCCCTGGGGCGAGGATCTCGCAACGCCAGCGGTCTTCGGCCGAGCGCAGCCAGCAGAGGGCGCCCGCCTCCTCGCGCCCCATGAAGGACGCCCGCCAGCCGGCGAATCGCAGCAGGCCCGTTTCCGGCTCGTCTGAAACGGACGCGGCGGCGGCGCCGCCGGCCAGGACGAGCAGCACCAGGAGGCCCCCGGCCGCGGCCGGAAGCGTGCGGCCGCGGGCGCGGATCACGGCCCGCCCTCCAGTTCGGCGATCAGGTCGTCGAGGCCGTCGTTGCCGACGTCCCGCGCGCGGCGCAGGACCGTCAGCGCCCGCTCGGTCCGGCCCAGGGCCAACAGGACGCGCCCCATGTGCTCCAGGATCACCGGATCCTCGGGACGGGCGTTCACCGCGGCGACCATCTGGTCGAAGGCGCCCTCGAAATCCCCGCGGCGGTAGAGGACCCAACCCAGGGAATCCAGATAGGCCCCGCTCTCGGGCTCCTGGGCCAGGGCCTTCCGGATCAGGGTCTCCGCCCGGGGCAGTTCGCGGTCGGCGTCGGCCAGGGCGTAGCCCATCGCGTTCTGGATCTCGGCGTCGTCGGGATGCGCGGACAGCAGGAGCTCGAGCACGCCCAGCAACCGGTCAACGTCGCGCATCTCCTCGTAGACGAAGGAGAGGCTGAGCATGGCGTCGCGCTCCAAGGCGGGCTCCCGCGTCGCGATCTTGTACTGTTCGCCCGCCTCTTCCAGCCGGCCGGCGGCGTGGAAGGCGAAGCCCAGCAGCATGTTGCTTCGGGGATAATCGTCGCCGAGCATGATCGCGGCGTCGGCGGCGAGAGCGGCCACTTCCTCGTGCAGGGCCGTCAGGGGCGCGCCGCCCCCGGGCTGCAACTCGTCCGGATGGCGCCGCAGCAGGATCGAGATCAGGGCCAGGGGGATCGCCGGCTGGTTGGGCGCCAGTGCCAAGGCCCGCCGCAGCTCGGCCTCGCCGCCGCCCAGGTCCCCGGTGTCGGCCAGGAGCCGGCCCAGATCCAGTCTCACGAGAGGATCGTCCGGCCAGCGGGAAGCGGCCGAACGCAGGGCGAGGATCGCGGCGACCTGGTCGCCGGCGCCGGCCTCCAGTCGCGCCAGCAGCAACGTGCCGTCGCGGTCCAGCCCGCCGGATCCGGCATCGGAGCGCAGCAGCTCGGCCCCCAGCGCGTAGCGGCCGGCGCGCTCCAGGAGCTCGGCGAGCAGCTGGTTCCAGGCGAGACCGGCGGCCTCCGGGTCGTCCCCCGACGCGCGCAACGAATCGCCGGCCGCGGCCACGGTGACGGCCCGCTCGAAGCGGCCGGCCTCGACGAGATGCTGCAGCGCTCCGAGGCGGATCATCCGGGAGCCGGGCAGGGCCGTCAGCGCCTCCCCCCAAAGCGCGGCCAGCAGCTCGCCCCGGTCGGCCCGGGCGGCGAGTCGGCACATCGCCAGGTAGATGTCCTCCCGGTCTTGGGGACGCAGCTCCAGGGCCTCCCGATAGCTGGACAGCGCGTCGTCGCCGCGGCGGGCCCGGGACTGCACTTCGGCCTGGAGCAGGATGAGCTGGCTGGAATCGGGATGGGCGACGCGCAGGGCGGCCAGGGCAGCCAGGGCCTCGTCATGCAGTTCGAGTCCGGTCAGGATGAAGACCTGACGCTCGCCCAGGCCGAAATCCCCCGGACGCGCGGCCAGGAGCTCGCGGTTGACCCGCAGCGCCTCGCTGCCGTAGCCCTGGCGCAGCAGGGCCTCGATGAAGGCCTCGCCGAACTCGGGGATCCCGGGTTCGAGACGGTAGGCCTGCCCCAGATAGGGCAACGCGGATTCGGCGTCGCCGCCGTCGAGCAGGCTGCGGCCCACCATGTAGCTGGTGCCGGCGCCGTGGTGCATCGGATCGTCGTCGACCGAAACGGTGTCCGCGGCGACGGGCGTCGCAGGCGGGGACGGCGCGGCCCGGGTAGCCAGGGCCGGCAACAGGGTCAGCAGGAGGACGCAGAAACCCAGCCGGGAAAGGCCTCCGGCGTGACGGTGCGCGCAGAGTCGAGGCTTGTACATGCTGTCCTTCCGGGCGTCACCGCCGGAAGGCGGTCACAGCTCCCTGTCCAGGATGTCGGGATCCGCCTCGAGACGGGCCAGGGCGTCTCCGGCGGCGACCTGTTCGGCCATCTTCTTGTTGGGGCCGACCCCCGCCCCCAGGATCCTGCCCTGGAACATCACTTCGATCGTGAAGATCCGATCGTGGTCCGGCCCCTCGACTCCGCGCACGCGATAGCGGGGCGGCGCCTTGAAGCGGGCCTGGATCACCTCCTGCAGGCGGCTCTTGTGGTTGACCAGGGCCTCGTCGTCGGCCAGACGGTCGGCCTCGCTCAGGACCCAGCGTCGGATGACCTGACGCGCCGCATCGAGCCCGCCGTCGAGGTAGACGGCACCGATGATCGCCTCGACCGTATCGGCCAGGATGCTCGAACGCTGGCGGCCCCCGGTGGCGGCCTCGCCCCGGCTCATCAGGATGTGGGCGCCGATATCGAGGCCGGAGGCGACCCCGGAGAGGCTGGTACCGCAGACGAGTTGCGACTTGAGCTGGGTGAGTTCGCCTTCCTCGGCGGAGGGATAGAGACGGTAGAGGTACTCGTTGACGACGAGTTCGAGCACGGCGTCGCCGAGGAATTCCAGACGTTCGTTCGATTCGCGGCGATGGACGCCGGCGACATGCGTATGCGAGCGGTGGATGAGCGCCTGGCCGAGCAGGGTCGGGTCGTCGAAATCGTAGCCCAGCTTGGCCTCGATCGCAGCCACGTCCACGGTCTGGTCGGCCACGTCGTTCGACGCAACCTCGCCGTCGACGCGCCGGGCCACACCGATCCACTTGCGGATGCGCTGTCGCATGCTCATGACGCCGGACCGCCCCCCCCCATCTTCGCTACCGCCAGGCCTTGAGGCAGAGGCTGACGTTGTGGCCGCCGAAGCCGAAGGAATTCGACAAGGCGTACTCCACGTCCCGCTCCTCGGCCTGGTTCGCGCAATAGTGCAGGTCGCATTCCGGGTCCGGGTTGTGGAGGTTCATGGTCGGCGGCAGCGCGCCGTGCTTCAGCGCGAGCGCCGTCACGCCGGCCTCCAGGCCGCCGGCGCCGCCCAGGAGATGGCCGGTCATCGATTTGGTCGAACTGACGGCCAGTCGCCGGGCGTGGTCGCCGAAGAGATCCTTGATCGCCTTGGTCTCGATCTTGTCGTTGAAGGGCGTCGAAGTGCCGTGGGCGTTGATGTAGCCGATCGCCTCGGGAGCGATGCCGGCGTGCTCGATCGCCAGGCGCATGCAGTTGCGGGCGCCGGTGCCCTCGTTGTCGGGCTGGGTCATATGATAAGCGTCGGCGGTCATGCCGTAGCCCACGACCTCGGCGATGATCTCGGCCCCGCGGGCCCGCGCGCGTTCGAGTTCCTCGAGCACCAGCACGCCGGCGCCCTCGCCCAGGACGAAGCCGTCGCGCTCGGCGTCGAAGGGACGGCTGGCGGTGGCCGGATCATCGTTGCGCGTGGACAGCGCCTTCATCGAGTTGAAGCCGGAGAGGGCCATCGGGCAGACGGCGGCCTCGGAGCCGCCGCTGATCATCACGTCGGCGTCGCCGGCGACGATGTGCCGGTAGGAAAGCCCCAGGGCGTGGCCCGACGAGGCGCAGGCCGAGACCGTCGCATAGTTCGGCCCCTGGTAGTGATAGCGGATCGAGACCAGTCCCGCGGCCATGTCCGCGATCATCATCGGAATGAACATCGGCGAGACGCGGGTCGGGCCGCGCTCGACCAGCCGCGAATGCTGCTCCTCGAAGGTCAGCATGCCGCCGATGCCCGAGCCCAGGACCACGCCGGCGCGCAGGGGATCGACATCGCCGGGATCCGACTGGCGCATGGCCTCGTCGGCGGCGACGATCGCAAGCTGGGCGTAGCGGTCCGCCTTGCGGACCTCCTTGGGGTCCATGACCGATTCGGGCGCGAAATCCCGCACCTCGGCGGCGAAGTCCGACCGGAATCCCTCCGTGTCGAAGGCGGTGATCGGAGCCACTCCCTGCCGGCCGGCAAGCAGTCCCTCCCACGTGCTCTCGCGGTCCTTGCCGACTGCCGAGACCATCCCGATCCCGGTGATCACAACCCTGCGGTGATCCATCATCTGCCTCCGGTATCTAAATGTCGGCGGCCCCCCGGGGCGAGACCCCGGGGGACCGGATCGTCAGGAACGAACGAGCGGATCTACTGCTCGATGTGAGCCTCGAGATAATCGATCGCGTCCTGCACCGTGCGCAGCTTCTCCTGGTCCTCTTCGGGGATCGTGATGTTGAAGACCTCTTCGAGGTCCATGACCAGTTCCACGGTGTCCAGGGAATCGGCGCCCAGGTCGTCGGTGAACGAGGCCTCGGGGGTGATCTGCTCCGGGTTCACGGAGAGCTTCCGCTCGATGATCTCGTAGACCTTTTCCTGAATCGAGCTCATTTTTTCGTTCCCTCCTTGGGAATGACTTACATGACCATGCCGCCGTCCACCACGATCGTCTGACCGGTGATGAACGCAGCGTCCGGGGACAAGAGGAAGGATACGACGCCGGCGACGTCCGCCGGCTCGCCGAATCTCTTCAGAGGGATGCTCGCGAGCATCGTCGACTTCAAATTCTCGGGCAGGTCCGCCGTCATGTCCGTGGTGATGAACCCGGGAGCGACGACGTTGGCGGTGACCCCGCGCCCGCCGAGCTCCTTGGCGACGGACTTGGTCAGCGCGATGACGCCCGCCTTGCTGGCGGCATAATTCGCCTGGCCGGCGTTGCCGGTCAGACCGATGACGGACGAGATGTTGACGATCCGCCCGGACTTTTGGCGCATCATAAGAGCGGACACCGACTTTGTAAAGAAGAAGGTTCCGGTCAGGTTGACGTCCAGGACCCGCCGCCAGTTCTCTTCGCTCATCCGCATCAGCAGGCCGTCGCCGGTGATGCCGGCGTTGTTCACCAGGCCGTGCACGGCGCCGAATTCCTCGCGCACGCGGTCGACGGCGGCCTGCACCGCCGCCGCGTCGCCGATGTCCGTGGGCAGGACCAGACGCCGGCCCGGACCCTCGAGTGTCGCGACGGCGGCCTCGAGCCGCTCCGGGTCGCGGGCGACCAGGGCCAGATCGTAGCCGTCCGCGGCCAGGCGGCGGGCGATGCCCAGGCCGATGCCGCGGCTGGCGCCGGTGATGATGACGGTTCCTTCGCTCATGACGTCCTCCTCGTCACGACGACGGGGCCGGCGGGCCCCGTCTCGACCGGCGGCATTATGCGGGCAACGCCGACAGCTTGTCCATCAGTCCATCCAGATCCTCGGCGGTGCCCACGGGCAGGAAGGTCGTGTCGGGATGCTCGCGCCGGGCCATGTTGCTGAGCACGCGGCCGGGCCCGACCTCCAGAAACACGCGCTGACCGCCGTCGGCGACCATCCGGGCCAGCCCGTCGTGCCAGAGGACCGGCGAGGTCAACTGGCGGCGGAAACCCTCGAGCAGCGTCGCGGCGTCGTCCACCGGGGTCGCCGAGACGTTCGCGACCAGGGGGGCGCAGGGATCGGACACCGACGCCGCCTCGAGATCACCGGCGAACTCGGCCGCGGCGCCTTCGAGCAGGGGCGAATGGAAGGCCCCGCTGACGTTCAGGGGAACGACCCGACGGGCGCCGGCCTCCTTCAGGGCCTCGCCGGCCGCGGCGACGGCCCCGACCTCGCCGGAGACGGCGATCTGCTGGGACGAATTGTGGTTGGCCAGCACGACCACGCCCTCCCGGGCGGAAACCTCGGCGCAGATCTCGACGACGCGTTCGGCCGACAGACCCATCACGGCGGCCATGGTGCCGGGACGCTCGCGTCCGGCGGCGAACATCAGCTCACCGCGGCGTCGCACCAGGCGCAATCCCTCTTCCGGGGTCAACGCCCCGACGGCCACCGCGGCCGAGAACTCGCCCAGGGAATGCCCGGCGACGATGGCCGGTTCGATTCCCATGGCCCGCAATTCGAGGACGACGGCCGTGGAATGGGCCAGGATGGCGGGCTGGCAGTTCCAGGTCTCGGTCAGGGTCTCGGCCGGCCCCTCGTACATCAGGGTCGTCAGGTCGTGGCCCAGGATCCCGTCGACGCGAGCGAGGAAATCGGCTGCGGGGCCGGGACGATCGGCGAGATCACGCGCCATGCCCACGCTCTGCGAGGCCTGGCCGGGAAAGATCATCGGCAACTTGTACAAAGGGATACCTCCGCGGTCGGGCCCGGCCGGCCGTCAGCCGCCCGCCGCGAGCCCGGCGGCGACCAGCGCCGGCAGGTCCCGGGCGGCCAACCGCGCCGCGATCGAAACGGCATTGGTGATGGCGCGGGCGTTGCTGGCGCCGTGGCAGATGACGGGCGAACCCTTGACGCCCAGCAGGAGCGCGCCGCCGTAGGCCGTGTAGTCCATGCGTTCGAGCAGACCGCGCAGCCCGCCGCCCGACGCACCGGAATCGGATCCGCCGGCGACACGAGCCATGAAGAGGCCGAAGCCCTCGATCAGCTTGAGGACCATGTTGCCGGTGAAGCCGTCGGTGACGACCACGTCGGCGGTCCCCTGCAACAGCCCCCGGCTCTCGACGTTGCCGGCGAAGTCGAGTTCAGACTCCCGGAGCAGGCCGTGGGCGGCCACGACCAGTTCGGTGCCCTTGCCCGGCTCCTCGCCGATGTTGAGCAGGCCCACGCGCGGGGCGTCGACGGACAGGACCTCACGGCCGTAGACGGCGCCCATGCGGGCGAAATCCAGCAGGTGTTCCGGGGTGCACTGCACGTTGGCGCCGACATCCAGCAGGACGAAGGGCCGGTCGAGGGTGGGGATGACGGTGGCGATGGCGGGCCGGTCGGCGCCCTCGAGGCGGCCGAGCAGGATCAGGCTCGCGGCGACCATGGCGCCGGTGCTGCCGGCGCTGACGACCGCATCCACGTCCCCGGCGCGGTGGTCGCGCATGGCGCGGACGATCGGCGAGTCGGGACGGCTGCGGATCGCCGTGGCCGGGGCCTCGCCCATAGCGATGTCCTGCGTGCAGGCTACGACGTCCAGCGGCAGATCGTTCGCGTCGAGGGCCTGAACCTCGGCGCCCACCGCATCCGCGTCGCCGTAGAGCGCGACCCGGAAACCCGCGTCGCGACGCAGCGCTTCGACGGCGCCGGATACGACGACACCGGGACCGTGGTCGCCGCCCATGGCGTCGACGGCGATGACCGGAATTCCCGCCTGCTTGGCAGACACCAGCGACCTCCCTGCCGTCGGCTCCGTCGGTTCCCGACCGGGGTCAGGAATCGACGACCATGATCTCGCGCTTGCCGTAGTGGCCGCACTTGCGGCAGACGCGATGCGAGCGACAGGGTGCGCCGCAGTTGGAGCACTTCATGGGATCCGGAGTCGTCAGGTGCCAGTTGGCGCGGCGCTTGCCCTTGCGCGCGTGGCTGGTTCGTTTCTTGGGTACGGCCATGGTTCCCTCTACCTCTTTCTCCGCCGGTCAGCCTGGCAGGCCTTCCCAGCGCGGGTCATGCGTCTCGTCGGCGCAGTCACAGGTCTCGACGTTGCGGTTGCAACCGCAGGTCGGACAGATGCCCTTGCAGTCCTCGCGGCACAGGAGCTTCTGCGGCCGGGCCAGGAGAACCGCCTCGCGCAGGGGTTCGTCCAGTTCGACCTCTCCCCGCGCCTGGTGGATGATCCAGCTGTCGAATGCGCCCTCGGTCTCGTCGTCCTCGCCGGGATCGTCGCGGACGACGGTGATGTCGACCGGAACCGGATGCTCCACGACGAAATCCTCGAGGCAGCGGTCGCAGACCCCGCGGTCACGCACTTGCAGCGTTCCCGAGAGGACGATGTGCCGCTGCGTGTTGTTCACCTCGAGCATGCCGCTCAACGAGGCGGCGGCGGCGATGCCGCCCTCCTCCTCGAGACCGAGATCCAGTTCCAGGTCGACCGGGAGGTCGTCCCGCCCCAGGGGCTGGCTGTCGAGATTCAGCTTCATCGCGAAGCGCCTCACGGTAAGAGCCGCAGCACCGGATGTCAAGGTGCGGAAGGCACCTGAACGGCCTCAATCGCCGAAGATAATGCCGATTTCCAGCCGGCCGTTGTCCACCGAATCGGACGCATGGACCGCGTTGGCCTGCAGGCTCGCCCCATAGAGGAAGCGGATCGTGCCCGCCGCGGCCTCCGCGGGATTCGTGGCCCCCACCAGCTCGCGCAGCTTGCGCACCGCGTCCTCTCGCTCGAGGCGGATGCAGACCACCGGCCCCGAGGTGATGTACTCGATCAGATCCGGGAAGAAGGGCCGCTCCCTGTGGACGGCGTAGAACTCCTGCGCCGTCGGGCGGTCCAGATGCCGCATCTTCAGGTCCAGGATACGAAAACCCGAACGATTGACCAGTTCGAGGATCGCACCGACCTTCTGCTCGCCGGCGGCCACGATCTCGGGCTTGATCATCATGTAGGTCTGCTCCAACGCCATCTCCTCCAAAGTGTTACGGCGCGTTCTTCCAAATTTCCTTGAGTCGCGGCACCACGTCCACGGGGCGGTCCGCCACCGGGATGCCCGCGGCCTCCAGGGCCTGCTTCTTCTCGGCCGCGGTGCCGGTGCCGCCGCTGACGATGGCCCCGGCGTGGCCCATGCGCTTGCCCGGAGGGGCGGTGCGCCCGGCGATGAAGGCCACCACGGGGATGTCCATCTCGGCCTTGATGTACTCGGCGGCCCGCTCCTCGGCGTCCCCGCCGATCTCGCCGATCATGACCAGCGCTTTCGTCTCGGCGTCATGGGCGAAGGCCTCGAGGGCCTCCATGAAGGTGGTGCCGATCACCGGATCGCCGCCGATGCCCAGGCAGGTGGTCTGTCCGAGGCCGGCCTTGGTCAGGGCGTCGACGACCTCGTAGGTCAGCGTGCCGCTGCGCGAGACCAAGCCGACGGGGCCGGGAGCCACGATGTTGCCCGGCATGATGCCCAGCTTGGCCTTCTGCCCCGGGTTGATGAAGCCGGGACAGTTGGGGCCGACCAGCCGCACCCCCCGCTCCTCGAGGAAGGGCATGGCCTTGACCATGTCGATGGTGGGCACGCCCTCGGTGATGCAGACGACGAGCTTGCAGCCCGCGTCCGCGGCCTCGATGACCGCGCCGGCGGCGCCGGCCGGAGGCACGAAGACCACCGAGGCCTCGGCGCCGGTCGCGGCCACGGCCTCGGCCGCGGTGTCGAAGATGGGCACTTTCCCCGCGAAGGTCTGACCGCCCCGGCCGGGGGTCACCCCGGCCACGATGTTGGTGCCGTAGTCCAGCATGGAGCGGCTGTGGAAGCCCCCGTCGCGGCCGGTGATGCCCTGGACGAGGATCTTGGTGTCGGCGTCACAGAAAATCGCCATGACTCTCTCCTCCCGGGCCGGCTAGGCGCCGACCAGTTCCAGGGCCTTCTGCACGGCCTCGTCCATGGTGGCGGCGGGAACCAGATCGGTCTCCGCCAGCATCGCGCGCGCCTCGGTCTCGTTGGTGCCGGTCAGGCGGACGACGATCGGCACCCCGATCTCCAGGCGCCGCGTGGCCTCGATGATGCCCGCCGCGACGTCGTCGCAGCGCGTGATGCCGCCGAAGATGTTGAAGAGGATCACCTTCACGTTCTGGTCGCGCAGGATGATCTCCAGGGCGTTGACGACCTTGTCCGGGTTCGAGCTGCCGCCGATGTCCAGGAAGTTGGCGGGCATGCCCCCGTAGTACTGGACCAGGTCCATGGTCGCCATGGCCAGGCCGGCGCCGTTGACCAGGCAGCCGACGTTGCCGTCCAGCTTGACGAAGGAGAGCCCCGCCTCGCGGGCGGCGCGCTCGCTGGCGTCCTCCTCGTCCAGATCGCGCAGGGCCGCGTATCCCGGATGCCGGAAGAGGGCGTTGTCGTCGAGGTTGATCTTGGCGTCGATCGCCTTGCCCTCGCCGGCGTCGGTGAAGATGAAGGGGTTGATCTCGGCCAGCGAGGCGTCGGCGGCGGTGAAGGCGACGTAGAGCTTCTGCATCGCCGCGGCCAGCTGGCGCGCCTTCTTGACGTCGCCGTTGAGCTTCATCGCGACGGTCATCGCCTCGTGGTCGTGCAGGCCGTAGCGGGGATCGATGGCGTGCTTGAGGATGGCGTCGGGATTGTCCTTGGCCACCTGCTCGATCTCGACGCCGCCCTCGGCGCTGGCCATCAGCAGCACGCGCCGGGTGTTGCGGTCGACGAGCATGCCGAGGTAGTACTCCTCGGCGATCGTCTCGGCGGGGGTCACCAGCACCTTGCGCACCAGATGCCCCTTGATGTCGAGGCCGAGGATCGCGGCGGCGTTCCTGCGCACGTCCTCGGCGGTCTTGCAGAACTTGACCCCGCCGGCCTTGCCGCGGCCGCCGGTCAGCACCTGGGCCTTGACCATCACGGGCAGTCCGTACTCCGCGGCCAGGGCCTCGGCCTCCTCGACCGTGGCGGCGACGGCGCCCGGGGGCACCACCAGGTTGGCGGCGCGGAATATCTCCTTCGCCTGGTACTCGTGGATGTTCAAGGAAGCACCTCCGGTGCGGTTCGAAAAGAGGGAGGGAGGGGCCGTCGCCCCTCCCCCCGCGAACGATCAGCCCAGGAACTTGACCAGCAGATCCTCGAGGTTCGGCTGGCCGATCTCCTGCAGCTCGTAGCCCACCTGGACCGCGGGCTTGTCGATCTTCACGATGCGGCGCAGGTCGATCGGCGTGCCGATGACCACGGTGTCGCAGTCGACGTCGTTGATCGTCTTCTGCAGATCGGCCACCTGCTCGGCGCCGTAGCCCATGGCGGGCAGGAGGCTGCCGATCTCGGGGTAGATCTCGAAGGTCTCGGCGAGCTTGCCGGTGACCCAGGGGCGCGGGTCGACCAGTTCCTCGGCGCCGCCGCGCAGGGCGGCCACCACGGCCGCGCCGTACTTCATGCCGCCGTGGGTCAGGGTCGGGCCGTCCTCGACGCAGAGCACCCGCTTGCCGCGGATCAGCGAGGGATCGTCGACCGTCAGAGGCGAGGCGGCCTCGATGATCTCGCAGTTCGGATTGACGCTGCGCACGTTCTCCCGCACCTCCTCGATGTGGTCGAACTGGGCCTCGACGACCTTGTTGATGATCACGACGTCGGCCATGCGCACGTTGGTCTCGCCCGGGAAATAGCCGATCTCGTGCCCGGGCCGGTGGGGATCGACGACCACGATGTGGAAGTCGGTCTTGTAGAAGGGGGTGTCGTTGTTGCCGCCGTCCCACAGGATGACGTCGGCCTCCTTCTCGGCCTCGCGCAGGATCGCCTCGTAGTCGACGCCGGCGAAGATGACGTTGCCGCGCACGATGTGGGGCTCGTACTCCTCCATCTCCTCGATCGTGCAGTCGTGCTTCTTGAGGTCCTCGAGCGAGGCGAAGCGCTGGACGCGCTGCTTGACGAGATCGCCGTAGGGCATGGGGTGACGGATCGCGGCCACCTTCTTGCCGTGCTTCTGCAGGATCTCGCTGACGCGGCGGGTGGTCTGGCTCTTGCCGCAGCCGGTGCGCACGGCGCAGATGCTGATCACGGGCTTGGTGCTCTTGACCTGGGTCAGACGCTCGCCCAGCATCTTGAAGTCGGCGCCGCAGGCGTTGACCAGCGCGCCCTTGTGCATGACGTCCTCGTAGGCGAGGTCGCTGTAGGACAGCACGCAGCACTCGATGCCGTGCTTCGCGATCAGGGCCGGCAGCTCGTCCTCGGCGTGGATGGGGATGCCCTCGGGATACAGGGACCCGGCCAGCTCGGCGGGGTACTTGCGGCCATCGATGTCCGGAATCTGGGCGGCGGTGAACGCCACGACTTCATAGTCCTCGTTGTCGCGGTAGACACAGTTGAAGTTGTGGAAATCGCGTCCCGCCGCACCGATGATGATGATCTTCTCCCGGCTCATGCGAAGGCCTCCTGTTTATGTCAACTCGTCTGTAAAGCCGCCTCCGGTCCGGGAGCCCCGGCCGAGGCGGAGGAAAAACTCGCCTAGGCGTCGCCGCGCAGGCGGGCGACGGCCTCGATCAGCGCGGTCGTCGACCGCCCCTCCCTCATCGGGACGCGCACGACCTCGCCGCCCCAGGAGACGACCTCCCGGGCGCCCACGATCTCCTCGTCGCCGTACTCGGCGCCCTTGACCAGGACGTCGGGCCGGATCAGCAGGATAGTTTCCAGGGGCGTTAGCTCGGCAAAAATAG
This sequence comes from uncultured Fibrobacteraceae bacterium, assembly GCA_964559455.1. Taxonomy (GTDB): domain Bacteria; phylum Krumholzibacteriota; class Krumholzibacteriia; order LZORAL124-64-63; family LZORAL124-64-63; genus CAZLHO01. Next base: position 98,002 of record CAZLHO010000002.1, on the reverse strand, counting down.
TGACCGCCGACACCGGGCGCAAGGCGGCCAGCACGGCTGCGCGATCGTTTTCCGGCGTCACGGGCCGCTGCGGGCCCTTTAGACGGCGCACCGAGGCGTCGGCGTTGACCGCCACGACCAGCAGGTCGCCCAGGGCGGCGGCGTCCTTGAAGGCGGCCACGTGCCCGTAGTGAAGCAGGTCGAAGCATCCGTTCGTGAAGACGATGCGGCGCCCCTGCGCCCGCTGCGCCTCGGCCCAGGCGGCCAGCTCGTCGCGGGCCAGGATGGGGGCCGACGCGCGGAGGTCATCGGGTCCGTTCATCGCGGCAGCACCTCCCGCAATGCGGCGACGCGGATGGCGACGGTGCCCAGTTCGCGCACGGCCAGGCCGGCGGCGTGATTGGCGATGTTGGCCGCGGACAGGAAGTTGGCCCCCGCCGCCAGGGCCGTCGTGTAGGCGGCGATGACGGTGTCGCCGGCGCCGGTGACGTCGTAGACCTCGGTGGCCTCGGTGGGCAGGTGGTGCTCGATGCCGTCGGCCTCGAAGAGGGCCATCCCGTGCTCGCCGCGGGTGATCAGGACCGCCTCGGCCCGGGTCCGGTCGCGCAGGAGCGCCCCGGCGCGGGACAGGCTCTCGGGATCGACGATCGGCAGCGCGCAGGCCTGGCTGGCCTCCTTCTGGTTCGGGGTCAGGGAGGTGACTCCGGCGTACTGGCTGAAATCGCCCTGCTTGGGATCGACGGTGATCACCGCGTCGATCTCGTGGGCGTAGGCGACGACGTCGCGCAGGACCTCGAGCGGCAGCACCCCCTTGCCGTAGTCGCTGAGCACGATGGCGTCGAAGGGGCCCAGATCGCGCAGCCGGGCCAGCAGCTGCGCCCGCGGACCCTCGCCCAGCAGGTCGGTGTCCTCGCTGTCCGCCCTTACGACCTGCTGGTTGTGGGCGATGATGCGCGTCTTGACCGAGGTGCGGCGTCCCTCGAGGCGCAGCAGGCCGGCGGCAGGGATGTCGCGCTCGGCGAGCAGTCCGGCCAGGGTCTGGGCGTGCTCGTCCCGGCCGCAGACCGTCACGAGTTCGACCTGGGCCCCGAGGGTGCGGATGTTGTCGGCGACGTTGGCCGCGCCCCCGAGCTTGACCGTCTCGCGCTCGAGGCGGACGATGGGCACCGGGGCCTCCGGGCTGATGCGATCGCAGCGCCCCCAGAGGAAGCGGTCGACCATGCTGTCGCCCACCACTGCGAGTCGCAGTCCGGGAAAGCGATCGAGGATCTCCAGGCTGGTCCGGGTCATGCCGGCGCTCCTTGCGGAATTGAAGAAACCGCCGCGGCCGCGGCGGGCGCAGCGAAGCTATCACCCGTTCCGGGGCCTGTCAACCGGCCCCCGGAGCGGGGATCCGGCCACGAGGCTGGCCCCGCGGCGCCGACCGCGCTATGATTGCCCATGCACCCGAATCCGAGGAGAGATCGTGGAGAAGAAGCCCCAGCCCCAGCAGATCAACGTCGAGGTGGGCAAGGACGAGGCCGCCGGCATCTACGCCAACCTGGCCCTGATCGCCCACTCCCCCAGCGAGTTCATCATCGACTTCGCCCGCATGATGCCCGGCCTGCCCAAGAGCAAGGTCTTCGCGCGCATCATCATGACGCCGCAGAACATCAAGGCCCTGCTCCGGACCCTCGAGGCCAACGTGCAGCGTTACGAACAGACCTTCGGCGAGATCCGGCTGCCCGGCAAGCCGGAGGCGGGCACCATTTTCCACGCGCCGGACTCCAAGAACTGAGCCATCCTCGGGCGGACGCGGCTCAGTCGGCGCCCTCCTGCGGGGGGCGCGTCTTCCAGCGGCGGTGGACCCAGAAGTAGTGGTCGGGATGGGCGCGGACGAAGGCCTCGAGCGCCCGCGTGTGGGCCTCGGTCAGCCGCCGCACTTCGGCCTCCTCCTCCGCCCCCGGGTCGGGTTCGATCGGATCCCGGAAGACGGCCCGGTGGCCGCCCTCGGGACGGCGGATGATGGCCACGGGCACGATCGGACAGTCCAGGCGCCACGCGAGCCAGGCCAGCCCCCGCGCCGCCGAGGCCGGACGCCCCATGAAATCGACGAAGACCCCGTCGCCGCCGGCATTCTGGTCGGGCAGGATACCGACGAATTCCCCCCCGCGGACAGCCTTGACGATCTGGCCGAGGGCGCTCTGACGGATGACGCCCATGCCGGCGCGGCGGCGGATCTCGTTCTGGGCGCGGTCGACCCTGGCGTTCGACTGGTCCTTGACCAGGAAGCTCACCGGATAGCCGTTGGCGGCCAGGGCGGCGCCCAGGTACTCCCAGTTCCCGAAGTGGCCGGTGGTGAGCAGGGCGCCGCGGCCGGCGGCGCGCAGGGCGTCGAGCCGGCCCTCGTCCTCGATCCGCACGCATTCGCGCAAATCCGCGGGCGAGAGGTCGCCCAGGCGCAGGAATTCGACCAGGCTCATGCCCAGCTGCGCGTAGACGCGACCGGCCAGCTCCCGCAACTGCCGGTCGTCGAGTTCGGGGAAGGCGTGGCCCAGGTTCTCCAGGACGACGGCGCGGCGCAGGCCCAGCACCTGGCCGGCGAAACGGCCCAGGCCCCGGCCCGCCGCGGAGAGCCAGGGGCGCGGCAGCAGACGGGCCGCGCCGCGCACGACGCCGAGCGCCGCGTATTCGACCGACCAACGCAGGCGCTTGGCCGCCGACGCCATGGTCCGACCTCCCGGTGACTACAGGATCAGTATCAGAGCGTTGGCATTCTACGCGCCAGTCTGCCGCCAGGCAACCGGCGGATCCACCCCGCCATCTCCAGGGCGAGCAGACCCTCGTGCCAGGGACCGTCCCCGCCCCGCCAGCGCCGCCGCAGGGCGCCTTCGGGAACGCCGGCCAGATCCAGCCGGTCCAGGATCCAGCGCGCGGACGTGCCGGGGGCCGGCTCGGGCGGACCGAAGATCCGGCCGGCCTCCCCCCCCTGCGCCGGCGGCGCCGGAAATTCCAGCACGCGGCGCACGTCGTCCAGGCTCTCGAGCAGGTGCGCTCCCTCGCGCAGCAGGTGATGACAGCCCCGGCTCTGCTCGCAGTCGACGGGGCCCGGGACGGCGAAGACCTCGCGGTTCTCGTCGAGGGCGAGCATCGCGGTGATCAGGGCGCCGCTGCGCCGAGGCGCTTCGACGACGATCACGCCGCTGACCATCCCGGCGACCAGCCGATTGCGCCGCGGGAAGGTGAAGGGCATCGGATCCACCCCGTCCGCCTGCTCGGTGACGACGCAGCCGCCCTCCTCGAGGCGACGCCTCAGGTCGGCGTGCCCGGGCGGATAAGTGCGGTCGAGTCCGGTGGCCATCACGGCCACAGAAAGGCCGCCCGCCTCCAGGGCTCCCTCGTGAGCTGCGGCGTCGATGCCCCGGGCCAGCCCGCTGACCACGACCCAGCCGCAGCGGGCCAGCGCGGCGCCCAGCCCCCGGGATACGGCCATGCCGCGGAGGGTGGCCCGGCGCGTGCCGACCACGGCCAGCGCCGGTCCGGTCAGCGCCTCGAGCCTGCCCGCGCCGCGGATCGAGGCCGGAGGATCGTGCATCTCGCGCCAGAGCGGCGGCCAGTGGGAATCCCCGGGCCCCAACCGCCAGTGACGGCGAGAGGGAGTCGGACGCGGATCGGGTGCGGCCATCGGGGACCGCCCTTCCGGGAGAAAACTGCGGGAGGAAGGGGCCGAGGACCTCAATCGACCCCGGCGGAGACCTCGCGGTAGAGTCGACGGATCAGGTGGCGCAGAGGCTCGAGATTCAAGCCGGAGACGGAACTGACGACCAGGGCCTCGGCCCCCCGGGACTCGGTCCACGCGCGGACGCGGCCCAGCGCCTCGTCGGCGACCGCGGCATCGACCAGATCGCCCTTGGTCAGGGCCACGGCCAGGGGCAGCTCCTCGAGCCGCCGGCCATGATCACGCAGCTCGGCGTGCAGGACCTCGAGAGTGGCCACCGGTTCCGGATCGGTGACGTCGACCAGCATCAGCAGCGCCCGGGTCCGCTCGATGTGGCGCAGGAAGTCGTGCCCCAGGCCCTTGCCCAGACTGGCGCCCTCGATCAGTCCGGGAATGTCGGCCAGGGTGCAGCTGACGAACTCCCCCAGATCGACGATGCCCAGGTTCGGCACGAGGGTCGTGAAGGGGTAGTCGGCGATCTTCGGCCTGGCCGACGTCAGCCGGGCCAGGAGAGTCGACTTGCCCGCGTTGGGCAGGCCGACCAGCCCGATGTCGGCCAGGAGCCGCAGCTCCAGCCGGACTTCCAGCGAGGCGCCCTCGCGGCCGGGCTGGGCATAGTCGGGCGTCTGGTTGCGCGGGTTGCGGAACTCGAAATTGCCCTTGCCGCCACGACCGCCGGCCGCGGCGAGCACGCGATCGCCGGGATCGACGAGATCGCCCAGGACCTGGTCGGCGGCGACGTCGAAGATCGTCGTGCCGCAGGGCACGGGGATCTCGAGATCCTGCCCGGCGGCGCCGGTGCGGTTGGAGCCCGAGCCCGGCTTGCCCGCCTCGGCCTTGTAGGTGCGCCGATAACGGAAGTCCTGCAGCGTCGTGCTGCCCTTGGCGGCGACGAACCAGACCGACCCGCCGTTCCCGCCGTTCCCGCCGCTGGGGCCGCCGCGAGGATTGTACTTCTCGCGTCGGTAGGCGACGCAACCGTCGCCGCCCTTGCCGGCGGTCACCTGGATCTTGGCCGTGTCGATGAACTTCAAGGGACCTCCAGGCCGCGTCGTGCGCCGGGACCGCCGACGGGGAATGCATGCAATAATCCTGCCCGATCCGAAAAGGGCGACGGACGGGCGGAGGCCAATCATCGCGACGAATGGCGTCCGCCGCAAGGAAGCGCCTGCGCGGCGACCGGTCGCCCCCGGGCGACGCCCCCCGACCGAAAGGTCGCCTTGGGACGACGGCGGCCCTCCCCCGATCAGGCGAAGCGGCGACGCAGGGCCTCGGCGACGTGGGGCGGCACATAGGAGGCGAGGTCCCCGCCGCAGCGGGCCACGTCGCGGACGAGACTGCCGCTGACCATAACCAGCTCCGGCCGCGAGAAGAGGACGATCACTTCGAACTCCGGCGCCAGGGACCGGTTCATGGCCGCCATCTGCTGCTCGTGGTCGAGGTCGCCGATGCTGCGGATGCCGCGCACCGCGGCCACCGCACCGTGGCGCCTCATGGCCTCGACGAGCAGGCCGTCGAAGGCGACCACCGGGCAACGCGCGGGGTCGGGCATCGCGGCGGCCACGGCTTCCCGGGCCAGGGCCACGCGCTCGTCGGCGTCGAAGAGGGTGTTGCGCCCCCCCTCGGCGACGGCCACGGTCACCCTTTCGAAGAGACGCAAGGCGCGGCCCAGGATGTCGAGATGCCCCAGCGTGATCGGGTCGAAGGTGCCGGGATAGATGGCGTTGCGCTCAGACATCGTCGACCTCCAGGAAGCTCAGGATGGTCGCGCCATAGCGGCGCGCGTCGATGCGCCAGCCCGCCGCCGGCGCCAGGGCGACGTCGGCGGAATGTTCGATGACCGCCAGGACCGGTGCCGCGCCCCGCGGCGCCGCCACCAACCGGTTTCGGATCTCCCCGGCGAGGCCGCCGACGTAGGGCGGGTCGGCCAGCAGCAGGTCCCAGGCGGCGCCCGACGCCAGGCGGCGCTCGAGCCAGCGCAGACAATCCTCGCGGACGAAGATGGCCCGCTCCGCGTCGGTGCCGCAATGTTCCGCATTGCGGCGGGCGAAATCCAGGGACCGGGACGAGCGGTCCACGAAATGGACGCGTTCCGCGCCGCGGCTCAGGGCCTCCAGGCCCAGACCGCCGGCCCCGCAGCAGAGGTCGACGACGACGGCGTCGACGACGCGGGGGCCCAGGATGTCGAAGAGCGCCTCCTTGACCCGATCGGCGGTGGGCCGCAGGGCGTCCCCGGGCGGGGCCGAGAGGCGCCGTCCGCGCCAGGCTCCGGCCACGATCCTCAAGGATCCTCCCGGAGCATGACGCCCTCGGCGCGCAGGCAGCAAGCCAGCGCGCGCCGGGCCACCGTCTCGGCGTCGCCCCAATCGCTGCGCACGCGGAAATGGGCGCAGACCGCATAGAGGGGAGTGCGCCGCCGGTAGAGTCCGGCCATCCCGTCCCAGCCCATCAGCTCGCGCAACGGCCGCTCTTTCGGATCGCGTTCGATCCGGCGCCGCAGCGTCTCCCAGGGGGCGTCGATCCAGATCACGGTCCCGCAACGCCGCAGCTTGGCCCGCGCAGCCGGATCCTCGACGATGCCGCCGCCGCAGTCCACGATCAGTTCGCCGTCGGTCGGAACGCGACGCAGGACATCGGCTTCGCGCGCGCGGAAGCTCGCCTCTCCCTCGCGCGCGAAGATCTCGCCCACGGACATGCCGGCGGTCCGGGCGACCTCGGCGTCGAGGTCCCGGATCGGCAGGAAGGTGAGATCGGAAAGGACCCGCGCGACGGATGTCTTGCCGCAGCCCATGAACCCGACCAGGGAAATCCACACGACGATCCTCCTCCCGCTCGTCCAGAGCATAGAGAACGCCGGAGGCCGCGGCAAGCCCGCAGGCGCACGGCGAAGCGAGGGCCGGCAAGGGACTAGGGAATGCGCAGGGTGACGGCCGCGGGAACCGGGCGGCAATCGCGACGCGGCGTCAGGGTGCAGACGATCGTCCCGGCCTCCGGGCCGCAGCCGGTGATCACATAGGCCTGGCCGCTCTCGCGGCAGGAGACGACTCGGTAGCCGGTCTGACCCGGGAGTGCGGCCTCGCCCTCGACGAGGACGTCGAGGCGGGGCGCGAAGGGGTTGCGCAGGGGGCTGCGGGTGGGCAAAAGGTCGGACAAGATGGTGCCGTCGGGTGTGGAATCGTCCAGACTTCCGGGGTATCGGCCGCCGCTGAGCACGGCGAAGCGCTCGGCGGCCTCCTGCACGATGCGACAGTTGAGCTTGACCGCGGTCACGCGGGTGCGGGAGCCGATGGCGACCACGTGGGGAACCAGGACGTAGACCAGAACGGCGACCAGGAAAACGGCCACCAGGATCTCCCCGCGCTGCGAACGGCCCCTCACCCGGAACACGGCGACTCCCCCCGCCTCGTGACTCGGTCATTCCCTCTCTTCGCCGGCCCCGGCGAATTCCGGCTCGGCCGATGCTTCGGCGTCGACATCGTCGCAATCCTCGTCGTTGGGCCCGGCCATGCCGTAGCGCAGCAGCTTGCGGTAGAGGGTCGACGGGTTGATCTGCAGGATCTCCGCCGCGCGCTTCTTGTGGTTCCCGACGCTGTCGAGAACCTTCAGGATATGAGCCTGCTCGACATCCTCCAGCGGCAGATGGCTGCCGACGATGTTGCCCGCCGGCACCGAGCCGGCCAGCGGCGAGCGTACGGCCGCGGGCAGGTCGCGCAGGGTGATCACGTGGCCGTCGCGGATGATGCTCGCCCGCTCGATGACGTTCTCGAGTTCGCGCACGTTGCCCGGCCACTCGTAGAGCTGCAGGGCCTGCAGGGCGGCGTCATCGACCATCTTGGCCAGTCCGCCGGCGTAGTCGGCGCAGTGGCGGCGCAGGAAGTGGTCGGCCAGCAAGGGGATGTCGTCCCTCCGCTCGCGCAGGGGCGGCAGCTCGACGGGGATGACGTTCAGGCGGTAGAAGAGGTCGGCGCGGAAGCGCCCCTCGGCCACCTCCTCGTCCAGGTTGCGGTTCGTGGCGGCGATCACGCGCAGGTCGACCTTCACGGCGCGGCTCGATCCCACCGGATAGATCTCCCGCTCCTGCAGCATGCGCAGCAGCTTGACCTGGATCGCGTGGGGCGTCTCGCCGATCTCGTCCAGGAAGATGGTGCCGCCCTCGGCCTGCCGGCAGAAACCGTCGTGATCGCGGTCGGCGCTGGTGAACGAGCCCCTGACGTGGCCGAAGAGCTGGCTCTCGAGCAGGGTCTCGGGGATCGCGCCGCAGTTGATGGCCACGAAGGGCTTTTCGTTGCGCTCGCTGCGCTCGTGGATCGCGCGGGCGATCAGTTCCTTGCCCGTGCCGCTCTCGCCGTTGATCAGCACGGTCGCCGCGGTGCAGGCGATCTTGTCGACCATGCGGAAGACGGCCTCCATGCCGCAGCTCTTGCCGATGATCCGGTGGTCGGGGGCGGCGCGCTTGAGTTCACGCTTGAGCTGGACGTTCTCGGCGGTGGCGTGGCGCAGGGCCAGGGCGTTGCGCACGGTCGTGCGGATCTCCTCGTTCTTGCAATGCTTCTGCAGGTACGAGTAGGCGCCCAGGTTCACGGCGTCGATCGCGCTCTGCTCGCTGGCGTAGGCGGTCAGGATGACGACGGGCGTGTGGGGATCGATGGCCTTGATCCCCTTCAGGAGCTGGATCCCGTCCATCTTCGGCATCTGGATGTCGGTCAGGACGACGTCGAAGGGCGCGTCCTCCATCAGGGCCAAGGCCGCCGCGCCCGAAGGCGCCGTTGCGACCGCGTAGTTCTCTTTCTCGAGCAGGATCTGAAGGTATTGGCACATCGACTCTTCGTCGTCGACGACCAGGATTCTGTCCATGGGCATTGCCGCTCTCCTTGGCAGATGCGATGCGCGGCGCCGCGGCGGCACCTGGATGATGATCTCTTCCTGGCATCGGTCGACGGGAAGGCTCCTTTAGAGCCAAACCCGGCTTCAAGGCGTAGAGACGGTTTCCATCTCCGGGACGGCATCGACGATCTCGAAACGGCCCGCCGGCAGGGTCCCGGCCTCGACGTCCCCCAGGTCGGGCCGCACCGGGATCTCGAGCGTGAAGACGGCCCCGCCGTCCCGTCCGTCGCCCACGGTGATCACGCCGGCGTGGGAGTGGGCGATGCGCGCCACCATCGGCAGCCCCAGGCCCGTCCCCCCCTTCTTCGTCGTGAAGAAGGGCTTGAAGAGTTCACCCTGGATCTGCTCCGGGACGCCGGGCCCGCTGTCCGCGACCCGGATGCGGCAGGTCTTCCCGGACGCGTCCGTTTCGGCGGCGATGTCCAGGCTCCCCCGCTGCCCCATCGCCTCGCAGGCGTTCAGGGCCAGGTTCAGCAGCAGTTGCGTCAGCTGCTCCTCGTCGGCGTGGATCTTCAGGCCCGGCTCCGCCTGATGCGTGACCGCGACCTCGCCGCGCCGCGACTTGACATCGAGACCGATCTGGAAGGCCACCGAGGCCAGCAAGGGCTCCAGTTGCAGCTCGCGCGGCTGGGGCTGACGCAGGCGGGCGAAACCCAGGAAATCGGCGATGATCGTGTTCACCCGGCGGCTCTCCTTGAGCACCAGGTCGAAGAGGCGCCGCTGGTAGCCCTCGAGCTCGAGCTCGCCGTTCAGCAGCTCGACGCTGCCGCGGATGCTGCCCAGGGGGTTGCGGATCTCGTGGGCGATGCTGGCGGCCATCTCGCCGACGGCGGCCAGACGGTCGACCTCGCGCATGTGCTCGCGCATGCGCACGACCTCGGTGATGTCGCGGAAGATGGCCAGGACGCCCTCGGATTCGCCGCCGGACCCGCGCAGGGGGGTGACGGTCATGCCCAGGGTCAGGACCTGCCGATCGCCGCCGCTGACCACGAGTTCGTGCCGCGTCAGGGGGGCGCCACCCTCCAGGACGTCCGTCAGACAGGCCGTGAAGACCGTCAGCCCGTTGCGCAGGGCGCAGGTCGCGGATCGGCCCCGCACGTCGACGGGGTCCAGACCCAGGATGCGCGCCCCGGCCCGGTTCAGGCGGACGATGTCGCCGCGGCGGTCCAGCAGCAGCAACCCGCTGCCCATGTTGTCCAGGATGCCGCGTATCTCGGCGCGCGCGCCGCGCAGGGCCGTGGCCGAACGCCGTCGCAGCAGATTCTCGCGGCGCCAGCGAAAGGCCAGCCAGACCGTCGCGACGCCGAACGCGACGGTCGGCAGATAGGAAACGTTGAGATCCATCCGGTTCCTCCCACGGAGGCGCGCGACATCGACAGGACGATCCGCGGTCCGCTGCGTCCCCGACTTCCTGTATCGGAGCCTCAGGGGGGAACTTGAGCCGTGTCCCGGGGGCATTCCATTGTCGCGCCTCCGCCCGCGCCGAAGACCACGTGTTCCGCGATCCTGACCGCCAACCGCGGGCCGATGCCCTTGACGCGCCGCAGGTCGTCCAGGTCGCGGAAGGGGCCGCCGGCTTCGCGTTCGGCGACGATCCGGCCGGCGAGCACCGGGCCGACCCCGGGCAGGAAGACCAGCGTGTCGACAGGGGCCGTGTTCACGGCGAAGGGACCGGTCGGCGGCGGCGGCGGCGGGGCCTCGGCCTCCGGCAGCGGCGGCAGCAGCGAATCGAGGAAGCCGGGTTCGCGCCACGCGCCGTCGGGACCGGCCATCAGCCGGTCGCGGAGCAGTCGGCCGCCGGTCAGCAGCAAGAAGAGCAGGACCAGTCCCGCGGCCTGGCGGCGGGTCACGGCGGTTCTCGTTTCCGGGAGGCTGAGAGAAGAAGACGAGCCGGGAACCGGGATTCAGCGCAGGAAGGACCACTGCAAGCGCCAGCGCATCTCGCGGCCGTCGGTCAGGGCCCCGCCCGAGATCTGGGCGCGCTCGTCGGTCAGGTTGCGCAGTTCCAGCGAGAGGTCGGCCCCGACCAGGCGGAAGGCCGCCAGCAGGTGGTGCAGCGTGACGGATGGGAGTTCGTCCCCGCGAGGCAGCCAGGGGTCGGGCATGACGCCGCGGTGTTCCAGGGCGTAGCCCAGTTCTACGACGCCGTCGCCGTGGAAGAAGTGATGCTCCCAGGCCAGGTCGGCGCGGGCGGAACGCTCGGGCGGCAGGCCCACGGCCACGCCCCGGCGGATATCGACTCCGCGGCGGCTGTACCGTCCCGACAGGCGCAGGCGGCCCCAGAGGCGGGCGCGGCGGCTGTACCCGGCCGTCGCCGTCCAGGAGTCCATCTCCAGATCGTTGGCCCAGCGCCCCGTATCGGGATCGCCGTCGTCCTGGCGCCAGCCGATGCCGTCACGCAGGCGCCGCAGACTGCCGTCCAGCGAGACGACGCCGCCGAGGACAGCCAACTCGACGGTCATCGCCGCCCGCGTCTCACGCTCCCAGCCGAGGTCCGCCGCAGGCAGCAGCAGGACCGTGCGGCCCGAGACGCTGCGTCGGTCCGGCGTGAAGAGCTCGTCGCTGCGCGGCGACCGGCCGCCGTGATCCAGGCTCAGGTCCAGGCCCAGGCGATCGCCGGAGCGCCGCAACGTCGCACCGGCGCCCGGACGCCAGCCGGCGCGCGAATCCCAGCTCCCGTCCGCGCGCAGGTCGCCGCGCCAGGCGGCGCGCATCAACGGCAGGGTCCAGGCCACGGCGGCCCTTTCGCCCTCTCCCCGGGCCTCGGCGCCGTACTCCAGCGCCCAATCCGCGACGCCCGTCATCGTGTCATGCAGATGCCAGGCTTCGGCCCGGGCGGCGAGACGTCCGCCGAAGGGAGCGGCCGCGGCGCCGACGACTCCCTCGCGATCGACCTCCAGCTTGCGGCCCCCGTCCCGCAGCACGTCCGCGCCCTCGACCAGGAATCCGGCCATGGCGGCGTCGGCCTTCGGCCCCGCCCGCCAGACCAGCGCCGTCCGGTCGCCCCAGATCTCCTCGTGCCGCAGCGAGTCGGCGGGCAGACCGGTCTTGTGCTTGCGCAGCATCTCATGGGAGAACGCGATCGAGCGGCCGTCGGCCAGCGTCCGGGTCAGAACGGCTCGCGACGACCGGAACTTGGCTTCGCCCAGCCGCGACCAGGAGAAGGTGCGCGCATCGCCGGAGATGCGAAAGTCGTAGCCCTGCTGGTCGAGCAGTTCCTCGAAGTCGAAGCGGATGCGCCAGGGTGCGCGGGGGGTGCGGAAGGCCACGCTGCGCAGGTAGGTCTCGTGCGGGCCCTTGAAGAAGCGCGTTTCGGTGACGGCCACCGCGGTGTCGGTCTCGGCCGCGGCCAGGATCACCGCGCCGCCGCTGCCCCAGGCGTCGCCCTCGTACCGGACGCCGACCAGGGTCTGGCCGGTGAAGGCGACGGTCCAGGGATCGTCGGCCCAGCGGTGGCCGACGCCCAGGACAAGGCCGTCGCGGACGAAGACGGGGTTCGGCGAGGTCCCGGCCTCATGCCGCAGCATCAGGCGCGCGCCGAAGCCGCCGTCCAGCAGGGGGATGAAGAAGGTCTCGCGACCCAGGCGCTCGGCGATCGTGCCCGGGAAGGGATCCCAGTCGGATCGCATCCGCGGACCGTCCGCGTCAGCCTGGGCGCCGGCCGTCGCCGCTCCCAGCAGCAGCGCCGCCAGCAGGACGGCGAAGGGCCCGATACGATCAGGCCGGATGCGGCGGACGTCGCTCATCAGGCCGAGCACCTCCCGTCACGGTAGACCGCGTGCACGGGGTTGCGTCCGGCGTGGTAGGGCACCAACCGGTAGTCGTCGCCGTCCAGGAGCACGAAATCCGCAGCCTTGCCGGGGGCCAGCGAGCCGACCTCGTCCTGCAGCCCCAGCGCCCAGGCGGCGTTCAGCGTGCAACCGGTCAGCGCCTCGGCGGGCGACAGCTTCATCTGGGTGCAGGCGATGGCCATGATCAGGGGCAACGACATGATGGGGCAGCTGCCCGGATTGAAGTCGCTGGCCAGGGCCACCGCAACCCCGCGCGCGATCATGGCGCGGGCCGGCGCGTAGCTGTCGATGCCCAGGGTGAAGACCGTGCCCGGCAGCAGGACGGCCACGGTGTCCGACGCGGCCAGGGCCGCGATCCCGGCGGCGTCGATCTGGATCAGATGGTCGGCCGATCCGGCGCCCAGGCGGGCGGCCAGGGCGGCCCCGCCGAAGGGCTCCAGCTCGTCGGCGTGGACGGTGGCGCCCAGGCCCAGCTCCATCCCCCGCTTCAGGATCGTCTCGGTCTCGGCCAGGTCGAAGACCGAGGGCTCGCAGAAGACGTCGACGCGCTCGGCCAGGCCGAACTCAGCCACGTGGGGCAGGATCTCCTCGACCACGAGGCGCACGTAGTCCGCGCGGCGATCCCGGTATTCAGCGGGAATCTCGTGGGCGGCCAGACAGGTGCGCAGCGCGCGGATGCCGATGGCCCGCGCCGCCTGGTCAGCCACCTGGAGCATCTTGTATTCGTCGTCGGGCCGAAGGCCGTAACCACTCTTGATTTCTATGGTTGTCGTACCATATTCGAGCATTTCCTGAAGACGCGCCTGGGTCAGGCCCAGCAGGTCGCGCTCGTCGCGGGCGCGCAGGTCCGCCACCGAGGCGTGGATGCCCCCGCCGGCGGCCGCGATCTCCAGGTAGGTCTCGCCGCGCAGCCGCCGCTCGTATTCGTCCTGCCGCGTCCGACCGAAGACCGCGTGGGTGTGGGGATCGACGAAGCCGGGCACGACGCAGCGGCCGAGGGCGTCCAGGGTCGCGGTATCGGGCCCGCAGGCGACGGCCCGCAGGACATCGTCCCGTGGGCCCGTGGCCAGCACGCTCCCGTCGCGCACCGCCAGGGCCGCGTCGCGGACGATGCCCAGGGCCCCCATGCCCGGGCCGCGGCGAGGGCCGCCGGAGGCGACGGCGGGATCGTCCAGGCTGCAGAGCTGGCCGATGCGGGTCACCAGCAGGTCCGCGGGCCGGGGGTCGGCCAGCGCCGCCGCATCCGTGCGCAGGGCTTCCGCTCGCTCTTCGGGATGGGTCATCGGCTCCCGCCTTTGTCGTTCGAAGCATCCGCGTCGGTTTCCGCGGCCAGCGGCGCCAGCGGGACGGCCAACTCCCCCAGCAGCCCGCGATCGTCGCGGATCATGGCGGCGACGGCGGCCACGTCGCGAGTGAGAGGACGATCGCCGGGACTCAGGTCGACGGTCGCGGCCAGCTTCGCCAGCGCCCGGCTCGTCCACTGTCCCGGATCCAGGCGCTCCCTCCCGGCGCGCCCGGCCCAGACGGGGTCGCAGACGAACTGCAGGGCCCGTCCCGCCGTCAACAACTCCAGGGCGACGACGGTTTCCGTTCTTTCGATGACCGGCTCGAGCTTCAGCGCCGCCACGCTGCCCATGCTGACGTGGTCCTCCTGCCCCATCGAGGTGGGGATGGAGTCGGCGCTGGCCGGATGGACCGCGCACTTGTTCTCGCTGACCAGGGCGGCGGCCAGGTACTGGGCGATCATCAGGCCCGACTCCAATCCCGGCTCCGCGGCCAGGAAGCGGGGCAGGCGGCCGCCGTTGCCGCCGAGCATCAGGTAGATGCGGCGCTCGGCCACGCTGGCGATCTCGCTGGCGGCCAGGGCCAGGCCGTCGAGCTGCAGGGCCAGGGGCTGGCCGTGGAAGTGCCCGCCGGAGACGACCTCGCCGGTCTCGGGAAAGAAGACGGGATTGTCGGTGACCGAGCCGGCCTCGAGCAGCATCACGGCGGCGGCGCGGCGGATGGCCTCGACGCTGCTGCCCAGGACCTGGGGGGCGCAGCGCACGGAATAGGAGTCCTGCACCCGGGGACAGTCGTGGTGGGCGGCCACGATCGGGCTGCCGGCCAGGAGGTCGCGCAGCGCGGCGGCTGCGTCGCAAATGCCTGGGTGGGGGCGCAGGGCGTGGAAGGCCTGCCCCAGGGGCGCCACGCTGCCCTCGAGAGCCTCCAGCGACAGGGCGGCGGCCACCGCCGACCAGCGCGCCAGCCGGTGCAGCCGGGCCACCCCCAGCAGGCCGAGGCCGTTCATGAGCTGGGTGCCGTTGATCAGGGCCAGCCCCTCCTTGGCCTCCAGCCGCAGCGGCGCAATGCCGGCCGCGGCCAGCGCGGGGCCCGCCGGCGCGGGCTCGCCCGAGGCGTCCAGCACGTCGCCCTCGCCCATCAGCAGCAAGGCCAGGTGGGCCAGGGGCGCCAGGTCGCCGCTGGCTCCGACCGAGCCTCGCGAGGGGATCCAGGGATGCAGTCCGGACGCCAGCAGGGCCAGGAGCGCCTCGACGATCTCGGGGCGCGCGCCGGAGTTGCCGTGCGAGAGGCTCAGGGCGCGCAGGAAGATCACGGCCCGCGCGGCGGGCAGGTCCAGGGACGGGCCCCAGCCCACGGCGTGACTGCGCACCAGGTTCTCCTGCAGGTCGCCGGCGCGCTCGACGGGGATGCGGGTGTCGGCCAGCCGGCCGAAGCCGGTGTTCACGCCGTAGACGGCGCGGTCGCCGTCGGCCAGCCGGCGACGGAATTCACAGCAGTCCACCACCCGGGCCCTGGCGCCGGCGCCGAGGGCGA
Source organism: uncultured Fibrobacteraceae bacterium (assembly GCA_964559455.1). GTDB lineage: Bacteria > Krumholzibacteriota > Krumholzibacteriia > LZORAL124-64-63 > LZORAL124-64-63 > CAZLHO01. Next base: position 82,834 of record CAZLHO010000002.1, on the reverse strand, counting down.
CGGGCGCGCCGTCGCAGCAGACGGCCTCGAAGCGTTCCAGGTCGAGCGATGTCTCGCCGATCACGAAGGGTTCCATGCTGTACATTTCGGCTAGGGTGTCGCGGAGAAGAACTCGGCCACGCGGGCGACCACGTCGGGGACGTCGGTGCAATAATGGGCACGCGTGGGCAGGGCGTTCAAGAAAGTAATCCCGTAGGATTTCCCGTGCAGCCGGCTGTCCAGCAGCAGGACCACCCCGCGGTCGTCGCCGCTGCGGATGAGCCGCCCGATGCCCTGGCGCAGGCGCAGCACGGCGTCCCGGACCATGAAGCTGCCGAAGGGATCCTCGCCCAGGTTCTGCAGGCGGTCGCAGCGCGCCTCGACCCAGGGATCGGTGGGCACCTGGAAGGGCAGCTTGGTGACGACCAGGATCTCCAGCTCGTGGCCGGGGAAGTCGACGCCCTCCCAGAAGGTGTTCGTGCCCAGGAGCACGGCGTGACGCTCGCGGCGGAAGCGGTCGATCAGCTCGGCCGGCGAGGCCTCGCCGCCCTGGGCCAGGATCACCGGCGGCGTGCGCAGCCAGGGCCGGTCGCCGCCGCGGTCGAAGAGCTCGCCCTCGGGCGGCGGCGCCGCCTCCTTCAGCTCCCGCGCCACCTGCTGCAGGGTCTGGTAGGCGGTGAAGAGCACGAGGGTCTTGCGCGGCACGGCGTTGGTCAGGGCGGTGAGCAGCCTGACCACCTCGTCCAGGTAGCCGGGACGGTCGGGCGCCGGCATCGACGGCATCGCGACGATCCGCGCCTGGGTCTCCCAGTCGAAGGGCGAGGCGATCAGCGAGGTGATCAGCGGCCGGGACAGCCGCGACACGCCGAGCTCGGCGGACATGTGCGAGAAGTCCTCGCCCACCCCCAGGGTCGCGCTGGTCAGCACCGGCGCCAGGTCGCAGGCGAGCCAGTGCTCGCGCAGCAGGCCGCCGGCCTCGAGCCGGGTCGCGCCGACGGCCCGCAGCCCGGCGCGGGGGTCGGGCTCGAGCCAGGTCACCCACTCGTCGTCCTCGATCTGAGTCAGGAATCGGACATCGTCCTCGATCGCGCCCAGCAGCTCGGCGGCGCGGGCCACGGTCGCCAGGTCGTCGTCCAGGCCCTCGGGCAGCGTCGGCACCATCTCCAGGGCGCCGGCGAAGGCGGCGTAGGCCGCGGCCGCATTCGAAGCGGCCTCGAGGCAGGCCAGGGTCGAAGGTCGCAACGGCGCGAAGGTCTCGTCCTTGCTGTAGACGCGCACCCGGCCGGGCGGCCGCACGCCCGCACCCTCGGCCACGCGCTCGTCGAAGATTCCGCCCAGGGCTGCCAGCCAGCGACGATAGGCCGTGAAGAGCCCGGCCACCGCCTGGGCCAGGGGCGCCAGGCGCTCGGCCGCCTTGGCCGCCGTCTCCCCCGCTCCCGCCAGGGTCCGACCCAGCGCGGCCAGGTGGTCGGGTGGGGGGCCACCGACGCGGACCTCGCCGATCAGGTCCTCGATCACCGCCAGCCGCACCCGGTCGCAGCGGATCGAGAAGGTGTCCAGGGCCACCTGGGGCATGCGGTGGGCCTCATCCACGACCAGCAGTTCATAGCCGCCGATCAACGCGCGCCGGGCGGCGAAATCGTTCATCAGCAGCGAATGGTTCACGATGACGAGGTCGGCCTCGCGGGCCAGCCGCCGCGCCTTCTGGACGAAGCATTCGCTGCGGCCGTGGCAGAGCGACGGCGAGCAGGGCTCGTGCGAATCGAAGAGCTCGGCCAGATGGGCGCGCAGGCAGGGGTGCCGCTGGATCTCCTCGCGCATGCCGGACGTAGTGCGCGCCCGCCAGAGGCGGAAGGAGACGGCGGCCCAGGCGTCGGCGGCGTCCTCGACGGGACGGCCCAGGAAGCGCACCTCGCTCCGGCGGCAGAGATAATTTTGCCGGCCCATCAGCAGCCGGACGCGCAGTTCGGGATAGATCCGCGCGAGCAGAGGCAGGTCGTGGTCCAGGATCTGATTCTGCAGGGTGCGGGTGAAGGTAGAGACGACGGCGCGGCAGCCGCCGCCGGCCAGGCGCGACAGCAGCGGCAGCAGGTAGGCCAGCGTCTTGCCGACGCCGGTGCCGGCCTCCACCAGCAGCGGCGATCCGGCGGCCAGCGCCCCGGCCACGTCGCGGGCCATGGCCGACTGTTCGAAGCGCGGCGTGGCCTCGGGACCGAGCACGGCCGCCAGGTTCCCCGCGTCCTCCAGCCACGAGGCGACGGCGTCGGCGTCCGGCTCCGGCGGCGCGGGCAGATCCCCGGCCGGGGTCGCGACGTCGGGCTCGGCCGCCGCGTCCCAGGTCGCGAAGGGATTGGCGGCCCCGCCGGCGGCCAGGGCGGCGAGACGGTCCCAGAGCGCGGCCAGACCCTTGCCGAAGGGCGCCAGCAACGACCGGCACTCCGCCGGCAGGGCCGGATCCAGGTCCCGCCAGACGGCCAGCCCTTCCCAGAAGCATTGGCCCTCCCGACGCAAGGTCCGTTCGGCGTCCAGGTGATCGTCGGCGCGCAACGGGTCCCCGGCGTCGGCCCGCATCGGCGCCAGCAGCGACCAGAGCAGGCCGCGCGGGACCAGGCGCACATCGCCGACGCTGTCGACCCGGGGTTCGGCGCCGTCGACGATCAGGAAGGAGCCGGCGGGCAGATCGGCCGCGGCGGCGGCGGCGTCGCCGGGGATCTCGCGCGCCTCGCGGGGATCGTCCAGGCAGAGCAGCAGCGACCCGCCGCCGGCCAGGGCCACGGCCAGATGCACGGAACCGCGCGCGCCCTCATTCGGCATCGGGGGCCTCCGCTCCGGCGAGACGGGCGAGGAAGGCCGCCTCGTCCAGTATCTCCACATCCAGACGCCGGGCCTTCTCGAGCTTGGACCCCGGCTCGGCCCCGGCCACCACGGCGTCGGTGCGCGCGCTGACGCTGCCGGTGACCTTGCCGCCGCGGCTCTCGATCTCGGCCTTGGCCCGGCTGCGCGAAAAGGCGGCCAGGGAGCCGGTCAGGACCACGGTCTTGTCCCGGAACCAGGACGCGCCGACCGCGGGCGGCGGCGGCGGCGCCTCTTCCCGCTCCAGGAAGAATCCGACCGTGCGCAGATCCTCGACCAGGGCCACGGTCTCGGGGTTGCGGAAGAAATCCATCACGGCGACGGCGACGATCGGACCGACGTCAGGCAGATCTTCGAGCTCTTCCTGAGTCGCGGAAGCCAATGCGTTGACGTCGTTGAAGTTGATCGCCAGCGTGCGGGCCGTGGTGATGCCCACGTTGGGGATGCCCAGGGCGAAGATCTTGTTGGCCCAGGGACGGCCGGGGGCCCGGGCCAGCGCCTCGCCGAGGTTGGCGGCCGAGACCTCGCCCCAACCGGGCATGGCGGCCAGCGCCGCGGGATCCAGGCGGAAGAGATCGGCGGGACCGGCGACGAAGCCGGCCTCCAGGAGCTGGTCGATGTGCCGGCCGCCCAGGCCCTCGATGTCGCAGGCGTCGCGCCCGACGAAGTGGCGGAGACGGCGCGCGGCCCGGGCCGGGCAGGCGGCGTTGAGGCAGCGGACGGCCACCTCCCCCTCCTTGCTGCCGGTGGCCGCGCCGCAGACGGGGCAGTATTCGGGACGGGGCACGGTCTTCTCGCCGCCCTGACGCCGTTCGACGAGCACCCGCAGCACCTTGGGAATGATATCGCCCCCCTTGGCCACGACCACCGCATCGCCGACGCGGATGTCCTTCCGCTCCATCTCCTCCCAGTTGTGCAGCGTCGCGCGCCCGACCGTGGATCCGGCCAGGGCGACCGGGCGCAGGACGGCGACCGGGGTGATCACACCTGTGCGCCCGACCTGGAGATGGATCTCCTCGACGACGGTCTCGGCCTCCTCGGCGGCGTACTTGAAGGCCAGACCCCAGCGCGGCGCCTTGGCCGTGGCTCCGAGCCGATCGTGGAGGCGCAGGTCCGCGACCTTGATCACGGCCCCGTCGATCTGGTAATCGAGACCGTCGCGCAGCGCTCCCAGCTCGATCAGATGGGCCTCGATCTCGGCCACCGTCGCCGCCTCGCGCAGGAAGGGATTCACCGGCAGGCCCAGGTCCTCCAGGAGGGCCAGCTCCTGGACGTGGCCGTCCAGCTCGATCTCCGCCTCGAGTCCGAAAATCGTGTAGAAGAAGACCGACAGACCGCGCGCCGCGACGACCTCGGGATCGAGGGTCTTCAGCGTGCCGGCGGTGGCGTTGCGGGGGTTGGCGAAGGCCGGCAGCCCCCGCTGCTCGCGATCGGCGTTCAGGGCGCGGAAACGCGAGACGGCCAGGTAGGCCTCGCCGCGGATCTCGAAGGCCGCGGGGGCCCGCCCGGAGAAGCGCCGCCGCCAGTCGGCGGCCAGGTTCCCGGGAATCTGCGCCAGGGTGGCCACGTTCGCCGTGATCTCGTCGCCCTGCACGCCGTCGCCGCGCGTCAGACCGGCCTCGAGCCGGCCGTCGCGATAGCGCAGGGCCACGGCCACGCCGTCGATCTTCGGCTCGACCGTGAAGGTCACGTCGCTCCGGGCCAGCTCCTTGCGGACCCGATCGACGAAGGCGACGACCTCGTCCAGCTCGTAGCTGTTCTGCAGGCTGATCATCGGGCGGCTGTGCGGCAGGCTGGGGAAGCGGCCGTCGACGTCGCTGCCCACGCGCTCGGTCGGGCTGTCCGGCGAGGCGAGGTCGGGATGGGCGGCTTCGAGCTCGCGCAGACGGCGCACGAGGGCGTCGTATTCGCCGTCGCCGATCTCGGGCGCGGCCCGGCGGTAATAGAGATCGTCGTGCCGTTCGATCTCGGCGCGCAGGCGTGCGATCTCCCCGCGGGCCGTCTTCTTGTCCATGCGCCTTCCCTTTGCCTGCTAGAAGGTCTGCTGAAGGGCGACGTGCAACTTGGCCTCGTCGAAGTCGAAGCGACCCGGCAGGCCGATCGCCAGCGATATCTCGCCGCCCGCGCCCCCGGTCAGCAGGCCGAGTCCGAAGCCCCGCACGAAGTCGCGCCGCGACTCGAGACGCTCGGGATCCTCGGGCACCGGCGCGGAAAAGCGAAAGTATCCCATGTCGAAGAAGGTGTAAAGACGGGAGCCGCCCGGCCGGCCCAGACGCAGCTCGACACCGCCGTGCGTGACCCTCTCGCCGTGGAACTGGTCCTCCAGGTAGCCGCGCACGCTGCGGGTCCCGCCGAAGCGGTACTGCTCCGAGAGCGGCACCGTTCCCGCGTCCCCCGTCACGTCGCGCAGGGAGCCGCGGCCGGCCAGGCTCATCGCGTCGCCGACCCACAGTTCGCCGTCCACGTCCAGCTCGATCAGCGTCTGCCGTTCTTCCTCGCCCGCCGAGGACCCGGCGAATTCCTCGCGCACGTCGGCCCGTCGCCGCGCCGACTCGACAGCGAAGGCCCCGGCCCAGCCCGAGCGGAAGGGATCGGCCCGGCGGTGGACGAAGGCGCCGCGGGCCCGCTGCCGGGTGGTCCGCGTCAATTCGCCGGCCGGGAAGGTGCTGCGATCCCAGCCGAGCCCCACTTCCACCCCCCAGCCTCCGGCTACGGGCAGGGACGCGCGCCCGTCCAGGCGGAACCGCGTGTAGACGTCGCGGCGCACCTCGTGGTCCACCAGGGCCTCCGCATCAAGGGGCGTGCCCGCGAGCAGGGGCTCGAGCCATCCGAAGCCGAAGTGGGAGCGATCGCGCCCGTCGTCGCTCCAGGCCAGGTCCAGGCGACGTCCGGTGCCGGCCAGGTTCGCCAGCTTCAGATCGACCTGGCCGCTGAGGCGCGCGGGCTCCTCGGCGCGGGCCCGGCTCAGGCCCAGGGCCACGGACAGGCGGCTGGGGCGGGCGATGGGCGTCACCGGCCAATGGATCCCCACCGTCCCGGGCGCCGCTGTCGTGGTGACCTGGGGTTCGCCGACCGCGGCGTAGACCCCGCGTTCCAGCAGGCGCCGCCGCCCCCGCACGATCAACGATTCCCGGAAATTCTCGCCCGAGGGCACCCCCGCGGCTCGGATCAGGAAGGATTCGCCGCGACCGCCGGGCAACGAGCTCGTCTGAGGCCCGACCACGGCCACCGGGCCGGTGAAGAGCACGGCCCGGATCGACACCTCGGCCCCGCTTGCGCCCACCGCCACGTCGCGCACCACCCAGCGCGCGAAGGGATGGCCGGCCTCGCCGGCGGCCGCGAGCAGGCGTCGGACGGCGCGAGCCCATTCGCCGGGCAGGAAGGGATCGCCGCTGCGCGGCAGCAGCCGCGCGATCAGCCGCTCGCGGCCCTTGAAGTCCGGGCCTTCGACGACGACCCGCCCCACCCGATGAAGCGGACCCGGGCTCAGCACCAACCGCGGCGGGGCGCCTTCCTCGGCGCCGTCGAGTCGGATCTGGGCCGCGAGGTGACCCCGGGCCAGCCAACGGTCGCGAAGCAACGAGACGACGCCGACGAGGCCCGTCGCCTCCTCGCGGTCCTCAGGCGGCTGGCCGGAACGGATCCGGGACAGGACCAGGCGCAACGACCCGATGTCGACGCCGGGGGCGGCCGGGGTCGTGTCGCCGACCGAGACCGGCAGCCCCGCCGGCAAGGTCGCCAGCCATTTCCGGTCGGCGTCCAGGAACCGCGCCAGCGCCGGATCGCCGGCCGCATCCGTAGCCAGCTCCAGGCGCAGGGCGCGGGCGTTGGCCGGCGCCACGGCGGCGGCGGACGGCGCCGGATGGACGCCCAGGACGCCGAGCGCCACCAGGACGCCCAGGCCGAAACGGAAGCTAGAAGCGAGCCGTCGATTCGAGCCGGACATCGTGCTGCCACCCCCCTTCGCCGGGCCGCCGCCCGAAGTAGACCAGCGAGACCGTCAGCTGGGCGGAGGGATCCCAGGCCAGGCGCGCCGAGGCCTCGTGGTTCACGCCCGGGCGCGGGTAGAAGTAGGGACGCAGCGAACCGGACGGCTCCCGGCTGTCGACGCTGGCCAGGCGCAGCGAGGTGGTGCCGCTCCAACGTTCGGCGATCCGGAACTGCGCCGAGGGCCGCAGCCCGATCTCCTTCTGCACGATGCCCGAAACGCCGTCCTCGCGGCTGACGTAGTCGGCGGCCAGGGCCAGCCGGTTGCCCGGAATCGGGCGGAACGAGCCCTCCAGTTCCTGCTGCCAGATGATCGAATCGTAGCTCCGGCTGGCGCCCAGGGCGTAGTCGTCCTCGGTCGCGCGACGCTCGCCGATGCGGACCACGCGTGCGCTCAGGTTCGTCCGGGCGCCCAGACCGGTATTCGTCAGGACCTGGTGCTGCCGCCGGAGGCGCCGTTCCGGCCGGGTCGCGTACTGGCGGTCGAGGGCCTGGTCGAAGTCGAAGCGCAGGCGCAGGTCCCAGCGACGCAGGTGCTTCAGCAGGTCGACCTCCTGGCGCAGGCCCACCTCGCCCAGCACCGTGTCGTCGGGATCGAAGATCGTGCCCGGGGCGAAGCGGAGCACGGGACCGGCCTCTTCGGCGCGGCTGCGCGAACGGACGGTCAGGCGCGTCGTCGAGGACCAGGCTCCCCAGAAGCTGCGTCGCCCCAGGAAGCCGAAATCCTGGCGCCAGTTCAGGTCCGCCGTCGCCTCGGTGGTCGCGACCAGGCTGTCGGTGCCCACCGTGAGCACCGTGAAATCGCCCAGGTTGCGGCCGACGAAGCGGCCCTCCTGGTCGTAGTCCCCCTGGCGCACGCCGACGAAGACGATCTGCCGGTCCAGGACCTCGGTGCGGCTGTTGTCCACGCCGTAGATCAGGCTCCAGTCCGTGCCCGTCGCGCGCCAGCCGCCGGAGAGGTTGATCTTGGCCAGCCGCGTGGTCTGGTCGGCCGAGCCGGGCGAGACGACCGTGCGCACCGTCGCGTCTCCGGAGAGACGGACGCCCCCGACCGCCGGCGTGCCCAGGTGGAGGCGGCCGGTGCGGCTGTCGCGAATGCGGTCCCAGTCCTCGCCGTAGAGGGAGTCGGCCAGTCCGCGGGTGAAGGCGGTGCGCCAGGCCAGCGACCGCCCCGGCGCCGATTCCAGGCCCAGCTCCCATTCGCGCCGCCGGTGTCCGCGGGCCGAGGGACCGGTCCCGGCGTCGTCGACGAAACCCCGACGGCGCCAGGAGGCGAAGGGCCGGACAATGCCGCGCTCGACCCTGAACAGGTGCTCCTGGGTGCGACGACGGACGTCCAGGGGGTCGTCCCCGTCCTCGGCGCGAGCCCCGTTCCAGACGCTGCGGCCGCCGAAGCCCCACAGGCGCCACTCCCCCCGCGCGTTCCAGCCGTCCGCCTCCAGGGCGTCGCCGTGGCGCAGACGGTTCCAGAAACCGGCCAGCACCAGCCGCCGGGCATCGCCCCCTCCTGCGGCCGACCATTCGCCCCGGACCTCGGACTGGGCGTCGCGCTCGTCCAGGAAGCCGTCACGGGCCGCGCGCTGACCCAGGCCCCAGCGCTCGTAGTCGAAGCGGTCGCGGCGCAGCAGGAAGGGGCGGAACCCGCCGTCGCGCTGCTCGTGCCCGGCGGTCAAGGCGACGGAGCCCAGCCTTCGCCCGCCCAGACGCAGTTCGCCGCGGCCGGCGTCCAGGTTCGCCCGCCAGGCCGCCCCGTCGTCGTCGTCGTCGTCCAGATCCGACAGCACGTTGGGATCGCGCCGGCTGGCGTCCATCTCCACGGCCAGGCGGGGCCGCTCCGCGTCGCCGATACGGGCGGCGAAGACGGCCATCTCGTGGCGGGACGGCAACTCCAGGCGGCTCCCCACGCGGTAGCTGCCGGCGCCGGCGCCGCGATAGCCGTAGGCCCGCTCGCCGGCCACGGTCAGGGAATCGACGCCGTAGTTCCCCAGGCCCTCGCCCACGTGGAAGAAGGTGACGTCGTGATCCCCGTTCACCGCGTCGTAGAGCCAGGTCTCGACATCGCCGACGAAGACCCGGCGATAGCGGCCCTCGCCGGCGGCACGCGGTGTGACGCCGGCGGAGACGGCCAGATCGGGGTCGTCGCCGGCGTCGGCCAGCACCTGGCGGTCGGCGTCGCCCAGATCGCCGCGCCGCGGCCGGTCGGGATCGTCGCTCTCGCGCAGCAGGCGCACCGTGGCCGTCCCCGGAGCGTCGCCACCCGGCAGCCCGAAGGCGACGCGCGCCGACGCCCCGGCCACCGTGCGCCCGTAGGGGCCTTCGCCCTGCTCGAACTCGACCACGATCTCGGAGTCGGCCGTGATCAGCCGGCGGTAGGTGAAGGTGACGGTGCCGCGCACGTAGTCCACGACGTAGTCGCGGTCGGCGCCGCGGGTCAGCGGCTCGCCGTCCAGGCGCACCCGCTCCGACCCGGCCACGATGAAGAGCTCGGACCCGGCGTCGCCGGCGCCCAGGAAATAGGGCCCCTGATTGGCCTCCTGCCCCCGGATCTGCACGCTCCGATAGGTCCCTCGCGGCGATCCGGCCAGCACGTCGCCCCCGCCGCCGGGACCGCCGACGTCGACGGTCACGCCCTGCAGCTTGCGCCGGTAGTCGCCGAAGACGGTTCCCTCGCGCAGCGCCACGAAGTCGCCGAGGACCGCCCGCCACTGCGGCGCGGTCAGCTCGACGCGGACGTTGTCGACGTCGCGCAGCTCCTCGGTGTTGCCTTCCGGCACCACCGGCAGGTTGTCGTCGGAGAGCGCGGCCTGGACTGTGATGTCCTCGGTAAGCCGCCCGCTGACGGCCAGGCGCAGGGTCTGGTCGACGGTCAGTTCGCGACGATTCCCCGAGGACATGCGCACGGTCTTGCTGCCGCGCACGTCCAGCTGTCCGATCGACGAAGCGGCCGACGCCGGCGGCGACGGCGCCGCCGCGGGTTTCCCGTCGGGGTCGGGCGTAGCGGAAGGCGGCGAGGCGGGCGTGTGCAGGTCCCGTCGCGCGAGCAGGGCGGCGGGGTGGAAGCGGTAGCTCAGGCGCAGCGGGACCTCGGCGCCGCCCGGAGGCCCCAGGGGGCGCAGGGGAATCCAGATCCCGGCCGGGCCGGCCACGCGGAAATCGCTTCCCGCCCGCCACGGCTCGCCGTCGACCTCCGCGACCAGGCTGCCCGGCACGATGAAGGGGTGGGCCAGCACGATGCGGCCGACGTCGGGCGACGCCAGGTGCCACTCGCTCTCCGCCAGGGTGAGCAGGGAATCGGCGGGCGCGTCGTCGGCGCAGGCGACGGATGCGGACGCCAGCACAATGAAGAGCGCCGCGGGAAGGCGGAGGCCGGAAGGCGACTGCGGGAAAAGCGGGCGTCTCACGGCGACCCCCCGGCCGTCACTCGTAGACGATCCGGTAGACGAGCACCGCCTGGCGCCCCCGGTCCGTCACGGCGAGCAGATCGTCCGGACCGACCGCCACGTCGATCGGGGACTCGGGCGACGCGAGCAAGCCCAGCTCCGAACCCAGGCTGAAGAGGTACCCCATGGCGGGATCGTAGACGTGGACGGCCCCGGCCGCGGGATCGGCCACGAAGACGTTGCCGTCGACATCGGCGTCCAGGCCCTGGGGAGTGATCATCGGGTTCTGCGGATCGAACTCGCCGCCGACGACGCCCAGGAAATAGCCGAGGCGGTTGTAGCGTTGGAGGCGGCGGTTGCCCCGGTCGGCGACCACGAAGCCCCCGTCGGGCAGGAAGGCGACGCCGCTGGGATCGCGGAACTGCTCGCGGTGGCTCCCCGGCTCGCCCAGGGTCAGATCCAGCTGCAGGAAGGCGTCGACCAGCAGCGTCTGCTGTTCGGAAACGTCGGTGAAGGCCATCCGCCCGTCCACGTCCACGTCGAAGGCCGAGGGCAGGCGGTCGTAGCCGGGATCGATGTAGGCGAAGGTGGCCAGGCGGTCCAGGTAGGCGCCGCCCATCTCGTAACGCAGCAGCACCTGCCCGTCCATGTCCAGCACCAGCACGTTGAAGCCGTCCACGCGCAGGTCGACCGGACGGAAGAAACGACGGCCGGGGCCGTCGAACTGGAACCAGTCGCCGGCGGGATCCAGGCCGTGGACGCGACCGCCCTTCTCGTCGCAGAAATAGAGGGTGCCGTCGCTCGCGTAGGCCACGCCGCCGATGCCCTCGATCGGGAAGTAGGGCGCGCTGCGCTCGTTCTCGTAGACGGTCAGGAATTCCAGGGCCACGGGCAGGGGAAAATCCTCGGGCAGGGCGAGGGCCTCGGCCCGGGCGTCGTCGCGCCACTCGCCCCGTGAGCCTCCCGTGGCGCAGCCGCCGCAGAGGACGGCCAGGCAGAGGACGGCGGCGGCCGACAACGCGAGGGCCGGCGAAGAGGCCGGCCCCTGGGCTGCGCGGACGCGGGAACGCGGCCCGCCGCCGCTCAGAATGTCCGCGAGAAGACGCATCCGGTCCCCGGATTCCGCAGCGATGAATCGATGTCGAGCTTCACCTGGAAGCCCGCGATCTCGGTGCTGAGCATGTCCTTGCCCGCGTTGCGCACGGCGTCGTAGACCGAGACGGCGCGGTTGACGATCGCGAACACGGTCATGAAGTCGCGCCGGTCGTAGGCCCGGTTGGCGTCGGCGCGCAGCTCCTGGTAGTAGCGGCGATAGTCCTGGTTGCGCCACTGCCAGGCGTCGTCGCCGGCGATCAGGGGCGGCGGCAGCGCTTCCTCGAGCCGGGCCTCGCGCAGCAGGAACTCGTTGTAGGCGTCGCTGTCCATGTAGCGGCCGACGGCGCGCCAGTATTCGTCGTCGTGGCCGCCGCTCACCCCGGCGTAGACGCCGGCGTAGTCGCGGGAGTCGTCCTCGTAGCCGGAGCCCTGGTGATCGAAGGCCAGGTAGCCGGCCCAGACCGCCGCCTCGGCGCCCACGAAGTACATCGCCTTGCGCCGGTCGCCGTTGTAGTACTGCCCGGCTCCGGGCAGGATCAGCGAAAGCAGGCCGGCCTTGAGCTTGCGGCCCATGTCGCGGGGGCCGCCGTCATCCTCCAGGGGACGCACGCCGCCGACGCTCGAGCCGCCGATCTGCGCGGCGCGCCAGGTCACCGAGGCCTTGGCGCCGAGCGCACCGACCTCGGCGTCGAGCAGATCCTCCGCCGCGACGGCGCAGGGCAGGGAGACGGCCGCGATCACGAATGCGGCCTGGATGATTCGAAGCCTCGCGAGCTGCACGGGCGCTCTCCCTTCGGGGGTCAGTACGAGATCGTCACGCCGACGCGGCTGGCCGTCGTCCCGAGGGGCTGGGCGATCAGCCCGACCTCGTGACCGCCGACGGAGACGGTCGGCTCGTCGCCGTCGCCCCCGAAAACGCCCTGCAGCCACGCCACCTGGACGAGGCTGAAGACGCGCATCAGCATATTAAAGTACACCAGCTTGTCGCGCGTATCAAACTGGTCGTTCGAGTCCTTGCGCAGGGCGCGGTAGATCTCGCGATGCGCCGACACCCGGGGATCCTTCAGCGCGGCCGAGGTGGCGTCGAGCCCGTATTCCGGGATGTTGATCGGATCGAAGAAGTCGTCCCAGCCGAAGACGAACTGGTCCCACTTGCCCAGGTTCTCGTAGTACTCCCGCTCGTCGGCCTCGATGGGGATCCAGAGCGACAGATCTTGATAATCGTCGACGCCGTAGTAGAAGGTGCCGGGATACTCGCCGACCCCGCCGCCCACGCCGAAGGCGGCCGCGAGCTTGTCCTCGCTCCAGTGGACGTCCGCGTAGGCCAGGTACTCGTCCTTCTTCTCGTAGCCCAGGTCGTGATAGTGCTTCACGCCGATCCAGGCGGCGACGTCGGCGGCCATCATCACGTAGCCGTGCCGGTAGCCCATCGTGGCCTCGCCCAGGCCCGGCACCAGGGCCGAGAGCAGGAAGGGCAGGGCCCGCTTCTGGCGGAAGGACTCCAGGCCGGCGGGCTCCGCGGTCACGCCGCCGACCCCGGACTGGGGCAGGGCGGCGCGGTGCAGGGTCGGCACGGCGGCCTCGCTCCGGTCCAGCAGCCAGCCGGCGCGGTCGGCGGCCGCGCCGTCGGCGAGGACCAGCGACGGCAGGAGCGCGATCGCCAGCACGGCCAGCGTCCCGATCGATAGCTTCCTCATGACATCCTCCCCCGGGCGCGGCGGCGCCGCCCCTGGATTCGGCTAGCGTTCCACGCCCAGGCGCAGCAGCCTCCGCTCGCTGCGGCCCGCGCCCACTAGCTCCAGTCGGAACAGGTAGACCCCGCCGGCGACGCCGTCCAGCGGCCAGTCGTATTCGGTGATCTCGCCGGCGGCGGCAGGCACGACCGCGCTGCCGACCAGCTCGCCCTCGAGGTTGTGCAGGCGCAGCAGGGCCTGGGCCGCGAAATCGGAATGGAAGCGCAGCGTCGCGTGGTCGCCTGTCGCCGGGTTGGGATAGGCGAAGAAGCGGCCCCTCTGCTCGTCGGTGGCGGCCACGGCGCCCAGGTCGCGGGCGACGCCGACCGGGCCGTTGCGGGCGGGGCCCCCGAGCAAGCCCAGCCACTCGGCGGTCCCGGCGTCGGCGGTCTGGGCCGAGGGTGTCAGGAGACCGGACAGGCGCCCGTTGTCGCCGGCCCCGCCGGAACGCACGCTGCGCCAGGCGCCGCGGTCGGCCAGCCAGAGGTCGCGGCCCCCGGCGGCGTTCGCCGCGACGGCCAGGCTCGACCCGCCGGGCGATCCGACCCGCAGCGGCGTGCGCGCGAGCAGCTCGCCGGCGGCGTCGAAACCGAAGAGATGGCCCTCGGTCGAGAGCAGGTAGATCTCGTTGCGTCCGTCGCCGGTGGCGTCGAAGACGACGACCGGTCCGGACGGGACGACGGACGGATCCACGGGGAAGCGGTCGGCGAGCACGGCCGGGAATCCGTTCATCTCGACGCCGTTGGCGGCCAGCACGTGCAGGCCGCGGTTCGTCGGCACCACGACCTCGAGCCGGCCGTCGCCGCTGACGTCGGCCACCGCGGGATCGCCCGCGGGGTCGGCATCGAGGCGCACGGTCCAGACCCCGAGCGGACTGACGCCGTCGGCGTCCACGTCGTAGGCCGCGTTGGCGCCGCCGCGTCCGATCAGCAGCAGACGCGTCCGGTCGGCTCCGGGCAGCAGGGCGACGCGCAGGATCCCGTCGGCGGCGGGCAGCACCTCGACGGCTCCGCGCAGGTCGGGATCGACCTGGTCCAGGCCCCCGGCGGAGTGGGACAGGACGTACCAGCCGGCGGCGGTGAAGACCAGGACCCGATCGCCGTCCTCGCCGGGCAGGCGCAGGGCGCGCGGGGCGGCCACGAAGGGCGAGGGCGCGCCCATGCCGTCGACCAGTTGCAGCGCCGCGCCGACTCGCGCGCCGGCGTCGTCCAGCAGGTGGACCACGCCGGGGCCGGCGCAGCAGAGATAGCGAAGGCCGCCGTCCGGGCCGCGCAGCGGGACCGGGGCGTAAGCCAGGGTGTCGGCCACCGAAACCGGCCCCCAGGCCGTCGCGGCGACGCCTCCGTCCAGGGCCGCGGACAGCCCCAGGGCCGTGCCGTCGCGCCGGCCGACCACCAGGATATCGCCGCCGTCTCCATCAGCCACGACGGGCGGGCCGGCCAGGGATGCGCCCGGGTCCAGCAGCGCCCCGGCGGGAGCGCCCGGGACCGCGGCGGCGACCGAAGTCCCGTCCAGGCGCAAGGCGAAGAGATGACCGCCGTCCCCGGCGACCACCAGCGCGGGCGCGGGGCCGGCGCCGGAATCCATCGCGAAGGGCGTCAGGCTGACGGGATCCAGCCCCCGAGGGCCGTCGCCGCCGGCGGGCAGCTCGATCGGACTGGCGGGACGCAGCGGCGCGACGCCGGCGCCGAGGGTCATCGCCGGCAGGGGCGCCGAGATGTCCCACATCTCGAAGCCGGTCCAGGAGCGGTCCCAGGCGCGCGAGGACGGCAGCCCCTCCTGGCGCAGCTGGTCGCTGGTGCCGGCGTGGAAAGGGTCCGTCTCGGAGCCGTAGAAGCCGATGACGCCGGAATCCCAGAGGCCGACGTCGGTGATGCCGTCGGCCTCGACCAGGCGCAGGCCCCGGCCGTCCATGTTGATCAGGTTGTCGTCCAGCAGACCCTCGAGCTCCGCCTCGGCCACGTGCCAGACCAGCAGGCCGCCGCCGGGCAGGAAGTAGTCGTACATGCCGGTGTTGCGGTTGTCGTCGCCGGCGAGGTAGAGCATCACGCCGGTGGTCTGGTCCTGCAGGAAGCCGACGCCGGTCTCGTCGGGGAAATCGTCGGGACCGGCGGGGACCCAGCGATTCTCGACCAGGAAGAACTCGCCGGTCGAGGCGCTGCCGATCAGGGCCTGCGGGTCGCGCACGTCCAGGTCGAAGGGCGTCCCCCCGACCGATCCGTAGGCGTAGAGCGGGTATTCGTCGCGGGGGATCTGCACCGCCGGCAGCCGCCACGACGACGAGCCGCCGCCGACCTCGGCGACGTCGAGCCAGCCCAGGAACCACTTGCACCAGGCGCTCAACGACGGCGGCAGCAGCCCGCCGACGACGTAGCCGATGTAGTCCTCGGGATCGGGCGTCGAGGGATCGGGCAGGCCGATGTTGACCAGCAGGTTCGGCCCGGAGTCCATCAGGTCCCAGACGCCGACCGAGGGCAGGCCGGTCGCCGTGTCGTAGATGTCGGGCAGGCCGAGGGCGTGACCGAACTCGTGCGCCAGCACGCCGGCGATGCTGCCCAGGAAGCCGTCCTGGGTCGTGGTCTCGGGAATGATCGAGCACTCCGAGATCGCGCCCGGCAGGCCGCTGTCCGAATCCACGGAGATCAGGGCCTGCTGCTCGCCCAGCACCACGAAGAAGCTGGGGATGTCGTTGGGCGAGTCGCGGTTGATGTCGCTCTGCCAGTCCGCGCCGGCGTGGATGAAGATGATGTAGGTGTTCGGGTCGTCGTCGTCGAAGTCGGCCATGTTCAGGCCGCCGTCGAGCTGCGTCTGCTCGTCGGTCAGGGTGATCATGTCGCGGACCAGGGTCTCCAGGCCCTCCAGGGTCCAGCTCCCGCCCGCTCCGGGACCGTAATCGGCGATGTCGCTCAGCTTGTAGCAGTCGTTCTGGCCCTCGGGCAGCACGCGGCCGAGGACCACGAGGCGACCGCCGGACTGGTAGTGGTAGAAGCGCGACAGGGCGAAGAAGTGCGCCTTGTAGAAATCGAGGTCGTGGGGCGCCGGATCGATGGGCACCGTCGGATCGGGCTCCAGGCGGAAGTCGCCGTCGTCGGTGACGCTGGTCAGCGGCCCGCTGCGGTCGGTCTCGAAGCCGATCCGGACCAGCACCACGCGCACGGTGTCGGGCTGCGCCACGGGGACGCGGGCGACCGCGCCGTCGGCGAGCAGGGCGGGACCCAGGCCGCGGCGGGCCAGTCGCTGCAGGCCGCGCCGGGAGGCGGGATGGGGGCCCAGCAACAGGCGCTCTTCGACCTGGCGGTCGGCCAGGGCGGCGCGGCGCAGGCGTTCGCTTTCGACGTCGGGCACGCGGACGATGCGCCCGTCGGCGCGTCCCTCCTCGAAGGTCAGCAGCGGCAGGCGGCGCACCGGGCCGGGTGGGGCGTCGGCGGCCGAGATCGAAACGGCTGTCACGAGCAGGGCCAAGGTCGCGGCCCCGCGCAGGAAGTGCCTGATGGAGAAGACGCGCACGGACTGGCCTTTCCCCGGCATGCGGGGGCGCGACGCGCCCCCCGCCGGATGAAATCTAGAAATTGAAGCCCAGCGAGAAGCGGCTGACCCGGTCCAGACCCTTGGCCTGGGGGACCGAGGCGAAGCCGAACTCGATGTTCTGGCCGACCCAGCGGGCCAGATCGACGCCCATGCCCCAGGTGTAGTCCTCGATCTCGCCGGTGCCCTTCTTGTAGCCCAGGCGCAGGAAGAGGGACTGCACATAGCCCCATTCGATGCCGGCACCCCACTCGGTCTCGTCGAAATCGGGGCCGAAGCCGGGGTCGTCGTCGCCCGAGTCCCACTTGACCAGGGGGACCAGGTAGTCGGCGACCAGCAGCATGGAGGCGGCCTCGCTGGTGTAGAGGCCGTAGGCGACGCCGACGGTCATCTTGCGCGGCAGCGGATCGCTCTGCTCGGCGTCGACGTGCTTGATGTTGGGGCCGATGTTGCTGATGGCGACGCCCACGTTCATCTTCATCGTGGGCACCTTCCAGAGCAGCCCGGCGTCGATGGCGAAGGTGTCGCCGGAGCCGCCGGTCTGATCCTGCAGGACGTCGTCGTCGGCCAGCTTGTCGGCGTAGTACTTCACGCCCAGGCCCACGCCCACGTTCGGGGTCAGCTTGGTGCCGTAGGCCAGCCCGAAGGCGAACATGTAGGACGAGAAGGTGTCGCCCTCGACGCCCGCGTCGTCGGTCGAGATCTGCTCGCCCATGTCCAGGTAGGTGATGCTGGCGCCGAAATTGCCCGAGGTGCCCAGCTTGCTCACGTAGCCGCCCCAGTAGAGGGCGATGTCGTCGGCCAGGTCGGGCACGAGCTTGGACTGCATGGCGTGGATGCTGCGCCGGTGGATGTCCGTGGCGAAGGCGAGTCCGCCGGGATTCCACCACACGCTCGTCGCGTCCTGGCTCAGGGCCACGCCGGCCTCGCCGAGGCCGTTGTAACGGGCGCCCATCGGGAACTCGAGGGCGATCGCGCCGGCTCCCGGGACCGCCAGGACGGGTGTGGTCCAGAGCGCGGCGGCGGTCGCCGCGAGCACGAGCGCTAATATCGTCTTCCGAATCTGCATCATGACCTCCGGTTGCTTTCCGATCCGGGGAACGCAGCAGCGTCCCCCCTGCCTTTGGGGAATCCGGCGCGGGCCGCGGGGTCGCGGCGGCCGCGCGTCATTTCATGATCACCAACTGTCCCGTCTCCACGAGGTCGTGCCCGCCGTCGCCGGCCCAGCTGCCCCGCAGGACGAAGAGATAGACGCCGTTGGCCAGCGGATCGCCGGCGGCGTCGCGACCGTCCCACTCCAGGATCTTCGGGCCGGCCGTGGCGAAGCCGCGCTCCATGCTGAAGACGCGGCGGCCGGAGACGGTGTAGAGGTCCCAGCGCACGTCCATCGGATCGCTGAGCTCGAAGACGAGCCGCGCCGGGCCGGGCGTCGGGTTCGGGAAGACGGTCACGTCGTCGATGGCGCTGACCGTCGCCGCCACGAGCTGGAAGGAGAGCGTGTCGCTGCCGACGTTGCCGAGCAGGTCGCTGGCGAAAAGGGCCGCCGTGTGACGCCCGATGGCGAGGTTGTCGGGCAGCGGGATCTGCAGCCGGCCGCGCTCGAAGCTGCCGGCGTCGAAAACGAAGCGATCGGTGACCTCGGTCGTGAAGCCGGAATCGTCGAACTCCAGCAGGATGCTGTTGCTGGGCAGGGTGCCGAGGATGTTGACGCCGCTGCTGTCGCCGACCTCGGCGTTCAGCGGCGTGCCGGACTTGACGCGGAAACTGCCGTCGGCGAAGGCCAGCCGGATGTCGGGGCCGCGGACGTCGGCGTCCTCGACCGAGACCAGGATCGCCGGCAGGTCGACGGTGCCCGCCCGCGAGCCGTCCTGTCCGTCGATGATCAGACGCATCCGCGCGTGCGGCCCGTAGCGCATCTGGACGGGCAGCTTGAAGGGCACGCGCAGGGTGTCCGCGTCCACTGGTCCGACGCCGCGGAAGGTGGCGTCCCCGGGGATCCAATAGTCGACGATGTCGCCGTCGGGGCCGACGAAGTGGACCTGTTCGCGGGCGTCCTCGACGCGCAGGTCGTAGGAGCTCCCCCAACCGGCGAAGCCGCTCTCGGCCAGGGCCGCCACCGCGATCGCACGGCCGCCGCTGGCCAGTTCGTCGCTGCTGCTGTCGTGCAGGACGAGGCCGCCCACGGGCTGGGGCAGCGCCAGGGCCGGATCGCCGAAGAGCATGTAGCGTTCGGCGTTGGCCAGGTTGAAGTCGCTGCCGGCCATGACCTTCGCCGTCAGCAGCGCCTCGCCCAGGGTGATGCCGTCGACGACGTTCCGCCCGGGGTAGAGCGCCTCGTAGAAATCGTTGGAGAAGGCGTTGTTCTGATAGACCCAGCTGACCTGCGAGGCGGCGATCGCGGCGATGGCCGCGCCGCCCGCCTGGTTCACGAAGGTCTCGGCCATGCTCTGACGCAGGGCGTGGTCGAAGATGCCCACGTCGCAGCTGAAGGCGAGGAAGACGCCCCGCTTCCCGGCGTTGGTCAGGCCGTAGATGTCATCGGTCGTGAAGAGCTGCTCGTCGGCCAGGGTGTTGTCGGCGCCGTGGCCGATGTAGTGGAAGAGTGTCAGGCCGTCGCTCCAGTTCTCCTTGGCGGCCAGTCGGGCCAGGGGCTTGGGCGAACTGGACTCGTTGCTGCCGTACTCCGTCAGATAGATCTTGCCGACGTCCAGGGTCGGCGGCAGGTAGAAATCGGCCAGCGTCTCGGCCTGCAGGATGTGGAAGGTCTCGTCGCGACGGCCGCGGGGAGTGTTCAGGTCGTCCGCCGCGAGCACGATGCGGTTGCGCCAGTCGCCGGGCTCCGGGGCGGCGGCGTAGCCGACGATGCGCTCGACCTGGGCCAGGGCGTCCGAGAGCGAACGCGCCGTCAGCCTGCCGACCGCCAGGTCGGGCAGGTCCAGCTGGCCGAAGTCGCGCACGTCGAAGGAGACGAGCTCGTCGTCGGTGGCGTAGGGCTCGTAGGTGTAGGTGTTCAGCAGCCGCGGGAACGAGTTGCGCACGACTGTGGGCACGAAGTCCTCGAACTGGTTGCGGTGCAGGCGGTAGTCCCGCGAGGCGTCGCCCACCAGGCAGACGTAGCCCAGGCGGCGGTCCAGCTCGGGGCCGCTGTGCAGGTAGAGCCACTTCAGGAAGTTGCGCAGGGCGTAGGGATCCTTGACGCCGCCGCCGAAGCAGTCGAAGACATCCTGCTGGTCGACGGCCGTGGCGCGGGGATCGCTGCGCCCGGGCAGCATGGCGTCGCGGAACGACGCCAGCTGGAGGGCGGCCGAGCGGAAGCGCTGGTCGTAGAGGACGACGTAGTCGATGGCGGTCTCGGACATCGCGCGCAGGTCGGTCGGCGTGCGCCGCGAAACCGACGCGGGGACGGGCAGTTCGGAATCACGGAAGGCGACCATGTGGACGTCGACTCCGGGATCGCGGAGCAGCGAAAGCTCCAGGGTGCCGGCGCCCGCCTCTCCCGCCAGCGCGGCCGGCGCCAGGGCATCGCTGACGTCCCAGCAGCTCAGCCCTCCCCCGCCGATGTCGATGAGGCGCAGGCGCACCTCCTCGCCGGCCGTCGCCACCTGCTCGCCCCAATGGACGAAGGGCAGCTGGGCCCCGGCCTCGACGGCCAGCCAGCGCCAGCAGAGCAGGTCGCAGCAATCCAGCAGGAAGGGCGGCGAAGTATCGGGACTGGCCCGCTGCAGGGTGAGCGTGTTCATCCCCTCGACCAGCAGGTCGCTCCAGGCCGAGAGCCGGAAGCGCTGGCTGTCCGCGCTCGCTTCGGCGCCCAGCAGCCAGTCCTTCTCGACCAGTTCGCCGGGGCCGACGCCGCTGTTGAGCCAGGCCCGGGCGGAATTGTAGTCCGTCGACTCGTGGATGTGGGCCACGGTCGAGCGCATGTCGATCTGCCAGAAGGCCGGCCGGTCGGGAAGGTCGGTGACCAGGCGCGTCACCGGCAGGGCGATCGACTTCTGCGTGAAGATGGCGGCGTCCCAGGCCCAGTCGTCGGCGACGCGTCCGAATGCCTCGCTCCGGGACTCCTCGAAGTGCATGCGGTCCAGATGCATCGCAACGGGCTCGGCCGCGCCGCCGGTGGCGTCGCGGGAGCCCAGGCGCAGCGGCGCTCCCGGCAGGGGCGACGCGGTCTGCGCGTCCTCCCAGGTGAGCCAGTAGACCAGGCGGTCGGCGTAGGGATGCTCGTGGTGGTCGAGTCGTCCCGCCGCGGGATCGATCCGATCGGTCCAGCCGTCGGGGCCGAGGGCGTAGAAGAGCAGGGCGTCCCCGCTGTCCCAGGAGCCGTCGTCCTCGTCCAGGAGCAGCGCCGTCTCGGCCAGCCCGGTCCAGCCGTCCTGCCAGCTGCCGCTCGCCTCCGGATCGGCGTCCAGGGGACGAGGCTCGGCACGGTAGAGCCGGAGCTTGGCGGGATCGACGCCGGAGCCGGAGACCCCGGCCAGGTTCATGTCGTAGCCGGTGAGCCGGTAGACGCCGGTCCGAAAGTTTTCAAATCGATATGTCGGCTTACGCTGTGGGCAATTGTATCATGCGTATAGTACTCGATGG
>CAZLHO010000002.1:24488-61691 GCA_964559455.1 uncultured Fibrobacteraceae bacterium | reverse complement strand
GGTTCATGTCGTAGCCGGTGAGCCGGTAGACGCCGGTCTCGGCGATCTCCAGCCGCAGCCAGCGGCTCGTCAGCGAGAAGGGATGATCGGAGGGCGCGCGGCGCATGGCGTCGGGCCGACGGCCGGCCAGGGCGCGGGCGCCGGCGCGCAGGTCGGCGGCCAGGCCGCCGTTGATCGCCCCGGAGACGTCGCGCCTGGGCGCGGCGGCGTCGGCGGTCAGACGGTAGGGCTCGCCCGCGGCGGCCGCGAGCAGCGCGGCGTAGGACGGGTCGGGAGGATGCGAGACCACGACCACGGCCTCCCCCAGGATCCCCCCGCCGGCGCTCAGGCCGGCGACGGCGATCGAGACCAGGGGCAGGTCCCGGGACAGGGCGGGTCCGTCGAGGGTCGCCGTGACCGACTCGCCGTCGCGGGGCGGGCGCAGCCAGCGGCGCGAGACGACCGTCAGGGAGGGCCGCGTCCGGGTCGGCACCGCGATCAGGGCGCGGGCCTCGGGCGGCAGGGCCTCCAGGGCGTCACCCTCGCCGCGGACCACGAGGCCGCCGCGGCGCCATGTCACGCGCGAAGGGTCGCGGGTCGCCCAGTCGGCGGGCTCCACATCCACGGGGAAGACGAAGCGCAGCGTCGTCGACGCGGCGTCGGCGGCGAGCAGCTCGACCCGCGGCGGGCCGATGACGGCGGCGTCGGGCGCGGCGGCGAGGACCGCCGCCGGAGCCGGGGCCAGGACCGCCAGAACCGCGACCAGGAAGACGGCGGCTCGTCGGCGCGGGATGATCGGGAGGGAAATTGGCGTCACGATTGCGACTCCCCGCCCGTGTCCAGCGTCTCTGCCTCTTCCAGGAGCATGATCGGGATGTCGTCCTCGACGCGGAAGCGCAGGCGGCAGGCGGCGCAATCCAGGGACGAATGGTCAGGCGCCGGGGACACCGGTCCCTTGCACTTGGGGCAGGCCAGGATCGCGAGCAGTTTCTCGTCCAACACTTCGAGCACCTCCGCAGGGGAACCGTCGCGGGGCCCGGGCCGTGGGTACCGCGGCGGCTTCGGATGCCGGGCAAAAAAATCGACCCGGTCCGGAATGTTACCCGGGGGACACGGGACGCGCAACGACGTATGCCGACGGCCGGAAATAACTTCCGGACGGGGCCATACGGGACCGGATGCTTGAAGAGGTTGGCGAAAACAGGATAACCCGGAACGCGCCCGGTGTCAATGGTCGGCGCCCGCCTCGTCGTAGACGCCCATGGCCAGGAACTTCTCCAGGCGCGACTCGCGCAGGGCCTCGGGCGACAGCGCCGAGAACTCGGCCAGGTCCGCGAGCAGGAGTCCGCGGACCGCCGCGCCCACGGCCGCGTGATCGCGGTGGGCGCCGCCGGGGGGTTCGGGCAGGATCCGGTCGACCACGCCCAGCTTGAGCGCGTCGTCGGCGGTGATGCGCATGGCCCGGGCGGCCGCCGGCGCCTCGGCCCGGTCCCGCCAGAGGATCGCGGCGCAGCCCTCGGGGCTGATCACGCTGTAGATGGCGTTCTCGAGCATGGTGATGCGGTCGCCGACGCCGATGGCCAGGGCGCCCCCGGAGCCCCCCTCGCCGGTGACCAGCACGAGCACCGGCACGGGCAGGGCGGCCATGTCCCTCAGGTTGCGGGCGATGGCCTCGGCCTGGCCGCGCTCCTCGGCGCCCACGCCGGGATAGGCACCCGGGGTGTCGATGAAGCTGACGACGGCCCGGCCGTGACGGGCGGCCAGCTCCATCAGGCGCATGGCCTTGCGGTAGCCCTCGGGATGGGCCATGCCGAAATTGCGGTGGATGTTGGACTTGGTGTCCCGCCCCTTCTGGTGGCCGACGACCATGACCTGGTGGTCGCCGATCGTGGCCATGCCGCAGACCAGGGCCGGGTCGTCGCGGAAGTTGCGGTCGCCGTGGAGTTCCTGGAAGCCGTCGCAGACCATGCGCACGAAGTCCAGGGTGGTCGGGCGGCGGGGGTGGCGGGCCAGCTGGACGCGCTGCCACGGCTCCAGGCCGCGGAAGATCTCCTCCCCCAGGTCCTTGACCCGGCGGCGCAGCCGATCCACCTCGTCGGTGACGTCCAGTCCACGCAGCGAGGCCGAGTCCTCGAGGGTGCGGATGCGCTCCTCGAGCTCGACGATCGGCTGTTCGAAGTCCAACCAGGGAGCCTTGCGGGATTCCATGACGACGGACACCTCTCAGGCGAAATCGGCGCCGGGTCGAAGTCCCGGCGCCGCAGGGCCAATCTAGACGAGGGGGCGCCGCGCTGTCAAGACTGCCGGCCGCGGAAGTCCCCGTTGCGGCGACGCGGCGCGGCCGGGGCCGCCGGCAACGAGCAGCGCAGCCGCACCGCGCCCAGCCCGGGCAGGCGGCGCAGGGCCCGCAGGGCGGCCAGGTCCAGCCGCACGCGCCGCGACCGCGATCGCAGCAGCCACCGGCGACCGCCGCGCTGGATCTCGACCAGCACGGGCACGGTCGGCCTCCCCGCCTGCACTTCTTCCGCGCCGGCGGCGGCGAAGAAGGCGTCCAGCGCCGCCAGACGCGCCCCCCCGTCGCCGTTGGCCGACCCCAGATCCAGATGCAGAAGCGCCTCGTGGGTCCAGCCGGCCAGCGCCTCGTCGACGGGCACGATGCGGTCGGCCACCAGCTCGCGCATCCCGTCCCCCTTCACGCGCACGCGGCCGCCGACGATCAGGATCGAGTCGCAGGCCACCAGCGCGGAGGCGCGCTCGTAGAGGTCGGCGTAGACCGTGAGCTCGATCATCCCCTCGCGGTCCTCGAAGTGGCAGCGGGCGTAGAGCCTCTTGTTGCGGTCGCGCGACTCGCTGAACGAGGTCACCACGCCGGCCAATTCGATCCAGGCGCCCTCGCCGCTGACGGCCGCAGCGCGGGTCCCGGACACCGGCAGGGCGTCCATGAATTCCCGGTACTCGTGGAAGGGGTGTCCCGAGAGGAAGAAACCCACCGCGGCCCGCTCCAGGCTGAGCAGATCCAGGGGGTCGAGCGGCGGGCAGTCCTCGAGCACGGGCCGCACCGCCTCGGCCTGGGCGCCGCCGAAGAGCGAGGCCTGACCCTGCTGCCGGTCCCGCGCCTTGCGGTTCCCGTACTGCAGGGCGCGGTCCATGTTGCGCAGCTGCTGGGCGCGGTGGCCGGCCAGGTCGTCCAGGGCGCCGGCGTGGATCAGGCTTTCGAGCACCTTGCGGTTGGCGCAGGCCGGATCGACCCGGGCGCAGAATTCGAAGACGTCCCGGAAGTCGCGGTCGAGGTCGGCGCGCGCGCGGGCGATCTCGTCGATGGCCTTGGAGCCGACGTTCTTGACGGCCCCCATGCCGAAGACGATCGCCCCGTCCTCGACGGCGAACTCGGTGCGCGGCCGGTTCACGTTCGGCGGCAGGATGCGCAGCCCCAGGCGCTTGACCTCGTCGATCAGCTGGGTGATCCGGTCGGACTTGCTCATCTCCGTGGTCATCGTGGCGGCCATGAACTCGGCGGGATGGTGGGCCTTGAGCCAGGCGGTCTGGATCGAGAGCACGGCGTAGCTGGCGCTGTGGGATTTGTTGAAGCCGTACTGCGCGAACTCGGCCATGGTGTCGAAGACGTGCTCCGCCATGCCGCGCTCGTAGCCCTTGGCCGCCGCTCCGTCCAGGAACATGACCCGCATGTCGGCCATGATCTCCTTCTTCTTCTTGCCCATGGCCTTCCGCAGCGTGTCGGCCTGGCCCATGCTGAAGCCGCCCATCAGGCTCGAGATCTGCATCACCTGCTCCTGGTACAGGATGACGCCGTAGGTCTCCTCGAGGATGGGCTTGAGATCGGGATGCGGGTAGGTCACCGGCCGGCGGCGGTGCTTGCATTCGACGTAGACCTCGTCCATGCCGGCGCCCAGCGGCCCGGGCCGGAAGAGGGCGTTCACGGCGACGATGTCCTCGAAACTCTCGGGCTGCATCTTGCGCAGCAGCTCCTGCATGCCCGAGCTCTCGAGCTGGAAGACGCCGACGGTGCGGCCCTGCTGCAGCAGGCGGTAGGTGTCCGGGTCGTCCATCGGGATCTCTTCGGGGCTCAGGCGGCGGCCGGTCGTCTCGGCGACCAGGTCGAGCGCCTTGTCGATCACCGTCAACGTGCGCAGGCCCAGGAAGTCCATCTTGAGCAGACCCAGCTCCTCGACCATGCGCATGTCGAACTGGCTGGTGAGGTCGCCGCGCGAGGACTTGTAGAGCGGCAGGTGCTCGACCAGGGCCGAGGGCGTGATCAGCACGCCGGCGGCGTGGATGCCCGGGTTGCGCGACAGCCCCTCCAGGACCAAGGCGTTCTTGAGCAGCATGTCGTGGCGGGGCGTCTCGCGGCGCAGCTCGGCGAAGCCGGGCACCGTCTCGATGGACTCCCGCAGCGAGACCCCGGGCCCCTCGGGCACCATCTTGCTCACCCGGTCGGCGTCCTGGAAGCTGAAGCCCAGGACCCGGGCCACGTCCTTGATCACGCCGCGTGCGGCCATCGAGCCGAAGGTGATGATCTGCGAGACGTTGTCCTTGCCGTACTTCTCGATCACGTACTGGATGATGCGCGGCCGCTTCTCGAAGCAGAAGTCGACGTCGATGTCCGGCATCGAGATGCGCTCGGGGTTCAGGAAGCGCTCGAAGAGCAGCTTGTTCGCGATCGGATCGATGTCGGTGATGCCCAGGCAGTAGCAGATCAGGCTGCCCGCCGCCGAGCCGCGCCCCGGGCCCACCGGGATGTCCATGCCGCGCGCGGCCTTGATGAAGTCCCAGACGATCAGGAAGTAGCCGGAATAGCCCATCTCCTTGATCACGCCCAGCTCGTATTCGAAGCGCTCCTCGATCTCGGGCGTCAGGCGGTCGTAGCGACGGTGCAGGCCCTCCCGGGCGAGGTGGGTCATGTAGGCGAAGGCGTCCGGGAATCCCTCGGGGAGCGGGAACTCCGGCAGCAGCAGCTCGCCCAGCTTGAGCTCCAGGTCCACCATGTCGGCGATGCGCAGGGTGTTCTCCAGGGCTTCGGGCCAGTCCTGGAAAAGCTCCAGCATCTCCTCGGTGGACTTGAAGTAGACCTGGTCGGTGTCGTAACGCCAGCGCGAGGGATCGTCGTACTGCTTGTTGGTGCCGATGCAGAGCAGGAGGTCGTGGGCCTGGGCGTGGTCCTTGCGCAGGTAGTGGGCGTCGTTGGTGCAGACCACGCCGAGACGGGCGTCGCGGGCGACCTGGGGCATCAGCTGGCGCACGCGGTCCTCGGCGGGCATGCCGTGGTCCTGGATCTCCAGGAAGTAGTTGTCCCGGCCCAGGATCTCGGCGTACTCGGAGGCGGCGCGGGTCGCGCCGGCCACGTCCCCCTCCTTCAACAGCCGGTTCGGCACCCCGCTCAGGCAGGCGCTGAGCCCGATCAGGCCCTCGCTGTAGCGCGAGAGCAGCTCGGTGTCGATGCGCGGCTTGAAGTAGAAGCCCTCGAGGAAGCCCAGCGACGAGAGCTTGATCAGGTTGCGCCAGCCGGTCTTGTTGCGGGCCAGCAGCACCAGGTGGTTCAGGCGCTTGGCGCGGTCGCTGCCGCGGTCGAGGCGGTCGGCGGCGACGTAGGCCTCCATGCCCAGGATCGGCTTGACCCCGGCGCGGCGGCAGTTCAGGTAGAACTCGACCGCGCCGAACATGTTGCCGTGGTCGGTCAGGGCGAGCGCCGGCATGCCGTAGGCGGCGGCCTGCTCGGCCATGGCCCGCGTCTTCATGGCCCCGTCGAGCAGGGAGTAGTCGGAGTGGTTGTGCAGATGGACGAAGGTCTTCTGCGCCATGAGGCCCTTCCCTGGGGCTGTGTTCTTCCTTGGCTGCGGCGATGCGGTCCCGCGGACGGCGCCCGAAGGATAGCAACGGGACGGCGCCGCGTCCACCGCGCCCCTCGACACGGCGGGAATCAGGGAGCCAGGACGAGGTCGTAGCCCCGGCGCGAGAGGCGCCCCGCCCGGTCTCGGACCTCGATCTCCAGTCGATGCGGTCCCGGGGCCAGGGAGTCCGGCAGCGCCGCCAGCAGGCGATGCCGGGGCAGGTCGGGCTCCGGATACCAGGGCCGGCCGTCCAGGGTGCCGCGCAGGGTTTCGGGATCGATGCCCGCGCCCCGGTCCTCCATCCCGATGGCGACGACCTCCCAGCGCGGCGGCGTGACCGCCGAGCAGCGCGGGGCCGGGCCGGGTCCGACCGCGCCCTCGAAGGGACCGGGCCCCAGGTAGGGCGGCGCCTCGTCGCGGAGCAAGGCGTAGCGGCCGGACTCGTCCAGCGTCACGTGCGGCCGTCCGTGACTGGTCCGCGGGCGCTCCACGAAGCGCCAGCTCCCGTTGCGGTGCCGCCGGTAGACGGCGACCTCCGCGCCCAGGCTGTCGGGCGCCAGGCCCGTCAGCGGCACGTCGACGGTCCCGGTCGCGTTCCAGTCCGCGGCCAGGACGCGCAGGTTCCAGCCGGCCGGGCGCAGGCCCTGCTCCTGGTCCAGGGCGAGGATCTCCTCCGCGTCCAGTTCGTCGCGCGCCGCGACCCAGACCGGCGCCCCGGCTCCCCCTTCGCCGACGGCGGGCTGCGCGATCGTGTCGCCCCCGGCCACGGCGACCATCAGGAAGGGCGTCAGCCAGCGCCGCGTGCCGTCCGGCCCATCCGGCAAAGCGACCCCGGCGGGATCCGGCAGCCAGGCCGTGGCCGTGTCGACCGCAGCGTCCGGCGCCGCGACCACGAGGTCGAAGGCGACCGCCACTGCGTTGCCCTCGGCGTCGGCCACGTCGATCGCCAGGCGGTGGGTCCCGGGGGTCATCAGGGCCGGGTCCAGGCTCCACCCCCCGCCGGAGCGGCCGGGCAGCCGGTTCCCCGGACGCCGCATCAGCCAGCGCTCGCGCCGACGATCCTGCTCCAGCCACTCCAGGCGCGAGGCGCGGGCCTCGGCGAAGCGGAAGCCCTCGTTGCGGGCCACGAAGACCGTGTCGCCGTCCAGACGCACGCTCAGCAGATAGGGCTCCAGGCGGTGTCCCTTGGCGTCGGAGGCGTCGACGAGCCCGGCCGAGAAGGCGACCGGTCCGCGCACCGCGAGCGGCGGCAACTCGCCGGAGAGGGTCGGTTCGCCGCGCAGCGAGCGGGCCGCGCGCCCGCCGGCGATCCGGCTCTCCGGAGCGGCCGGATGGAC
Source organism: uncultured Fibrobacteraceae bacterium (assembly GCA_964559455.1). GTDB lineage: Bacteria > Krumholzibacteriota > Krumholzibacteriia > LZORAL124-64-63 > LZORAL124-64-63 > CAZLHO01. Next base: position 54,529 of record CAZLHO010000002.1, on the reverse strand, counting down.
CCGCAGCACGCGCAGCCGCGGCGGCAGCACGTCGCCGACCGTGAAGCCCGCGCGCTGGGGGTTCAGGGGCCGGTCGCCGTCGCGGACCTCGAAGTGCAGGTGGGGCCCGAGGGTGCCCGTCTCGCCGGAGAGGGCCAGCACCGCGCCGCGGCGCACCGGCAGCCGGTCGCGGGGCAGCGAAAGATCCACGGCGTAGCCGCCGTCCCGTTCCCGGGCCGCGGCGACCAGGGGCCGCAGCCGGTCGGCGAAGCGCTCCAGATGGGCGTAGACGTAGGTCCTCCCGTCGGCGGTGCTCAGGTAGAGGGCCTTGCCGTAGCCGTTGGCGGAGGTCTTCAGGCGCGAGATCCAGCCGTCGGCGACGGCCCGCACCGGGAAGCCCCCGCGCTCCCGGGTCTTCAGATCCAGGCCGGCGTGGAAGCGCCCGGGCCGATGCTCCATGAAGTTGGATGTCAGGTTGCGGGTGGGCAGGTCCAGGGGCCAGAGCGGACCGGGTTCGGGGCCGGCGGCGGACTCCGAAAAGGCCGGAAACACCGAGGAGAGGACGATCAGAGCCACGAACGCGCCGATTCCGACCGCTCTGCGACCGGGGCGTTTGCGTCGGACCGGGGGACCTTCGACGCGGATTTCCATGGCGGCTCCTTCCGTCCCGTTTTTCCTTGTGGCCATCGTTCAGTTTGTATTAGTTTTATTGGCTGATTTTTGCAAGGATTCCCCGGCGATTTTCTCCAGCGTCCATGGCGGAGAGAGGGCGTGCCGTGGCCGACGGGAGCGCGCCCCCGGCCGGATGGGATCCGCCGCCGCAACTTCCTAGGAGACGTGATGTTCAAGCTGCTCCGTTCCAAGGCCAAGATCTTCTACTGGGTCATCGCCGCCTCGTTCGTACTCTTCATCTTCCTGGCCTGGGGCATGCAGTACTCCGGCAGCGGCGGCGGCGCTCCGAGCGGCCCCCGCTACATCGGCGCGGTCAACGGCGACGCCATCACGGTCCAGGAATGGAGCGACACCTACCAGGACTATCTGGCCCGTCTCCGCCAGCAGCTGCAGGACCGGAACCTGACCGCCAACCAGCGCGCCCAGGCCTCCGAGTTCGTCTGGTCGCAGCTGGTGCAGCAGAAGCTCGAGAGCCAGGCGATCCGCCGCCTCAAGCTCGGGGTCAGCGACGAGGAGATCGTCGACGTCCTGCGCAACAGCCCGCCGCCCGAGCTGCTGCAGGCCTACGCCGACGAGAACGGCAATCCCGACTTCGAGGCCTACCTCTCCGACCTGAGCAATCCCGACCGGGACTGGAGCCGCGTCGAGGACTACATCCGCCAGATCATTCCCCGGCAGAAGCTCTACCGCACCATCGCCGCCGACGTGGTCGTGACCGACGAGGAGGTCATGCAGGAATACGTCAACCAGACCGGCCGCGCCGTGGCCGAATACGTCGGCGTGCTCTTCCGCGATCTGGACATGGACGCCGAGGGCCTGGACGAGACCGAGATCGAGGCCTGGTACAACGGCCACCTCGACGACTACCTGGAGCCCGAGCGCCACGAGTTGCGGGTGGCCACGCTGCCCAAGGCCGCCAGCGAGATGGACCACGAGGAAGTCCTCGCCCTGGCCGGCGACATCAAGCGCGAGATCGAAGCCGGCGAGATGGACTTCGCCGAGGCGGCGGCCATCTACTCCGAGGACGACGGCACCCGCGAGAACGGCGGCGACCTGGGCACCTTCGACCGCCAGCAGATGGCCGCGCCCTTCACCGAGGCGGCCTTCTCCCTGCCCGTCGGCGAGATCAGCGATCCCGTCGAGACCGACTTCGGCGTCCACCTGATCGAGGTCCTGGAGCAGGAGACCGAGGGCGGCGAGGTGGTCCGGGTGCACGCCCGCCACATCCTGCTGCCGATGGCCCCCGGCGACCTGACCCTGGCCGACCTCTACGACCGCATCGGCGAGTTCCGCGACCGGGCCGTCGAGATCGGCTTCGAGGCCGCGGCCGCCGCCGACTCCGCGCTGACCGCCCTGACGCCCGACCCCATCCGCGCCGGCTGGGACCTGCCCGGCGTGCCGGACTCCATGTCGGGCGGCATCTTCGCCGCGACCGCCGAGCCCGGCGACATCAGCCCCGTCTACCAGAACGACGACCTCTACTACGTGGTCGAATGCGTCGGCCACCTGCCCGAGGCTCCGGCGCCGCTGGAGCAGGTGCGCGCGCGCGTCGTCGGCGACCTGCTGCGCAAGAAGAAGACCGACGCCGGCCGCGAGAAGCTGCGTCCGGCCCTGGCCGCGCTGGCCGAGGACGGCGACATGGCCGCCGTCGCCGCCGCCAACGGCCTGGTCCACGCGATCACCGACACCTTCACCGCCACCGGCAACGTCGCCGACGTCGGCTGGAACACCGACTTCAACGCCGCCGCCATGACGACCCCCGCCGGTCAGCTCTCCGAGATCGTCGAGACCGACCGCGGCGTCTTCGCCCTGCGCGTGCTCTGGCGCCAGCCCTTCGACGCCGAGGCCTTCGCCCAGCAGCAGTCCGCGCTGCGCAACCGCATCGCCGGACAGCGCCAGCAGGAGACGGTGCAGGCCTGGTTCGAGGATAAGCTCGCCGACGCGGATATCGAGGACAACCGCCAGGCCTTCTTCGGCGGCTCCTGATCCCGCCGCCTCGGCCGACAAGAAGGAACGGGCCCCGCGGGGGGCCCGTTCTTCGTTTCCCGTGATCGCGGCGCCGTCGCCTCAGCCGGAGCCGCCGTCGTCCTCTCCCCCGTCCTCCCCGCCGCCGAAGAGGCCGTCGCCCATGCGGCGCAGACGGTCGCGTCGCCGGCGCTCGAACTCGCCGGCGTCCAGGCCGCTGTCCATCTTCTCGAGCTTGCGGCCCTGCTCGCGATCGTGCTCGCCGGAATCGAAGAGGTGGGCCATGCGATCGGCCTCTTCCCGCTTCCTCCGATCGAAGTCGGCCAGCTCGTCGTCGATGGCGGTCGTCTGCGCCTCGGGCTCCAGATCCTCCAGGGCCAGGTGGTCGCGCACCTCCAGATGAAGCGCGTAGGCACTCTCGACCTGGGCCACGATCCCCCGGCGCTGCAGCTCGATGAGCTTCACGCGCAGGGCCTCGGGGGGCATCCCCAGCAGTTCGGCGACCGCATCCAGGGCCGGGGGCGTGCCGTCGCGATGCGCCAGCACGCGGATCGCGGCCACCACCAGGTGACCGTCCTCGCGGGTCACGTGCGCCATTCCATCCTCCCGTCTTCGAGGCGTCGACTCGGATCCCGGCTGAAGATACACGCCGCCCTTCGGGGAAGCAACGGCGCGGAGCTCAGGCGGAGGGCGCGCCGCCGAGACGGCGTACGAGACGGGCGATGCGGTGAGTGTCCCCCAGACGCCGGGCGTGGTCCAAGGCCCGCTCCAGGTCGGCAAGACGATGCTCGTAGAGGATCGCCGCCTCGCGCTCCAGCCAGGGCCGCGAGCCCAGCTCGGCGAAGGCGGCCCCGACCTGGCGGGCCACCTCGCGCCAATCGCCGGTGCGCTTCCAGAGACGGACGGAGTCCAGACGGAAGCGTTCCGGCGTCGCCGCGAACAGCACCTCCGGATCGTCGGGCGCGGCCTCGCGACGGACCTGGGCCGCGGCGATCCAGGCCGCCGCCTCCGCGTGCAGGCCGCGACGCTCGGCGAGGCGGGCCAGGGACCAGGCGTCGCGCCAGGGCAGATCGGAGGGGGCCGCCGCCGGTGCGGCCAGCGACGCCGCCGCGGCGAGCGCCCGCGCCAGGAGGTCCGTCATGCCCAGCAGGTCGCTGCGGTTGTGGCGGATCACGGCCGGCAGGTCGCCGGTCCCGCCGCCGCGCACGAAATCGAACCAGGTCTGAGGGATCAGGGCGCCGTCGATGTCGTCGGCCGCCCGGTCCGCGGCGGTCAGCAGCCGCTCGGCGGTGGGCTGGCGACAGTCGGGCAGGCGCCGTCCCCAGAGCCGTCGCACCGCCGGCAGCAGATCCCAGCTGACCAGATGCGACAGCAGTCCGCGGCGGCGGGCCAGGACGCCGCGGGTGCGCAGCAGGGGCAGGTCGTAGCCGTTGCCGTTGTACGTGACGACGACCCGGAACGGGGCGGCCACGGCCGCCAGGTCGGCCAGCATCGCCGCCTCGGACCCAGGCGAGGGCAGGAAATACTGGCGCAGGTTCAGGCGGCCGTCCGCGGTCCACCAGCCCAGGCCGACCAGGAAGGCGACGGTGCCCGCGCCCCCGGCCAGGCCCGTGGTCTCGGTGTCCAGCAGCAGCAGGTCGCCCAGGCCCAGGCCGGACGGGGCCGCCGCGGTGAAGACGGCGTCCAGGCCGGCGGAATCTTCAGGCCAGGCGGGAAGCGATTCGCGGCGCAGCCCCTCGTCGCGGCGCCAGACCTCGCCGGCCGCCCCGGCGGTCACGTCCAGGCCGAGCGCGGCGGCGGCGGCGGGATCCGGGACGGCGTCGGGCGCGACGCCGGCGCCTTCCCGGGGCGGCCGGGAGAGCGCGTCGAATCGGGCCAGGCGCTTGCGTAGATCCATGGCGCAGGAGCGCGGACGGGCCGCGCGGGGGTTCAGGAACGGGCCTCGGTGCGCAGGAGCTCGCGCAGCAGGCGCGCGGCCCCGGTCTTGGCCGTGCCGCCGGATTCCACGGGGGCGCCCACGCAGGAAGGACAGCCGCCCGGGCAGGGACAGGCTTCGATGTGGCGCAGGGCCGCGGCGGCGATGTCGTCGAACTGGCCGAAGATGCGCTGGGCGTAGCCGACGCCGCCGGGGAAGGCGTCGTAGAGGTAGAGGGTGGGCCGATCGGTGAAGGGCGAACGCACCATCGGCATGGTCCGCACGTCGGCCGGATCGGCCATGACGAAGGCGGGCGCCACGCGGCCCAGCAGGTGGCCCAGGCCCTTCAGGGCGTCGCCCAGATCCAGGCCGTCCGCGCCCATCTCGTCGTGGGCCGTATCGGGCAGCTCCCACCAGCAGCTGGTGGTGTGCAACTCCATCTCGGGCAGATGGACCCTGCCCGATCCCACGTTCTCATGCGTCCCGAGACGAATTTTCTTGTAGACCGTAACTTTTGATATCAAGCCGACTTCCCCGGAACCCTTCGCGCCGTACGCGAGGTCCGCGGCGTCCTCGTCGGTCAGGGTCTTGAGCTCGGTCTTGCGCTGGGCGTCGGTGTAGTGGTCGACGGCCACGGGGCGCACGTAGGCCTTGCGGCGGTCCCAGTCCAGCTTGTCGACGTGGTACTGCCGGGCGCCGTGGATGTAGACGGCCTCGTCGTGGAGCATCTCCTGGGCGCTGAAGAGATCCATCTCGCCGATGATCCGGGCCTCGGCCCCCGAGGCGTCGACGATCACCACGTTGTCCGGCGCGGCGCTGCGCAGGCTGACGTCCTCGGCGGGGTAGGTGTCGGCCATCCAGTGGTAGCGCCCGCCCTCGCGGTGCAGGACCCCCTGGTCGGCCAGGTAGTCCAGGATCTCGGCCACGGAACGGTCGCCGTAGTCCTCGCCCTCGGCGAAGGGCAGCTCGAAGGCGGCGCACTTCAGGTGGCTGAGCAGGATGATCAGGTTGTCGGGGTCGGCCACGGCGTGCTCGGGGCTGCGCCCGAAGAACCAGTCGGGGTTGGCCACCACGTACTGGTCCAGGGGGTTGCTGGTGGCCACCAGCACGACCACGCTCAGGTTCTGGCGGCGCCCGGCGCGGCCCGCCTGCTGCCAGGTGCTGGCGACGGTGCCGGCGTAGCCGGCCATGATGCAGGCGTCCAGGCGGCCGATGTCGATGCCCAGCTCCAGGGCGTTCGTGCTCACTACCGCGCGGACCGAGCCGTCGCGCAGCCCCTGCTCGATGGCCCGCCTCTCCCCCGGCAGGTAGCCCCCGCGGTAGCCGCGCACGTCGCCGCCGCGCAGGCCCACCTTGCGCCCGGCCCGTCGCAGGTAGGTCAGCAGCAGCTCCACGCGCATCCGCGAGCGGGCGAAGACGATCAGCTGGGCGTCCGCGCCCATGAAGCGTTCGGCCAGGGCCCGCGACTCCTTCACCGCCGAGCGGCGGATGCCCAGCTCGCGGTTGACCACCGGCGGGTTGTAGAAGATGAAGTGCTTCTCGCCCTGGGGCGCGCCGTTGTCGTCGATCACCTCGACGGGACCGCCGGCCAGGCGCGCCGCCAGCTCGCCGGGGTTGGCGACGGTCGCCGAACAGCCGATGAACAGCGGATCGGAGCCGTAGAAGCGGGCGATGCGCCGCAGCCGCCGCAGCACGTTGGCCACGTGGCTGCCGAAGACGCCGCGGTAGTTGTGCACCTCGTCGACGACGACGTATTTCAGGTTCTCGAAGAGCTTCACCCACAGGGTGTGGTGCGGCAGCACGCCCTGGTGCAGCATGTCGGGATTCGTGACCACGATGTGTCCGCTGCTGCGGATGGCCTTGCGGGCCGGCGACGGCGTGTCGCCGTCGAAGGTGTAGGTCTTGATGTCCGCGCCCAGGTCGCCGACGATGCCGTGCACCTCGTGCATCTGGTCCTGGCTCAGGGCCTTGGTCGGGAACAGGTAGAGGGCGCGGGCCTGCGGTTCGCGCAGGATGCGGTCCAGCACCGGCAGGTTGTAGCAGAGGGTCTTGCCCGAGGCCGTGGGCGTGACGACGACGAAGGGCTTCCCTTCCCTGGCCAGGGCGCAGGCCTGGGCCTGGTGGGTGAAGGGCAGCTCGATGCCCCGCTTCTTCATCACGGCGACCAGGTCGGGGTGCAGGTCGTCCGGCCAGGGGGCGGTGCGGGCGGCGCGCGGCGGCAGCGTCTCCCAGCGCGTCACGTTGCGCAGGAAACGCTCGTCGGCCTTGAGCTGGTCCAGGAGCTGCGCGAGGTTCACGGGCGGGCCTTTCGTCGCCGGGACTGCCGCGCGGCCGGGCGCGCGAAGGTCAGTCGCCGCCGGACGTCTTGCCGCCGTTGTCGTCGTCTTCGCCGTCGTCGATCTCCCGCTTCACCTCGTCCTGCACCTCGCGCGTGGCCTTCTTGAACTTGCGGATGGACTTGCCGAAGGCCTCGGCGATCTCAGGCAGGCGCTTGGGCCCGAAGAAGAGCAGCACGAACGCGAAGATGATGACCAGTTCGGTCCAGCCGAGATTGCCGATGAAGGCCAGCATGGTTGCCATCGTCGTCGCCTCCAGCGGTCAGCGGTACCAGCGCAGCATCTGCGAGGCGATGAAGACGCCGATCACGCTCATCAGGTTGAAGTGGATCTTGAAGCCGAAGGTGATGTCCAGGATCACCAGGCTCCAGGTGTTCAGTTCCGGCCCGAAGCTGATCGAGCGCACGAAGAGCTGGTGCGCCACCGACCCCTCCTCGAGGAAGAGGCCGATGAGCTCGCTGCTGATGGCGCCGATCAGCACCCCCAGCAGCAGGGTCATCGCCACGGTGGCCAGCGATTTGCGCATCGTTTCGTCTCCTCACGCCTCGCGCCAGCTTCCGATCTTCGGGAACACGTTGCGAATATTAGGCCGCCCGCTGCGGCTGACCAACAGTTATTTCGCCGCCGCCGGCGGTCCGCCGTCGGGAACGCCCAGGGCGGCGGTGATCCGGGCATGGTCCGCGCCCAGGACCAGGACGGCGTCCTCGGCGGCGTTCGGATCGAATTCCGGCACCACGGCCACGCCGCCCAGCCGCCGCGCCAGCTCCCGCGCCCGCTCGGAGTCGAGCCGGCGCACCACGAGCAGGGAGCGGGCGAAGTCGTCGTGGGGGGCGTTGCCCACCCGCTCGACCAGGCAACCCGCTCGCCCGAGGGCCAGGCCCACGTCCGCGGCCAGATTGCGCACGCCCGCGCCGTTGAGCACGACCAGATGCGGCGGCGGGGCCCCGCCGTCGGCCGCGAGCCCCGCGCCGTCGCGCGGCGCCGGATCCTCGCCCCCGCCCAGCAGGGCGTAACCCAGCGAGAGGACGCAGAGTCCCAGCAAGGCCAGGATGAAAAGCGTGGAGCGCCGCATCAGAGGCCCGCCCCCTCCAGGAGTTCGGCCAACAGGGGCCGCAGGTCGGCGTCGGTCTGCGCCAGGGTCCGGGGCATGATGCGCGTGTCGCCGACCACGGTCATGAAGTTCGTGTCCCCCCGCCAGCGGGGCAGCATGTGGACGTGGAAGTGGTCGGGGATGCCGGCGCCCGCGCCGGCGCCGCCGTTGTAGCCGCAGTTCACCCCGCCGGGATCGTAGGCCCGGCGCAGCGCCGTCTCCATGGCCTGCAACAGCGGACTCAGGTCGGCCAGCTCCTCGGCGGTGCAGTCGATCAGCGAGCCGGCGTGTCGGTTCAGCACCAGCAGCAGGTGGCCGCTGTTGTAGGGGAAGCGGTTCAGGATCACGTACCAGTGGCGGGAGCGGTGCAGGACGTGCTCGACCGCGTCGTCGCCGGATTCCAGGCAGTCGCAGAAGACGCAGCCGTCTCCGGCGGGCCCGCCGCTGACGTAATCGTAGCGCCAGGGCGTGTAGAGTCGATCCATGCCCGTCACTCCCCTTCGCGGCCGGCCAGCAGCGCGGCCGCGGCCGCCAGCTCGTCCACGGTGTTGATGCCCACGACCTCGTCGGGATCGAGACAGGACACGGCCGTCACCGGCCGGCCGGCGGCCGCCAGGTGGGCCACGGTGTCGGTCAGGTAGTACTCGCCCTGGTCGTTGTCCGTCGTCAGCCGCGACAGGGCCCAGAGCAGGTCGTCGGTGCGGAAGCAGAAGACGCCGGTGTTGAACTCGCCGATGCGCAGCTGCTCGGGCGTGGCGTCGCGGGCCTCGACGATGGCCTGCAGCGAGCCGGCGGCGTCCTTGACGATCCGGCCGTAGGCGCCGGCGTCGGGCACCGTGCAGGTCAGCACTGCGGCGGCGGCGGCGGCCGCGGCCGTGCCCCGGACCAGGGCGCTCACGGTGCCGGGGCGCAGCAGGGGCACGTCGCCGTTCAGGACCACGGTCCAGCCCCCGGGCGTCAACGCCGGCGCGGCGGTCATCACGGCGTGGCCGGTGCCCAGCTGCGGCTCCTGCCGCACGAAGACGATGTCGGGGGCGGCGCAGGCCGCTTCGACCCGCTCGGCCTGATGACCGACGACGACCACCGTGCGAGGCACGCCGGCGGCGCGGATGGTGTCCAGGACATGGTCCAGCAGCGGCCGGCCGGCCAGCGCGTGCAGCACCTTCGGCAGGGGCGACTTCATGCGGGTGCCCTTGCCGGCGGCCAGGACGACGGCCTGCGCGGCGGCGGTGTTCGGTTCGCTCATCGTGGTCCGGCCTCCAGCAGGCTCGCCTCGCGCACGCCGTCGGGGGCGAGGTCGAGAACCAGGTTGTCGATCAGGCGCGCGCCGCCGACGCGAGCGGCCACGGCCAGCAGCACCTTGCCGTCCAGGATGTCGGGGCGCTCCAGCTCGGGCACCGACCGCGCCTCGGCGTAGTCCACGGCGTCGCTCTCGGCGAGGCCGGCGGCCAGGGCGGCCTCGACGACGGCGCGATCGCGCTCGCCGGCGGCCAGCAGCGCGCGCGCCGCGGCCAGGGTCCGCGCCAGGCAGAGGGCCCGCAGCCGGGCCTCCCCCTGCAGGTAGCGGTTGCGCGAGGACATGGCCAGGCCGTCGCTCTCGCGCAGGGTCGGCGCGTCGACCAGATGCACGGGCAGTTCCAGGTCGCGCACCATCTCGGCGATCACCAGGCACTGCTGGGCGTCCTTGCGGCCGAAGACGGCGACGTCGGGGCGCACCAGGTTCAGGAGCTTGGCGACCACGGTCAGCACGCCGTCGAAATGCCCCGGTCGCGCGGCGCCGCAGAGCGGGCCGGCTCGCCGTCCCGCCCGCACGAAGACGCCGTCCGCGCCGGCGTACATCTCGTCGACAGACGGCGCGAAGACCGCCGCGACGTCCAGGGGCGCCAGCAGCGCCAGGTCGGCATCGAGGTCGCGGGGGTAGGCGGCCAGATCCTCGCCGGGACCGAACTGGGTCGGATTGACGAAGATCGAGACGACGACGGCGCCGTGGCGGGCGGCCTCGCGCACCAGGCTCAGGTGGCCGTCGTGCAGGGCGCCCATGGTCGGCACCAGGGCCAGCCCCCCGGCCCGGCGCAGCGGCGCCAGCCGCGCCAACTCCTTCTTGGTCCGGATCAGGTCCAAGGCCGGATCAACACCTTTCGGGCCCGTCCTCGCACGAGGCGAGGTAGCCCTGCGGCGGCGCCTTCTCCTCCCCGTCGCGGTTCGGGGCCGGATCCTCGGCGGCGGCGGCGTCGTGGAAGGCGTGCTCGGGACCGGGGAAGGCCCCGCCGCGGACATCCGCCGCGTAGGCGGCCACGGCGTCGGCGGCGGCGCGTCCGAGCTCGGCGTAGCGCTTGACGAAGCGGGGACGGATGCCGTCGAAGAGGCCCAGCAGGTCGTGGTAGACCAGCACCTGGCCGTCGCAGCCGGCGCCGGCGCCGATGCCGATCGTCGGGATGTTGACCTGCGCCGAGACGGCCGCGGCCAGCTCGGCCGGGATGCACTCCAGGACCATCGCGAAGCAGCCGGCCTCCTCCAGGAAGGCGGCCTCGTCCAGCAGCAGGTCGGCGGCGCCGCGGCCGCGGCCCTGCACCTTGAAGCCGCCCAGCTTGTGGACCGACTGCGGGGTCAGGCCCAGATGTCCCATGACCGGGATCTCGGCGTCCAGCAGGGCGGCGATCATGTCGCCGCGCTTGCGCCCGCCCTCGACCTTCACGGCCACGGCCCCGCCCTCCTTGATCAGGCGCAGGGCGTGGTGGACGGTCTCGTCCGGCGAGACGTGGAAGCTGCCGTAGGGCATATCGGCGATCACCGGCAACCCGGTGGCGGCCCGGGAGACGGCGCGGGTGTGGTGCACCATGTCGTCGATGGTCACCGGCAGGGTGGTCTCGTGGCCGAGCACGACCATCCCCACCGAGTCGCCGACCAGCACGGCGTCCACGCCGCCCGCCTTGCAGACCAGGGCCGAGGTCAGGTCGTAGGCCGTGAGCATCACGATCTTCTCGCCGCGTCTCTTCTTGGCCCGGAAGAGGCTCAGTGTCGTCGGCTTGTCCATGCTGCCTCCTTCCCCCCGCCTAGGCGGGCGCGAAGAAGCGGGTGCCCTGGAACTCGTCGCCCAGCTGGTCGAAAAGCAGGTCGAAATCCGCGGGCACGTTCACGAAGTCCATCTCGCTCGTGTTGACGACCAGCAGGGGCGTCTCGCGGTAGTGATGGAAATAATAGCTGTAGGCGCCGTTCAGCGCATCGATGTAGTCCCGATTCATGTCCAGCTCGAAGGAGCGCCCGCGGCTGCGGATGCGCCGCATCAGGACGTCGGTGGCGGCCTGCAGGTAGATCACCAGGTCGGGCTTGAGGATGCGCTGCTCCAGGATCGTCGCCAGCTGGTCGTAGAGCGTCAGCTCGTCGTCGCTCAGGTTCAGGTTGGCGAAGATGCGGTCCTTGGCGAAGAGATAATCCGAGACGACGGTGCTGGTGAAGAGGTCCCGCTGGAAGAGGTTCTGCTGCTGGCGGTAGCGGCTGAGCAGGAAGAAGATCTGGGTCTGGAAGGCATAGGAGGTCCGGTCCTGGTAGAACTTGGCCAGGAAGGGGTTCTCCTCGACGACCTCGAAGTTCAGGGCGGCGCCGAGCCGGGCGGCCAGCAGCTTGCTGAGGCTGGTCTTCCCGGCGCCGATGACGCCCTCAACCACCATGTAGCGCCAGGGCAGCACGCCAGTCATCCTTCCTCCCCGAACAGGGGCGCGGCAAGAGGTCCGATCCCGCGAAGAGGCGCAGCCACGGCCCGCCCCGATCACGGATCTTCGCATAAACCGAACTCACTGTCTCGCCGGAATCGGGCAGCTCCAGGTCCGGCGCCAGCTCGCAGAGCGGGGCCATGACGAAGGCCCGGTCGGCGAGCCGCGGATGGGGCAGCGTCAGCACCGGGTCTTCCCGGCGCAGGTCCCCGTAGAGCAGGATGTCCAGGTCCAGGGGACGCGGCGCCATGTGGGTGTCCGGGGCGCGGCCCAGGCGCTGTTCGAGCAGCTTGAGGACAACCAGCAGCACGCGCGGCGCCAGGGTCGTGGCCACGGCGACGCAGGCGTTCAGGTAGGGCGGCTGCTCGCCGGGACCGACGTACTCCGTCTCGTAGACCGCGCTAACCGCGCGGACCTCGATCTCGGGGTGGGTCGCCAGGCAGTAGAGTCCGCGCCGCATCAGCGCCAGACGGTCGCCGAGGTTGCTGCCCAGGCCCAGGTAGACGACCGTCGGGCGACGGACGGCGGCTGCGGGGCGGGGGCTCAAGAGGCCCCGCCTTCGACGCCGCGGCCGCGCTCCAGGGTCACCGACACCTGGCCCAGGAAGTTCGGGATCGGCGGGTTCGGCTTGTGCACCGTGACGCGCAGCCGCTCGACGACGGGGAATTCCTCCAGGAGCATGGCGCAGATCCGTCCGGCCAGGGCCTCGAGCAGGTTGAAGGACTCGCCGGCGGCCAGCTCGACGATGCGACGGTGCACGGCGGTGTAGTCCAGGGCGCGCTTGAGCGAGTCGCTGGCGGCGGCCTCGCTGACGTCACCCCAGAGGTCGACGTCGATGACGAAGCGCTGGCCCAGCTCGCGCTCGGCAGGGTGCACGCCGTGATGGGCGTAGACGTCGATGCCCTTGACGCGGATGCAGTCCATCTACAACCTCCGGAGACGGCGGGCCGCCTCGTCGATGCGATCGTCGGGGGCGGTCAGCGAGATGCGGAACCAGCCCTCTCCCCCGGATCCGAAGCCGACCCCCGGGGTCAACACCAGCGCGTGTTCTTCGAGGACGCGGCTGCAGAAGGCCAGCGAATCCCCGTCGCCGGGCACGCGCGCCCAGACGTAGAAGGTGGCGGCGGTCGGGAAGACCTCGACGCCGGCGTCGGCCAGGGCCGCCAGGATCGTGCGGCGGCGCGGCGGGTAGACGCTCATCACCCCGGCCGCCAGGTCCGCGCAGCCTTCGCCCAGGGCCGCGGCCGCCGTGGCCTGGACGGCGGTGAAGACGCCGCTGTCGATGTTCTGCTTCACGCGCTCCAGGGAGCCCACGACCTCGGCGTTGCCCACCGCGAAGCCCACCCGCCAGCCCGTCATGTTGAAGGTCTTGGACAGGCTGTGGAACTCCACCACCGGATCGCGCTCCAGGTCGGCGCCCTGCAGCAGGCTGACGGGCGCCGCGCCGTCGAAGCGGACGTCGGCGTAGGCCGCGTCGTTCGCCAGGACGAATCTGCGCTCCCGCGCCAGCCGGATCAAGTCCGGGAAAAGGGAATCCCCCGCGTCGGCCCCGGTGGGGTTGTTCGGATAGTTCACCAGCAGCAGCCGCGTGCGCTCCCCCGCCAGTCCGGCCAGCTCCCCCGGGTCAGGCCGGAAATCCCGCTCGCGCCGCAGGCGGAAGGGTACGGGACGGCCGCCGGCGAGCAGGGTCGCAGCGGCGTAGACCGGGTAGCCGGGATCGGGGACCAGCACCTCGTCGCCCTCGTCGAGCAGGGCCAGCGGCAGGTGGGCCAGCCCCTCCTTGCTGCCGATCAGGGCGAGGACCTGGCTGCCGGGATCCAGGGCCACCCCGTAGCGGCGCTCGAACCAGGCGGCCACGGCGCCGCGGAAGGAGTCGTCGCCGCGGTTCTCGGGATAGCGGTGCCACTCGGGGCGGCGGATCTCGCGGGCCATCGTCTCGAGCAGCGGGTCGGGCGTGGGGCGATCGGGATCGCCGATGCCCAGGTCGACGACGTCGCGGCCGGCGGCGACAGCCGCGCGCCGGGCCCGGTCGATGGCGGTGAAGAGGTAGGGGGGCAGCTTCTCGAGGCGGGGCACGGCGTTCCTCCCGGTCGGTGGGATCCGGGGCCGGGGCCCCGACGGGAAAAGACCCCGCGGGCCGTCGCCCGCGGGGTCGAAGCCGGGTCGCGGCGGGGCGGGATCAGCCGCCCGCGTTCTGCCGCTGGATGCGACGGCGCGCCTCGAGCTGGTCCTGCCGCTCGATCTGCTGGCGGGCGTAGTTGGACAGCTCGCGGTCGCCGCAGGTGGTCACGTACTCGAACTTCTCCTTGGCGGCGGCGAACTCTCCGCTGCACTCCAGGGCCCGACCCCAGCCGTAGTAGACGCTGGCGGTGTAGAGCTTGCCCTGGGGAGCGAAACGAGCGCTGGCCGCACGCGCGAGCGCCAGGCCCTCGTCGCAGCGACCGGCGTCGGCGTAGAGCTCGATCAGCGTGCCGGTGATCTTGTGGTCATCGGGATCCAGCTCCAGGTAGCGCTGGAAGGCCGTGATCGCCTTGTCCTGCATGTTGGCCGCGCGGGCGCTGCGGGCCAGGTTCTTCCAGGCGCTCTTGCTGCTGGGATTCTTCTCGAGGTAGGCCTCGGCCACCTCGACGGCGCCGGTCCAGTCCTGGGCGCGCATCTTCTCGGTGATCAGCTGGAAGCCGGTGGTGCCGCCGGAACTGCCGGCGTACTCCTGGTACTTGGCGGCGTATTCGCCGGCCTGGGCCACGTTGCCGATCTTACGGGCCTGATCCTCGGCCTGCTTGCAGGCCTTGGCCAGCTGCGCGAGCACGCGCTCGCGCAGGTCCGGGCACGAGCTCAGGGTCGCCTCGTAGGCGTCGACGGAACGGATGTAGTCCCGGACGGCGAAGTGCATCGTCGCCAGGTTGAAGAGGATGTTGCAGTTCTCGGGATCGAGCCGCTGCGCCGTGGCGTACTCCTGGCGCGCCTTGCGGTAGTCCTTGAGCTGGGCGTAGACCCGGCCCAGGTCCATGTGGTCCGAGGCGTCGGTCATCTCGCCCTTGGCGGCCACCAGACGCTCGAAGATGTCGCGCGAATCCTCGTAGCGCTGCACTTCCATGTAGGCGCGACCCAGCAGCTTCAGGGACTGCGGATGGTCGGGGCAGATGCTCAGCGCCGATTCCAGCGAGGGAATGGCCTGGTCCCAGTTCTTGGCCTTGTAGAAATCATAGGCGACCTGGGCGGCGTGGTTGGCCTGCTGCATCGCTGCGGGATCGCAGGCCGAGGCGCCGCTGGCACCCAGGATCGCGGCGATCGTCATTACCAGCAGCAGACCGCCGTGAAGCTTGGACTGGATCGTCGTGTGCACGAGGCACCTCCCGGTGTTCCCCAGCAAAGAAGCAGGGATTCTAGCCGATTGACCTGACTCGAGATGAAAATACGGCCGCAGGCTAAGATAAAAAACGTCTGGAGTCGTGTCAACGCTTCGGATCGATCGTTCCCGGGACGACGCCCAGGCTCAACAGGGCCTCCAGGACCCCTCCCGCCACGGCCAGCGCCTTGTCCGAAATCAGGCCCGGATCGACGCTTTCCCCCCGCGGGTCCACGTCTCCAACCTTCATTCCCGAGTAAAGTTCCACACTTTCATGAATGAGTCCTCTCAGGATCCCGTCCAACGGACTGACCAGCGGTTCACCGCCGATCGTCCCCAGGATCTGTCCGACCCGGACGAGATCGCCGATACGGGCCGCGGGTTCCAGAAATCCCCCTGCGGGAGCGCGCAGCAGTCGCCGGGAGGTCTCCCCGGCCACGGCGCCGGGCACGCCGGTGTCGGCGGCGGCGGGACCGCTGCGGATGACGGCGCCCAGCCGCGCTCCGCGGTGCGTCTCGATCACGGCGGCGGCGTCCCGGCCCGCGTGGAAGCCGGGGCCGAGGCCGATCAGCGGAGCGTCGCCCGCGGGCAGGGGCTCGGGTGAACGCTTGGTCATGCGGGCGTCGACCACCGCGGCGGGACGCAGCGCGGGCATCGCCGCAGCCGACGGGTCGACGACCACGGCCACGGCGTCGTCGCGCCAGCGGAGCCCGGCGGCGGGAACCAGCAGGCCCGCCACGCCCTCGACGGCGCAGCGCCCGGCGAAGACGGCGCGCGAGAAGCTGCTCTGAAGGCGCACGGTGGCCGGGCGCGGCGTCTCGGCCGCCACGACGCGATAGCCGGACCTGAAGAGGCGATAGGCCACGCCGGAGGCCAGCTCGCCGGCCCCCTGGATCCAGACGCCCGTCCCGGCGCCGGTCGTCGCATCCGTCACGAGCCCTCACCCCCGTCGCGCGGCCGCCGCCGCTGCAGCCAGACCGCCTCGGGCCGCCCCGCGTCGTCGGGACGCAACGGCACGCCCCGGGCCACGGGCAGGGCCTCGGCGAAGACGCTCAGGGCGATCTCATGCGGAGTCTCGGAGCCCAGGGCCGCTCCGGCGGGAATGGCGACCTGCTCCAGACGGGCCGCGCGCTCGGGCCGATCGGCGAAGCGCGCGCGCAGGGCGCGAGCCTTGCCGCGGCTGCCGATCACCCCGATCCAGGCGCAGCGGACGCCGCAACGCTCTTCGGCGGCGAAGAGGGCCTCGAGGGCCTGGCCGTCCAGCTCGTGGTTGCGGTTGGCCAGCAGTACGAAAGTGCGTGGGGTGGGCTGCAGAGCCGTGCTCCACTCCCCCGGCTCGGCGCGGACCGTCGCCACGGGTCCCAGGTCCGACAGGAATTCCGGCCGGTCGTCGATCACCGTGAAGCGGAAGGGCAGGCCGCGGCCCATCGCCAGCAGGGCGCGGCCGACATGGCCGGCCCCGAAGAGCACGAAGGGCGCGCCGACGCTCACCGGTTCCAGAAAGACCTCGACCGAACCGCCGCAGACGCCGTCCCGACCGGTCAGGTCGAAATCCAGCCGGCGACAGACGCCCTCGGCGGCGACCGCCGCGGCCGCGACCACGACCTCGGCCTCGAGGCCTCCGCCGCCGACGCTGCCTACGGTGCCGCCGTCGGCGCGGACGATCATCTTGCTGCCCAGATGCCGGGGCACCGAGCGCTCGGCCCGGATCACCGTGGCCACGCAACCGCATTCGCCGTCGCGGACCATCGCGGCCAGAACGGCGTAGATCTCCTCCATGGACATGCCTCTCCTCTTTCCCGGGACGTCGGAGGACGCCCCGTCACCGCCGCCGTCGCGCGGCGGCGGCCAGATCCTCGGGACTGTCGAAATCGTCGATCACGCCGGGGTCGTCGACGGCGACCCGATGCAGCGGCGCGGGCGCCGCGTCACCCCGCAACAGATCGCGCATGGCGCCGGGCAACGGTCCCGATCCCAGGCGCTCGGCCAGGGGACGGAAGGGCTGCGCCGGCAACAGCACGGGATGCCCGGGCCGGCCCGCATGCACGGGCGCGATGATCGCGCCGGGGGCCTCGGCCGACAACGCGGCCAGGCGCGCGCAGGTCGCGGGCCGCACGCCGGGCAGGTCGACCGGATGCAGCCAGAGGTGCGTGGCCTCGGGCAGGGCCCGCAGGGCCGCCAGCGCCGTCGTGGCGGTGCCGCCACCGGGCGGGGCCAGGATCCAGCGCAGTCTCCCGGCGTCGTCCACGACGCCGGCGTAGTCGGCCCACAGCTGCGGCAGGGTGACCACGGCCACCGGCCGGCCGGCCCCGCGGTGCAGCGCGACGACCCGCTGCAGCAGCGTGGCGACGTCGCCGGGCAGACGACAAAGTCCCTTGGGCTGTCCCATGCGCCGCGAGGCGCCGCGCGCCATCACGACGGCGACGTCGCAGCGGGCGTCCCCGGTCACGGCGCTTCCCGCCCGGGGTCGTCGCCGTCGTCCTCGTCGTCCTCCTCGTCCTCGCGATAGGCGGTGCGCAGCCCGGAGCCGCCGCCCAGATCGCCCATCGTGACGATGGGCACGCCGAGCGGTCCCATCAGCCGGGCCAGGAAGCCGAAGAGTCCGACGCTGTCGACGCACTGCTCCATCTGCAACAGGGCGACGACGGTCGGCACGTCCGCAGGGACGCGATCGAGGTAGCCGCCCGGGCCGAAGACGAGGCGCTCGAGTTCGGGCCAGCCCACGCGCGTGTCGTCGGCCAGTCCCGACAGGGGCCCGGCGGGAAGACGGCCCCAGCGATGGACGGCCGCGTCCAGGCGTTCCTCGAAGCCGGCCAGGCCGACGACGGCCACCGCCAGCGAGGTGCGTCCCGGCCAGACGGGCTCGTCGTCGCGGTGCAGCTTCAGCGGCAGGCCGGCGCTGCCGTCGGCCTCGACCAGCACGACGCGGTCGGGGCAGAGCTCGGCCAGACGGTCCACCTGTTCCGGAGCCAGCCCGCTCCACTTGAGTTCCGCGTCGGCCGTCGCGGGCGCGGGGTCGCGGCCCACGAAGAGCAGCGGCGGCCGCTCGGGCCTGGGGTCGGCGACCAGGTCGTCCCAGGCGGCCAGGGCCAGGTCGGGCCAGCGCAGGGGCTCGGTCTCGGTGGTCGTGGTCACGATCACCTTGGCGCCGTCGGCGACCAGAGCCTCGGCCATCGCCCGCATCAACGAGGTCTTGCCGCCCCCGCCGAAGAACGCGACCACGTACCCGCCGCCGCGCGGCAGGTAGAGGTGCCAGGGCTCCAGGAAAGCATAGGCCATGAATCGCCTCTCTTGGCGCGAGCTAGCGGTCGTCGCCGGCCATCAGGTCGGCGAACCAGTGTTCGAGCGCGCCGACCATGGCGTCGCGCTCGAAGCGCGCGCAGACCCGCGTCCGCCCGTTGCGACCCCAGGCGGCGGCCCGCTCGGGGTCGGCCAGGACCTCGTCCAGGGCCCGGGCCAGGGCGCCGACGTCGCCCGGGGGCACCAGTCGGCCGGTCTCGCCGTCCACGTTGACCTCGGCCACGCCCGTCGGCAGCTGGGTCGATATCACGGGCAGCCCGGCGGCCATGGCCTCGAGCTGGACCAGCCCGAAGGTCTCGCTGCGTTCGAGGCTGGGCAACACCAGGGCCGCGGCCCGCGCCATCTCGGCATGCAGGTCGGCGTCGTCCAGCTCGCCGGCGAAACGCACGCGGCCCGCCAGGTCGTCGCGTCGGGCCCGCGCCTGCAGCCGGTCCCGCAGCGGGCCGTCGCCGACCACGACCAGCCGCGCCTGCGGCAGGCGCGCCACCGTGTCCAGCAGCAGTTCCACGCCCTTGTAGTAGACCAGGCGGCCGACGAAGAGCAGGGGGCCGTCCGCGGGTCGCGGCGTTGCGGGCCAGGCGTCGGGATCGATGCCGAAGGGGATCACCGTGACCCGGTCGCGCAGCGCGCGCAGCTGCCGCGACTGGTCGCGGAGGCTGCCCGTCGAGACGGCGATGCCGCGCGATCGCTGCAGCACGGCGCGGGTCATCGGGCCCAGCAGCAGCCCGCCCAGACGCTGGCGCACGATGTCGGAATGGTACCACACCGCCAGCCGCGGCCCGTCTTTTCCCTGCGGCAGGGCCATCAACGTCGCCAGCGACGCCAGCGGGTTGGGCAGATGCAGCTGGACGATGTCGGGACGGAAGACCCTCAACTCGCGGCGCAGGCGGGACGTCAGCCCCGGCGTCACGGGCTGGGAGTTCCAGACGGCGACCCGGGCGCAGCGCACCAGCCGGCCCGGTCGGCCGGTAGCCGGTCCGTTCAGGATCGACTCGGCACCGACGTTGCCCTCGGCCGCCACCACGGCGACGACCTCGTGCCCGCGGTCGAGCAGGCCCTCGCAAGTGTGCCGGAGCACCGTCTCCATGCCGCCGCGCGCGGGCGGGTAGTACTTGCCGATCTGCAGGATGCGCATGGGGAGACTGTAGCCGATCGCGGGGACGCGGGCCACCGGGATATGCGCCCTTCCTGTTGACAGCATGGCTTGGATTTCCCTAGCCTGATCACGGCCACCGCGAAACCGGTGCCTCTCGACTCGCCCGGCGCCGCAACCGCCATGGAGTTGATGACCATGACCGCCAACCCGCTCCGGCGCCGCCGCTCGGCGACGCACGCCCTGCTCCTGCTTCCGCTCACCCTGGCCATCGTGGCCTCGCTGGCCTGCGCGCCCCGGCACGGCGCGGCCCCGCTCGGTCCGAGCACCGTCCTGCCCGATTCGATCGGGCTGGCCGAATACGCCGTGCTCTCCGACGCCGAGCGGGCGAAGCGACGGACTGCCGCCGCCGAGGTCCTGACCGAGTGGCGCCTGTTCAGCGAGCGCAACCAGGAACTGGAACTGTGGCGCGAGCAGCAGTGGCGCCATCAGGATCCCGCCGTCAACCGGCCCCGCCCCTACACCCGCGGCGGCGGCCTGCTGCGGATGATCGATCTGCTGGAGCGCGCCGTCGGCGTCGATCCCGGCGACGCGGCGACGCAGGCGGACCTGGGCCGCAGCCTCTGCGCGGTCGGCCGCCGCGAACGGGCGCTGGACGTCTTCGAGTCGGCGATCGCGGCCCTGGGCTACGCCGCCGAGGACGAACGTGACCCTGCGGCCGCCGCGGTCTGCCTGGACGCCGCCTGGGCCTGCCACGGCCTGGGCCATGCGCAGCGGGGACTCGACTGGCTGGCGCGCACGCCCGCCTCGGTTCCGGCCACCGACGAGCGCCTGCTCGCGCGCGGCCTGCTGCTGGCGGACGCGGGCCGCACGCTGGAGGCCCGCCGCGCGGCGGTCACCCTGGGTGCCGTCGAGTACCGCTACTACGGCACCGCCACGTCCTCCCAACCCAACCAGTCCGCGATGGGCATCGGCACCCACCTCTCCGGCTACGCGGCGCGCTGGATCGACGCCATGGCCTGCCTGGCCGACGGCGACGCCGAACTGGCCTGGCACGCCCTGGGCATGATCTCACCGGAGCGGAAAGGCCTGCCCTGGGCCGACCGCTACTGGCAGGACGTGGGGCTGATCGCCGAGCTGACCGGCCGCGCCGATCAGGCGCAGCTCTGCTACGGCCTCGCCTTCCGGCACGGGCCCCACCGGGGCACCTTCCCCGCCGGCGGCGGCAGCTGCCCGCCGCTGATCGACGGCCGCCCGCAGATCGTCATCCCCTACTTCATCACGCAACGCGGCGACCTGATCGCAGGATCGCCCTTCTCGTTCGCCGCCAAGCACACGGCACAATGCGCCCTGATCGAGGATCCTGGACTGCGGGCGGGGATGGCGGCGCGTTCGGCGCAGGCCCTGGATCTGTGCCTGCGCCGCGGCATCTTCCCGGCGCGGTCGCGGATACTGCGCGGACGCGCGCTCTACTTCGCCGGCGACCCTCAGGGCGCCCTCGCCGACCTCGGCGCCGTCCGGGACAGCCTGGCCCGCGACGGACGCGTCGACGCCCGGACCAGCCACCTGCTGGGGTTGATCCGCCTGGACGAGGACGACCCCGCCGGCGCGACGCCCTTCCTGCGCGAGGCCGTCCACGCGGACCCGGCCCTGGCCGGCGCCTGGCAGTCGCTGGGCGCGGCGCTGGCGGCGCAGGGCGGCGACGACGAGGCCCTGGCGGCCTTCGACCGCGCCCTCGCCGTGGATCCGCAGTCGGTGTCCTGCTGGTACAACCGCGGTCTCTTCCACCTGCAGCGCGGCCGCGCCGATGAAGCCTACGCCGACCTGGGCGTGGCCCTGCAGATCGCCCCGGACAACCCACGCACCCTGGACCTGATCACCCGGGCGACCGCGGACCTGGCCCCCGACTCGGGTCGGCTGACGAAGGCGCTGGCCCGACGGGACAGCCTGGCCGCGTCGCTGCCGGCTCCCGGCGCCCCGGACAGCGTCTTGGCCCCTCCGGCACCCGAGGACCACCGCGCGCGCGCGACAGCGCTGGGTCGGGCCTTCAAGACGGACCCCACTCCCGGGACGCGCCGCGACTACGCCGAAGCCCTGTACATGATCGGCCGCCTCGCCGACTGCCGGAAGCTGCTGCTGGCGGACTGGCCCGCGGGACTGAGCGACCAGGAGAAGCTGATCGTGCTGAAGGCCGACCGGGAGCTGGGCGACGCGGACCGGGCGCGGGAGCTGGTGGCTTCGCTGCCGGAATCGGCCCGACTTCACGCCGACCCCATGCTGTGGGCGCTGACGGCGATGAACTGCCTGGACTTCGGCTACAGGGCGGAAGGCCTGACCGCGCTCGAGGAGGCCATCCGGCTGGACGACAAGAACCCCTCGCTGCTGGCCCTGCGCAGGATGCTGCGCCGGGGGGATTGACGACGAAGGGGCCGCCCCTGCCGGGACGGCCCCATTCTCTGCGTGAACGTACGGAAGGCGCGGGCTACATCATGCCCATGCCGCCCATGCCGCCCATGCCGCCCATGTCGCCGCCCGGCATCGCAGGACCCTTGTCCTCCTCGGGCTCGTCGGTGACGCAGGCCTCGGTGGTCAGCATCATGGCCGCGATGGAGGTGGCGTTCTGCAGAGCCGAACGGGTCACCTTCACGGGGTCGATGATCCCGGCGGCCAGCAGGTCCTCGTACTCCATCGTCGCGGCGTTGAAGCCGAAGGTCGCCTTCTTCTCGTCACGCAGACGAGCGACGACCAGCGAACCCTCGACGCCGGCGTTGGTGGCGATCATGCGCAGGGGCTCTTCGACGGCGCGGGCGATGATGTCCCGGCCCAGGGCCTCCTCGCCCTTCAGGTCCAAGGCGCGGATGGCCTTGGCCGTGCGCAGCAGGGCGACGCCGCCGCCGGCGACGATGCCCTCCTCGACCGCGGCGCGGGTCGCCTCGAGGGCGTCGTCGACGCGGTGCTTCTTCTCCTTCATCTCGATCTCGGTCATCGCGCCGACGCGGATGACGGCCACGCCGCCGGCCAGCTTGGCCAGACGCTCCTGCAGCTTCTCGCGATCGTAGTCGCTCGTGGTCTCCTCGATCTGGGCGCGGATCTGGGCGATGCGGGCCTTGACGTCCGCGCTCTTGCCCTTGCCGCCGACGATCGTGGTGTTGTCCTTGTCGATCGTGACCTTGGTGCAGTGGCCCAGGTCGGCGGTCGTGGTGTTCTCGAGCTTCAGGCCGGCGTCCTCGCTCATCACGCGACCGCCGGTCAGGACGGCCAGATCCTCGAGCATGGCCTTGCGGCGGTCGCCGAAGCCGGGCGCCTTGACGGCGGCCACGGACAGGGTGCCGCGCAGCTTGTTCACGACCAGGGTGGCCAGGGCCTCGCCCTCGATGTCCTCGCTGATGATCAGCAGGGGCCGACCCATCTGCGCGACCTTCTCGAGGATGGGCAGCATGTCCTTCATGCTGCTGATCTTCTTGTCGTGGATCAGCAGGACGGGATCGTCGAGCTCGACCTTCATCTGCTCGGGGTTGGTCACGAAGTAGGGCGACAGGTAGCCGCGATCGAACTGCATGCCCTCGACGACCTCGAGCTCCATCTCGGTGCCCTTGGCCTCCTCGACGGTGATCACGCCGTCCTTGCCGACCTTCTCCATGGCGTCGGCGATGATCGTGCCGATCTCGCGGTCGTTGTTGGCCGAGATCGAGGCGACCGAAGCGATGGTCTCGCTGTCGCGCACGGGCTTCGACTGCTTCTTCAGGGCCACGACGGCGGCGTCGGTGGCGGCCTGGATGCCGCGCTTCATGAACATCGGGTTGGCGCCGGCGGCCAGGTTCTTCATGCCCTCGTGGATGATGACCTGGGCCAGCAGGGTCGCGGTGGTCGTGCCGTCGCCGGCGACGTCGTTCGTCTTGCTGGCGACTTCCTTGACCATCTGGGCGCCCATATTCTGGAAGTGGTCCTTCAGCTCGATCTCGCGGGCGATGGTGACGCCGTCGTTGGTCACGACGGGGGAGCCGAACTTCTTATCGAGGATCACGTTCCGGCCGCGGGGGCCGAGGGTGATCTTGACGGTGTTGGCCAGGATGTCCACGCCCTTGCGCAGCTGTTCGCGCGCGTCGGCCTCGAATTTGATCATCTTTGCCATCGTTCTATCTCCTTCTCCGGGATCCGGCCGCTGCGCCCGCGGGCGCGCGGCGGGCGGTGGTTACAGGATGGCGAGGACGTCGCTCTCGCGCAGGATCAGGTAGTCCTTGCTCTCGATGGTGACCTCGGTGCCGGCGTACTTGCCGTAGAGGACGATGTCGCCCTTCTTCACCTCGGGGGCCACGCGCGTGCCGTCGTCGGCGACGCGGCCCGGCCCGACGGCGACGATCTTCCCCTGCTGGGGCTTTTCCTTCGCGGTGTCGGGGATGATGATGCCGCCCTTCATCGTCTCGGCGACCATGGGCTCAACGACCACGCGATCGGCCAGAGGCTTCATCTTCACGGCCATGTCGTCTCCTCCTTCCGAATATCAGGTTGATGGGAATCAGGCTTCGATATGGTCCAGGAGGCGCCGTTGGCACTCTCCCTTCTCGACTGCTAAACCGGGCTGTAATATACCGTCGAACGGGTCCGAAGCAAGCAAAAAATGGAATTCCGGGCGAGGATATGACAGATGTCTGCCAATCTGGCAGTTTTCCCTCCCGAGACCCTTCGCGCCGCTCCGGGGAAGAACAGGGAATGGAATATGCATGGTCAAGGAAGCGGGGTCGATCCCGGCGGACTGCTGCTTGACCGTGACGGCGGACCGGGCTACCGTGACCCCAGGAAATGGATTTCCCCCTACCGGCCGAAGGGAGTCACTCGATGACCCAACCCTCCCTCAACGGCGTCAAGCTTCAGGCCATGAAAGGCCGCTGCTACATCCTGGACACCAACGTCCTGCTCCATGACGCCGCCGCGCTCGAAGCCTTCGACGAGCACAACATCGTCCTGACCGTGGACATCCTCGAGGAACTCGACCGATTCAAGAAGAAGAACGACGAACTCGGGCGCAACGCCCGACGCGTGATCCGCACGATCGACGAATTGCGGCGGCAGGGCGACCTGCGCCAGGGAGTGAACCTGCCGGGCGGCGGCCTGCTCTTCGTGATGGTCGACGACTATTCCGACGGCCTGCCCCGGGGCCTCGACCGCTCGATCCCCGACAACAGGATCCTGGGCACGGCGCTCTACCTGCGGAACAACGATATCGACGTCATCTTCGTCACCAAGGACATCAACGCCCGCGTCAAGGGCGACGCCCTGGGCATCCGCAGCGAGGACCTGCAACGCGACACCGTCAACTTCGACGAGCTCTACACCGGCTGGACCGAGATCGACCTGCCCGCCTCCGAGGTGGACGGATTCTACGAGGGCCGGGAGGTGGCCGTGCCGGGCGAGTTCATGCCCAACCAGGGCGTGCTGCTGCGCGACGAGGGCAACCCCAAGCACTCGGCCCTGGGCATCTACCGGCAGGACTCCAGGCGCGTGGAGCCGCTGAAGCACTACGACTCCCGGCCCTGGGGCCTGCAGGCCCTGAACCTGCAGCAGCACTTCGCCCTGGAGCTGCTGATGCGCCAGGACATCCAGCTGGTGACGATGCTCGGCCAGGCCGGTACGGGCAAGACGCTGCTGGCCCTGGCCGTCGGCCTGCAGCTGGTCGCCGAGGAGAAGCGCTACCGCCGGATCATGGTCTCGCGGCCGATCATGCCGCTGGGCCGCGACATCGGTTACCTGCCCGGCACGAAGGACGAGAAGCTCGAGAGCTGGATGGAGCCGGTCTACGACAACCTGCAGTTCCTGGTCGACCCCGCGATGGACCAGACCTCGGACAAGGTGGACTATCTCTTCCGGACCGGCGTCATCGAGATGGAGGCCGTGACCTACATCCGCGGCCGCAGCCTGCCCTCGCTCTTCATCATCATCGACGAGGCCCAGAACCTGACGCCGCACGAGATCAAGACCGCCGTCAGCCGGGCGGGCAAGGACACCAAGGTCATCCTGACCGGCGACGCCTACCAGATCGACAACCCCTACCTTGACGCCTCGAGCAACGGCCTGACCTACGTGGTCGAGCAGTTCAAGGGGCAGTCGCTCTTCGGCCACATCACCCTGGCCAAGAGCGAGCGCAGCGTCCTGGCCAGTCTGGCCGCGGAGCTGCTCTAGGACCGCCCGCCGCGAACGACGAGGGCCCGGACGGCGCGACGCCGACCGGGCCCTTCTTCTTCCGCGGACGAGGCGCCGTCTAGAGGGCGCTCAGGCGCTGGCGCAACTGCCCCAGCAGGCAGGCGTTGCAACGCTTCACCGCCTGGGGCAGGAAGCGCTCGGCCAGGCCCCGGTCGTCGCGGGAGGTGGCCGCCCGATAGACCGTCTCGTCGATCTCGCCGATGCAGGTCTGCGTCCACACCACCTCGCCCGCGCGGTCGCGCAGGGTCAGCCGGACCTCGCATTCCGCCCGGTTCTCGGCCGGCAGGGGGATCGCCATCAGGCCGGCCGCCCCCAGCACCAGGCCGCGCTTGACCTTGTCGGAGCCGTCCTCGCCCCAGAGCAGCCCGCCGCCCATGCCCACCGCCAGCGGCAGCAGGAAGGAGCCGGCGTTGCGCTGCAGACGGGCGTGGAACGAGAAGATCTCGGCTTCCAGCTCGTAGTCGGCCTGGCTCGGCAACGGCACCAGTTCGGCCAGCCGGGTCTGGGCGATGTCCCGGGTCAGGGCCTCGCGATACAGGAGCTCGACCGGGCGCTCCCAGGCAGAGTCCGCGGGATAGGTGATGCCGACGAAGTGGCCCTGCCCGTCGCGCTGCTCCTCGGGCCGCAGGTCGACCACCGCGCCCAGGTGGACGCGCGCCAGGTTCGCCTCCCCTCCGGGATATTCGATGCGCTCGGCGGGATAGGGGAAGCCGACCCTGGTCCCCCCGCAGGAGGACAGCAGCAGGGCGACGCCGAGCAGGACGGCGAGCATCGTGAACGTGCGGTGCGGATTCGCGGACATCATGACTCCTCGGGACTGTCTGCGGAAGGTACCGCGGTCACGGGTTGGCCGACGGCCAGTCCGTGCGCCGCGGCGGCGCTGCGGCCGCGCCGGGCCAGTTCCAGGGCGCCGCCGCTGCCCCAATACCAGAAGAGCGCGTCGGCGGGTCCGTCGGCGTAGGTGCGCACCGGACCCGCGGCGCGATGGCCGGCCGCGCTCACCGCGCCGCCGCCGGCCAGACGCCGGCCCAGCGGATCGCCGCGCCCGATGTCCGTGATCGCATTGCCGAAGCGATCGATCCACACGATCCGGCCGGCGCGGTCGCCCCCGGGGGTCGCGGGCGCAGGTTCCAGGGCCGCGCGGCCGACGGGCCGGCCCAGATGCGCCGGCGGCACCCCTCGAGCCAGGTGGGCGGCGACGACGGCGAAGACGTCCCGGCCGTGGAAGGTGGGCGCGGGCTCCGGCCCGGCGCCGGGGCGCTCGGCGGCGTCCAGGCGGCACACTTCAAGATCCGGTGCGGCGGCCAGAAAGGCAAACAGCCCGTTGCCGGGGCCGACGAAGAGATCGCCGTGGGCGCGCACGGCCAGGCCGGGCCGGTCGGTGCCGACGCCGGGGTCGACGACCGCCAGGTGCACCGTCCCCCTGGGGAAGTGTCCGCGGCTGCGTTGCAGGAACATGGAGCCGGCGGCCACGTCCCCCGGCGGCACGGCGTGGCTGATGTCCACCAGCGGCGGCGGCGGCCCGTCGCCGAAGCGGGCCCACTCGGTGAGGAAGCGGGCCTTCATCTCGGCCACGTAGGGGTCGTCCAGGCCGAAGTCGCTGAGCAGGCTCAGGCAGGGGGCGCAGCCGTTCATGAGATCCCTCCCCCGACCGGCGACGTCCGGCCGCGCAGCCTCATCCAGGCCGTCAGCAGCAGCATGCCGGCGACCAGCGACAGCCAAGGCGGCGCTCCCCAGCCCGCCGGCAGGTAGCCGACGACCACGGCCGTCACGCCGACGGTCAGCGCGTAGGGGAACTGCGTGCGCACGTGGTCCACGTGGTCGGAGCCCGAGGCCATCGACGACATGATCGTCGTATCCGACAGCGGCGAGCAGTGGTCGCCGAAGACCGACCCGGCCAGCACGGCGCGCACGCTGGCCAGCAGGACGATCTCGGCGCCGGCGACGTCCAGGCCGGCCGCCTCGGGCAGCGCCGTTCCCAGCGGGAAGACGATGGGCATGAGCACGGCCATCGTTCCCCACGAGGTGCCGGTGGCGAAGCTGATCACCGCGGCCAGCAGGAAGGAGAAGGTCGGCAGCAGATGCGCCGAGAGCACGCCGCGGGTGGCCTCGACCAGCCAGGGACCCGTGCCCAGCGCGGCGCAGACGGCGCCCAGGGCCCAGGCCAGCACCAGGATGACCATGGCGATCAGCATGGCGCGGGCGCCGTCGAGCCAGGCCGCCAGGGTCGCGCGCAGGTCCAGGCGGCGCGTGCCCACGCTCATCGCCGCCGCAGCCATCGATCCGGCCAGCGAGGCCCACATCAGCACAGACAGGCTGTCGGCCGCATCGAGCAGGGCCCGCAGCGATCCGATCGGCAGCCCGGCGGCCCGCAGGGACTGGGCACCGCTCCACATCAGCCCGGCGACCACGGCGAGCCCGACCACGCCCAGGGGAACCAGGGCCAGGGAGGCCGGCGCCGGTCCCGCGTCGCTCCGCGGCGCCAGGGCGTCGGCGTCCAGGGCCGGCTCGGCGCCGGGGCGCAGCACCGCGCCGGTAGCGGCGGCCCGGCGCTCGGCGGCGGCCATCGGCCCGAAGTCCCGGCCGCCGAGGGCCACCAGGTAGACGAAGAAGAGGGTCAGCAGCGGATAGAAACTGTAGGGCAGCGAGCGCAGGAAGAAGGCGTAGCCCGTGCCGGGCAGGTCCAGCCGCGTCATGGCGTCCTGGATCAGGCCGACCTCGAAGCCGACCCAGGTCGAGATGACCGCGACCGTGGCCACCGGGGCCGCGGTGCTGTCGACCAGATAGGCCAGCTTCTCGCGCGAGATGCGCAGCCGGTCGGTCAGGGGGCGCATGGCGTTGCCGACCAGCAGGGTGTTGGCGTAGTCGTCGAAGAAGACGGCCGTGCCCAGGCCGGCGGTCAACACCTGGCCGCCGCGCCGCCCGCGCACCCGCCGCGACAGCAGGCGGACCACGCCCTCGGTGCCTCCCGACCGTGAGAGCACGCCCACCATGCCGCCGAGCACGGTCGAGAAGAGCACGATCGCCGCATGGTCGCGGTCGGCCAGGGCGTCGACGAGCCAGGTGTCGCCCAGGCGCAGGAAGGCGGTCACCGGGTTGCCGCCCTCCAGGATGGCGGCGCCGAGCCAGACGCCGAGCAGCAGCGCCAGGATGACCTGCCGCGCCGCCAGGGCGAGGATGATCGCCAGCAGGGGCGGCAGCACCGAAAGCCAGCCGTGATCCATCAGCGCTCCCCCCACGCCCGGCGCGCCGCGTCGATCTCGGCGATCATAACCGCGTGCAGCCCGGGCGCGGCGGCCACGACCGAAACGCCGTCGAGCTCGCCAGCGACGCCGTCGAAATCGGTGACCACGGCGCCGGCCTCGCGCGCAGCCAGCACGCCGGCGGCCACGTCCCAGGGCTTCAGCGACATCTCCCAGTAGCCGTCGAGCCGACCGGAGGCCACGTGGCAGAGATCCAGGGCGGCGCTGCCGCCGCGGCGGACGCCGTGGCAGCGGCGCATCAGGAAGCGGCGCACCAGGTCGCAGTTGCGCTCGACCAGGACGTCCCGCAGGTAGGGGAAGCCGGTGGCCAGCAGGGCCCGCTCCAGATCGACCGCAGTCCGCGGCGGCAGGTCCCGGGCCGTCTCCAGGCGCGGACGCTCCAGGCGGACGCCGCCGCCCCGCACGGCCGTGTAGAGCTCGTCCAACTCGGGGGCGAAAACCACGCCCGTGCGGGCGCCGTCGGCGTCGACGCAGGCCAGGGAGAAGGCGTAGAAGGGATGGCCGTGCACGTAGTTCGTCGTGCCGTCCAGGGGATCCATGATCCATTCCCGGCCCGAACGCCCGCCACCGCCGCCGCCCTCCTCGGCGCGCACGCCGTCGTCGGGGAAGCTCTCGCCCAACCTGCCGACCGCCAGGTCTTCGACCCTCCGGTCCACGTCGGTCACCATGTCCGTGGCCGACTTGTAGTCGATGGAGCGCAGGGCGCCGCGTTCGGCCAGCAGCACCGCCCCGGCCTCCAGCGCGATCTCCCGCGCCCTCGCCAGCTCCGCCCTCGATCCCGCTGTGGTCACGGTTCCTTCCTTCCCCTGGGGCCGCCGGTCCCGACGGCACCGGCATCGTCGCATCATAGGCAGCCCCGCCGAAGCGGACAAGCACGCGTTGCTCCCCTTGACATCCAGCGCTTTCCCCGTAGCATTTGCACAGGGAGACCGTCGATCCGCGACCCGAAAGGATCCAGAATGGAAGCCAAGATCAAGGCCGTGCTCGAGACAGTCCGCCCCGCCCTGCAGGCGGACGGCGGCGACGTGGAATTCATCGACTTCAACGACGGCGTGGTGACCGTGCGCCTGAAGGGCGCCTGCGGCAACTGCCCCATGGCCACGATGACCCTCAAGCAGGGCATCGAGGCCCGTCTCCGGGCGGCCCTGCCCGAGGTCAAGTCGGTGGAGTC
>CAZLHO010000002.1:0-24478 GCA_964559455.1 uncultured Fibrobacteraceae bacterium | reverse complement strand
TCCTGTTCCCGGTTTTCGCTAGAGTACGGAAGACCGCGCTGAACTCCGATTGCCAGTCGAATATGAAACAGATCGCCAACGCCTTCAAGATGTACCTGGGCGAGTGGCACGACTGCTATCCGTATCAGGACGTGACCCTGAAGCAGGGCATCGAGGCCCGGCTCCGGGCGGCCGTGCCCGAGGTCAAGTCGGTGGAGTCCCTCTAGAGAGACGAACGGGAAACAAGGGGCCCGCGGCGGCGACGTCGCGGGCCCCTTCGCTTGCGCTGCGCAGACCCGCGGCCGACGGTCTCAGGACGAGGGCGCCGCCGGGAGCAGGATGACCGGCCGGGTCTGCGCCGGCGGCGCCTCGAAGAGGGCGTAGCCGTCGTCGGGCCGCAGCCGCAGGCGGCGCCAGCCCCGCTCCTCCAGCGCACGGCGCCAGAACGCAGGGCGCGGATCCCCGGGCCGCAACGGCGCCACCTCGGCGTGCGACACTCCCAGGTCCCGGGCGGCGCCCAGCACCTCGTCGGGCGAACGCGCGCCCGCCTCGCATTCCGCCTGGGCACGACGCAGCCACCGCGTTCCCGGCGGCACCCAGCCCGAAACCCCTCCGGTCACCGGCGCGCCGAAGCGCAGGGCGCGATGCAGCCAGAGGGCCTCGCGCGCGTCCTCGCCGTACTCGTCGACCGGCGCAGGCAGGGTGAGCACCGCGGCCGGCCTCTCCCCCGCCGGCCAGTCGACGACCCCGGAGCGGGGAACCGCAGTCACCGGCAGGGCCGCCGGCAGCGAACTCAGCCACAACGCGGCCAACGCCAGTCCGGCGGCCGTCCGCCGCAGGACGCCCGTCCCCCGCCGGCCCCACCAGGCCTCCCAGCCGGACGCCGCCCACCAGGCCACCGCCAGGGTGAAGAGCAGCGAGAAACGCCAGACGGCGCGGAAGGCCTCCAACGGCGGCAGCAGTTCGCGCAACCCCTTCAGCGGCAGAGGGAGCCTGACGCCGCCCGGCAGGCCCACCGAATCGCCGAAAGCCAGCACCAGCCCCGCCGCTCCCGACAACGCCAGCCAGACGCCGACGAAGCGCTGGCGATCGCGCAGGCGCCGCCGCATCACGAAGCCGACCCCGGCCAGAGCGAGGGCCGCCCAACCGGGATGCAGGACCTGCCGGTCACGGCCCACGGCCCGCGCATCCCCCTGCGAAGCATCGCCCAGCCAGTCGGCCGGCCCGGTGCGGTAGGCGCCCCGGTTGGCGAAGTGCTGCAGGTCGGCGCTGAACCAACGGACCTCGTCCAGTCCGCGATGGAAATCCGCGTAACGAGCGCCGGCGCGCAGATGGGGAACCGCCAGCAGGGCAACGACGATCCCGGCGGCCAGCAGCGGCGGCAGCAACAACCATAGCCGGCGCAGGCGCCGCGGCCGTCGCCGGACGCGCCACAGCCAGAACGAGAAAAGCGTCGCCGCCAGGATGCAGGCGTAGGCGAAACCGTACCAGCCCCAGGCGGCCTGCAGGGCCAGGAAGGCCGCAGCCGTCCAACCGGCGGCGCCGGGCCGGCGCCCGGCGGCGACGCGGCGCAGGGCGACCAGGGCCGCCGCGGCCGCCGCCAACATGCAGGGCGGCGGCAACTGGTTCAGGTGGCCGAGCTGCGAGGCGGTGTAGGGCGATGCGACGACGGCCAACGCGAAGACCCCGCCTCCCAGGCGCCGGCCGCCGGCGACGCGCCAGAGCGCATAGGCCGCGACCCCGGCCAGCAGCAGCGTCAGCGTGAAGGCCAGATTGTAGGCCAGAGCGGGCGGCAGGGTGCCCCACGCGCCCAGGGGCTGCAGCAGCAGGGCCTGGCCCAGCAGGGGATCCATGAAGGCCAGGGCGTCGGGGACCGGATGGAAGATGGGCAGGGCATAGAGATCGGCGGGATGCCACAGTCGGCGCCAGGTCCAGGCGAGCAGCCCCGATTGCAGGACCGCGTCGGCGCCGCCGAAGGGACCGGGAACGACGTCCCCCCAGCGACCGGACAGGGGTCGGACCACGGCCGCGATCCAGAGCAGGACCGGCGCCAGCACGGGCCAGGCGGCCAGGCGGCGCACCTCAGTACCCCAGGCTGCGCAACTTGCGCCGGACGCTCTCGGTGGGGCCTTCGGCGTCCCCCGCGACGACCGAGCCGGCGACGGCGTCCCACTCCAGGCGCAGCCGCGCGGCTTCGGCTTCGATCGCCGCGGCCGCGTCGGGCGGCGCGGCCAGGGGGTGCCGCGCGCCGTCGTCCGCGGCGAGATCGAACCACAGCGCCTGCGGCGACTCGTCACCCTCGACGCGGTACCAGGGCCACCGGAGCAGGGCGGTGTCCGGGCCGCCGTAGAGGGTGTTCTCGAGAACCAGGGTCCTCGGCGCGTCGGCTTCGGGCGCGTCGTCAGATGCGGTCCAGAGATCGTCGCGACCGGGCAGGTCCGGCGGCGCGGTCCAACCCAGCTCGGCGCAGAGGGTCGGCATGAGGTCCAAACTGCTCACGGGACGGTCCACGACCGCGCCCTCGCCGCCGTCCGGCCTGCGCACCAGCAGGGGAACCCGGCTGACCTCGGGCATCATGCTGTGGCCGTGCTCGTAGCCGCCGTGCTCGAAGAACTCCTCGCCGTGGTCGGCGGTGATCACGACCAGGGTCGAATCCATCAGCCCGTCGGCGCGCATGGAGGCCAGCAGGTGGCCGACCCAGGCGTCGGTGTACTGGACCTCGCGGGCGTAGAGGGTGCGCACGCCGGCGCGCACGGAGTCGGGCACGTCCGGCAGAGCCTCGGCCAGCGAGCGGCGGGCGCGGAAACGATCGCCGGCGAACCAGGGGTGATCGGGAAGATCCGCCGGATCGGGCGGCGTCCCCGGCAGACCGTCGCCCTCGGCGGCGAAGGCCGGCAACTCGCGCCAGACGTAGGGCAGGTGGGGATTCATCAGGTGGACCCAGAGCAGGAAGGGTCGCTCGGCGGGACGGCGCCGCAGCCAGCGCAGGGCCTTCGGGATCAGGACCGAGGCGTCTTCCGGCTCGAACTTGACGTCCAGATAGTAAGCGGCCTCGCGGGCCAGGACCGCGCGCGAAGCCGGATGCAGAACCTCCAGCTCGAGCGAATGGTCGTAGAATTCGAAGCCGCGGTCGAAGCCGTAGCCGGGCGTCAGATAGGGGTTGCCCAGGATGGCCGCCGTGCTGTAGCCGGCGCGCCAGGCCGCCTCGGCGAGCATGTCCCTGTCCACAGGCAGCGGCCGGTATTGCTCCACGCCCAGCGCGCGCGGCGGCATTCCCGTCATCATCGCGGCCACCCCGGGCAGGGTCCAGCAGCTGCCGGTCCAGGCCTGGCCGTAGTCCAGGGACTCGGCGGCGAAGCGGTCCAGGGCGGGGGTGGGCGGCGCCGCGGGATCATGGCGGGACAGGGCGTCCCGGCGCCAGGTGTCGATGGTCAGCAGCAGGACGTTCGGCGCTCCGGCCGGCGCCTCGGACTGCGGCCCCAGGTATCCGGTCCGCGCGTGGCGCCCCTCCTCGCGCCAGTCGGGCCAGAGGGCCGTGGCCACGATGAAGACGGTCACGGCCAGGAAGGCGCCGCGGCCGGGGCTGTTCGTGAGCGCCTCGGCCAATCGGCCCATCGGCTTCCAGACGACCAGCACCGTCCCCGCCCATACGGCGGACAGCAGCAGGGCGCCCGCGCCTTCGCCGTGCTCCAGCCACCAGTCCGGCAGCAGATGCTCGCGGAAGACGTAGCCGGCGTAGACGAAGGCCAGCGCCCCCAGGACCACGCCGAGGGTCAGGACGAAGGCCCAGTGGCGCGGCCGGCGGCTGGTGGCGGTGATCAGCGCGATGGGCACGTAAACCAACGCGGCCACGACGGCGCCGCACCAGCCGTAGAGGGCCACGTAGGGCGACAGCAGGCGGACCAGGCCCACGCCCGGATCGTGGCCGGCGATCACGTCGAAGCGCAGCCACTGGCTGACGCCCTCGACCAGACCCACCGTTCCGGCGACGACGAAGGCCCAGAGCACGGTCGCCGGGAAAACCTTGACCCAACGCGACATTCGTTCCCTCCGCGGGGTGACGGGGCGAAGCGGCCGCCCCGCCCTGTTTCTAGACAAAAACCGGGTGGCGGTCAAGTCGTGGTTGCGCCACATTTGTGGGCGTCACCTCGGACCCCGGCCAGGGAGCCACCATGAGAAGCTACGCCGGCTGCGACTATTACCGTTTCGACGAGACCCTGAGCGAGGACGAGCGGATGATCCGCGACACCGTGCGCGCCTGGGTCGACCGCCGTTTCCTGCCCCTGATCCGCGAGCACCACGCCGCCGGGACCTTTCCCGTGGCCCTGATCCCCGAGCTGGGGGAACTCGGCCTGCTGGGGAGCTCGGTCGCCGGGCCCGGCTGCCCGGGCCTCTCCTACACGATCTACGGCCTGATCTGCCGGGAGCTCGAACGCGGCGACAGCGGCCTGCGCAGCTTCGCCTCGGTGCAGGGCAGCCTGGTGATGTGGCCGATCGCGACCTACGGCAGCGACGCGCAGAAGGAGCGCTGGCTGCCCGAGCTGGCGGCGGGCCGCAAGGTGGGCTGCTTCGGCCTGACCGAGGCCGACCACGGCAGCGATCCCGGCGGCATGGAGACGCGCGCCGAGCGCGACGGCGACGGCTGGGTGCTGCGCGGCAGCAAGATGTGGATCACCAACGCCACCCTGGCCGACGTGGCCGTGGTCTGGGCGCGCGGACCCGAGGGCGTCGTCGGCTTCCTGGTCGAGAAGGACGCGCCCGGTTTCACGGCGCAGCCCATCCACGGCAAGTACAGCCTGCGGGCCAGCGACACGGGCGAACTGGCCTTCGACGAGGTGCGCCTGCCCGAGTCGGCCCGGCTGCCGGGCGCCCGCGGCCTCTCCGCTCCCCTGTCGTGCCTGAACCAGGCCCGTTACGGCATCGCCTGGGGGGCGGTGGGAGCGGCCGCGGACTGCTACCACGCCGCCCTGGAGTACGCCCGCGAACGCGAGCAGTTCGGCCGGCCGATCGCCGGCTTCCAGCTGGTGCAGCGCAAGCTGGTGGACATGCTGAGCGCGATCGTGGCGGCCCAGGGCCTGGTCCTGCAGCTGGGCCGCCTGCGCGACGCCGGCGTGCACGACGTGCCGCTGGTCTCGCTGGCCAAGCGCCACACCGTGGCCACGGCCCTGGACTGCGCCCGCTCCGCCCGCGAGATCCTGGGCGCGGCCGGCATCACCGACGAGCACCCCGTCGGGCGCCACATGACGAACCTGGAGTCGGTGCACACCTACGAGGGCACCCACGACATCCACACCCTGATCGTCGGCGCCGACGTCACGGGCCTGCCCGCCTTCCGCTGATCCCGCTCCCGGCCGAGAAGAGGGGCGGCGGCCGTCAGGCCGCCGCCCCTCTTCCGTTGCCGCCGGGCCGCCTAGAAGGCGAGCAGGCCGAAGGTCAGCAGGGCCAGGCGGTGCAGGGCGCCGGGGAAGACGCCCAGGGCGACCACCATCAGCGCGAGCACGCAGGCCGCGAAGAGGGACTCCCAGCTCTTGCCGTCGTAGGAGTCCTCGGCCGTGGGATGCATGTACATCACCACGATCACCCGCAGGTAGTAGTAGACCGAGAGCAGCGAGTTGACCACGCCCCAGACGGCCAGGGGCAGCAGGCCCGCCTTCACCACGGCGTCGAAGACGTAGAACTTCGCCATGAAGCCCACCGTCGGCGGGATGCCGGCCAGCGAGAACATGAACACGGCCAGGCTGGCGGCGGCCAGCGGCTGCCGACGCGAGAGGCCGGCGTAGCCGGAGATCGTGTCGGCCTCCTCGGCCTGGCTGCGGCCCAGGAAGTTGACGATGCCGAAGGCGCCCAGGTTCATCAGCGTGTAGCCGGCCAGGTAGAAGAGGACCCCGCCTCCGGCGGCCCCCGCCACCTCGTAGGCGCGGGTGGCGGCCTCGGCGCTGCGTCCGGTCTGCAGCAGGGCGAGCAGTCCCAGCAGCAGGTAGCCGGCGTGGGCGATGCTGGAGTAGGCCAGCATGCGCTTGATCGAGGTCTGGGCCAGGGCGACCAGGTTGCCCACGGTCATCGTGACGACCGCCAGCACCGAAAGCAGCGGGAACCAGATCTCGGCCAGGTGCGGCAGCATCAGCCAGCAGAAGCGGGCCAGGGCGGCGAAGGCGGCCGCCTTGACGCCGGTGGCCATGAAGCCGGTGATGTGGGCGGGCGCGCCGTCGTAGACGTCGGGCGTCCACATGTGGAAGGGCACCATCGCCACCTTGAAGCCGAAGCCCACCAGGACCAGGCCGCTGGCCAACGAGAGCATCCAGGAATCCGCCGAGGCCGCGGCGAGGGCGTCGCGGATCGCCGGGAACGAGGTGCCGCCGGCCTGGCCGTAGAGCAGGGCCATGCCGAAGAGCAGGAAGGCCGAGGCGAAGGCCCCCATGATCAGGTACTTGAAGCCCGCCTCGGTGCTGCGCAGGGAATCGCGGCGGCCCGCGACCAGCACGTAGATCGAGAGGCTCATCGTCTCCAGCCCCAGGTAGAGCGCCAGCAGGTCGGTGGCGGCGGCGAGGATCATCATGCCCAGGGTCGCGAAGAGCAGCAGCGGATAGGTCTCGCCGCGGAAGCTGCCGTCGCGGTCGAAGACGCTCGTCGCGAAGGTCGCCGTGACCAGCGCGGCGGCGATGAAGAGCAGGTGGAAGAAGCGGGTGTAGGGCTCGTGGGCGAGCATCCCCCCCAGCAGGCCGCCGGCCATGATCCGGCCGGAGGTGGTGGCCACCGCGACCACGGCCCCGAGCAGGACCAGCAGCGTCAGCATGTAGAGGTGGTCCTTGCGCAGGGACTTGACGAAGGCGTCGACCAGCAGGACCAGCAGGCCGCCGACGGCGAGCACCAGATAGGGCAGCAGCGCCGGCAGCTGCCGGGCCAGGTCGAAGCCGGCGGTCAGGCTCGTCGTTTCCATCACTCGGCCTCCACGAGGGCGTCCGCCTGGGCGACGGCCTGGTCCTCGGGCAGGACCAGCGGGCTCGCCGGTGCGGTGCCGCGCGCCATCTCGCGCACGACGGGTTGGAGCAGGCGGTCGATCGCCGGCTGCATGCGGTCGACCAGGGGCGCGGGCCTGACGCCCAGCAGGACGATGAAGACCAGGATCGGCACCAGCACCAAGTACTCGCGCAGGCTCAGGTCGCGCAGACCGCGGTTCTCGTCGTGGACCAGGCGGCCCATGAAGACGCGCTGGTACATCCAGAGCATGTAGATCGCGCCCAGCACCACGCCGCTGGCGGCGAGGACGGTCAGCAGCCGGGCGTTGGGCAGCAGCACGCTCTTGAAGGTGCCGAAGAGGATCAGGAATTCGCCGGTGAAGCCGCAGAGGCCGGGCAACCCGATGCTGGCCAGGGTCACGATCATGAAGACCGTCGCGAAGCCGGGCATGACGTGGGCCAGGCCGCCGAAGTCGGCGATGGCCCGGGTGTGGCGGCGCTCGTAGATCATGCCCACGAGCAGGAAGAGGGCGCCGGTGCTCAGGCCGTGCGCCAGCATCTGGTAGATGCCGCCGGTGATGCCGACGGCCGTCAGGCTGAACAGGCCGAGCACGACGAAGCCCAGGTGGCTGACGCTGGAGTAGGCCACGAGCTTCTTGACGTCGGTCTGCACCATGGCCACCAGGGCGCCGTAGATGATGCCCACGACCGCCAGTCCCGCCAGCCAGGGCCCGAGCACGACCACGCCCTGCGGGAAGAGCGGGATCGCGAAGCGCAGCAATCCGTAGGTGCCCATCTTCAGCAGGATCCCGGCCAGGATCACCGAGCCGGCGGTGGGCGCCTCGACATGGGCGTCGGGCAGCCAGGTGTGGAAGGGGAAGAGCGGCACCTTGATCGCGAAGGCCAGGGCGAAGGCCGCGAAGAGCAGCACCTGGGGACCGCGGTCCAGTTCCAGCAGCATGAAGTCCGACAGGGCCATCGTCCCCGCCTGGTAGTAGCAGTAGAGGATGGCCACCAGCATGAAGACCGATCCGGCCATGGTGAAGATGAAGAACTTCACTGTGGCGTAGATGCGCCGCTCGCCGCCCCAGATCCCGATCAGGAAGTACATCGGGATCAGCATCGCCTCCCAGAAGATGTAGAAGAGCAGCATGTCGCGGGCGAGGAAGGTGCCGATCATCGCCGTCTGCAGCAGCAGCAGGAAGCCCATGAACTCGCGCACCCGGTCGCGCACTGCGTTCCAGGCGCTGAGCACGACCAGCGGGCCGAGGAAGGTGGTCAGCAGCACCAGGAAGAGCGAGATGCCGTCCAGCCCCAGGTGGTAGCTGATGCGGCCGCCGGCCAGCCAGCCCACGCGCTCGACGAACTGATCGCCGCCGTCGCCAGCCTGGAAGTGGAAGTAGAGGTGCAGCGAGAGCACGAAGTCCAGGATCGCCACCGTCAGGGCCGTGATCCGAGCCACGCCGTCCCGACGTCCGATCAGGAAGACGAGCAGGGCGCCGGCCAGGGGCACGAAGGTCACCCAACTGAGTATCTGGTCCGTAATCAGCGACAAGGTCGTACTCCTATCGCGAGAACGAGAGGTACAACAGGAACACCGCGGCGCCGGCGGCGAAGACGTAGGCGTAGAAGCGCAGCAGTCCGTTCTGGAACAGGCGCAGCAGCGAGCCGACGATGGCGACGACGATGGCCGAACCGTTCACGAGCAGCCCGTCGATCAGGCCGACGTCGACGCCGCGCCAGAGCACGCGCTTGGACAGCGCGTGACCGGGACGGACGATGGCCGCCTCGTAGATCTCGTCGACGTAGTACTTGTTGGCCAGCACCCGGTGCGGCACGCCGCGCAGGGACCGTTGCAGGGTCCCGGCCAGGCCCAGGCGGCGGCCGTAGACCCAGCCCCCCGCCAGCAGGCCCAGCAGCGCCAGGCCCAGCGAGAGGCCGGCCAGGGTCCACTCCTTCGCGACGTCGCCGTGGTCCGGCTCGCCGTGGCCGCCGACGACGTGGGCCGGTTCGGGGACGTGCGCGTCGGCCTCGGCGCCGTGGCCGGCGGCGTCCTCGGCGACGGCCAGCTGCAGCGCCGCCTCGCCGTGGGCCGGCGCGGCGGCGTGAACGGCCGGCGGACCGGCGAAGACGGGCTCGAGCCAGCGTTCGAAGTGGTTGGCGCCGCCCAGGAAATGCGGCCAGCCGATCCAGCCGCCGCCGATCGACAGCACGGCCAGGATCACCAGGGGCACGGTCATCGTCGCCGGCGCCTCGTGGATGTGGCCGCGCACGTCGGGCGAAGCCCGGTTCTCGCCGAAGAAGGTCAGGGCGACCAGGCGCATCATGTAGAAGGCGGTCAGGCCGGCCACGGCGAAGCCGATCGCCCAGAGCAGGGCGTTGCCCTGGCTGAAGGCCTTCCAGAGGATCTCGTCCTTGCTGAAGAAGCCGGCCAGCGGGAAGACGCCGGCGATGGCCAGGGTGCCGGCCATGAAGGTGCCGAAGGTCACCGGCAGCCGGCGGCGCAGCCCGCCCATCACCCGCATGTCCTGCTCGGCGCTCATGGCGTGGATCACGGCGCCGCTGCCCAGGAACAGCAGGGCCTTGAAGAAGGCGTGGGTCATGACGTGGAAGATGCCGGCGGCGAAGGCGCCGACGCCGCAGGCCAGCATCATGTAGCCCAGCTGGCTGACCGTGGAATAGGCCAGCACCTTCTTGATGTCGTTCTGGGCCAGGGCGATGGTCGCGGCCAGCAGGGCCGTCGCCGCGCCGACGGCGGCGACCACGGCCATGGCCGTGGCCGACTGCACGAAGATGAAGTTCAGACGGGCCACCATGTAGACGCCGGCGGTGACCATGGTCGCGGCGTGGATCAGCGCGCTGACCGGAGTCGGACCGGCCATGGCGTCTGGCAGCCAGATGTAGAGCGGAATCTGGGCCGACTTGCCGGTGGCGCCGAAGAAGAGCAGCAGCGCCACGGCGGTGGCCACCGGCGCCAACAGGCCGGCGTGCCCGGCCAGGGTGCGGAACGAGAAGAGCCCCTCGCCCGGCGACAGGTGCGGGAAGAGGGTGACGCCCAGCAGCAGCATCCCCAGCAGGAAGCCGAAGTCGCCGACCCGGTTGACCAGGAAGGCCTTCTTGCCGGCGGCGGCGTTCGCCTCGTCGTTGAACCAGAAGCTGATCAGCAGGTAGGAGCAGAGCCCCACCCCCTCCCAGCCCACGAACATCAGCACCAGGTTCTCGCCCATCACCAGGGTGAGCATGGCGAAGACGAAGAGGTTCATGTAGGCGAAGAAGCGGTTGTAGCCGTCGTCGTGGGCCATGTAGCCCAGCGAGTAGATGTGGATCAGGAAGCTGATGCCGGTCACGACCAGGGCCATCACCGCGGACAGCGGGTCGATGGTGAAGCCGATGTCGATGCGCAGGCTGCCCATGCCGAGCCAGTTGTAGAGGTCGTCGGCCAGCAGCCGCTCGGCCGCGGGCATCGCGCGCAGGGCCAGGAACGCCCGCACCGCCAGCGCGAAGGACACGCCCACGGTCCCGCAGGCCAGCAGGCCGGCGACGCGACGGGGCATGAACCGGTTCAGCAGGCCGATCGCCGCCGCCCCGATCAGGGGCGCCAGGACGATCCACCTCAGCGCGGTGTCCATGACAGGGGAATCCACGGCATCACTCCATGAGGGTCTTGAGTTCGTCCGCGTCGACGCTCCGGTTCAGCCGGAAGATCGCCACCAGGATCGCCAGGCCGATCGCCGCCTCGGCGGCGGCGACGGCGAAGTTCATGAGCACGAAGACGTGGCCCGCGGCGTCGCCCAGCTCGCGGCTGTAGGCGGCGAAGGCGACGTTGGCGCCGCTGAGCATCAGCTCGATGCTCATGAACATGATCAGGGCGTTGCGGCGCACGATGACGCCGGTGACGCCGATCACGAAGAGCGCGCAGGCCAGGGCCAGGTAGTGGGTCAGTCCTACTGCCACGGCAGGCTCCTCTCCTTGCGGCCCAGGGCGATGGCGCCGACGATGGCCACGAGCAGGATCACCGAGATCAGTTCGAAGGCCAGCAGGTAGCGGTTCAGCAGCAGCCCGGCCACGCCGGCGACGGTGCCGAAGCCCTCGGGGGCCGGCTCCGGGAAGGGCGCCGCGCTGCCGCGGGAGATCCAGGCCAGGGCGATCAGGGCCAGGGCCGTCGACGGCAGCGCCAGGGCCAGGCGGCCCAGCAGCCGCCGCGCCAGACCCTCCGACGGCATCGTGTCGCCCTGCAGCATCATGATCACGAAGAGGAAGAGGACCATGATCGCGCCCGCGTAGACCAGCACCTGCAGGATCGCCAGGAAGGGCGCCGAGAGCAGGGCGAAGACGCCGGCGATGTTCAGGAAGCAGAAGATCAGCCAGACGGCCGACGCCACGGCGCTGCGCGAGGCCACCGTCATCACGGCGCCCAGCAGCGTCAGGCCGGCGAAGAGATAGAAGAGGATGGGTTCCACGTCACCGGCCTCCGGCGGATGCGTCCTGGGTTCCGTTCTCGCTGTCGTTCAACAGGAATTCCTTGTCGACATAGAACTTGGCGCGGTCGTCCGCGGCGATCTCGTAGATCCCGGTGTCCATGCGGATCGCGTCGCAGGGACAGGCCTCCTCGCAGAGCCCGCAGTAGACGCAGCGCAGCAGATCGATCTCGAAGCGCTCGGGGAACTTCTCGACCGTGGGGTCGGGATGCTCGCCGGCGACGATGTGGATGCAGTCCGCGGGGCAGACCGTGCTGCACATGAAGCAGGCCACGCAGCGGGGCGAGCCGTCCTCGCGCTGCATCAGGCGATGGCGGCCCCGGAAGCGCGGGCTGTACTCGCGGTGCTGCTCGGGGTACTGCACCGTCGGCATCTCGCCGGTGCGCAGGATGTTGCGCACGAAATGCTTCAGGGTGATCGTCATGCCCCGCAGGATCTCGCCCACGTAGAGGCGCTCCCACAGGTTCATGGGTTCCCGCCAGCGGTGGACCTTCTTGTCCGGGCTCATTCTCGCTCCCCCCCCGGGGGTTGTCGTTGCTAAGAGACCGCCGCCACCCAGAGGGCGGTGACGGCCAGGTTCGCCAGGGCCAGCGGCAGCATGATCTTCCAGCCCAGGTGCATCAGCTGGTCGTACCGGTAGCGCGGCAGGGTCCAGCGGATCCAGATGAACAGCCAGCAGAAGAAGACGACCTTCGCGGCGAAGGCGCCGACCTGCATCAGCGAGGCCAGCAGCGAGGCGCCGGCGGGACCGACCAGCCAGGGCCGCAGCAGGAAGGAGGCCGCCGCGGCCAGGGCGACCAGGGCCGCCAGGCCGCCCAGGATCCCGGGTTCGCGGTCGCGCCAGTCGCCGAAGCGTCCGCGTTCGCGGCCGACGCGCCGGAAGTAGAGCAGCGCGGCCAGGCCGGCGACGACGGCCACCACGCCCAGGTTCAGCGAGAGCAGGGTGCCGGCGTTGGCCTCGATCACGGGCCGCGGCAGCCAGGGCACGTTCCAGCCCCCGAAGAAGAGGGTCGCGATCAGGGCCGACCCGATGATCAGGTTGCAGTACTCGGCCATGAAGAAGAGGGCGAACTTCATCGAGCTGTACTCGGTCACGTAGCCCGACACCAGCTCCGACTCGCCCTCGGGCAGGTCGAAGGGCGTGCGGTTCAGCTCCGCGTTGACCGCCGTGATGAAGAGGAGCGCGCCCAGGGGCTGCACGACCACGCCCCACTTCGGCAGGAAGCCCCAGATCAGCGCCCCCTGCCCGACCACGATGTCGGTCAGGCGCAGCGACGAGAAGATCAGCAGCAGGCCCATCACGGCCAGCCCCATGCTGATCTCGTAGCTGATCATCTGCGACGAGGCCCGCACGGCGCCCAGGAAGGTGAACTTGTTGTTCGAGGCCCAGCCGGCCAGCACGACGGCGTAGGTGCCCAGGCTGGCGACGGCGAAGACGAAGAGCAGGCCCACGTCGAGGTCGGCCACGACCAGCGGGATGCGCCGCCCGGCCACGTCCAGGTAGTCGCCGAAGGGCAGCACGGCGTAGGTGCAGAGCGGCACCGCGAAGGCCAGGAACGGGGCCAGCGAATACAGCCGTTTGTGGGCGCGGTCGGGCGCGAAGTCCTCCTTGAACAGGAGCTTCATCACATCGGCGATGGGATGCACCAGGCCGGCCAGGCGGAAGCCGGCGATGCAGGCCCGGTTCGGTCCCGTGCGGTCCTGGATGAAGGCCGAGACCTTCCGCTCGGCCCAGATCAGGGGCGGCACCAGGCCGAAGATCAGCAGCAGCATGAAGACGATCTTCAGCAGCGCGGGCAGCAGGACTTCGATCACGGCTTACCTCCCGGCGCCGCCCCGACGGCCGGCGG
This sequence comes from uncultured Fibrobacteraceae bacterium, assembly GCA_964559455.1. Lineage (GTDB taxonomy): Bacteria > Krumholzibacteriota > Krumholzibacteriia > LZORAL124-64-63 > LZORAL124-64-63 > CAZLHO01. Next base: position 11,215 of record CAZLHO010000002.1, on the reverse strand, counting down.
CACGGCCCCCGCGGCGGGCAGGACGTTCAGGTCGATATCGCCCAGCCGGGGCAGCGCGGCGGCGACCCGGCGGCGGACGGAAGGCATGTCGGCCGGCGGATCCTCGTCCCCGAGCGCGGCCAGCAGGTCCGCCAGGAAGCGCCAGTCCTCGCGGGCCAGGCCGGGGGCGGCGATCGCGCGCCGGAAGGCCTGCAAACGGCCGTCCTTGTTCACGTAGACGCCCTCCCTCTCGGCCCAGGCGGACAGCGGGGCCACGGCGAAGGCCAGCTCGGCGGTGGCGTTGCGGTGCGTGCCCAGGTAGACCACGTCGCGGTCGGCCAGGACCGCGGCCAGGGCCGGGTCGGCGCCGGCGGGGTCGCCGCCGTAGACGAGCACGGGGCCGCGGGTCTCCGCCAGCTTCGCCGCCAGCGCGGCCGCGGGCAGCTCGTCCAGCCCGAACCAGGCCAGGCCGGCGCGGTTGGGCGCGCGGTCGGCCGAGAGCAGCAGGTCGTCGCCCTCGCCGCGGCGGGCCTCGGCGGGACCGCCCCAGGCGCGGCCGTCGCAGAAGCGCCCGGCGACGGCGCCGGCCAGGAAGATCTCCTCGAGGGTCTGCGCGGGATCGACGAGGACGGCGCCGCCGACCGCGAGCCGCGGACGCAGGGCGTCCCAGAACGCGGGCCAGTCCACGGCGGCCAGTTCGCCGTCGCGCCGCAGCAGCGGCTGCTGCAGCCGGTTCTCGGCGTGCAGTTCGCGATAGGTCATCCGCCCCTTGTCGCACATCCAGGGCCCGTTGACGGCGTCGTTGCGCCGGGGCTTCAGGCGGTAGACCCGTCCCCCCTCGTGGTCCACCCGCACGTTGCAGCCGGTGCTGCAGCCGGGGCAGACCGACGGCGCGCTGCGCAGCAGCCAGACCCGCTTCTGGAAGCGGAAATCGCGGCTGGTCAGGGCGCCCACGGGGCAGATGTCGACGGTGTTCAGGCTGTAGCCGTTGTCCAGGCGGCTGCCGGGATAGACGCCCAGCTCGGCGCGGTCGCCGCGGTTGAAGATGCCCAGCTCGCCGGTCTTGGTCACCTCGTCGCAGAAGCGCACGCAGCGGCTGCAGAGCACGCAGCGCTCCTGGTCCAGGATCACGTGGGGACCGATCACCTCGGCCTTGGCCTTGTGCACCTTGTCGGCCTTGCCGACCTCGGATTCGTAGAGCCCGTACTCCATGTACTGGTCCTGAAGGCCGCATTCGCCGGCCTGGTCGCAGATCGGACAGTCCACGGGGTGGTTGATCAGGTGCATCTCGAGGATCTGCTTCGCCGCCCGCCGCACCTTCTCGCTGCGCGTGCTGACGACCATGCCCTCGCGCACGATCGTGTTGCAGGCGATGGTCAGCTTGGGCATGCCCTCGACCTCGACCTGGCAGAGGCGGCAGACGCCGGCCACCGAGAGGTCGGGGTGGTAGCAGAAATGGGGCAGCTGCTCGCCGTCGCGGGCCTCGGTGCAGGCGTCGAAGAGCCGGGTGCCCGCGGGCACCTGGATCTCGCGGCCGTCGATGGTCAGCGTGACCGTCCGGGTGTCGTCAGGCATGGTGCGGCACCTCCTCGCCGCGCGGCCAGCGGGTGGCGGCGCCCGCGGGTCGCGGCTCGCGCACCAGGGCCTCGAACTCGGGGCGGAATTTCTGCAGGAAGCTGCGCATGGGCATCACGGCCGCGTCGGCCAGGGGACAGATGGTCAGGCCGGCCATGCCGTCGCAGACCTTCTCCAGCAGGTCGAGGTCGGCGGCCTGCCCCTCGCCGCGGCGCAGGCGGCGCACGATCTTGTGCAACCAGCCGGTGCCCTCGCGGCAGGGAGTGCACTGGCCGCAGGACTCGTCCCAGTAGAAGTGCATCAGCACCTGGATCAGTTCGACCATGTCGCAGCGGGCCGGGATCACGATCATGCCGCCGGAGCCGAGCATCGTGCCCGCCTCCTGCAGCGACTCGTAGTCCAGGTTCACGGCCATCGCCTCGTCGGCGGTCAGCACCGGCACCGACGAGCCGCCCATGATCACGGCCTTCAGCTCCTCGCCCTCGCGCATGCCGCCCAGGTGCTCCGCGAAGAACTCCCGGAAGGGGATGCCCAGCGGCACCTCGTAGACGCCGGGACGCCGCACGGGTCCGCTGACGCTCCAGAGCTTGGTGCCGGTCGACTTCTCGGTGCCGAAGGCGCGGTAGGCCGCGGCCCCCTCGTTCACGATGAAGGGCACCGCGGCTACGGTCTCGACGTTGTTGACGATCGTCGGCCGACCGAGGAAGCCGCTGACGGCCGGGAAGGGCGGCTTGATGCTGGGCTGGCCCTTGGTCCCGGTGATCGAGTTGATCAGCCCGGTCTCCTCGCCGCAGATGTAGGCGCCGGCGCCCTTGTGGACGACGACGTCCAGGTCGTAGCCGCTGCCCAGGATGTCCTTGCCGAGCAGGCCGGCGGCGTAGGCCTCGGCGACCGCCTGCTCCATGCGCTCGACCAGCCAGCCGAACTCGCCGCGGATGTAGACGAAGCAGAGGTCGGCCCCGACGGCGAAGGACGAGATGGCCGCCCCCTCGAGGACCAGGTGGGGATCGTAGTCCAGCAGGTAGCGGTCCTTGAAGGTGCCGGGCTCGCTCTCGTCGGCGTTGACCATGAAGAAGACCCGCTCGGCGTCCTTGGGCACGAACCCCCACTTGACGCCGGCCGGGAAGCCGGCGCCGCCGCGGCCGCGCAGGCCGGAATCCTTGACCGCCGCGGTCACCGCGTCGCGGCCCATCCCGCCCAGCGCCTTGGCCAGGGCGGTATAGCCGCCCTCGGCCCGGTAGACGTCCAGGCGGTGGCCGTCGCGGCGCCCGAAGCGGCTCGAGAGGATCTTGCAGTCGGCTCGGGCCATCCTATTCCTCCAGCTCCCGGTCGGTGTCCGGACGCAGGGGCTCGCCCTTGCGCAGGCTGTCCAGCAGCCGGTCGACCTTCTCCGGGGTCAGTTCCTCGTAGAGGTGCTTGCCTATCTGCAGGGCCGGGCCCATCCCGCAGGCGCCCAGGCATTCCACGCCCTCCAGCGCGAACATGCCGTCGGGGGTGGCCTCGCCCAGACGCACGCCCAGGCGCTTCTCGAGGTGGGCGATGATCTCCCGCGCGCCCATCACGTGGCAGCTGATGTTGCGGCAGACCTGCAGCACGTGCTTCGCCTGCGGGCGCTCGCGGAACATGGTGTAGAACGAGAGCACCTCGCGCACCTTGGCCGGGCTGACACCCAACTCGCCGGCCAGCCATTCGGCGGCCTCGGGCGGCACGTGGCCCAGCCGGTCCTGGATCATCCAGAGGGCGGGCATCATCGCGCTGCGGCGCGTGGGGTAGCGCTCGAGGATGCTCGCGAAGCGCTCGCGATCCGCCTCGGGCAGGCTGAACCGCCTCGTCTCTTCGACCGGTGCGCTCATGAGGCCGGCACCCCTTCCTGGTTGCGCTGCGGACGGATCACCGGTCCAGCTCGCCGGCGATGATGTTGATGCTGCCGAGGATGGCGATCGCGTCCGGTATCATCAGGCCCTCGACGATGTCGCTGAAGGCCGAGAAGATCGGGAAGCAGGGCGGCCGCACCTTGACCCGGTACGGCCGGCCGCCGCCGTCGCTGACGCAGTAGAAGCCCAGCTCGCCGTTGGCCCCCTCGCCGAAGCCGTAGGCCTCGCCGGCGGGCACGCGGTGGCCCTCCATGATCAGCTTGAACTGGTTCATCACGCCCTCGATGCTGCCGTAGACCTGCTCCTTGGTCGGCATGGCCACGGCGGGGTCGTCGACCAGCACCGGGCCGTCGGGCAGCCGGGTCAGCGCCTGGCGCACGATGCGGGCGCTCTGCAGCAGCTCCTCCATGCGCACCATGATGCGGTCGCGGGTGTCGCCGCCCTCCCCCACCGGCACGTCGAAATCGTAGTCCTCGTAGCCCAGGTAGGGCGCCTGCTTGCGGACGTCGTAGGCCAGGCCGGTGGCGCGCAGGCAGGGCCCGGTGAAGCCGCGGGACAGGGCGTCGGCCGGGGTCAACGCGCCCACGCCGACGGTGCGGTCCAGGAAGATCCGGTTGCGGGCGACCAGGCCGCTCACCTCGCGGACCGCGATCTCCATGGCCTGCAGGTTCTTCTCGACGGCCTGGGCGAAGCCGTCGAAGAGGTCGTGGCTGACGCCGCCGATGCGCGCGTAGTTCGTGGTCAGCCGCGAGCCGCAGAGCGGTTCGATCACGTCGTAGTAGAAGGCCTCGCGGATGTTGTAGAAGTACCAGTAGTTCGTCAGCGCGCCGAGGTCGACCAGGTTGGCGGCGACGCAGACCACGTGGTCGATGATGCGCGAGATCTCGCTGACGATGACCCGGATCGCCCTCGCCCGCGGCGTGATCTCGACGCCCATCAGCTTCTCGACGGCGCCGGCGTAGACGCAGTTGTTGAGCATCGCCGAGACGTAGTTCAGGCGGTCGGTGTAGGGCATCACCTGGGCCCAGGTGTGGTCCTCGGCCTCCTTCTCGAAGCAGCGGTGCAGGTAGCCGATCTCGGACTTGGCCTTGACGATCGTCTCGCCGTCCAGCAGGCATTCCACGCGCAGGGCGCCGTGGGTGGCCGGGTGGCTGGGACCGAGGTTGACGGTCAGGTAATCCGAGGGATGCGCGCCCGGCGCGCCGGCGGCCGACGAGCGGTCGGTGGCGGCGGCGATCTCGGCGTCGGTCAGCAGCGGCTCGACGGTCGTGCACCACTGCCCCCGCTCCACCGGATAATCCTTGCGCAGGGCGTGGCCCTCGAATTCGTGGTGGCAGAGGATGCGCCGCAGGTCGGGATGGTTCCGGAAGCCGACGCCGAAGAGATCGTAGGCCTCGCGCTCGTGCCAGTCGGCGGAGCGGTAGAGCCCGGTCAGCGAGTCGACGGCGCCGCCGTCGGGCACGGCCGTCTTGACGACCAGGCGCCGGTTGCGGGCGACCGAGCGCAGCAGGTAGTTGAGCTCGAAGCGCTCCGGCTCCGCCGGGCGATCGACGGCGACCACGTCCAGCAGCATCTCGCAGTCCTCGCGGTCCCGCAGATGGCCCACGACCGTCAGCAGGTCGGCCGGCGCGACGGTCACGGACTCGTCGCCGCGATGGCTGCCGTCGGCGAGGATCTTCCCGCCGAACTCGGCTCTCAGGTTCTCGATCAGTTTCCGGCTCATGGTCTCCGTCCCTGCGCGCCCCGCTGCGGGCGCCGCGGTGGTCGGGCTGTCAGCGCGCTCGCGCCGGATGCCGCTCGTCGGCGGGCACGAGGCCCTCGCGCAGCACCTTCTCCTGGATCCGGATCAGCGCGTGGAAGAGATTCTCGGGCGTCGGCGGGCAGCCGGCCACGTAGTAGTCGACGGGGATGATGTTGTCGATCCCCTGCACGGTGCCGTAGTTGTTGTAGAAGCCGCCGCTCGAGGCGCAGACGCCCATCGCGACGACCCACTTGGGCTCGCACATCTGCTCGTAGATCGTCTTGAGGATCGGCGCCTGCTTGTAGGAGATCGTGCCGGCGACGATCAGCAGGTCCGACTGCCGGGGCGAGAAGCGCACCACCTCGGCGCCGAAGCGGCTGATGTCGTTGTGCGAGGCCGTGGCGCTCATGAACTCGATCGCGCAGCAGGCGGTGCCGTAGGGCATGGGCCAGAGCGAGTACTTGCGGCCCCAGTTGACGGCCTGACGCAGACGCGTCGTGATGTGGTTGCTGGGGCGGTCCAGCTCTACTGCCACTCCAGCCCCCCTTTCTTCCAGACGTAGACCAGGCCGACCACGAGCACGCCCAGGAACGCGCCCATCTCGCCCAGGGCGAAGAGGGCGCGGCCGTCGGCGATGAAGCTGCGGTAGAGGACGGCCCAGGGGTAGATGAAGACGGCCTCGAGATCGAAGAGCAGGAACAGCAGGGCGACCAGGAAGAAGCGCACGAAGAAGCGGACCTGGATGCTGCTGCGCGGGGGCACGCCGCATTCGTAGGTGGTGCCCTTGCGCGGGTCGGGCCGCTTGGGTCCGAGCCAGAAGCTTACTCCCAGGAACAGGAGGGAGAAGGCGACGGCGACGGTGATGACGAGAAGCAGGGGCAGGAACTGCTCGGCCATGGCGCGGTCCCTTCAGGAGACGACGGCGGGGGGTTGGGGACCCGGGCGTCGTCCTCGGCTGCAGGTTGCCGGAAAGATAACAAGCGTTGACAACGAAAAGTAGCAGAGTTTCGCAGCATGTCAACTCAGTGTTGCGGGCGCGTCGCCGCCTCGCCTAGATTGGACCCGGAGGTGGCTGGTGGCAAGCATGATCGTATACCTGGACGGAAGCTATATGCGCGAGGCGGACGCCCGGGTGCCGCTGCTGGACGGCGGCTACCTCTACGGGGACGGCGTCTTCGAGACCCTGCGCCTCTACGGAGGCCTCCCCTACGATCTGGCGGGGCACCTGTCGCGGATGACCGACCAGCTGCAGCGCCTGGAGATCCCGTGGCGCCCCCGGCTGGGCGAGGTCGCCGCCATCGTCGCCGACCTCGTGCGCCACAACGGACTGGCCGGCGCCGACGCCCGCTTCCGGCTGACCGTCAGCCGCGGCCGGCGGGCCGGCGAGCTGCTGCCGCTGGACGACCTCGACACGCTGCGCCCCACCATCTCGGCCATGGTCTTCCCGCTGCCGGCCGCGCTCGCGGAATGGCAGCGGGACGGCATCAGGGTCAAGGCCATGCAGGCCGCCTACGCCCGCGGCAACTTCCCCGGCCTGAAGACGCTGAACTACCTGCCCACCGCGCTCGCCCTGCGCGCCGCCCATCGCGAAGGCTGCCGGGAGGCCCTGCTCGTCGACCGCCGCGGCCGCGTGCTCGAGGGCGCCGCCAGCAACGTCTTCATCCTCAACGGCGGGACCCTGCGCACGCCGCCGCTGCGCCTGGGCGTGCTCGGCGGCCGCACCCGCGCGATCGTCATGCGGATCGCCGCCGACCGCGGCCTCGACTGCGTCGAGGAGTCCTTCACGGTCGGCGACCTGGTGACCTCGGACGAGGCCTTCTTTTCGGGATCGGTCAAGGAGATCGTGCCGGTGACGGCGGTGGACGAGGTGCGCGTCGGCGACGGCGCGCCGGGGCCGGTCGTCGCTGCGTTGCAGAAAGACTACCGCCGAGCGGTCCTGGACGCGCTCGGCGGCGGAGACTGAGGCCGACCCGCGGGGATCAGTACTCGATCTGGTTGTAGTCGATCAGCTCGTTGCGCGGGATGCCTCCCTCGCTGCGCGGCGAGGTCTGGGGCGGGGCGTCCAGGGCGATGCCGCCGCGCAGGGTGTCCAGATCGGTGTAGACGTCGCAGTGGGCGATGAGGTCGGTGCTCGTCATGTCGCGCAGCGCGCAGACCTCGACCCGGCAGCCCTGGCGGCCCAGGCTGCGCACCAGCGGCACGAAATCGCCGTCGCCCGAGCAGATGATGACCGTGTCCAGGCGCTGCGCCATCTCCATGGCGTCGACGGTCATGTCGACGTCGAGGTTGCCGCGCGGCGAGCGCTGGACCTGGCCATCGCCCTCCCCGCTCATCTTGACTTCCTTGGTCACCACGTTGAAGCCGTTCAGCTTCAGGAAGTTGACGAAGTCGATCTTCCCCTCGGACTGGTTGGAGAGCAGCGTGTAGAAGGTGGCGCGCACCAGCTGGCGCGGCCCGCGCAGCTTTTCGCAGAGCTTGAGATAGTCCATGCGCATGTTCATGTGCTTGGCGCTGTAGTGTATGTTCTCGCCGTCGATGAAGATGGCGATGCGTTCGCTGGGATCCTGGCGGTACATGGAATTCACCTTTTCATTGCTGGGCATCATGCCGACGGGCCGGCCGGCGTCTCTCGGGCCCGGGCGCACAGTCGACAGTATACCCTCCCCCCCACTATGATTAGGCGGCAATATAGGCGCGAAGCCGCCTCCAGGCAACCTGAGCCCGTACGTTTTCATGATCTTGCATGCGGGGCCCTCGGGCCGGCCCCGCTCGGGGCTGGAAATCCCCCCCGCCGCCCCTTATCTTCGTCCGTCTAGAGACGAAAAGCGAGCGGGCGGCGGCGCGCGGCCGCCCCGGACCCCCGACCCGTCCCCCGAGGTGGAATCCATGAAGCAGCTCGTCGAGTGCGTGCCGAACATCAGCGAGGGCCGCGACCGCGCCGTCATCGACGCCGTCACCGCGGTCGTCGAGGAAGTCGAGGGCGTCCGTCTGCTGGACGTCGATCCCGGAGCCGACACCAACCGCACGGTCATCACTTTCATCGGCGAGCCCGACGGCGTCGCCGAGGCCGCCTTCCGCCTGGTCGCCAAGGCCGCCCAGCTCATCGACATGAGCCGCCACAAGGGCGCCCACCCCCGCCACGGCGCCACCGACGTCTGTCCTTTCGTGCCCGTCCGCGGCGTGACCATGGCGGATTGCGTGGCCCTGGCCCGCCGCGTCGGCGAGCGGATCGGCGAGGAGCTGAAGATCCCGGTCTACCTCTACGAGGAGGCCGCGACCAGCCAGGAACGGCGGAACCTGGCCCACGTGCGCAAGGGCGAGTACGAGGCCCTGCCCGACAAGCTGGGCACCGAGGAGTGGAAGCCCGATTTCGGCCCCAACGAGTGGAACGAGCACAGCGCCCGCACCGGAGCCACCAACGTCTCGGCGCGCGGATTCCTGGTCGCGTACAACGTCAACCTGAACACGCGCCAGAAGAAGATCGCCAGCCAGATCGCCCTGGACATCAAGGAGGCCGGCCGCGCCCAGCGCGACGCCGACGGCAACCTCGTCAAGGACGAGAAGGGCCAGAACATCCTCGTGCCCGGGCCCTACCGCCTGGAGGCCTGCAAGGCCGTGGGCTGGACGATCCCCGAATACGACCGCGCCCAGATCTCGATCAACCTCGTCAACACGGCGATCACCAAGCCCCACGACGCCTTCGAGGCCTGCCGCAAGAGCGCCCGCGACCGCGGCGCCCGGGTGACCGGCAGCGAGCTGGTGGGCCTGATCCCCGAGGGCGACCTGATCGCCGCCGGCAAGCACTACCTGCGCGAAGCCGGCCAGTCGGCGGGCATCCCCCGGACCCTGCTGGTCGAGACCGCGATCCAGTCGCTGGGCCTGCGCGAGCTCGGCCCCTTCGAGCCGGCCGAGAAGATCATCGAATACCAGGCCGGCCTCGTGGACGGCCCCCTGGTCTCGCTGAGCAACCGCGAGTTCGTGGACCTGCTGTCCACCGACGAGCCCGCCCCCGGCGGCGGCTCGGTGGCGGCGCTGTGCGCAGCCCAGGCCGCGGCCCTGGTGGCGATGGTGGCGAACCTGACCGTGGGCCGGAAGGGCCACGAGGAGGTGCAGGACCGCGTCAAGGCCATGGCGGAGGAGGCGCAGGAGCTGAAGGACTTCTTCCTGCACGCCATCGACGCCGACACCGAGGCCTTCAACAAGGTGATGGCCTGCTTCGGGCTGCCGAAGAAGAGCCCGGCCCAGCAGAAGGCCCGCGACCTGGCCGTCGCCGCGGCGACCCGCGAGGCCACGCGCGTGCCGCTGTCGGTGCTCGAGAAGACCCCGGCGGCGCTGGCCCTGGCCGGCGAGATCGCCGCCATCGGCAACCCGAACTCCCTGTCCGACGCCGGCGTCGCCGCCCTGACCGCCATCGCCGGCGCCGAGGGCGCCTTCTACAACGTGCTGATCAACCTGGCCGCCCTGAAGGACCTGGACGACGCCGAGGAGCCCGGCTTCGCCAAGGACGCCCGCGTCCGGGCCAACACGGCGATGGCCGAGGCCGAGGACGCCGCCGCCGCCGTGCGCCGGGCGGTGCGCTGCAGGCTGGAGGAGGCCCTGGACTAGGCGTTTTCCGGACAGGCCGCGGATCGGGTCCCGCCCCCCCGGGGGGCGGGACCCTTGCGTATCGGCGGGAGGATGCTAGCGGAAGAGGCTCTTGACGCCGCCCCAGGAGGCCGCATCGGCGGGAACCGTGTCGCCGATCGAGAAAACACCCTGGGTCAACGCGACGATCGTCCCGTCTTCCCCGAACAGGGTGCCGGCGAAGGTCCCGGCCATGCCCTCGCCGTCCGCCCGTTCCAAGCGGACGACGCCGGTGGTGGCGACCAGCAGCCGCTCCATGTCGAGGCCCGACAGCCAGGCCGCGAGGTCCGCGGTCGCGAGGTCGTCGGGGAAGACGAAGTCCGCGACGCCCACGGCGTAGGCGACGAGGACGGTGCGCCCGACAGGATCGACCGGGTAGTCCCCGGGAGGCGGCAGGCCACCGGCCCGGCTCACCAGGAGCGCGGCGATATCGACGAGGCCCGTACCCGGGTCCCGGACGGCGGCGTAGCCGACGCAGCCGACGACACCCTCGGCCTCGACCAGGCCCCCGCCGACGGCCTCCTGGAAGTCGGCGGAATCGGCCCCGAAGCCGAAGGGCAGCCCCGCGGCCTGGAACTCGCCGGCGAAGGGGCCGCTCGGCCACTGCTGGTAGTCGAAGGACAGCGTCCCGCCCCCGTAGGGCAGGAAGGCGTCGGCCTGCGCCGCGGCGGGGGCGGGCGCGAAGGCCACGAGGACAAGGGCGAGGGCTACAGGGGCATTGATCCGAGCGACGCGCATGGCGACCTCCTGTGAGTGACGAATTGCATCGATTGTACCACGCGGCCGCCACGCCGGCCCAGCCTTTGAAATTGACCGTCCCGGGGACGGGCCTTAGTGTTAGCGAGTTGATCCAGCCCGGAAAACGCGGCGGCCCCGGCGCCCCGCGTCGACACATGAGAAAGGCGGCGTGAACGATGGCCGACACCGCGAGCCGAGAGAAAGCCCAGAGCCCGCTGCAGGAGATCACCCAGCCCTTCGTGGACCTGGTGCACGCCCCGCGGGCCCTGTGGGGCATCAACCTGGCCTATTTCCTCGAGGGTTTCGTCTACTTCGGGATGCTCGGCTATCTGGCCATGCACTTCTCGGACTTCATCTTCGACGGCGTCCCGAATCCCGACGTGCACTCCCACCACATGGTGATGGTGCTCACGGCCGGCATCACGATCGCCATGTTCTTCCTGGGTTCGGTCGCCGACAAGAAGGGCGTGCGGCGCACGCTGCTGATGGCCTTCTGCGTGATGCTCGTCGGCCGCTTGCTGATGTCCGCGGCGCCGACCATCTTCCCGCAGACCGGCCTCTGGTCCTCGATGCACCTGCTGACGATGGGGGGCATCCTGCTGGTGGTCGTCGGCTACGGCATGTACCAGCCCGCCGCCTACGCCGGCGTGCGGCAGTTCACCAGCCCCAAGACCGCGGCGATGGG
>CAZLHO010000001.1:4059-161398 GCA_964559455.1 uncultured Fibrobacteraceae bacterium | reverse complement strand
CTAGCGGCCCAGCCAGGGCAGCAGGTAGCGGACGGTCTTGAAGACCCGCACGAAATCGCGGACCTCGTCGTCGGTAGGCCCCCCGGCGTTCTCGCGGTTCAGGACGCGGGGATCCGGGCCTGGGGGCGCGCTGTCCGCGGGCGCCGCCACGGCGGGGCCGGGGCGTTCGAGCAGGCCGTAGAAGTACTGGCGGCCCAGGCCGGCGCCGACTGTCGGCGTCGCGGCCCGCGCCGGGGCGGGCGCCGGCGTCACGGAATGATCGGGCTCCTCGGGCGCGGCCGACGGGACCTCGCGGGCTTCCTCGGCGGCCCGGTCCCGCTCCTCGATCAGCAGCACCTTCTCCACCAGGTCCAGTTGCTTGTCGGCGAAGATGTCCTCGTCGCTGCGCAGCACCGGCGCGACGGTCGTCGCGGCCGGCTCCATCGTCCGATCCGATTCCACGTCGATCAACGGCTCGGCGTCGGCGGCGCGCGTCCCCGCGCGGCGCAGCACGATCTCGTGCCCCGCCGAGACCCCGCCGCCGGCCGGCACCATGGCCTCCTGCCGTGCCGGCGCGGCCAGCCGCTGTCGCTCCAGGCTGCGGGGCTGCACCTCGATCGCGTACCAGCCCGGCCGGATCTCCTGGAAGAGGAAGTAGCCGTCGAATTCGCTGACCGTCGTCTGGACGTTCCGTCCGAAGCGGTCCACCAGGGTCAGCGCGATGTTGCGGGCCGGCCGCCGGCCGGCGGCGGTCTCGGCCAGCACCGACCCCTCGATCTCGCCGGAGTAGGTGATCGGGAATTCCAGTTCGACGATGCTGCCGGCGTGGCCCATGGCCGACAGCCCGGGCTCGGTGGGCAGCAGGAAGGGATCGCCCAGCGACTCCAGGTCGATCTTCACGTTCTTGGGCAGGTTGGCCGGCAGCCCGGGCAGGAAGGCGCTGCCATGCTCGTTGGTCTCGATCCCCTGCCAGAAGCTGCTGCCCAGGAAACGGACGCCGGCGATGGGCTCGTCGTCGTGGTCGAAGACGCCGTTGGCGTTGGCGTCCAGGAAGACGAAGGGGCTGGCGGCGCAGCCGGTGGCCAGGCGCTGCCGCTGCATGAACCACTTGCCGGAATTCGGCTCGTGGGCCAGCGAGGTCGAGATCGAGAATCCCAGATAGTCCTCGCCGGCGGTGGCGTGGTTCAGCATCAGCCCGACGGCCATGGAGTCCAGCAGCCAGCTCAGGTTGGCGTTCAGGTTCGTCGATCCGGCACCGGTTATGTCCTTCTGGAGCTGCAGGCGCGCATTGAGGCGGGTGGACGGCCGCCAGCTCAGCGTGCCGCCCAGCGACTGCAGCTCCATGCCCGGATCGATGCGGTAGCGGGCGCGGCCGCGCAGGGTGATCGGCCCCCACCAGCTGCTCACCAGCTGCTCGCCGTAGACCTGGTCGGTGCCGCCGTCGGGAGCCGCGGTGTTGCGGTACTGCAGCATGTTCGACAGCGAGAAGCGCGAGAAGTTCGTCGCCAGGCGCGCGGCCATCAGGTCCTGGCGGTCGATGCCGCGGTCCTCGAAGGCGCTGGTCTCCAGCTTCAGGTCGTAGGACACCGACCGGCCGAAGAGCCGGGAGGCCGCGCCGCTCCAGCGCAGGCGGGTCTCGCTGGTCATGTTCTGGCCCGGCTCGTTGTAGTCGCTGCGGAAGGCGTCGAAGAGGGACTGCTCGAAGAGCAGCGAACTGTTGCCCAGGCGACCCTGCGCGGACAGCCGCAGCGCCGTGCCGCCCTCGAGATCGCTGGCGCCCATGAACTGGGTGTAGAGGCCGGAGAAGCTGGACCGGGCCGTGACCTCGCCGTAGTCCCGGCGCACGCCGCGCACCGAGAGCCGGCTGAGGCTCGTCGACAGCGACAGGTTCCGCATCAGGCCCACGCCCACTTCGGCGTGGTGGTTCCAGGCGCCGAAGTCCTCGGTGGGGTAGCGCACCTCGGGATCGTCCAGGAAGATCGGCCGCTCGTCCTGCAGCGAGAGCAGCCGGTACTGCAGGCGCCCCTCCTTCACCATGTCGGTGCCGATGGCCACCTGGTCGGTCTCCTCGCGCACCTGTCCCTGCGGACCGTAGAGCACCTTGCGGAAGACGTTCTGCCCGAAGCGCAGCGGCACGTCCTCGAAGCGGTAATGTCCGTCGGCGCCGATCGAGGCGTACTCGTAGAGGCCGCCGTTGACGTAGAGCTCGATCTCCCAGCCCGGCGGCGCGTCGCCCTCGACCGTGGTCGCGTCGAATTCCTGGGGCCGGACCAGAGGCTGGTTGGTCAGGTAGAGGCCGCGCCCCTGCTTGCCGCGCAGCACCAGCGGGATGCTGGGCGCGTAGATGTCGCCGAACTCGTATTTGGTGGCCCCGAGCGGCCCGAAAAGGGAGCCGGACGCGCTTTCGCGCCCGGCCCGCAGGCGGGCGGTGCTGATCGCGCGCCCGCGGCTGTGGGTCAGGAAGGACCGCGTCGACAGTCCGGCCAGGTCGCCGGCGGTCTGGATCGAGACCAGGGGATCGGGCATGTCCTCGCGGGTCAGGTAGTCGGCGCTGGCGTCGATCAGCGGCCAGCTCAGGCGGCGGTAGCCCGCCTCGCGCAGCGGGAAGTCCAGGCCGCCGGTCTTCTGCCGCTGCAGGGCCTGGGCGCGGGCCTCGTCCCGCTTCAGCCGGTTCTGCAGGGGGACGGTCTCGCGCGCGGCGATGCGCACCAGCATGGTTTCCAGGCGCACGTCGAAGTCCAGGGGCAGCCACCGGGACAGCAGGTCGGATTCGACGTAGATGTCGGCGTCGTCGGAACGGACCAGGAGGGGGTCGAAGCCCGAGCTGCGGCCGTCGATGGTGACGGACCGCGTTTCGAGGTCCAGCGAGAAGGTGCGGTCTTCCCGGATGAACCATCCTCGGGCCCGACCCGCCTCCGGGTCGACGTCGAGAGCGAGTTCCAGCGCGTCGCAGATGGCGCCCAGCGGCAGCAGCACCCGGCCGTCGGGCAGGGAGTAGCCCGGCAGGCCCTGGCTCACGCAATAGCGGTCGAGGAGGACCTCCAGGATCAGGAGGTCCTCTTCGTTCAGGGGCGGATCGCCGGCGGGAGATGCGGCGGTTCCGGCCGCGCCCGCGAGGAGCGAGGCCAGGATCAGCACCCAGAGCCATTGTGTGGGCCGGGATCGCATGCTATCGGGCGCCCGCGCTTTCCACGAGGGGGAAGGTGGTCTCGATCGCGAGATCGCCGCCGCCCTCCTCGGATTCGACGAAGCTGATGTTCAGGTTGCCGGATTCCAGCGAGACGCCGGGCGGCACCGAGAGGGGCAGCTGGACGTTGCGCACCGGCGTGGGCGTGTAGACCGCGAGGCCGCTGAGCACGGCCAGCTCCTCGCTGCGGCCCTGGCCGTCGAACCAGTCCACGCGCAGCACGCCGTAGACCGAGCGGTCGCCGCTGCGCTCCATGGGCACGGTCAGGATCGGCCGCCCCGGCGCGTTGGGGTTCGCTCCCAGGCTCGGCCGGCCGAAGCGGAGGTCGGCGTCCAGGGGACCGCGCCGGACGATGACCGGGATCGAGGTCTCGATGATCGCCACCGCGCGCACGCGCAGGTCGCCGTCGCTGTCGTCCAACTCCTCGACCGTGGGCACGTCGGGCACCGACTGGAAGACCAGGTGCGAGCGGTATTCTCCGGGCGGCAGCTCTCCGTTCTTGGGGCTGCGCAGCATCACGCGCACCGTCTGGCTGCCGCGGGGCGGGATGACCACCCGGCGCGGCGAGAAGCGCAGCAGGTCGCTGGCGAAGAGTTCGTCGTGGCGGGCGCTGTCCGCGGGGACGATCTGCCCCGACTCGATCATCCGCTTGTTCACGATCGAGATGCGGTAGGTCGACGCCTTGTCGCTCTTGTTGCTCAGGTAGATCGTCGCCACCCGCGAGCGGCCGTCGAAGAGGATCCGCGTCGGCGCGATCGAGACGACGGAAGCGGCCAGGGCGGGCGCCGCCAGGGTCCATCCGGCCGTCAGGATCGCGAGGGTGAGCAGGCTGCGTTTGCGGTCGAGTCTCATGGATCAGGTCCTCCCGGGGACGGTATCGTGCGCCGGTCCGGTCTCCCTGCCGGATCGGCCGAGAATATTCGCCATGGAGCGCATCGCAACGGACGTGCCAGCGTCCCCGGCGCAAAAAGGCCGAAAACAATGGTTAATCAGGGATTTACGGCGATTGAGGGATCGTGAGACGGAAGGTTCCGGTCAGGATCTGGCCGCAGCGGCGCGATTCTTCACGTGCGCGGGCCCGTGCGGGATCAGTTGTAGTCGATGGTGAAAGTGAAGGAGAGCGCCTGGTTGTCGCCGGGCGTGGCCTGGCTGGAGGTGACCGTGAGCGTGGCGCCCAGGGTCAGGTCCAGGCGCCCGCCGGCGTCCAGGGCGGCGGCCAGGATCGGCGGCGCGCCCTCGCTGGTCGTGAAGCCCGAAAGGCTCAGTCCGCTGCCGTTCTGGGCCGAGATGTCGATGTCCACGGCGGTCAGGGGATCGCCCTGGATGCGGTAGACCCCGGACGAGACGAAGCCGCCCACGTGGATGCCGTTGGGATCCGAGGCGATGGTGTCGCTGAGGTTGAGCACGACGGACCCGTCCACGTCGACGACCGCGCCGAAATCGAGTTCGACGTCTTCGACGACGGAAATCTGGCCGTATGCCTGGCCGCTGACCAGGACGAGACAGAGCAATGCCGCCCCCAGGCCCATCCAGGGCGGGGGACGCCAATGCTCGCCGTGGCGTCTGCGAGGCCGCATTTCGCGGATCCTCCTTTCGTGGCGTCATTCGCGGACCGAATGATCGCAACCGCCGGCAACGCAAAGGGTGTGCCATGGGCATGGAGACCGTAAGTGACCATGAAACAGGGGATTGACACGTGTATCCGCCAAAAGCGCAAATGAGAGAGGGTGGCCAGGACCCGATCGGTCCGCCACTGTGGAGCGGGGCGCAGGCGGGCGCAGAAAAATGGGGAGCCGGCCGACGGCCGACTCCCCGCAAGAACGGCGGACCGCTCTTTAGTTGTAGTTCGCGCTGAACGTGAAGGCCAGGGACTGGTTCGCGCCCTCGGCCGCGATCGCGCTCTGGACCTCGAGGTTGGCGCCCAGGGTGCAGCCCAGGTCGCCGGCGCCGTCCAGGGCCGTGCCCACGACGGGGAAGGTGCCGCCGCCGAGGTTGGTGGTGAAGTTGGAGAGCAGCAGACCGTTCGCGTTCTGGGCCGTGACGTCGATGTCGATGGCCTGGGTCGCGGTGCCCGAGAAGGTGTAGACGCCGCTCGTCACGGTGCCGCCGGCGTGGATGTTGTTGGCATCCGCGGCGATGGTGTCGAGCAGGTCCAAGGTGATCGTGCCGTCGGCGTCGTTCACGGCGCCGAAGTCCAGCTCGGTGGTCTCGGCCACGGTCAGAGGCTGGAACACGTCCACCTTGCCGTCCACGGGCAGATCGACGGCGTAGGTCGCGCCGGCGAATCCGAAGACCAGCACGGCGACCATGAGGAAGCGAGTCGAGAACTTCATTGAACTACTCCTTGTCAGATTTCTTCGCTCCATCCCTGGAGCCGAATGAATTCCCGAGGGCGGTCCGCACTTTCCAGCCCCCCACGACATTCACTGTTTTCGACTGATGACGGGGGGACTTTAAAAAAATTTTCACTCTGATTCCGGGCCGTCGCGAAGGGATGTGGTACAATCGCCGCCGTCAGCTTGGAACATATCGGGGACGGTGAACGGCGGAGCTTGATTGTCATGCGGGCATTGATCGGGGGGATCTTGTTGACGGCGCTGCTGGCGCACGGGGCGGCCGCCGGCCACGTTGCCTCCTTCAGCTTCGCCGGCCGCGTCACGGTGCTGCCCACGCTGACCGTCAGCGCCGAGGATGCCGTCCGGGTCCCGGTCGCCGCTCAGCCCACGGACCCCGTCTTCGCCCTGCAGGGGGTCCGCAGCGGCCTGGTGGACGTGTCCGTCACCGTCCGCGACGATCGCGGCCTGGTGATCGCCGAGTTTCCCGCCGGGGCCGCCGCCGACGGCGCCCTGCTGCTGGACGACGGCGGCGCCGGCCGCTTCTTTCCGGTCTCCGGATCGCCGGAACTGCCCGACGGGGCCCGCATCCTCACCCTGAGCATCGCCTGCAACTGATCGTTGGAGAGCCGGGCGCCGCGTCCTATAATGCCAGCGGCGGCTCCGGTCCGCGGAGCCGCGCCGCCTCGCGACCCGGAGGAATTCCTTGCGCCGAGCCGTCATCCTCTTCGAGGACCACACCGCCGCCTGGTTCCGTCCCCTTTCCTGGAGCGTCCCCGTCTACGAGCTGGGCTGCGGCCTGATGAACCTGCGCGAGCGGGTCGTCATGCTGACCGCCGACTCCGGTCCCGGAGTCGGCCTGCTGCCCCGGTCCGGACTGCGCGGGCTCCAGGACGTCGCTCCGCCCCCGGGTTGCGTCTGCGGCGGCGCGGCTTGCCGTGACCTGGCGGCCGCCGCCGAGTCGGTGCTGGTGATCGCCTCCCGGCTGGGGGCCGATTGGGAGGGGCTGCGCCGCCTGCTGGGCGCCGGGACCGGGCCGTCGGCGGCCTGGAGCGACGAGGACGGCCTGGTGGCCGCGGTCCTGACCTCCGCGGAGGCGACGGCGTTGCTGCGTGAATGGGAGGCCTGGGACGCCGCCGCCGCCGCGAGCGCCTGCTGGCGGCGCGACGGCGAGGCGCCGCCGCCCTGGTCGCCGTCGGGCCTGCCTCCGGCCTCCGGCGAACCGCCGCGGGCCTGGCGCGCGCTGTGGGAGCGCGTGACGGAGATCGGCGCCGCCGTCGCCGCCGACATCGCTGTCGTCGCCGGGCTGGGCTCGCTGCCGCCGCGGGCCATCTTCGGCGTCGTCCCCGACGCAGGGGCCTCGCCGGCTTGGACCAGGCCGACCAGCCTGCGCAGCGCCGCGGATCTGGGCCTGGGGCCCGACGGGTCCGTGGCCGTGCTCGCTCCCGACCGCGTCTGGCTGGGGGAGGAGGTCGCCCTCGATCCCGGCGTCGTTCTCGACGCCCGGCAGGGTCCCATCCTGCTCGGCCGCGAGGTCCATGTGGAATCCCACGCCCTGATCGTCGGGCCCGTCTGCGTGGGCGCGGGCTCCCTGGTCAAGGCCGGGACGCGCCTCTACGGGGAGAGCGCCGTGGGTGACGGCTGCAAGATCGCCGGCGAGATCGCGGAATCCCAGCTCGCCCCGCTGGGCAACAAGCAGCACGAGGGATTCCTGGGCCACGCCCTGCTCGGGAGCTGGGTGAACCTGGGCGCCGGCACCACCAACAGCGACCTCAAGAACAACTACGGACCGGTCCGCGTCGACCTCGGCCTCGGCGCCCGCGATTCCGGCCTCCGCTTCCTGGGCCTGATGATGGGCGACCACGCCAAGACGGCCATCGGCACCCTCTTCAACACCGGAACGGTGGTCGGCTTCGCAAGCAACGTCTTCGCGGCCGCTTTCCCGCCCAAGTTCCTTCCGAACCTGAGCTGGGGCGACGGCGCCGGCGCTTCCTACGACGCCCTGCGCGCCGCCGACACCGCGCGCCAGGTGATGGCCCGCCGGGGTTGTCTTTTCACCGAGGCCCACTCCGAATTGTTCCGGAGCCTATCCCGCGATTCCTCCTGAGGCCGCCGGCGGGCGCATGGTGTCGCAATGCGCCCTCGCCCGCCATGGCCGGCCGTTCATTCCGCAACGCCGGCGCGGTATCGCGCCGCCCTCTCGTCCCGTCGCGTCCGCCCTTCCCGCTCGGGAGTGGATCTCCAAGCGACTGAATATCAATACCTTGCAATGACGCCCGCCCGGATTGCCGAGCGTCCCGAGTCCTTGGCATGACCTTTGGTAGGGATGGCCCTCGGATGACGATGTTTCCTGCGCTGCTAGCGCCTTGTCTGCTGATCCCAACTACGCTCTCCATCTTGTAGTGCAGGTTTGGTGGGGCACGCGGCAAGTGCGGGAAACATCTCAACCAAACCGGGGAAGGGCGGGGTGCGGGAACGCGCCCCGCCTCGTTTTATGCCCCGCATCACTTTTTTCGACAAGCAGTTGCATTGGCGTCTCAGTAAAAAAGAGCTTGCTGCTCTTCTCGCCTTCGTGCTAAAAATTCAAGGGTCCGGATCCGGACGGGGGTGGAAACCGGATCCCCGTCCGCAACGAACCCTAGCGAAGTCAGGGGACAGTGCCATGACCAAAGCGGAACTGGTCGAGCTGATCGCGGCCGAAACAGGGGTCAGCAAGAAGGACACGGGCACCGTCGTCAACCTTATCCTGGATAATGTCGGTCGCGCCCTCGAGTCCGGGGACAAGGTGGAATTGCGTGGCTTCGGCAGCTTCAAGGTCAAGGGACGCCGCGCCCGCATCGCCCGCAACCCGCGCACCGGCGCCTCGGTGACCGTGCCGGCCAAGCAGGTGCCCTACTTCAAGGCCTCGAACGAGCTGAAGTCGCGCCTGAACAAGCCGGATGAGGAAGTCTGAGGGGTTTTCCGGCATCCAGGATTTGATTACCGGCCGGGATCTGTTTATAATGTGCCTCAGCCCATGGCTCTCCGCGGGCGGTTTCCGTTGCCGGCGGCCCTGTCCGCCGCCGGGTCGCCGCAGGTGTTTCAGGGAGCGGACCCGGGTCAACGGTTCAGAAAAAGGTGGTAGGAATGCCGAACGGCAGGAAGCGTAAGCGGAAGAAGATTGCGACGCACAAGCGCAAGAAGCGTCTCCGCAAGAACAGGCATAAGAAGAAGTGATCTTCGCCTGAGAAGAGCCGGCACCGACTCGGTGCCGGTTTTTCTTTTGTCCTTTACTCCTGGTACGAGTCTGGCATAGTGAGCCGGTACACCGCAGCGGGCCGGCGCTCCTGCGGGTTGTTTTCGGGAGTCACAGCAGGGAGTCGGAGCGCATGAGCTTATCCGGAGCCGAGCGGCGCAAGGGCAAGCGGGTCGATGCGAATCTGAAGCTTGAGGTCCAGATCCCCTCGACCGCCGGCGGAGTCTCGCCCGCCACCATGGAGACCCTGAACCTCAGCACGTCCGGGGTCTATTTCCGATCCGATCATTATATCGAGCCCATGACGCGGCTCGAGATGAAGTTGGAGCTTCCCGTCGATGATGAAGGCGGGGTGGCCGAGGCCACCTGCGAGGGCATCGTCGTGCGCGTCGTTCCCGAGGATCCCACCGTCGAGGTCGACCAGCGCGAGATCGCCGTCTTCTTCACCCGCATCGACGATGAGGGCCTGCAGCACCTCGAGGATCACATCGCCCGACTGCTGGCCATCGACTAGCCTCGTCGGCGCCTCCACAGCCTTCAACGGCCGCCGCGATCCATCCGGGCCCGGCGGCCGTTTTTCGTCCGGGGGTGTCGCGCTTCCAGCCACCGGGTCGGAATCCGTCCCACCGCCCGCCCGTCCAATCACAAGCCGCACGGCCGTTTAGCCTTTCCGACCCATGGCATGTGCCTTGCGCCTCCGGGGCGAATCGCTGTCCCACGACCCGATCCGGGAGGAGAGGCCGTGATCAAGGGTTTGCGCACCGCCGAGCAGGCGATGCAGGTGCAGTTGACCCGCACGAACATGCTGGCCAACAACCTCGCCAACGCCGACGCCACCGGCTTCAAGCAGATGCTGACGCGCGTCGCCGAGTCCGAGGCCGACGGCCCCGCGGCCGAGCGCGCGGCGGGCGGCGCGACGACGCCCCTCGACCGGGATCTCGTCACGGCGGCCGGCGGACGCGGCGGACTCGACATCCGCGCGGCCGTCGATTTCCGCCAGGGCCCTCTGCGCGAGACGGGCCGACCCACCGACGTCGCCCTGCGCGGCGACGGCCTCTTCCGGGTCCGGCGCGGCGAAGAGGAGCTCTACACGCGCAACGGCGCCTTCACCCTGAACGCGCAGCGCCAGCTCGTGACCAACTCGGGCGACCTGGTGCTCGGTTCGGGCGGCCCGCTGACCCTTCCCGACGGCGGCCTGAGCATCGCCGAGGACGGCGGCGTCATGGTCGACGGCGCCGAGGTCGGCCGACTGGCCGTCTTCGCCTTCGCCGACGCCGGCGGCCTGGTCCCGCGGGGCGACGGCCTCTTCGAAGCCCCCGAGGGCGCGGCTGCCGAGGCCGTCCCGCAGGAGCGGGTGAACGTCGCCCAGGGCATGCTCGAGGGGAGCAACGTCAATCCCATCGACACCATGGTGGCCATGATCGCGGCCCAGCGCGCCTTCGAGCTGGAATCCCGCATGCTCCAGGCCGCCGACCGCACCCTGGACAAGTCCGTGAACGAACTGAGCCGCAAGGCCTGAAGCAGGACGGTGCAGATATGATTCGAGCGATGAGCACGGCGGCCTCCGGCATGAAGGCCCAGCAGACGAATATCGACACGATCTCCAACAACCTGGCGAACGTGAACACCGCCGGCTACAAGAAGAGCCACGTCGAATTCCAGGACCTTCTCTACGAATCCACGGTGCCCACCGGCCGCGGCTCCGGCCTGGCCGAACCGAACCGCGTGGAGATCGGTCACGGCGTCAAGATGGTGGGGACGAACAAGATCTTCAGCCAGGGCCTGGTGCAGCAGACCAGCAACCCCCTGGACATGATGATCGAGGGCGACGGCTTCTTCCAGGTGCTCCTGCCCGACGGCACCACCGCCTACACGCGCGACGGCAGCTTCAAGCTGGACGCCGAGCGGAACATCGTCACCACCACCGGCTACCGCCTGCAGCCCCCGATCCAGATCCCCCTGGACGCGACCGAGATCGCGATCGCCCGTGACGGCACCGTCTCGGTGCTGCTGCAGGGCGACTCGAGCACGGTGCAGGACCTGGGTCGCCTGGAGATCGCCAAGTTCCCCAACGTGGGCGGACTGACCAGCCGCGGCGGCAACCTCTTCATGGCCTCGCCCGCCAGCGGCACCCCGGTGCTCGGCTTCGCCGGCGAGGACGGCCTGGGCGAGGTGGCCTCGGGCTTCCTGGAGATGAGCAACGTCGAGACGGTCGAGGAACTGGTGAGCATGATCTCCGCCCAGCGGGCCTACGAGCTGAATTCGCGCACGATCAGCATCGCCGACGAGATGCTGCAGACCGTCAACCAGATGAAGAGGTAGGGGCTTGAGGCGCGTCTTTTCCATCCGCCCGCTCGCGAACCGCCGCCAGGCCGCCGGCCCGGTGGCGATCGCCTGCAGCCTGGCGGCCGTGCTCCTGCTGTCTCCGGCGACGGTCGGGGCCTGGACCCTGTCCCTGGCCGATTCCGTGGTCGTGCCGCCCGGCGCGGTGAAGCTGGGGGACGTGCTCACCGGCGCGGTCCCGGTCGCCGCCTCGGGCCTGCTCCTGACCTCCGACGCCCATCCCGGCCAGCGCTTCACCGTCAGCCGCAACGGATTGCTGCGGAAGCTGGTCGGGGAACGCATGGCCGCGGGCGTGCGCTGCGAGGGCGCCGAGTCCTGCCTGGTGGTCGTGGCCGGTTCGCGGATCGCCGAGGCCACGCTGCGCGAGCGGCTGGGGCTGGCGCTTCACCGCTGGCTGCCGACCGCCGCACCCGGCGCGCCGCCCGTCTGGAGCGAAATCCTGGGCGAACTGCCGACGCCCCCGGTGGCCGAGGCCTGGCGCGTCTCCCTGGTGGAGCCGAAGACCCTTGAACCCGGCCGGAACCTGGTGCGCGTGGCCGTCGACGCCGGCGGCCGCCGCAGCCGCTTCACGGCCACCGTCGTCTGCCACGTCTTCGCCGAGACGGCGAGCGCCGTCGGCGTGGTCGAGGCTGGCGATCCCCTGCGGCCCGGGCTCTTCGCCTGGGAATGGGCCGACCTGGCCCGGATCGACGCCGGCGCGGCCCGCGGACGCGACTCCCTGACGGGGATGGCCGCCGGGCGGCGGCTGGCCGCGGGCGACGTCCTGCGCCGCAGCGACCTCGAACCGATCCCCCTGGTGCGCCGGGGGGAGCCTGTGGAACTCGTGCTGGCCCGCGGCGGCGTCGCGGTCAGCGTGACCGGAAGGGCGCGCCAGGACGGCGCGCGCGATCAGATCATCACCGTGCGCAGCGATGTGGACGGGCGGCTGGTGACCGGACGGGTCGCCGCCGACGGCCGGATCATGTGGAGAAGGTGAGCACGATGCGGAAGATCCTGAAATTGACGGCATGGGCGGCCCTGGGGGCCCTGGTGCTGGGAGCCGGCCCGGCCGATTCGCGCGAGCCGCTGATCGACCTCGAGAGCGGCCGGTCGCTGGTCAGCAACATGAAGGCGCACAAGGTGGGGGACATCATCACGATCCTCATCACCGAGGCGGCCACCGCCAACGCCACGTCCAAGACCAACGCCAACGAGAAGTCCGAGATGAGCGGCGGGCCCGGCCTGGGCTTCCTCGACGTCCTGGACGCCTGGGGCCTGGACACCGAGAGCAAGTACACCGGCGACGGGCGCACCCAGCGCACCGGCAACCTGCAGGCCGAGATCACGGCGCGCGTGGCCGAGGTCCTGCACAACGGCGACTACCGCCTGCTCGGGAACCGGATGGTGGACATCAACGGCGAGCGCCAGCTGATCGAGATCAGCGGCATCTGCCGGCCGCGGGACATCAATCCCGACAACACCATCTACTCGACCTACATCGCGGACGCGCGCATCAGCTACAACGGCAACGGACCCGTCAACGCCTCCAGCGAACCGGGGATCGTGACCAAGCTCTTCAACTGGCTCTTCTAGGGTGGGTGCGGTGATGAACGAGAAGTTTACCTGGTGGCTGGTCGGAGGGGTCCTGATCGCCCTGCTGCTGGTGGCCGTCCTGGCCCAGGCCGGCGAATCGTCGCGCATCAAGGACCTGGCCGTGCTCGCGGGCATGGACAGCGAGCCGCTGCTGGGCTACGGCCTGGTCGTCGGTCTCAACGGCACCGGCGACGGGCAGAGCGCCGACTTCACGGTCAACAGCCTGGCCTCGATGCTCGAGCGCCTGGGCGTGACCGTCCCGCCGGAGCGCCTGAAGCTGAAGAACGTGGCCGCCGTGCTGGTGACCGGGCAGCTCAGCCCCAGCGCAGCGGAAGGCAGTCAGCTGGATGTTTCGGTCTCGTCGCTGGGCGACGCCGCCAGCCTGGAGGGCGGGACGCTGATCATGACCCCCCTGAAGGCCGCGAACGGCGAGGTCCACGCCCTGGCCCAGGGCAGCGTCTCGATCGGCGGCTTCAACATCCGCAGCGGCGCCAACAACTCCTTCCGCAAGAACCACGCGACGGTGGGCATGATCCCCAACGGCGCCAAGGTCACGACCCGGCTGCCGGCGGCCTTCGTCAGCGGCGGCACGGTCTCGTGGCTGCTGCACAATCCCGACTTCACCACGGCCCAGCGCGTGGCCGACGCCATCAACGACAGCTACGGCTCGGGCACGGCGCGGCCGCTGGACGCCCAGAGCATCACGGTCGCCGTGCCCGAGGTCTTCGTCGACGCCCCGGTGGCCTTCATCGCCGGCATGGGCGAGCTCTCGGCCGAAGGCGATCAGGCGGCGCGAGTGGTCATCAACGAGCGGACGGGCACGATCATCGTCGGCCGCGGCGTGGTGCTGCACGAGGCCGCCGTGGCCCACGGCAACCTGAAGGTCGTGATCAAGACCCGCTACGACGTCTCGCAGCCGAACTCCTTCAACGAGAGCGGCCGCACCGTGGTCACGCCCGACGTCTTCACCGACGTCCAGGACCGCGAGGCCTCCGTCGTCCATCTGCCCGAGTCGGGCACCGTGGCCGACGTGGTCGGCTTCCTGAACGAGGTCGGCGCCAGCCCGCGCGACATCATCGCCATCCTGCAGGCCCTGAAGCAGGCGGGCTCGCTGCAGGCCGAACTCGTGGTGATGTAGGAGGATGATGACGGCACCCGTCGGCATGCGACCCCTGGCGACGCCGCGTCCCGTCGAGGATGCGGCGCCCCGGTCTGCGTCCGAGCAGAAGCTGCGCACGGTGGCGAAGGAGTTCGAGGCTCTCTTCGTCAACCAGCTGCTGAGCTCGATGCGCGGGACTGTGGCGATGTCCGACCTGATCGACAACGACGGCGAGATCCAGTACTACCGGCAGCTCTACGACCAGGCCCTCGCCGACAGGACGGCGGGCAGCGGCGGCTTCGGCATCGCCGAGATGATCATCCGGGACTACATGCCCAAGGTGGAGGCGGGAGCCGAGGCGGCGGGGGAGAAGGCCGCCGACGCTCCCGCCGGGCCCCCGACGACTCCGGCGGCGCCGGCGACCGCCCCGACGTCCGGGCGGGTCCTGCCCCCGGTCACTTCTTCGGCCGATCCGGTGCCCGCGGCGCGGCAGCGGCGCGAGGCTCTGGCGGCCTACCGCCGGGACGCCCTGGCCGAGACCCCGGCGTCGTCTGCGCAGGACTGGCGCTCGCGGGCGGTCGGAATGGGCGGCGCCGTGGCGGACACCCTCTCGCGCTTCGGCGGCGCGATCGAGGCGGCCAGCCGGGAGACCGGCGTCGAGCCGGAATTGATCCTGGCGGTCATCGTCCAGGAATCGGGAGGACGGATCGCGGCGCGATCCGAGAAGGGGGCGCGGGGATTGATGCAGCTGATGCCGGAGACCGCGCGTGAGGTCGGAGTTTCCGACCCGCACGATCCCGTCGACAACATCCGCGGCGGCGCCCGCTATCTGGCGCGCATGCGGGAGCGCTTCGGCGACCGTCTGGACCTGGTCCTGGCCGGCTACAACGCCGGGCCCGGCGCCGTGGCCCGGGCGGGCGACAGGGTTCCGGCCTATCCGGAGACGGAGCGGTACGTGCAGAAGGTTTCCGGACTCTACACCCGGCTCACGCCCTAGGACCCGACTTACGACTGCGAGGAACGGATCATGGCCCTGGTGGAGAATCGAAACGGTTTGAGCGTCGCCGCGACGCGGGAACTGGCCGCGGCCTTCGCCGCCGAGACCCGGCATTACGGCCGGCTGCTGCGGCTCGCCGTCCGGCAGAACCGCTACATGCGGCGGCAGGACGTCGCGCGGCTCGAGAGCAACGCCGCCGAATGGCGGCGGCACCTGCCCGAGGCTGACGTCGCCCGCGAGCGGCGGCGCGAATGCGTGAGCCGACATTGGCGCGATCTGGCCGGGGAGGCCGTCGTGGACATCGACGCCCTGATCGCCGCCTGCGACGCCGCCGAGCGTCCCGAACTCGTGCGGCGCGTCGGCGACTGGCGCCGCGCCGCATCCGCGCTGCACCGGCAGAACGGATTGAATTCCATGCTGGCGAGATTCTGTCTGGATCTCGTCCGCGCCGAGACCGACGTGCTGCGACGCGGATCCGCCGAGCCGGCGGGTTGCTACGACGGAGGCGGCGCCTACGAGCGCGCCGCCAGCGCCAGCGTCATGGAACGCCAGGCCTAGCGGGGGAGGACCATGAGCCTGAACAGCATCATGTATACGAGCCTGAGCGGGATGTTCTACTCCCGCGCGGCCATCGAGACGGCGAGCCACAACATCGCCAACGCCAACACGCCGGGCTACAGCCGGCAGCAGGTCACGGTGTCGGCGGCCGAGGCGCTCCGGCGCACCTACGGGGTGCTCGGCAGCGGCGTGCGGATCGACGGCGTGCGGCGCCTGACCGATCAGATGCTCATCCGCCAGCTCCAGGACCAGTCGGCGCGGCTGGCCGGCTACGAGCAGGTCGACGTCGCGCTGAGCGAGATCGAGGCCGTCTTCGGCTCCGTCGAGAACAACCATCTGGGCACGGCGCTCAACGACTTCTTCGCGGCCTGGTCCGACCTTTCGACTTCGCCCGAACAGGGCTCGCTGCGCCAGGTCGTGGTGGACAAGGCCGGCCTGCTGGCCACCGACTTCCGCAACATCATCCGGTCGCTCGACGATCTCGAGCGCGACCTCGACGCCAAGCTGCAGCAAGGCGTGTCCACCCTGAACGAGCTGCTGTCCGCGGTGGGCGACCTGAACGAACGCGTCCTGGTCGCCGAGTCCCAGGCCGGCGTGGCCAACGACCTGCGCGACCAGCGCGACGCCCTGCTGGCCGAGATCAGCCAGCTGGCCCACGTCCAGGTCAGCGAGCGCGACGACGGCACGGTCGACGTCAGCCTGGGCGGTCGGACCCTGGTCACCCGAGGCCACGTCGTGGCCCTGTCCGTCGGGACCGACCCGTCGACGGGCGAGACGAGCGTCACCACCGCCGACGGCCGGTTCGGGGTCGAGCTGACCGAGGGCGCCCTCGCCGGGATCGTCGCCGCGCGCGACGGGCAGGTGGTCCGCGCCCGCGAGCAGCTGGACGCAGTGGCGGCCGAGGTCATCGCCCGGGTCAACGAGCTGCACGCCGAGGGCGTGACTCCCGGAGGGCGGGGCCTGCTCTTCTTCAGCGGCGACGGGGCCGCCGACATCTCGGTCAACGCCGCCCTGGTCGAGGATGCCGATCTGGTCGCCGCCTCGCGGTCCGGGCTTTCCGGCGACAACGACCTGGCCATGGCCATCGCCGCGCTCGCGAACGAGGGCGGCGCCGACGGCCGCGGTCTCGTGGCGCTCTACGACGACCTCGTGGTGGACATCGCCTCGTCCAGCGCCGGCTCCCGTTTCCAGGTGGAGAGCCAGTCGCAGCTGGTCGAGGCCGTCGCCACGCGTCTCGAGAGCCTGCGGGGCGTCAGCCTCGACGAGGAGGCCGCGGAGATGATCCGCTATCAGAACTCCTATGACGCCTCGGCGCGGGTCGTGGCCGCGGTCCAGGAGATGTTCGACACCCTGCTCGAGATGATCTAGCGGTCCGGGAGGAAGCATGCGCGTCACCGACAACATGATGTCTTCGCTGCTGATGCGGCAGATCCAGACGAACCTGGGCCGCATGTCGCAGCTCCAGGGGATGGCAGCTTCGGGGGTCCGGCTCCAGTCCTTCGCCGACGATCCCGCGGGGCTGTCGGCCGTCCGGCGCTACCAGACGCTGCTGGATCAGAACGCCCAGTACCAGCGGAACATCGGCCAGGCGAGGGCCTTCGTCAGCGCCACCGACGGCGCCCTGCAGTCGCTGAACGAGGTGCTGGCCCGCGCCAGCGAACTCGCCCTGCGCGCGTCGTCCGCCGGTTCGACGCCCGAATCGATGCAGCACACCGCGACCGAGATCGACGCCCTGATCGAGCAGGCGCTGGCGGCCGCGAATTCCGATATCGACGGCCGCTACCTCTTCGCCGGCTACCGCACCGACATGGTTCCCTTCCTCGGGGGCGTGGGACCGACCCAGTATCGCGGCGACGGCGGCGAGCTCAGGCTGGGCATCGGGCCCAGCACCGAGATGGTCCTGAACATCCCGGGCGAGGACCTGCTGGGCTCCGGCGCCGCCGTGCTCGGCGGCCGTGCGGATCTGGGGCCCCGCCTGCAGCCCGGAGACGACCTTTCGGCCATCGGCCTCGGCGCGGGCTGGGAGGCCGGAGCCTTGATCTTCGTCGACGCGACGGGCGTGCAGAAGACCCTGGACCTGACGGGCGCGGGCACGGTCCAGGACGTCCTGGACATCATGAACGCCGCCGGTCTCGACGCCTCGATCGCCCCGGACGGCCGGAGTCTGCGCGTGGCCGATCCGGCCGGCGGGCCCCTGACGATCAGCGACCCGGTCGGAGGCGGCACGGCCCGTTCCCTGGGACTGCTCGGCAGCGGGGACGACGGCGTGGTCGACGGCGCCGACATCCGGACCGCCGCGGCCTGGACCACGCCGCTGGCCGACATCGCCGCCCTGGACGGGAACGTTCCCCTGGGATCGATGAGGCTGGAGATCGCCGGCACCGGGCTGGACCTGGATCTCTCCGCTGCGACGACTTTGGGCGACGTGCGCACGGCCATCGAGTTGGCGACGGCGGCCTTCGGGCTGCCTCCGATCAGCGTCGATCTCCAGGGCGGCAGCCTCGTCCTGAGCAGCGACACCGGCGAGCCCTTCCGCATCGTCACCGTGGGGGCCGATAACACGGCGGCCCTGCTGGGGATCGAGGGGGAGGGGGTGCCCACCGACCTCTTCGGCACCCTCGAGGAATTGCAGGCCGGGCTGCTGGCCGGAGACCTGGGCCGGGTCCAGGACAGCGTGGCGCGGCTCGACTCCGTGCGGAACAGCGTGCTGGAGCTGGAAGTCGCCGTCGGCGGCAAGGAGAGCCTGCTGGACTGGATGGACGGCCTGCTCACCGAGCGGGACAACCAGCTGCAGGTCCGGATCTCGAGCATCCGGGACGTGGACATCACCCAGGTCGCCAGCGACCTGAGCCAGGCCGAGGCGGCCTACCAGGCCGGTTTGACGGTCGCCGGCCGTCTCTACCAGATGAATCTCTTCGACTATCTGCGATGACCGCGGAGGAGGAAGACCATGAACGCCACCCTGAACATTCCCGAGACCCGCTGCGCCCGCCTCGAGGGACGGGAAATCGACGACAAGGTCATCACCCTGCCCGAGGGTCTGGTGGGGCTGCCCCAGCTGCGGCGCTGGCTGCTGGCGGACATGGCGCGGACCAATCCGCTGAAGTGGCTCCAGTCGCTGGACCGCCCCGAATTCCGGGTTCCCGTGGCGGCGCCGGATCTCTTCTCGTCCCGCTACGTCATCACGCCGCCGCCGGCGGCGAGCCGGATCCTGGGACCGTTGCGCCGGCGCGACCTCGCCGTGATGATCATCGCCACCATCCATCCCGGCGGGTCCCGGATCACCGGAAACCTGGCCGCGCCCCTGATCATCGACGTCGACCGTCGGCTCGGATTGCAGGCCGTGCTGGAGGACGGAGACCTGTCATTGCGGCAGGAGATCGACTATGTTCTTTATAACAAGGCACTTGAGGATCTGGAGTCCGGCAGGGTCCACCGTGTCGAGCGCATGGTCTCGCCGCCCAAGGTAGGGCTTGCGGAATCCGGCGGAAAAAGGGAAGATCTGGCCGTGGAAAAATAGGTTCGCTGATTGCAATCTTGTGTTATAGGATCCCGAAAGGGTCGGAGACGGCACCGTACGACATGGAGGTCACGTGCTAATACTCAGTCGCAAGCGCAACGAGAAGATCATGATCGGGGACGACATCTCGATCATGGTCGTCGATATACGCGGCGACCAGGTCCAGATCGGCATCGACGCTCCCCGCTCCATACCGGTGCATCGTCACGAGATCTACGAGGAGATCAAGAACATCACCCTTAAGGCCTCCGACTCCGAGACTCCGGATGTCGACGGATTGCGCCGCAAGACTCCGCCGCCGAAAGGCGACCCCGAAGACGACAAGGGCGGGAATTCCCGATAAGGTCGTCAGGCCTGACGGTCGCAGCGGTGGGAAACAGGCAGTGATGGTGTGGCGTGGCGCGTCTGCTTCAGACGTGCCATTTCTTTGCCCGTCTCGGCCAAACGGCCGCAGAGCGCGGCGTTGATCGCGCGGTCCATGCGCTGGATCTCCTCCAGGGCCTCCCGCAGTGCCGGATCGGCTTCATGCCCTGCGCCCACGGTCAGCTCGGCCAGCAGACGTCCCCGCTCGTCCAGCAGCAAACGGCAGTGGTCCAGGTCCTCCTTCTCGAGGGCGCTGGACATGGCGCGCGTCAGCGCGAGCAGATGTTCGACGGCTTCGGACATGGCATTCAGACCGTGAGCGAGATCTTGCGATCGGCTTCGTCCTCCGCCTCCGCGGGGGAGACGGTTCGGGATTCATCCTCACGACCTGCAAGTTGCGGGCCGGAATCGGCCTCGGAATCCCGCTGCGCGCGGGCCCGGGCGGCGGTGCCGGCGGGAACCTTCTTCCAGGCCTCGTAGAGGGGCTGCAGGACGCGCAGGCTGTTCTCCAGGTGGGCGGCGTCCCCGTCGATCAGCGCCTGGAGGTTCTCCCGGAACATGTAGGCGTAGAGCGAGTCCAGACGCTCGGCGAAGGCGGGATCGTAGCCGGGGTCCAGGCTGCGTCGCAGTTCGGAGATGATCGCCTGGGCGTTGTTGACCAGGCGATTGCGCTCCGGGACGTCGCCGGCGTCCATGGCCGCCCGGGCCCGGTTCAGGTTCCGGATGATGCCCTCGCAGAGCAGGACGACCATCTTCTCCGGGCCCACGCTGCGCACCGAAGTTTCCTGGTATTGGCGAATGCCCCGCGTCACGTCCAAAGTCGACTCCCCGTGCTTCGTCTCAGCCCGCGGACAGGTAGCTGCTCAGGTAGCTGCCCTGTGCGTTGTAGCCGTTGATCAGGCTCTCGAGAGCGGTGAATTTCCGGTTCAGCAGCGATTCGTAGTTGTCCACGCTGATTTCGTAGCGCTCGATCGTGTCCTCGGCCTTCTCGATGCGGTCGGTCAGGCCGTCGGCGCTGATCTTGAACAGTCCGTCGGTGCTGTCGGTCAGCGATTCGAGCAGCTGGACCAGCTGGTCGGCCTTGCCGTCGGCGGCGGTCGTGCCGGCCACCAGGTTGCGCACGGCGCCGTAGTCGTTTCCGATGGCCTCCTGGAAGACGGCCGTGTCGAAGGTCAGCAGGCCGCCCTCGCCCTGGCGGACGCCGGCCTGGTAGAGCAGCGACAGTTCGCCGCCGGCGGGCAGACGACCCGAGACCATGCTCGAGACCCGTTGCTGGACGTCGCGGACCATCGCGTGGCCGCGCAGCGTCGCGCCCTCGGCCTTCTGCTCCTGGATGTAGGTGAAGAGGTCGTTGTAGGAGTCGACGAAGGCCTGCATCTTCTCCTGCACGGCCTCGGGATCGGTGGCCAGGTCCAGCAGGATCGTCTGGCCTTCGTCGGCCGCGTGCAGGTCCAGGGTCACGCCCTGGATCGCCGTGCTCACGGTGTTGGTGGCCGAGGTCACGGTGAGGCTGTCGATCGTCAACACGGCGTCGGCGGCCCCGGCCACGTTGGTCAGGGTCAGTCCGTCGCCGCCGGCCAGCCCTGAGGCGTCCAGCGTGAAGGCGTTGTCGATCCCGGTCTCGGTCGCCGAGACGACCAGGTGATAGCCCCCGGTCGCGGATCCGTCGAAGAGGATGTTGGCGCTGACGCCCGCGCCCGAGGCGTTGATCGCGTCGCGCAGGTCCGACAGGGAGTCCGCGCCCGCGGCCAGCGACACCGTCGTCGTCTCGCCGCCCACGGTGATCGCGATGTCGCCGGTGCCGACGCTGCTCAGCAGACTGTCGTAGCCCTGCGAGATGTCCTTCTGGGCGGTGGCCAGCGAGTTGACCGTGATCGAGAAGCTGCCCGGCATGGCCAGGTGGCTGGCCGTCGCCGAGAGCAGGTCCTCGTGCGAGGAGACGGCCGCGATCGAGGCGAACTCCTCGGGCGTGTCCAGCTCCTGCGCGGCGGTCAGCATCGCCTTGACCTTGCCCTCGAGCTCGGTCAGGGCCTTCTGCTGGTTCTCGTAGAGCTTGATCCGGCTCTGAAGATTGACGATGGGCTGGCGACGCACTTCCAGCAGCGCCTCGATGATCGCGCCGGTGTCCATGCCTGAGGCCAGGCCTCCGAAACTGATCGTGCTCATGATCCACTCCTAACCGGGGAAGTCTCGCGGCGGGCTCCCGGGGGAGCCCGCCGCGATCGGGGCGGACCTTAGCCCTGGAGCAGCAGCAACGCGAGCTGCGGCTGCGTGTTGGCCTGGCTCAGCATGGCCACGCCGGCCTGCTGCAGGACCTGGTAGCTCGCCAGCTTCGAGCTCTCGGTGGCGATGTCCGCATCGCGAATGCGCGAATTGGCGGCCGAGAGGTTCTCGATGTTGTTGGCGATACTGCGCATGGTCGATTCCAGGCGACTCTGGGCGGCGCCCATGTTGGCCCGAGTGCCGCTGACGGTGTTGATCGCGGCCTCGATGGCCGTGATGGCCGCCAGGGCGGCGGTGCCGTCGGCGCCGGCCAGGGTCTGCGCGTTCAGCGCGAGGCCGGTGCTGTCCATGTCGGCGCTCAGGTCGATGACGATCTGGTCGCCGGCGGCGGTGCCCAGGCCGACCTGGATGTTCACCGTGCCCGCGACGCCGTCCAGCAGGCTCAGCCCGTTGAACTCGGACGAGTCGCTGATCCGGTCGATCTCGGTCAGCAGGGTCTGGAACTCGGCGTCCAGGTAGCCGCGCTCGGTGGCGCCCAGGGTCTCGGTGGCGGCCTGCTCGGAGAGTTCGCGCAGCCGGATCAGGATCTGGCTGACCTCGTCCAGGCCACCCTCAGCGATCTGGACCAGCGAGATTCCGTCGGCCGCGTTGCGGGAAGCCTGCTCGAGCCCCCGGATGTCGGCCTTCATGTTCTCGCTGATCGCCAGGCCGGCCGCGTCGTCGCCCGCGCGGTTGATGCGCAGGCCGGAGCTGAGCCGCTCCATCGACCGGTTCGCCAGCAGCGTCATGTTCGAAAGCTGACGCTGGGCGTTGATCGAGGCGATGTTCGTGTTGATCCGCATGATTGACATTCCTCCTTGAAGAACTCAGACATCCTTGCCTGATTTGGCCTCCCGGCCTTCGATTCCAGCCCGACCAGCGTGGCTGATCATGTCGCCTCGGCGACGTCGTTCTCGATCTGGTCCGGCCCCTGTCCCCGCCCCCGAATGGGGCTATCCATACGAACGGCTACGTGAGCTATCGACTCCGGCCCTTCAGACCTTTAGCCCAAACTTGGTCGGATTTTCAAAGTTCATCTGGGCGCCGTGAGGGGCGATGGAAAATCGGCGGGGCCGGATGCTGGCGCGGCAGCTGCGCGAGGACGGCGATGAACTGATCAATGATAAGGAAGGGGAGAGCTCGAAGGCGCGCGAGCGAAGCATGAAACAACAACTGAGCGCACAATCGCGCTAAAGTTTTTTCCGTGTGTCGCCGATTCCTTGAGGGCGCCGGGGGAATCGCAGGGGGCCATTGCCAACGGGCCTCCGGATTGCTAGGCTGAGGGGGGAAATCCGGCGGACGCGAACGGCGGCGCCGTACCGAGAAAGGAAGCTGCATGTCTACGCCGAAGATAGACCGCTCCGATGTCTTGCATCAGAAGATGCTCCAGAACTTCCGGAAGCCCGCGGCTCCCGAGGGACAGCGGGAGGCCGGCGTGCTGCGCGAAACACCCGCCACCGGAGGCCTGGTCGGCGCGAACGGGGAGAAGCTGGAGATTTCGGCCTCCGCGCGTCGTCTCGAAGAGATGCGGGACCTGTTGGCCGCGGGGCGCCGAGCCCTGGAGGACGTGCCCGATGTGCGCGCCGATCGCGTGGCCGCCGCCAAGCAGAAAGTGACGATCGGCGCCTATGAGGACCCCAAGGTCCGCCTGCGGGTCGCGGCCGACCTGACCGCCGTCAGCCTGCGCCTGGACAAGCTTCTGGGCTGAGATCGATTCCCCTTTCCGTCAGAAAACCTCCGGCCCGCCGTCAGGCGGGCCGTTTTCATGTTCCTGAGGCCATGGATTCGACTTGCGCCCGTTGGTAAATAATTTTACAGTTTGAGCTGGCTCAACAGGAAACCCTCCGGTCAAGGATGAAAGGGCGCTCTGATCCATGGCCCATCTTCTGGATTCCCTAGCCGCCGAGGGCCTGTCAGCGGATACCGTCTGCGTGGGCCCGGCGAAGTGGGCCGGCGCCGCCGGAGCGGCCTGCGTTCCCGACGCCGCCGCGCTCGCCCGGCTGATCGACGGCGACGAGGCCGGTCGCCTGGTCCTGCTGCACGGCGGCCACCTCGGCGTCGACGGGGCGGGCGAGGAGGCCCTGGCCTGTCTCGACCTCATGCGTACGCGCTCGCCGGCCTCGGTGGCGATCCTCCTCTACGACCGAATCGACGGCGATACCGGCGTGCGCCTGTTTCGCGCCGGACTCCTGGACGCCCTGAGCGTCCCGGCCGAGACCGCGGCATGGGCCGAGACCCTGCGGATGGCGCGGGCCCGGCAGGAGCGTCGCGCCGCCCACCATTTGCTGCGGGTCCAGGCCACCGAGACCAGCCGCCGTCTGCGCGACCATCGGAGCCGGCTGGAGAGCGCCGCGGCCACGGTCGGAGACGCCGTGCTGGCGGCGCAGGAGGACCTCGAGCAGGAGAATCGCGAGCTCAGCGACCACATGGCCCAGCTCGCGCTGCTCTACAAGTTCGGCCGCGAGTTGAGTTCGGCCGCGAACTGGGACGCGACGCTGGAGAACCTGCTGGGCTCGCTGGCCCGCTTCGTCGGCGCCGCCGGCGCCGCGCTGGTGCTGCGTCCGGCTCCCGACGCGCCCTTCGCGCCCCGGCGCACCTGGCGCTGGCGGGAGTCCGCCTGCGATCGCGTGCTGCAGCGGCTGGAGGTCGAGCGTCGGCGGCGCGAGGCCACGGCCGACGTGCCCGCGGGCGTTTTCCTGGTGCCGGGCGAGCCCGACGGCGAGGCGGCGCCGGTGGCCGCGCTTCCGCTGGACTATCAGGATCTGGGTCTGGGCTACCTCCTGCTGCAGGACTTCGACCCGGCCGCCGCCCAGGGGCGCTTCCTGCCCTTCCTGCAGGCCGTGCAGATGATCCTGGCCGAGGAGGTGGCCGGCGCCCAGATGCTGGACCGCATGCGTGAGCTCGGGGCCTTCAACGCCCGCGTCCTCGAGACGGTGCGCAGCGGCATCTGGGTCGTGGACGAGCACGGCTGTACGATCTACGCCAACCGATCGGGCCGCGAACTGCTGAGCGGGCGCGCCCAGGACGTCGCGCTCAACGCCGAGCCCGCGCCCGGCATCGGTCGGGGGCGCAGCGCGGCGAGCGGCGGCGCGACCGCCGATTTCCTGCGCGAGCATACCGGGCGCCGCGACGACATCCCGGAACTCTTCCTGGACGGGCTGCTGGGATTGGACGGCGTCGAGGCTCCCGCCTTCGCCCATCTGGCGGCCA
The DNA here is from genome assembly GCA_964559455.1 of uncultured Fibrobacteraceae bacterium. Classification (GTDB taxonomy): domain Bacteria; phylum Krumholzibacteriota; class Krumholzibacteriia; order LZORAL124-64-63; family LZORAL124-64-63; genus CAZLHO01. The sequence continues at coordinate 136,740 of CAZLHO010000001.1, read as the reverse complement.
ACGCCGAGCCGCCCTTCCAGGGCGAGGGACGCCTGCGCCGGCCCGACGGCCGCATCATCCCGGTGATGGTGCTGGCCTCGATGATGCCCGGCGGCGGCGCGACTGCCGGCTGGTTCGTGATCGTGCTCGAGGACCTGCGCGAGACCCACAAGCTGGCCGCCGAGAAGATGCGCGCGGACAGTCTGCAGTCGCTGGTCGAGATGTCGGCCACCTTGGCCCACGAGATCCGCAACCCCCTGATGGGCCTGAGCGCCCAGGCCGAGCTGCTGGCCGAGAACCTGCCGGAGGGCGACCGTCGCAAGCGCTACATCGACGTGATCACCGGCGAGGTAGACCGCATCGACGACACGATCACCCGCATGCTGAACTTCGTGCGGCCCTACGAGCCGCGGCGCGAGGCGGCCTCGCTGCCGGCGTTGATGCGGGACTGCCTGGACCTGGCCGCGCCCCGGGCGTCGGCGCGGTCCCAGACCTTCGCGCTGGAGCTGTCCCCGGATGATCCCGGGGCGTCCTGTTGGCTCCAGGACATCGACGCCGCGCAGATCAAGCAGGTCGTGCTGAACCTGCTCTGCAACGCCTGCGACGCCGCGCCTGAGGGCGGCGCCGTGACCCTGCGCCTGGTCCGCGAGGACCGTCTGGAGCTCGCCGACGGCGACGCCGGCACGACCCGTCAGCAGCCCGGCTGCCGCATCGAGGTCGTCGATCGCGGCGTCGGATTCGCGCCCGAGACGATCGAGAAGCTCTTCCGTCCCTTCTATACCACCAAGAGCGCGGGCACCGGCCTGGGCCTGTCGCTCAGCCGCAAGATCGTCGACGCCCACGGCGGCAGCCTGAGCGCCTTCCGCGACGGCGGCGAGACCGTTTTCCGGATCCTGCTGCCGACTCCGGCGGCGGACGACAACCAGCAGAAACAGGAGCGCGCATGATGAAGAGGATTCTGATCGTCGACGACGAGGCCGCCATCCGCGAATCCCTGGCCGAGTCCCTGGCCGGCGACGGCTACGCCGTCGAGACCGCCGATTCGGGGGAGGAGGCGCTGGCCCGCCTCCACGCCGAGGACTACGACCTCGCGGTGACCGACCTCAAGCTGCCCGGGGTCTCGGGGCAGGAGCTCTTGCAGGCCCTGCGCAACCAGGGCAAGCGGACGCCGGTGATCATGATGACGGCCTACGGGGACGTCGACACGGCCGTGGCCGCAATGCGGGTCGGCGCCTACGACTTCATCCAGAAGCCCTTCAAGCTGAGCGATATGCGCGCCCAGGTCCGCGCCGCGTTGCGGGTCACCGAGGTCGAGACCGCGCCGCGGGCCCGACCACGGGACGCCGCGGCGCGCCCCGCCGCACGCGTCGAATCCGGCGCGCCGATGCCCTACATGCAGATGATCCGGGCCTGCCCGGGTCTGGCTCCGATCGGGGACCTGCTCGAGAAGGTGGGCGCCAGCCGTGCGGGCAACGAGACTTCGGTGCTGATCCAGGGCGAGTCCGGCGCCGGCAAGGAGATCATCGCCCGCGCCATCCACGAGGTCGGCGGCAATCGCGAAGAGCCCTTCATGGAGATCAACTGCGCGGCCGTTCCCGAATCGCTGCTCGAGAGCGAGCTCATGGGCCACGAGAAGGGCGCCTTCACCGACGCCAAGGCCCGCAAGGAGGGTCTCTTCGAGGTGGCGGCCAAGGGCACGATCTTCCTGGACGAGATCGGCGAGATGGGCATCCTGCTGCAGAGCCGCCTGCTGCGCGTGATCGAGAACCGGCGTTTCCGCCGCGTGGGAGGCAAGGACGAGCTCCAGGTGCAGGCGCGGATCGTCGCCGCCACCAACCGCGATCTGGAGAACGCGATCAAGCAGGGCATGTTCCGCAACGACCTCTACTACCGGCTGCAGGTGGTGGAGATCAACCTGCCCAGCCTGCGCGAGCGTCCCGAGGACGTCGAGGTGCTGGTCAACCACTTCATCCGCGACTTCAACGCCAAGCTGGGACTGAACACCGGCGCCGTGGACCGCAGCCTGACCGAGATCCTGCAGCGCTACCCCTGGCCGGGCAACGTGCGCGAGCTGAAGAACGTGCTCAAGCGCATCATGATCCTGGAGGAGCCCGACGAGCTGCGCCCGGAGTACTTCCCGGCGCATATCCAGGAGGGACGGGATCCCCGCTACCTGGATCGGCAGTCGGTCGCCGGCAGCGCCACGGGTCTGATCACCCTCTCCGAGGTCGAACAGCGGCAGATCCTCTACACCCTGGAGAAGGCGGGCAACAACAAGTCCAAGGCGGCCCGCATTCTGGGCATCTCGCGCCAGACGCTGCGCGAGAAGCTTCGGCAGTACGAGCAGGGCCGCGAGGAGGGCGCCGAGCGCGAGGACGAGGCCGAGGCCTGAGCGCCGGCCGGACGCTGACCAGGCGGGGGCTCCTACCGGGGCCCCCGCTTTTTTTGTCCGCGGCCGCGGGGCTGGGCAGGAATTGGGCAGGGCTGATGGGACTTCGACCTCGCCGGCGTCATCCTGGGCATGGATCGGCTGTCCAGTCGTTGATGTTATTTCTTGAAAAATCCCCATAAAAAACTGCGAATGGATGATTTGCGCGATCGGTGATCGAGCCGGCGTCGCCTGGCGGGGCGGCACGCCGATTGCGGTGGATCCAGGCGGAAGAACCCGCTCCACGGAGGAGATCATGCGCCTGGGTCCGAGTCATCGCCGCCGCCTGCTGCCCGTCTGGATCGTCTTCGTGGCGATCGGAACGGGCGCTTCGGTGCGCGCCGACGACATCTGGGAGGAGCAGGATGGGGCCCGCCACGCGGCCTGGGTCCTGGTCCAGGCGAGCGCCTGCGAAGGCGGCCCGTCCCGGCTCTATCCCGACGGCTACGCCGACGACGTCATGGCGCCCGACTCCGCGTTGAGCCGCTACGACATCGGCCGCGGGCTGCTGGCCACCGAGCGGGCACTGGAGCGCAGCGGCGTCTGGTCCGGCCGTCGCTCGCCGGATCGTCTGCTGGCCATGGCGCAGAGTTACCGCCGTCTCGGCGAATACGACCGCGCCCTGGCCTGCATGCACACCCTGACCGACACCTGGCCCGGCGTCGACGTTCGCGCCGAGGCCCTGGCCCTGGCCGTTCTCGGCGGGGATTCGCTCCAGATCGCCGAACAGATGCTGAACACCATCGGCGCGCCGGACGTCGAGCCCCGGGCGGTCGAGTACGAGCTGGCCTACCGCTGGCTCCTGACCCATCCCTGCGCCGAGACCCTGGACTTCATGGTGCGCAAGGTCGATGCCCAGGGCGACCCCCTGCCGCCGCGTCTGCGCTATTGGCACGCCTTCGCCCACGAGTCGCTGGGTCACCACGGCGCCGCCCTCTACAACCTGCGGCGCCTGCTGGACGATGCTCCCGCCGCCGCCGGATTCACGGCCTCGGAGATCACCCGGGTCGTGCGCGCGATTCCCGACCTCCTGCTGCTGCTCGACCGGCCCGACGACGCCCTGCCCCTGTACCGCCGCCTTGGCGCGGGGGGAACGGGCGCCGTCCGGTCCTGGGGCCGCTACCAGGAGGCCCAACTGCTGCTGGCCGGGGGCCGGGTCGGCGAGGCCGAGCGCCTGCTGACCGCCCTCTGCGCCGACGACACATCCGACAACCTTGAAGTCGTGCCCGAGGCCGACTGGCGGGAGAGGGCCTGCGCCCTGGCTCCCGTGGTCGCGCGGCTGGCTTCGCTGATGGAGCAGGAGGCCAGGGATGACCCTGCCGATCTTCCCTGAGACGCCGTCCGCGGCGACTCCCGACGTGGCGGCCCGCCTGCACGAGCTCTACGAGCAGGAGAGCCGGATCTACACCGAGATCCAGGAGATCTCCAGGCGTCAGGCCGAGGCCGTGCGCGCGGGCTGCGAGCTGGGCTCGGTGCGGAGGCTGTTGGAAGCCAAGCGGAACGGCCTGGATCGGATCTCGCGCCTCGAAGAGGACGCGGCCGCGGCCAAGCTGCTCTGGGAGCAGGGCCGTCGCGGCAGTCCGGCGGCGACGGCGAAGCTGCAGCAGGCGCTGCGCCGCGTGTCGGCGCAGATCGAGGAGATCCTGCATCTGGAGGCGGAGATCGACCGCCTGGTCCTGGAGAAGGCGGGAGGGGAACGATGAACACCACCGGCGCGTTCGGCGGCGCCCGCGTGATGGGCGACCTGCGCGATTTCGAGGATCCGGGCGTCGCCGCCTGGGATCCCTGCGCCCGCCGCCTGCTCGCGGATCTTTCCGCGGCGGGCGTCCGCGTTCCGGACCCCGGCGCGTCCGAAGGCGAGCCCTGGGACCTGGAATCGGCCGTGCGGCGCGCGCTGGCCGCCGCGAGCCGCCGCTTCCCCGGGCTGCGGATCACGGCTCGCATGGAGCACGGCGGCGTGCTGGGGCTGGCGTCGGAGGATCTGGAGACCGCCCTGGCCGAGGTCCTGGCCAACGCGGCCGAGAGTTGCGGCGAACACCCGCGGCGGCCGATCGCCGTCGAGGTGGCCGCCGTTCCCGGGCGCGACGGGCGCCTGGACGTCGTCGTCAGCGACGACGGCGAGGGCATGTCGGACGACCTGCTTCGCCGGGCCCATCTGCCCTTCGTCACGACCAAGGCGAATCGTCTGGGCCTCGGCCTGGACCGCGCCGCCCGCTTGCTGGTCCGCGACGGCATGTCCCTGCAGCTGGCGGCGCCCTCCGAGGGAGGGGTCGTCGTCACCCTGGCCGGCGTCGCAGCCGCGGCGGCGAGGGTCGCAGGCGGACGAGGCCTGATTGTGGAACGGGACTTGATAGACGGGTCCCGCTAGACCGAACGGACTTCTACCACGAGGCGGGCGTGTGCGACCCGTCAAAGGCATGATCGAAGCTTCTCTTTTCGACCGGGCGCGCATCGACGACCTCAAGCAGGCGCTGAACGTCTACGCGCGCCGGCAGCGGGTCGTGGCCGAGAACATCGCCAACGTCGAGACCGAGGGCTTCCGCGCCAAGGAATACCGCTTCGAGGATCTGCTGCGGGGGGCCGCGGCGAAGCGCGTCGAGGGCCAGCGCACGCACGCGGCGCATCTGCCGGTCGGCCGCTCCAGGATTGAGGATACGCAGGGCGAGGTCATCGACCAGGAGAGCGGTTTCGACAACGGCATCAACGACGTCGACATCGACCGCGAGATGACCTCCCTGGCCACCACGGAGCTCTCGTACCGGATGGCCACCCGGCTGCTGAGCATGAAGTACAACCTCTTGCGCGAGGCCGTCTCCGGACGGGTTCGCTAGCGGGGAGGATAGGCGATGAGCGACGGGCTCTTCGGATCGATCCGGATCAGCGCCAGCGGCCTCAAGGGGCAGCGGCTGAAAATGGACACGACCGCCCAGAATCTGGCCAACGCCGAGACGACCCGCACCGCCGAGGGCACGCCCTACCGGCGGCAGACGGTCGCTTTCTCGGAGGCCCTGGCCGCGCGCCGCGCCGCCGGGCCGGTCCTCGAGTCCGGCCCCTCGTCGCTGACGCGCACCGATCCCCGTCATCTGGGCGGCAGCGCCCGGCGGGCCGCGGCGCCCGTCCTGCGCGGGGTCGAGGCCGAGGCCGGCGTCGCCGCCGACGCCTCGGATTTCAAGGTCGTCTTCGAGCCCGGCCATCCCGACGCGGACGAGGACGGGTACGTGCTGAAGCCCAACGTCAACGTGATCACCGAGATGGTGGACATGATCACCGCCAGCCGCGCCTACGAGGCGAACGTCTCGGCCGTCCAGTCGGCCAAGACCATGTTCGCCAAGGCCCTGGAAATCTAGGCGGAAAAGGAGCGAACGCATGTCCGTAGGACCGATCCGCCTCAACGGCGTCGTGGATCCCCGCCAGGCCTACGGGGCCGGCCAGACCGCCGCCCGGCCCCAGGGGACTTCGTTCTCGAGCCAGCTCGAGAAGGCCCTGCAGCAGGTCGACCGCCTCCAGGACTCCCGCGACGAGATGGTCGCGGGGGCCGTGACCGGCCAGGTGTCCGAGGTCCACGACGTGATGGTCGCCGCCGAGGAGGCCCAGCTGTCCTTCGAGCTGATGCTCGAGGTGCGCAACCGCCTGCTCGAGTCCTACAACGAGATCATGAGCCTGCAGATCTAGGGAAAGGGACCTTCCCTCGCGGCTTGAATCAGAGGAGCTGAATTGGACGCGCTGAAGAACATTCTCGACAGGTCCGCCGACTTGAGCGGCCGGTTCACGTTCAATCAGAAGGTCCTGCTGGGAGCGATCCTGGCCACCGCGATCCTGAGCGTGATCATCTTCAGTTTCTGGCTGCGCAGCGACGAGAGCGCGGTCCTGTTCACGAACCTCTCGCCCGAGGATGCGGCCTTCGCCCTCGAGGAGCTGAACAAGCAGAACATCGACGCCGAGCTGGGCAACGGCGGCTCGACGATCACGGTGCCGCGCGCCGAGGTCCACCGCCTGCGCGTGGAGTTGGCGGCCAAGGGCATCCCCTCGTCGGGCACCGTCGGCTGGGGGATCTTCGACGGCAAGCAGTACGGCGTCACCGAGTTCGTGCAGAACGTGAACTTCAAGCGCGCCCTCGAGGGCGAGCTGACGCGCACGATCGAATCCATCCAGGGCATCCGCTCCGCCCGCGTGCACCTGGTCCTGCCCAAGCCGTCGATCTTCAAGCGCAACGATTCGCCGGCCACCGCCTCGGTCGTGGTCTCGCTGGGACGCGGCGCCGCCCTGGGCGAGAGCCAGATCGCCGGCATCCAGAGCCTGGTCTCGGGCAGCGTCGAGAGCCTGGACACGAGCAACGTCACCGTCATCGACCAGCAGGGCGTGGTCCTCTCGCGGGCCGTCGGCGAGGACGCCCTGGCCGGCAGCGAGACCCAGCTGGCGATGAAGAAGGAAGTCGACGCCTACCTGTCCGGGAAGGCGGCGTCGATGCTGGACAAGGTGCTCGGCGCCGGCCGCTCGATCGTCCGCGTGGACGCGACGTTGAACTTCGAGCGCCTGCAGCAGGAGCGCGAGATCTTCGACCCCGACGGCACGGTCGTCCGCAGCGAGGAGCGCGAGGAGAGCACCCAGCCCGGCGGCGCCGGCAACGAGAGCTCGGTGGCCAACTACGAGATCAACCGCACCGTCGAGACCGTGATCGGATCGGTCGGCGGGGTGCGCGGCATGAGCGTGGCCGTCTTCGTCGACGGACGCTACGGCGAGGCCGGCGAGGACGGGACGCCGGCCTACGCCCCCCTGGCCGCCGAGGAGCTGGAGCAGATCCAGCGCATCGTGACCACCGCCGTCGGCCTGGACGCGGAGCGCGGCGACCGGATCGAGGTCGTCAACATGCAGTTCCAGGCGCCCGGCGAGGAGGTCCCGGAGGAACCCGGCCTGCTGGCCGCGCCCTGGCTGAACCAGGCGCCGCAGCTGGTCGGCCGCCTCCTGCTCTTCATCGTCGTGGCCGTGATGCTGCTGCAGCTGAAGAAGAGCCTGGGCGGGCTGGTGGCCGGAGCCGCCACCACCGGCCGTCGCTCCGGAGCGCGGCGGGCGGAGGCTTCCCCTGACGGACCGTCGATCCACGACTCGAACCCCGACCACCGTACGGCGCAGGCGATCATCGACGAGGTGCGCGACTTCGCCGGCGAGAAACCCGAAGAGGTGGCGGACCTGGTCCACGCCTGGATCGAGGAGAGCGGCGGGGCGCGTTGACGCAGCCCGGCGAGGAGTGACGTGAACAGCAAGTCCATCAACAAGGCAGCCATCCTCATGATCGCCCTCGGACCGCGCGTGGCCGGCAAGGTCATGCAGAAGCTGCCCGAGGAACTGATCGAGAAGCTGACGGCGGCGATCGCCGAGATCGACCGCGTGCCCGCCGAGACCAAGAACGAGGCGGTGCGGGACTTCATCCGGCTGCATCAGAGCGCCGCCGGCACTGAATTCGGCGGCGAGCGTTCGGCCAAGGAGATCCTGGAGGCGGCCCTGGGGCAGCGCCGGGCCTCGACGATCCTCAACCGCGCCACCGGTTTCAGCGACATCAAGAGCTTCGAGAGCCTGAAGAACGTCGACCCGCTGACCGTCGCCAACTACCTCAAGAACGAACACACGCAGACCGTGGCCCTGGTGCTGGCGCACATGGATCCCCGGCACAGCGGTCCGATCATGGCCCTGCTGCCTTCGAAGATGCAGGGCGATGTCGCCTACCGGATCGCCTCCCTCGACCGGCCCAGCCGCGAGACCCTGGCCCTCGTCGAGCAGGTCGTCGCCAAGGCGGTGCAGGGAGAGTTCTCGCAGGCCCAGCGCAAGTTCGGCGGCAAGAAGCAGGTCGCCGAGGTGCTGAACGAGATCGAGAAGGAGACCTGGCAGGAGATCCTCGAGGACATGAGCGAGATCGACGACGAGTGCGCGTCGGAGGTCAAGAACCTGATGTTCGTCTTCGAGGACCTGATCAACCTCGACGACCGCTACATCCAGGAGATCCTGAAGGAGGTCGACGGCCGCGAGCTGTCGATGGCCCTGAAGGGGTCGACCGAGGACATCAAGGAGAAGATCTTCCGCAACATGTCCAAGCGCGCGACGCTGGGCATTCGCGAGGACATGGAATACATGGGCCCCGTCCGTCTGCAGGACGTCGAGGAGGCCCAGCAGCGCATCGTGTCGGTGGTCCGGTCCCTCGAGGAATCCGGGACGATCGTGCTCGGGAAGGGAGGCGCCGGTGCTCAGATGGTCTCCTGACGACCTCTACGAACAGGCCGGCGCGGCGATCGCCGAGGCGGCATGGACCCCCGAGTCTCTCCCCGCAGTCGCCGTCGACAGCGGTTTCCGCGAGGACTATTCGCATACGGGGCCGCGCGAGATGCTGGACCGGCTCACGTCGGCCGAACGGGACGCCCTCTACCAGCTGGCCAGCGCCGATCTCCGCGAGGAGATGAGCGCCGAGATGGAGAAGCGCGACCGGGAGCGGCAGCGTGTCCAGGAGCAGTTTCTGGGCGAGCTCTCCGAACGGATGCGCGAGCTGCAGGAGGGTGAGAGCGAGCGTATCGCCCGGGGCGCCGTCGATCTGGCGATCGCCATGGCCGGCCAGATTCTCAAGGCCGCGGTGGCCGTCGACCGGGACGTGCTGGTTCGCGCGCTGCAGGTCATGCTCTACAAGGTGCGCAGCGGCGTCGCCATGACGGTGACCACCAACCCCGCCGACTGCGAGTACCTGAAGTCGCGCGAAGAGATGATGGAGGGCCTGAACATCGCCGAGGTCGTGCCCGATCCGCGGATCGCGCAGGGGGGCTGCCAGGTCGTCAGCGACGGCCAGGAGTGGGACCTGACCCTGCCCGGTCGCCTGGAGGTCCTGGCCGAGGCCGTGCGGGACGCGATGCGCAGCGGGGCCGATGACGGGGAGGGGGGCGGCGTTGGACTCGATGTGGAATAACTGCGTCGCTCGCGTTCGCCGCACCGACACCGTGCGGGCGGTCGGCCGCGTCGATAAGCTGGTCGGCCTGATCGTCGAGGTCCGCGGTCTGGGCGCTCCCGTGGGCTCGGTCTGCCGGATCGACACCGGGCGGCAGCACGAACCGGTGTCCTGCGAGGTCGTGGGCTTCCGGGGCAAGACGGCCCTCCTGATGCCCTACGGTTCGCTGGAGGGGCTGGCGCCGGGGCAACGCGTCGTCGAGGTGGCCCGCGACCTGACCGTGGCCACCGGCGATCAGCTGCTGGGCCGGATCCTGAACGGCTTCGGCCGGCCGATCGACGGCGGGCCGCCCCTGCAGGCGACGGGGGAACGCCGCGTCAGCGCAGCGCCGCCGGCCGCCCTGGGCCGCCACCGCATCGTGGAGCCCCTGGTCACCGGCGTCCGCGCCGTGGACAGCCTGGTCACCGTCGCCCGCGGCCAGCGCATGGGCATCTTCTCGGGCAGCGGGGTGGGCAAGAGCGTCCTGCTGGGCATGCTCGCCCGGCAGGCCGACGTCGACGTCAACGTCGTCGCCCTGATCGGCGAGCGCGGCCGCGAGGTGCGCGAGTTCATCGAGCGGGACCTGGGGCCCGAAGGCCTGGCCCGCAGCGTCGTGATCGTGGTGACCTCGGACGAGAGCGCCGTGATGCGCGCCAAGGGCGCCGAGACGGCCACGGCCATCGCCGAATCCTTCCGCGAACGCGATCGGCACGTCCTCTTCCTGATGGACTCGCTGACACGCTACGCGATGTCGCTGCGCGAGATCGGTCTCGCCGCCGGGGAGCCGCCCACCTCGAAGGGCTACACGCCTTCGGTCTTCGCCGCCTTGCCCAGGCTCTGCGAACGGACGGGCTGGTCGTCGGTCAACGCGATCACGGCCTTCTACACGGTGCTGATCGAGGGCGACGACATCCACGATCCCGTCGGCGACGCCGTGCGGTCGATCCTGGACGGCCACCTGGTGCTGAGCCGCGATCTGGCCCGCGAGAACCACTATCCGGCGATCGACGTGCTCGGCAGCGTGAGCCGTCTGCGCAACGAGGTCGTGGACCGGGCGACCCGCGAGGGCGGCGCCACGGTCCTGCGCTGGCTCAAGGCCCTGGAGGAGAACCGCGACCTGGTGAACATCGGCGCCTACGTCCGAGGCAGCGATCCCCTGGTGGACCGGGCACTGGCCAGGCGCGATCCGGTGCGGACGTTTTTGTGCCAGGACGTGGGCGAGCGGTCTGCCTGGGACGAGACGACGGCGGGGCTGCTGGCCCTGGCCGACGGAGGCTAGGCCGTGTTCCGCTTCCGACTTGCCAGCGTTCTGGACCACCGCGCCCGCCTCGTCGAGGCCGAGGCGCGGGAGTTGCATCGGCGGGAGGCCGAGCTCCAGTCGGTCCGACGGCGGCGGCGGGAGCGGCGTCGGCTGACGGAGGACGCCGCGCGACGGGCGGGATCCGGCCCCCTGGAGATCGAACAGCGGCGTCGGCTGGCCGTCTGGCTCGATCGGCAGCGGGAGCTGGATGTCGTCGACGCGACAAGCGAGCGCGAGCTCGATTCCCGGGCCGAGGCACAGCGGCTGCGGCTCCTGGAGGCCCAACGGGGTAAATCGGTGCTCGAAAAGCTGCGCGAGCGGCAGCTGCGCCAATGGGAGGACGGCGAGCGCCGCCGGGAGCAGAAGGAACTGGACGAGATCGGCGCCCGGCGCCGTCACGTCGCGGCCGTCCGGCAGGCGGCATCGGACCGGAAAGCGATTCAGACCGGAAGCGGGACGTCATGAGGACCGTCGTCATCATCTCGAGCATCACCTTCGTCCTGATCTTCGGGATCATCGTCGTCGCCAGCGGCCTGCTGGGCGAGGCCCGGCGCATCGTCGCGCCGGCGCCGATCGCCGACAGCATCGACCGCGAGGCAGCCGATCGCATGTACCGGGACCTGGACGTCGAGCGGGACCGGGTCCAGCGCGAGAACGAATTACTGGCCGCAATGCGCCTGACCCTGGCCGCGGAGGCCAAGGCCTCCGACCTGCAGCGGGAGCGGCTGGCGGTCCTGATCGAGGACCTGCAGTCGACGCGCGTCGCCCGCGACGAGGAATCCGAACGGGAGATACAGCGGCTGGCCAAGGTCTACGAGGCGATGAAGCCGGCCCAGGCCGCACCGATCCTGGCCGGGATGGACCTGGAAGTCACGTTGGATGTCCTGCGCCGGATGAAGGAAAGGTCGGCCGCCCGGATCCTGGCCGCGATGAACCCCGGACTGGCGGCCGAGCTGACCGTCCGCATGGGAATGCAAGGAGAGCGAGGATGAACGCGTCTACCCTGGACATGCTGCCGATGAAACCGGCGGTTGTCGCCAAGGACAAGGATGCCGTCGGCGACGCCGAGAAGGGAATGGAGCCGGGCCTGATCGGGTCCGGCGTCCCCTTCGCCCAGGTCCTCGACCGGCAACTCGGCTCCGGGAAGGCGGCGATTCCGGAGGGAGTCCCGCCGACGACATCTTCGATCCCGGGACAGGCGGCCGTTCCGACGCCGACGCCCGGCGCCGCGCAGGACGGAGGCTCCGGGACGCCGACGCCGACGCCCGGCGCCGCGCAGGGCGGAAGCTCCGGGACGCCGACGCCGTCGCCGGTTCCGCCCGCCCTGCCCGGCGCGTCCGCGGCACCCGCTCCCGAAGGACAGAAGAACGTCGCCGGATTGCGGACTGAGTTCACGGCCGGCGAACCGGATCTGCCGCAGGCCGGCGGCGAAAAGGCGCCGGCGATGACGGCCGATTACGCCGCCGAGGCGCGCGCCCGACTGGCCGCCCAGTGGCGTGACGGCGCTCCGGCCGGCGGCAAGGCCGAGGACGGCGCCGCCGCAGCGGGCAAGCCCGGCCCGGCCGATCCCGCGGATCCGAGCCTGGGTCTGCGTCCGGCCGAATTGGGCAGCCTGGCCGCGGGCCTGCGCCTGGAGTCGATGAGTCTGCCTGTGCCCGCGACGCCCGGGGGCGAGGGGAGCGGCGGGCAGGGAGCCGCCGGCGTCGAGACCGCGGACGTCGGTCGCCAGGTCGCCGAAGCCCTGGCCCGCCATGTAGGGCCGACCGCGCGCGGCGGCGCGTTGCGCCTGACTCTGAACCCGGAGCATCTGGGCAAGGTCGAGATGGAATTCCGACGCGCGGGCGACACCCTGCGCGTAACCCTGCACGCCGAGACCGCCGCGGCGGCCGCCGCTCTCGAGGACGGCGCCGACGAGCTCGTGGAGACGCTGCTGGGCCGGGCCGGCGCCTGGCAGCACGTGGCGGTCCGAGTGACCTGCCGGGAGACCGACGATGCCGAGGGCGAGGGCGCCCGCGGCGAAGACGGCCGGCCGTCCGATCGTCGCGATGGTGATGGGGATGAAGGCGCCCGGGACGAGTATCGGGACGCCGAGGAAGGAGCGCGGAGATGACCGTCAGCGCAGTCGATCAGGGATCCGGCAGCCTCTACGGCGGCTCCGGCAACGCCAACGTCGTCGAGACCCAGGACCAGTTCCTGAAACTTCTGATCACCCAGATCCAGTACCAGGATCCGATGAGCCCGATGGACAACAACCAGTTCATCAACCAGCTCACGCAGTTCTCCTCGCTGGAGCAGTTGCAGTCGCTGAACGATGCCATGGACGAGAACATGGTCTACTCGCAGTCGCTCAACAACACCGCCATGCTCGGCCTGGTCGGCCGCACGGCGACCGTCGAGGGCGACGGCGTGGCCGTGGTCGACGGCCAGGCCAGCGCCAGCAAGGTCATGACCAGCAGCGGCGGCACGGCCTCGGTCGAGGTCCGGGACGAATCCGGCGCGCTCGTGGCCACCTATACGGTGCCGGTCACGGCCGGCTGGTCCGATGTCGGCTGGGACGGTCTCGACGCTGCCGGCGAGGCGGCGGCCGACGGCGAGTACACGCTGACGGTTTCGGTGGCCGACAACGCCGGCGCCGACCTGGAACATACGCTCTACATGAGCCGGATCGTCGAGAGCATCCGTTTCGAGAACAACATCGCCCTGCTGAGCATCGGCGGAAACGACTACTACGCGGCGGAGATCGCCGAAGTCGGAATCTAAAGGGGCGACGCCGTCCGCGGCCCGCCAGGAGTCCACACAGGGAGGATCCCAAATGCTTCGATCGCTCTACACCGGCATCAGCGGCCTCGGGGCCAACGCCGTCGAACTGGACGTCATCAGCAACAACATCGCGAACGCCAACACCATCGGCTACAAGGCCTCGCGGGTGACGTTCTCCGAGATGATGAGTCAGAACCTCCGCCCCGGCAGCCGGCCGGTGGCGGGCGGGCGCGGCGGCACCAATCCCCAGCAGATCGGCATGGGCACCCAGGTCGGGAGCATCGACACGCTCTTCGGCCAGGGCACCCTGCAGTCGACGGGCGTGATGACCGACCTCGCCATCCAGGGCGACGGCTTCTTCGTGCTCAGCGACGGGGCGTCCAACTACTACACCCGCGCCGGCGCCTTCGGCGTCGACGGGGGGAATTTCATGGTCGATCCGGCCACCGGCATGCGGGTGCAGGGACTGATGGCCGACGCCGACGGCGTGATTCCGGCCAGCGGCACCTTCTCGGACATCTTCATCGACCCGTCGCTGACCGTGCCCGCGCAGGCCAGCACCGCGGTCGAGATCTACGGCAACCTGAACGCCGACGCCGACGCCATGGCCTCGATCCGCGAATCCGGCCACATGATGGCCGCGGCCGACCTGACCGACGTGCTGACCGAGATGTACGCCCAGAGCGGGGCTTCGCTCGGTCTGGCCGACGGCGACCTGATCACCCTGAGCGGCATGATCGAGACCGCCGCCGGCACCGATCAGCTGGCCGGCGGGGTTTTCGAGGTCGGCTCGACCGTCCCCGGGGCGGGCGGCAGCAGCGTGCAGGAATTGATGGCGTGGATCGAGACCCAGCTCGACGCCGATCCGGCCCTGAACCCGGGCGACGTCACGCTCAACCTGGAGGCCGACGGCAGCCTGAGCCTGGTCAACAACTCGGGCGGGACGACCCTGCGCAACCTGCAGCTGAGCATCGGCGGCAACACGGCCTTCAACGAGTCCTTCCAGTTCACGAGCAGCGTGGCGCCCGGCGGGACCGGCACCACCTTCGACGCGGCCGGCGGCGACGGCCAGCTGCGCGCCGCGGCCACGGCCGACGACCTGCTGACCGATGTCTTCAACTTCCGCGGCGAGAGCCTGGGGCTGAACGTCTCGCCGACCAACCCGGCCACGACCCTGCAGCTCGGCGGGACCGTCGGCGGCAGCTCGATCAGCGAGTACGCCCTGAACGTCGACGCCGCCACCACCGTGCAGGATCTGCTCACCGGCCTGCAGGCCGCCTTCGGCCTGGCCACCAATCCGGTCACCCTGGACGACTCGGGGCAGATCGTGATGACCGGCGAGATCGGCACCGACTACTCGCTGGGCGACGTGCGCATCAGCGAGCTGGGCGAGTCCAACCCGGTGCTCGACACCTCCTTCAACTTCACGCAGACGCAGGAGGCCCGCGACGCCCAGACCTTCACCCTGGCGACGCCGGTCTACGACAGCCTGGGCGGCCTGCACACGATCCAGATCGAGTTCTCGCGCGTGACCGGCCGCAACGAGTGGCATTGGGAGGCCGAGATGGAGGGCGTCGAGGAGCTGCTGGGCGGCGGCTCGGGCACCGTCACCTTCGACGAGACGGGGGCCGTGACCTCGCTGCAGTACGACGACGGGGCCAGCGGGCTCAGCTTCCGGCCGCAGGCCGTCGGCGCCGAGGGCGCCGAGGACGTGACCGTGCAGCTGGAGGTCGGCCAGAGCGGCACCATGAACGGGCTGACCCAGTTCACCGGGGCCGGCAACCTGCGCGGCCAGGCCGACGGCTTCGGCGTGGGCCAGATCATCGATTTCCACATCGACCAGGCCGGCGTGATCGTCGGGCACTTCTCGAACGACACCGTCCGCGACATCGCGCGCATCGGCATCGGCCGTTTCTCGAACCCGGCCGGGCTGAGCCAGGCCGAGGGCAACACCTGGAAGATGGGCAGCAACTCGGGCGCCGTGATGAACGGGTTCGCTGCGGACGACAACGGCAACACGATCACCGCCGGAGCGCTGGAGTCCTCGAACGTGGACCTGGCCGAGCAGTTCACGCGTCTGGTCGTGGCCCAGCGGGCCTTCCAGGCCAATTCGCGCGTGATCACCACCGGCGACCAGGTGCTCCAGGAGCTCGTCTCGATCCTGCGCTAGGCGCGACGGGCCCATCCCCGAACAGGGAGCTAAAGAGCCGTGATCAACGTAACGAAACTCAATGGTAGCGAGATCGTGGTGAACGCCGACCTGATCGAGTTCGTCGAATGCACCCCGGACACCCTGATCACCCTGACCACGGGGCGCAAGATCATGGTGCTCGAGAGCATGGACGAGATCATCCAGCGCTCGCTCGCCTTTCGCTCCCTGTCGCGCAGTCATCCGGTGCCGACAGGGGGAGCGGAATCTGTATTCGCCGGGAAGACGGATTGAGCGGCCGCGGCCGGAGGGGATAGATCGTGGATATCGCTACTCTTATCGGATTGGTCGGCGCCTTCGGGTTGATCATCTGGGCCATCTCGACCGGCGGCGACATGAAGTCCTTCGTGCATCCGCCTTCGATGGCCATCGTCCTCGGCGGCACAGCGATGGCGATCATGGGCCACTACCCGTTGAACCGGGTGCTGGGCATGTTCGCGGTCATCCGCAAGACCGTGATCTTCAAGGCCGAGGATCCCAACGGCGTGATCCAGAAGATGGTCCGCTACGCCGAGATGGCTCGCAAGGAGGGCATGCTGGCGCTCGAGGAGGATTCGGAGAACGAATCCGACCTCTTCCTGCGCAAGGGCCTGCGCCTGGCCGTCGACGGCACCGATCCGGTTCTGCTCGAGAAGATCCTGCAGACCGACATCGCCCAGTTGCAGTCGCGCCATTCCGAGGGCAAGAAGATCCTCGAGGCCGGCGGCACCTTCGCGCCCGCGTTCGGGATGATCGGCACCCTGGTCGGGCTGATCCAGATGCTGGCCAAGCTCGAAGATCCCAGCAGCATCGGGGCCGGCATGGCCGTGGCCCTGGTCACGACCTTCTACGGCGCCCTGCTCGCGAACGCCTTCTTCCTGCCCCTGGCCGGCAAGCTGGCCACGCGGTCCCGCGAGGAAGTGCTGACGCGCGAGATGATCATCGACGGCATCATGGCGATCCAGAGCGGCGATTCGCCGCGGATCGTCGAGGAGAAGCTGAAGTCGTTCCTTTCGCCCAACCTGCAGCGGCAGCTCGACGCCGAGCGCGACTCCAAGGTGGCCTGACCGGGCCGGACGGGACGGAGCCATGGCGAGGAAATTCCAGCCCGAGGAATCGTCGGGGGGCGTGGCGTCCTGGATGGTGACCTACGGGGACCTGATGTCCCTGCTGCTCACTTTCTTCGTATTGCTCGTCAGTTTTTCGACCATCCAGGAGGCGAAGTTCTACGAGGCGATCCAGTCCCTGCAGGGGGCCTTCGGCGTGCTCAAGAACCCGCCGACCGCGCTGGAATTCAACGAGTTGCTGGTGCCGAACCTCTCGAAGCAGGAGCGCAGCGAAATCCTGCACGAATTCGGCAAGTTGGAACAATCCCTGCTGGATGAGGGCCTGGACACGGAGGTGGACATCCGCATGACGGGCGAGGGGATCGCCTTCCAGATCGACGATTCCCTGCTCTTCGGCTCCGGCCGGGCGGACCTGCGCCCGAAGAGCCACCCGGTCCTGGACCGTCTCGCCGCGTTCCTGGCGAAGTTCCACCAGGACGTCGAGATCACGGGGCACACCGACGCCCTGCCCATGAGTTCGGTCCGGTTCCCGTCGAACTGGGAGCTTTCCGCGGCGCGCGCCATTGCGGTCGCCCGCCACATCCAGGCCCGGGGGATCGACCCGCGCCGCATCAGGGCCACCGGCTTCGGCGAATTCAGGCCCGTGGCCGACAACGACAGCGCCGAGGGGCGCGCCCGCAACCGGCGGGTCGAACTCTTCCTGAAACTGAGCGAACCGCGGCGCGACTGGATCGAGACGCTGCCCTTAGAGCCCGAGGAGAACTGAAATGGCCGACGAGACGATCCGCGAGGAGAGCGTCCAGGAGGAAGGGCAGGCGAAGACGAAGATGGCCCTGCTGGACAACAAGCTTGTCCTGCTCGGGATCATCGTGGTCCTGCAGGCGCTGATGGCCCTGGCCATCGTCCAATTCGTGATCGCGCCCCGCCTGGCCGGGGCCGGCGCTACGGCCGCGGTCGTCGAGGACGGCGAAGCCCCGGCGGTCACGGCGAATAATGCCGGGAAATCGGGCGAGACTCCGGAGATCGGGGAGATCGTCGATCTCGGCGAGGTCATGGTCACCCTGCGCTCCGACGGCGGCGCCGCCCGCTATGTGCGCATCGACGTCAACCTGGAGGTCGCGGACACCAAGGCGGTGGCCGCGGTCGAGAAGCGGCTGCCGCAGCTCCGCGACATCACCATCGTGGCCCTCTCGGACAAGTCCGCCGAGGACCTGCAGGTGGCCGAGGGCGTGGCGGCGCTGAAGAGCGAGCTGCAGCACAAGATCGGCGAGGTCCTGCCCGGGCAGGACCTGCGCAACATCTACTTTTCCGACCTGGTGATCCAGTGAGCCGGCCCGCCTAGGCGGGCGACGGGAGCGAGATGGCAGACCAGATCACGAACGAGAACGATCGCGACGAGCGCCTGGATGCGCCCGTGGCCGACGACGCGGCGGAGACCGTGGACCGGCCCGCCGGGGATCCGGCCGTCGATTCCGACGGCGACGCCGACGCCGCCGACCTCGATACCGCCGCCATCGACGCCGTCCTGGAACAGCAGGCGGAGGTCGCGGGCGGACGGCAGGAGGGAGGCGTGCGCGCCTTCGACTTCAACCGCCCGTTCAGCATCACGCGCACCTTCGAGAAGAACCTGCAGTCGATCTGCGAGAGCTTCGTCAAGGCCGCCGGGCTGGGCTTCACCAACCATTTCCGGGCCAACACCGGGGTCGAGTTCCAGGGCATCGAGCTCTGCGCCTACCGGGAATTCCACGCCGGCCTGGCCAATCCGACCTGCGTCAGCACCGTGACCCTGGCCCCGTTGAAGGGTCAGGCCGTGGTCAACGTCGACATCGGCCTGATGTTCTCGATCATGAAGAAGCTGCTCGGGGGCGCGATCGAGGCCGAGGTCGACCTGCGCAAGTTCACGGACATCGAGATGAACGTGGCCCAGGACGTCCTGGGCAAACTGCTGGATCACTTCCGGACCGGCGTGTCGAGGATGATCCCCATCACGCCGCGTTTGCTGGCCACCGAGAACAACCCCGCCTACCTGAGCGCGCTGCCGAGCGGCGAGACCGTGCTGCTGCTGGAGTTCGTCCTGACCCTGGACGAGATCGCCGGCGGCGTCACCTTCGCCATCCCCCTGGCGGCCTTCGAGTCGGTGCGCGACGTGCTGGATCCGGAGGACCTGCCCGAGTTGCGGTCCGCCGAGGAGGTCCGCCGCGACCGGTCCTGCGTCCTCGACCTGCTGCAGGGCACGACCGCGGAGGTCGTCGTCGACCTGGGCAGCGTCGATCTTAACCTGCGCCGGATCCGGGACCTGGCGGTGGGGGACATGATCCAGCTCGAGACCGCGGTGGGCTCGCCGCTGCGCCTGAGCGTCCAGGGCAAGCCGGTCTTCATGTCCGTGCCCGGGAAATTGAACAAGAACCGTGCGGTCCGGCTCACCGAGCGGATCCGCGAGGAGGACTGAGCGATGGCGACCGAGAACCTGACCGAAGAGAACCGGGACCTGGCCGACGACCTGGGCGTGGCGACCGCGGAACCCGCGGCCGAGACCGCGGCTCCGGCCCCGCGGAACGGGACCCCTGCCGCCGAGGACGCCGAGGCCCTCGCCGCCGCGTCGGATCCGGCCGGCATCGACCTGCTGCTGGACGTGAACCTGAAGGTCACGGTCGAGCTGGGGCGGACCCGGATGAAGATCCGCGACATCCTGAACCTGGCTTCCGGGGCCGTCGTGCCCCTGGAGAAGCAGGCCAGCGAGCCCGTCGACATCATGGTCAACGGCGCCCTGCTCGCCACCGGCGAGGTCGTGGTGGTCGACGACCAGTTCGGCGTGCGGATCACGAAGCTCCTGAACCGCGTCGACCGCATCAAGAAGCTGGGCTGAGATGAACGCGGCCGCGGACAGCCTGTCGGTCGGCGTCTCCCAGCTGGGAGGCGGCGGCTTCTCGTGGTTCGGGGCGCTGGGCGCCGTGATCGCGGTGCTGGCGTTGCTGATCCTCTGCCTGCGGCTGCTGGGCCGCCTGCAGCGGCCCGGCTCCGGACTGGCCGACCTGTTGAGGGTGGAGCCTCTGGGCCTGCGCCGCGAGCTGCAGATCGTGCGCCTCGGCGACCGCGTGCACTATGTCTACCGCTGCGAGGGCGGCCTGGTGCGGCTGGGGGAGGATTCCCTGGTCGACTACGAGGCGGTCCGCGCGGCGACGCCCGCACCCCTCTCCGGCCTCGTCGCCCGGCTGCTGGGCCGGCGCGGGGACGACTCTTCCTGAAATGCGCCGGTCTCGCCCCGCGTCTCATCCCCCTCGCCCGTGCGGGGCGGACCGGCCTTCTTCCCCTTCCTCCCGCCTGAAACGATCCTGACCAACTCCTGGCCGGAACCCGTCCGCAGCGCCGTGCCCGTGCCCGTTCCGTCCCCGCGGCCCGCGCCGGACGCCACTTCAAGAAAATCCTCCAACTCGTTGTCATCAAGCCCGCTAGGGCCGCGGATCC
This sequence comes from uncultured Fibrobacteraceae bacterium, assembly GCA_964559455.1. Classification (GTDB taxonomy): domain Bacteria; phylum Krumholzibacteriota; class Krumholzibacteriia; order LZORAL124-64-63; family LZORAL124-64-63; genus CAZLHO01. The sequence continues at coordinate 116,592 of CAZLHO010000001.1, read as the reverse complement.
ACGTCCGGCAGCCGTCGGGGAAGGACGCGGGCCGAGCCGGACCATGGCACGGGCGTTGCGATGGTGACCGCGAGGAATCGCACGAAGCGACTGGACACCGGAGGCAGGAATTGCTGAGACGCTCGGGGATCATTGCAGTGACGCTCTGGATCACCTTGATGGTCGCCGCGGTTCCCTCCATGGCGCAGGTGGACTCCGGGCCGGCCCAGCCGGCCGGCCCGGGGCTCACCCTCAACCTGGGGGAGGACGGCGGCGCGCGCATGGACGTGGCCATCGAGATCGTCCTGCTGATGACGGTGCTCTCGCTGGCGCCGGCCTTCCTGGTCCTGCTCACCAGCTTCACGCGCATCGTGATCGTGCTCGGATTCCTGCGCCAGGCCCTGGGCACCAACCAGATGCCCGCGAACCAGATCCTGGTCGGGCTGGCCCTCTTCCTGACGGTCGTGATCATGGCGCCCGTCTTCCAGCAGATCAACCAGGGCGCCCTGCAGCCCTATCTGAACGAGGAGATCACGCAGTCCGAGGCCTTCGGCCGCGCCCAGTCGCCGTTGAAGGACTTCATGCTGCGCCAGGTGCGGGAGAAGGACGTGGCCCTCTTCCTGGAGCTCACCGGGAAGGAGGCGCCGGAGACCCCCGAGGAGCTGTCGATGCTCGTGGTCATTCCGAGCTTCATCCTGGGCGAGCTGAAGACGGCCTTCCAGATGGGCTTCGTGCTTTTCCTGCCGTTCTTGATCATCGACATGGTCGTGGCGTCGGTCCTGATGTCCATGGGCATGATGATGCTGCCGCCGGTGCTGATCAGCCTGCCCTTCAAGGTGCTGCTCTTCGTGCTGGTGGACGGCTGGTACCTGATCACCCGATCGCTGGTGATGGCCTTCCAGTAGGCCGGAGCGGAACGCGGACCGGGTCATCGAAAGGACGCGACGGATGACTCCCGAGAGCGTGGTCGAACTTGGACAGCTGGCCCTGCGCACCACCCTGCTGGTGGCCGGTCCGATGCTCGCCGCCGGCATGGTCGTCGGCCTGGTGATCAGCATCGTCCAGGCGGCGACCCACATCAACGAGATGACCATGACCTTCGTGCCGAAGATCATCGCCGTGTTCCTGGCGATGCTGGTGACCCTGCCCTGGCTGATCCGCCAGATGACGGGCTTCACCAACGGCATCTTCGAACGCATCGCGGGCATGTGAGGGGAACGTGGACTTCACGATCGACATGTCCCGCATCGCGCTGACCGCCGTGGTGGCGTTGCGGCTGGGGATCCTCTTCGGCCTGCTGCCGCTGCTGTCGGCGCGGACCGTGCCGGTGCTGTGGCGCCTGGCGCTGGCCGTGGCCATGGCCGCGGCCGTGGCGCCGACCCTGCCGCTGCCGGCCGGAGCGGCGGCCGACCTGCTGGACTGGCGGGCCGTGGCCGGCGAGGCCGTGACGTCGGCGGTCGCCGGCGCCCTGCTGGCCTTCGCCGTGGCCATCCCCTTCGCCGCGGTCCAGTTCGCGGGCGAGATCGTGAGCATGCAGATGGGCTTCAGCCTGCTGCGGGCCTTCGACCCCACCAGCGGCACCCAGATGTCCGCCGTCTCGCAGCTCTACTACCTGCTGGCGGTGATCCTCTTCTTCACCCTCGACGCCCACCACGTCGTGCTGGCGGCCCTGGTCGACTCCTTCCGGATCCTGCCGCCCTTCGGCGGCCTGGCCGCGGACGCCGGCGCCTGGCACGTGGTCGGACGCTTCTCGGCCTTCTTCAGGGTCGGCCTGCAGATCGCCGCGCCCTGCATCATCGTGCTGCTGCTGGTCAGCGCCGCCATGGGCGTGCTCGTCAAGACGGTGCCCCAGCTGAACATCCTGATCGTCGGCCTGCCGATCAAGATCGCGGTCGGACTGGCGGCGGTGGGCTTCTCGCTGGTCTTCTTCAACGAGATCTTCGCCGGCCTGCTCGGAAGCATGGCCGAGGAAATGGCCGGAGCGCTCGGGGCCCTGCGGGCCTGAGCCTGATACGCGGACCACGGAGGAGGTGAGGGATGGCGGACGCACCGGGCGGCGACAGGACGGAGAGGGCGACTCCGAGGCGCCGGGAGAAGGCGCGCGAACGGGGACAGGTCACCCTGAGCCAGGAGGTCAACAGCACGCTGGTGCTGCTCGGGGCCTTCAGCCTCCTGCTGCTCGGCACCGGCCACATGGGTCGCACCCTGGGCATCAACGCCGTCTACCTGTTCGGCCAGGCCCACGTCCTGCGGCCGGACCTGCCCGGGGCCCTGGCCGCCATCCTCGGCGGCAACGGCGCGGTGGTGCTCAAGACCCTGGCCCCCTTCCTGGTGGCGGTGATGGTGGCCGGCCTGGCCGCCAACCTGATCCAGGTCGGCTGGCATCCCAGCGCCTCGGCCATGGCCTTCCGCTGGGAGAACCTGAACCCGGTCAACGGGCTGAAGGGGATCGTCGGCAAGCGCGCCGGCTTCGAGCTGCTGAAGAACCTGATCAAGTTCGGGCTGATCGCGCTGATCGCCTGGAAGACGATCAGCGGTCTGCAGCCGGAGCTGGCCGGCCTGGGCCTGCTGCCGATCGAGGGCGCCGCGGCCGTGGGCCGCATGTCGCTGGCCAAGCTGGTCTTCCGGATCCTGGTCATGCTGGCCGCGCTGAGCATCGTGGACTGGGCCTTCCAGAAGTGGCAGTACGAGGACAACGTGCGCATGAGCCGGCAGGAAGTGAAGGAAGAGTACAAGGACCTGGAGGGCGACCCCCAGATCAAGGCGCGCATCCGCGCGATCCAGATCGAGACCGCCCGCCGGCGGATGCTCGCCGACGTGCCGCGGGCCGACGTCGTGGTCACCAACCCGACGCACTTCGCCGTCGCGCTGCGCTACGAGCCGGGCGACATGGCGCCGAAGGTGCTGGCCAAGGGCCAGGACCACCTGGCGCAGAGGATCAAGGGCATCGCCCGCGACGCGCGCGTGCCCGTCATCGAGAACAAGCCGCTGGCGCGGGGTCTCTACAAGACCGCCAAGGTGGGGGACTTCATCCCCGACGTCCTCTACCAGGCCGTCGCCGAGGTCCTGGCCTACGTCTACCGGCTGAAGAAGTCCTAGGAGACGATCTTGGAGTCGCAGAAGGGCATCGACCGCGATCTGTTGCTGGCCAACAGCAACATCATGAGCGCCCTGGCCGTCGTGGCGGTGATCGGGCTGATGGTGCTGCCCGTCGCGCCCCTGGCGCTGGACCTGCTGCTGACCTTCAACATCGCCTTCGCGGTGGTGATCCTGCTGGTCTCGCTCTACCTGCGCGAGCCGCTGCAGTTCTCGAGCTTCCCGTCCCTGCTGCTGATGGTCACGCTCTTCCGGCTGTCGCTGAACGTCGCCTCGACGCGGCTGATCCTGAGCACGGCCACCGCCGGGCGGGTGATCCAGAGCTTCGGCGACTTCGTGGTCGGCGGAAACTACGTCATCGGCATCATCGTCTTCGCGATCCTGGTCGTCGTGCAGTTCGTGGTGATCACGAAGGGCTCCGGGCGCATCGCCGAGGTCGCGGCGCGCTTCACCCTGGACGCCATGCCGGGCAAGCAGATGGCCATCGACGCCGACTTGAACGCCGGCCTGATCAACGAGCGCGAGGCGCGCGAGCGCCGCAAGCAGGTGACGTCCGAGGCCGAGTTCTTCGGCGCCATGGACGGCGCCAGCAAATTCGTGCGCGGCGACGCCATCGCCGGCATCGTCATCACGCTGATCAACATCGTCGGCGGCTTCATCGTCGGCATGCTCCAGCTGGACATGAGCGCCGGCGAGTCCCTGCGCCGCTTCACGATCCTGACGGTCGGCGACGGCCTGGTCAGCCAGATCCCCGCCCTGCTGATCTCGACCGCGGCCGGCATGGTCGTCACGCGACAGACCAGCAACCTGAACCTGGGCCAGACCCTGACGATGCAGATCTTCAGCCAGGGCAAGGCCGTCTACCTGGCCGCGGCGGCGATCGCCGTCTTCGGCCTGATCCCCGGCCTGCCCACGGCTCCCTTCCTGACCCTGGCCGCGTTGATGGCCGTCGTCGGGCGCCTGCTGATCGGGCGCGTGCGGCGCGTGCGTGAGGCGACCGAGTCCGAGGAGGCCGCCGCCGCCTCGGTCGCCGAGGCCGCCGCTGAGCCTTCGTCGCGACACGCCGACATCTTCGTGCTCGACGCCCTGGAGCTGGAGCTGGGCTACGGCCTGCTGCCCCTGGTCGACGAGGCCCGCAGCGGCGACCTGCTGGAGCGGATCACGAACATCCGCCGTCAGATCGGTGCCGAGCTGGGCGTCTTCGTGCATCCGGTGCGCGTGCGCGACAACCTGCAGCTGGACGCCAGCGCCTACGTGATCAAGCTCAAGGGCGTGCCGATCGCCCGGGCCGAACTCGTGGCGGACCGCCTGCTGGCGATGTCCACGACCCCGGGCGCCGCCGGCATCTCCGGCATCGACACCACCGAGCCCGCCTTCGGCCTGCCCGCGGTCTGGATCGAGCGCGACCGGCGGCCCGCCGCCGAGATGGAGGGCTACACCGTCGTCGAGCCCGCCGCCGTGCTCTCGACCCATCTCAGCGAGATCATCCGCGGCCACGCCGACGAGCTCCTCTCGCGGCAGGACGTCAAGGACATCTGCGAGTCGGTGCGCGACTTCGCCCCGGCCCTGATCGAGGAATTGATTCCGGACAAGGTGCCCGTCAACACCCTGCACAACGTCCTGAAGTCGCTGCTGCACGAGCGGATCCCGGTCAAGGACATCGTCACCATCCTCGAGACGCTGGCCAATTTCGCGCCGACGGGGGCGGGAGTCGACCAGCTGACCGAGAAGGTCCGCGAAGCGCTGCGGCGGACGATCAGCGCCCAGTACTCCGAGGCGGACGGATTCATCCATGTGATCTCGCTGCAGCCCCAGCTGGAGCAGTCCCTGGCCCAGGCCGCGGCCGAATCGGACCGCTCCGGGGCCGTCGTCCTCGATCCGGGGCTGGCCCAGAAATTCCTGCAGCGTCTGGAACGGACCCTGCAAGCGGCCTACGGGCGGGGAATGCCGCCGGTGCTGCTGGTCCCGACGCCGATGCGCGTCTTCGTCAAGCGGCTCATCGAGCCTTCGTTCCCGAGCCTGGCCGTGATCGGCTACACGGAGGTCGCGCCGACGGCGCGCATCCAGTCGGCCGGAACCGTATCGATCGAGGGAGAGAGACATGCAGTACAGGCAGCCGGATGACCCGAACCTGATCCGGGTGCGCGGCGACTCGCTGAGCGAGGCGCTGCGCAACGTGCGCCGGGAGCACGGCGCAGAGGCCCGCATCGTCGGCAGCCGCACGGTCTATCGCTCCGAAGGGGAGGGGCTGGGCCGCAGGCGCGAGATCGAGGTCCTGGTGGCGGCCGGCGACGGGTCGGCGGAAGCCGTTCCCGCCGCGGGCGAGGTGACGGCGGCCCTGGCGGCCGAGGTGGCCCGGCTCGAGGCCATGGCCCGGGACCTGGAACGCCGCCATGACGAGAGCGAGGCGACGGAAGCGGATCCGATCGTCGCCGCCTACCCGCTGGCCGGACCCCTGCGCGCCACCGGCGCCGGCGAACAGACCGTGGCCCGTCTGGCCCGTCTCTACGCCGCCGAGAGCGCCGGGCGCGAGCCCACCCACCATCTGCGCAGCCTGCTGCGCGCCAGCGGCGGAAGCTGGGAGGATATCGCCGGCAGCCATCTCTTCCTGGGCCAGACAGGCGTCGGCAAGACCGAACTCGTGCTCGGCGCCGCGGCGCGCCTGCGGGATGCGGGCCGCCGGGTGCTGGTGCTGTTGCTGATGCCTCGCCACGACGGCGACGTCCGGCGGCTGCAGCACGAGGCCGCCACGCACGGCTACGACGCCGCGGTCATCCGCGAGAGCGGGCAGCTCGAGCGCAGCCGCGCCTATTTCGACGGCTACGACGCCGTCCTGATCGACACGCCGGCCCTGGACGCGACGCCGATGCGGGACGACCCGGAGTTGCGCGCGCAGCTCGCCGGCCTGGAGGCCATGCATCGGCATCTGGTGGTCGCGATGGATGTCGAGGAGCCCGTGCTGGCCGCGGCCGCGACGGCCCGGCGGGACTGGGAATGCGACTGGGTGGCCCTGACCCGGCTGGACCGCACCCGACGCCCGGGGCGCCTGGCGGACCTGCTGGCCGCGGTCGCCGTGCCGGTGTCCCTGGCCGCCGGGGGGCGCTGGCCCGAAGCCGCGCCGTCGCTGCCGACCGCGGAGGATCTCCTCAAGCACGTCTTGGCCGTCGGTCTGGCGCCGGCATCCGCCGTGGCCCGGGCCTCGTGAGCTGGAGGTAGGGGATGCAGAAATTCGTCAACACCGTGGCCATCGCCGCCGCCCTGACCGCCATGCTGGTCTGCCTCTGGCAGGACTACGGTCTCCTGGTGACCGTCAAGCGGGCGGTGATCGCCTATCTGGTCTTCTACGGCGTCGCCTCGATGCTGGCCCTGATCTACAAGACGGGCATCGTGGACGACTGGCGGCGGCTGGAGCAGGAGCGCGAGACGGTCGAACGCCGCCGCCGCGAGCAGGAGAGCGCCAAGGTCGTCGCCCGCGGCGGACGCTGAGCGGCGCTGGTACGGAACATGCTGATGGACCGCGTACCTAAGGACATCCAGAAAGGTTCGAGATGACCCAGACCACACCCATGGCGCACGCGGATATCTGGAAACGGCTGCGAAACGAAGCCGATCCCCGGGCCCGGCAGGAACTCGTCGAGGCCTACGCCCGGCTGGTCAAATACGTGGCGGGGCGGATGGCGATCGGCCTGCCCAATTACGTGGAGCACGGCGATCTGAACGCCGCCGGGCTGCTCGGGCTGATCCAGGCCATCGACAATTTCGACGAGACGCGCGGGATCAAGTTCGAGACCTACGCCATCCCGCGCATCCGCGGCGCCATTCTCGACGAGTTGCGCAGCCAGGACTGGATCCCCCGGTCCCTGCGCCGCAAGGCCAAGCAGCTCGAGGCCGCCTACGCCGCGATCGAGGCCCGCGAGGGCCGGCCGGCCACCGATTCCGAGATCGCCCGCGAGCTGGGTCTGGAACTGCGCGAGCTGGACGAGCTCGTCGACGAGGTCTCCGTGGCGACGATCGTCTCGCTGGACGCCGACATCTCCGGCGAGAACGACGACCAGCCGACGGCCCTGGGCGATTACCTGCCCGATCCCGCCGCCGAGGACATCGAGCAGACCGTCTCGATGCGCGAGATGCAGCGGATCATCGCCTCCCGCCTGGAGGAACTGCCCCGCAAGGAGCAGCTCGTGCTCGTGCTCTACTACTACGAGGATCTGACCCTGAAGGAGATCGGCGAGATCCTCGACGTCACCGAATCGCGGGTCTGCCAGATCCACACCAAGGCGATCCTGCGCCTGCGCGGGCGCATCCAGCAGACGGCGGGTCGGAAGACCTTGGATCGGATCAGCAACGACCTGCGCGACAGCAAGCGCAAGCGCGCCGCTGCGGGCCGGGAGGACGAGGTGCCGTTGGCCGGAAAGGTCAACATCGTCGCCGGCCTGGCGCTGCCGCCGATGATCAAGCTGGCCGTCGTGCTCCTGCAGCAGGGAGTGCTGCAGGTCTAGACGGGGAGGGAGGCGACATGCCGTCCGACGGAATCGTCATCCAGAGCAGCATCGCCCAGTCCGCCCAGGCGACCCGGAGCCAGGCCAAGGCCCAGCAGAAACCCCGGGGCGAGAGTTCCGTGCTGCGCCGCTTGGCCGAGAGGCGCGACCCCCAGGTCGAGGGACTGCGCACCGTCGACGCCGACGACCGCGAGGAGAAGGAGGCCGCGTCCGGCGGCCGCGACGGCGTCACCGGCGGTTCGTCGCAGGAGCAAGGGAGCGGCGAAGGTGCGGCTGCCGAGGAGGAACGTCAGACCGCCGAGGCCACGGGCCTGGTCGTGGACAAGCGGGCCTGAGCCGCGGTGATTTCCGAAAGGTGCCGAAAGGTGCCGAAAGGTGATGGAGGATGATGGAGATCTTCGAGACATTGCGGTCCGGACAGGGTCCGCTGGCCTGGGTGGCGGCGGCCGCCGTCGCCGCGACCGCGGCCGCGTTGGCCGGCGCCGTCTACGTCAGCCTGCGCCGATTCGCGGCCGTCCGGCGGTCGCGCCCGGCCGTCACGGCTCCGCCCGCGGCCGCTCCGCGCCGGATGGCGTCGGCCGCTGTCGGCGCCGCTGTCCGGGCCTACGCCGGCGCCGTCTCGTCGCCGGAGCGCGGCGTGGTGAAGGCGGCCCCGCTCGCGGATGCGCTCGCCCTGGGCGAACTGCTGGCCCGGCTGCGTCGCGTGGCCGCGACCCTGGAGCGCCTGCAGGGCGTGACCCCCGCCGAGCCCGAGCCGCCGGCTTCCGTGGAATACCTGCACCGCGCCGTCTGATGCGTTCCGGGCCGGCCCAGCGCCTGACAGGTCCGGTGCGATCCTTCACGCCGTCTCGACCGTTCCCGCGATTATGGTGGGATCCAAGGCTTTCAGGGTGTATCTTCCTCTTGTCAGCATGGGTGACAATTTTGCAGGAGGATCCCCGTGGCCAAGACTTCCTTCGTCCTGCTCGGACGGCGTCCAGCCCTCTATAAGACCGTCGCGGACTGGGATCTGGACGAGGTCGGGGTCAGCATCCACGATTCCCCCTCCGAGGCCCTGGCCGAGCTCTCCCGCGGCGAGGGCTCCCTGCTCGTCTTCGACGCCTCGGGTTTTCCCCGCATCCGCCACGTCATCAATAAATTCCTGTCCCTGAAGGGCGACGCCGATCTGCTCGTCCTCGGCGATCCCGGCGTGCTCGAGGGCCTGACCGAACCGCACCACCGCGGCGTGCTGCGGCGGCTGCCCTCGGACGTCGACCCGGACGAGTTGCGCATGGTGGTCGAGCGCCTGCTGCGCCTGCGCGCCGTCCGGCTGCGCAGCGGCATCGTGGGCCGTTCGCGCGCCGTGAACGAGATGATTTCGATGATCGCGCAGGCCGCCCCCCTGGACGTGACCATCCTGATCCAGGGCGAGAGCGGCACCGGGAAGGAACTGGTGGCCCAGGCCATCCATCGCCATTCGGGGCGGGCGGGCGGTCCGTTCCTGAGTCTGAACTGCGGCGCGATGAGCGAGGGCGTGCTCGAGAGCGAACTCTTCGGCCACGAGCGAGGGGCCTTCACCGGCGCGGTCAGCCGCCACGACGGCGTCTTCAAGCGCTCCGACGGCGGCACCCTCTTCCTGGACGAGGTGGGGGAGATGCCGCTGGGGATGCAGACCCGCTTCCTGCGCGCGCTCGAGACCGGCGAGTTCACGCCGGTCGGCGGGCGCGGGGTCCTGCGCAGCGACATCCGCCTGGTGGCCGCGACCAACCGGGATCTGGTCCATGACGTCGAGCAGGGCCGCTTCCGCCAGGACCTCTACTACCGGCTGCGCGTGGTGGTCGTGCCGACGCCGCCGCTGCGGGATCGGCGCGAGGACATTCCCATCCTCGTCGACCACTTCCTGACCCAGGAGAACCAGCGCCACGGTCTGGCGGTGCGCGGCGTCTCGCGACCGGCCATGGATCTGCTGCAGGCTGCGCCCTGGCCCGGGAACATCCGCGAGCTCAGGAATCTGGTCAGTTCCCTCGTGGTGCTGAAGCAGCGGGGCATGATCGAGACCGAGGATCTGCCGCCGGAGGTGCGCGGCGGCGTCGGTTCCAGTTCGCCGAATCTGCCGGTGCCCGTCATGCGCCGGCGCGAGGATCTGGACCTGGAACTGCTGACCACGATGCTGCTGGAGCTGCGCGAGGACATCAAGGAGATCAAGGCGGCGGTTTCGGGGCGTCTGCCCGTGCGGTCGGCCGGTCCCATTCCCTACGAGGAATCGGTGGTCGAAACCTACTCCGGGGAAGGCGGCTACGATTCCCTGGGCGTGGGCGAGGGCGGCGACCTGGAATCGGCCGAGCGCAGCCTGATCGAATCGGCGTTGCGGGCCACCGGCGGCCGCCGCCGGCAGGCCGCCGAGCGTCTGGGCATCAGCGAGCGCACCCTTTACCGCAAGCTGCTCAAATACGGATTGAAGTGAGGGCGGGGTTGGCTCCGGCCGCCCGCTGGCTTATAATGGTAGGAAGCGGCGCCTCAGCCGTTCGCCCCTGCCACCACCCCTGGATGGAGAGGCCCCCATGCTGCGACCCGGTTCCAAGTTGCGCGCATGCACGCGTCCGTTCGTCGCCGCGCTGGCCGCGACGCTCCTGCTGGCCGTTCCCGCCGGCGCCGCGAAGTTCGCCGGCGCCTTCATGGAGGACGGCGGCGGCGCCCGCGCCCTGGGCATGGGCGGCGCCTTCACCGCCGTCGCCGACGATCCCTCGGCGGCCTTCTGGAATCCCGCCGGCCTGTCGGGCCGCGTCGGCCGCGAACTGCTGCTGATGCACTCCGAGCGTTTCGGCGATCTCGTCGACCGCGACTACGCCTCCTACGTGCAGCCCGTGTCGTGGTCGCTGCTCGGCGGCGAGGACGCGGGCTTCGGCCTGTCCTTGATCCGCCTGGGCGTGGACGACATCCAGTTCACCGACCATCTGATGGACAAGCTGGACAACGATCCCCGCGACGGCGTCGTCAGCGACGAGGAACTGCTCGGGCTCTTCGACCTGCAGGACGAGATCCGCTACGTCAGCGACTCCGAGCTGGCCCTCTTCGTCAGCTACGCCGAGCGCCACGGCGCCTGGCGCCTGGGCGGCTCGTTGAAGTTCATCCGCCAGAACGTGGGCGACTACTCCAGCCTGGGCCTGGGTTTCGACTTCGGCCTGCTGCGCCCGGGCCTGTGGCGCAACCTCGACTTCGGCGTGAAGTTCCAGGACATCACCACCACCTTCCTGTCCTGGGATTCCCCCGAGAGCGTGACCGAGACGATCTATCCCGCCGTCGTGCCCGGCTTCGGCTACCGTTTCGATCTGCCCGACCTGGACGCCAGCCTGCGCCTGGCGGTCAGCTTCGACATGCACTTCGACGACCGGCGCGGCGCGGACCAGTACTGGGGCGGCGCCTTCAGCGTCAACCAGCGCAGCGGCCTCGAGGTCGGCTTCCGCGACCGCGTCTTCCTGCGCGGCGGCTTCGACAGCGGCTGGGACGGGAAGAACATGACCGCGGGCGCGGGCTTCCGGCTGGATCGCTTGACCGTGGACTACGCCTACGCGGGGGACGTCTTCGACATCGACGAGGACACCCACCGCATCAGCGTCTCGGCCCGCTTCTAGCGGACCGCGATGGATGGAGAGCGATGGCCGGCGCCGCAGGGCGCCGGCCGTTTTCAATTGGTGGGTCGGTAGGCGTAGAGACGCTGTCCCGGCTTGATCAGGCTGGTCCCGTGGATGTTGTTCACGCGGCGCAGGTGCGAGAGCGAGACGCCGAGGCGCTGCGCGATGCCGGTCAGGGTGTCGCCGGCGCGGACCCGGTAGCTCACCCGGCCGTAGCCCTCGGGCGGAACGTAGTGCCCGGCCTCGGCCGTGCGCAGCCGCGACCGCTCGGCCAGGGCGGCCGGCATCGGGATCAGCAGCTTGTCGCCCGGATGGATCAGCGCGGCGTTGCCGATGGTGTTGAGCCTGGTCAGGTCGCGCACCGTGGTGCCGTAGGCCCGCGCGATATGCCCCAGCGTCTCGCCGCGCTGCACCGTGTGGCGGCGCCAGGTCAGGCGCTCGGCCAGGGGCACGGCGCGCAGGCGGCGCATCGCGGCCACGCCCGTCCCGACCGGCACCCGCACGGGATAGTCGCCGTTGCCCGGAGGGGTGGCCCCGCGCAGCAGGGCCGGATTCAACTCGCGCAGGCGCTCCTGGTCGATGCCGGCGCATTCGGCGATCAGGGCCAGGTCGGTGGCGTCGGTCACGTTGACGACGTCGTAGGCCAGGCTCGTCACTTCGCCCGGAGTGATGCCGAAGGCCTCGGGATCGGCGCCGATGCGCGCGGCGGCGATGAACTTGGGGATGTGGTTGCGCGTCTCCCAGGGCAGCGGCAGCTGCCAGAAGTTGTCCAGCCCGGCGCGGTTCACGGCCCGCTCCACGCGTCCCTCGCCCGAGTTGTAGGCCGCCAGCACCAGAGCCCAGTCCCCGAAGCGGTTGTAGAGCTGCGACATGTAGTTTACGGCGGCGCGGGTGGACATCTCGAGGTCGCGCCGCTCGTCCACCCACCAGTCGCAGCGCAGGTGGAAGTGGCGCGCCGTCCCGGGCATGAACTGCCAGGGGCCGACGGCGCCGACGTTGGAGCGGGCGCGCGGGTTGAGACCGCTCTCGATCACGGCCAGGTAGATCAGCTCCTGGGGCAGGCCCGCCTCGGCGAGCATCCCGCCGACCAGTTCCTCGACCGCGGCCTTGCGCGTCAGCCAGCGGGTCATCTGCTCGCGGCCCTCGTGGGTGTAGTAGTGGATCCACTTTGTCACCCGCTCGTCCTCGTGCGTGATCAGGTCCGCCTCGATGGCGCGTCGCTGGGGCAGGGTGAGCGGGATCAGGGAATCGGGGAAGGAGAAGCCGCGCAGGTCGGCGTAGGCCCGGTTCAGCAGCGAGTCCTCGTCGGCGACGCTGGCCTGCAGGACCTCCTGCTCGGCGAGCACGCCGGCCAGCAGCGTGACGCGCCGGCCCAGGCTGCGCAGGTAGCTGGCGGCCAGGCTGTCCCGATCCGCCGGAACGGCCGCGGTCGCCTCCTCCTTCAAGAGGAAGAGCACGTCACGGGCCGGCTCCAGCTGCGACCGCGCCAGCATGCGCAGAGCGCCGCTCAAGAGATCCTCCAGTTGCGCGAGGTCGGGGCGCTCCGCGAGCAGGTCGGAGATCGACGGGACCGTGGGCATCTGCGCCGGGATCTCCGCCATCACGCTGTCGGCGGCCGCGGCGGCGACCGGTACGGCTTCTGCTGCTTCCGCCGTCGGAGCCGGGGCCCGGAGCGATGGCCCGTCGCCGAGGGACTGGAAATCTGATTCGCCTAGTGGGGAATCAGAAGCAGTGAAGGCGCAACCGGCGAGCAGCGGCAGCAGCGCCAAGAGCCAGCGAGCGGAACCGGGACATTTTCGATTATCCTGCTGAGTCGTCATGCTTGGCGGCTCCTCTATGGGGCTGCGGGATTGCAATTCAAAGGTGTTGGAATTGCAATAAATCGGACTATGTGTCATAATTGAGTCGGTGCCACCCCGGGGGACGTCGGGGAATATACACAGCGGGACCGACCGGGGAAACTGGGGATTCCGACCTCGAGGCGAATCGTTGCGTGAACTCCTGAATCATCTTCTCGCCGTGACGAAGCTGGGGCCGCAACTGCGCCGGGCGGCGCGCATGGCCCTGGCCCGGGATGATCTGCATAGAATGCGCCAGGTCGGACGGAGCATCGTCGGCGAGCTGATGCGCCGGGGCGAACTCTCCCGCGTCCGGATCAGCGGACGCGAGACCGGGAACGACGCGATCTTCGCCCTGCGCGGGCAGGACCGGTTGCTCGATCTCGCGGTCTTCTACACGGCGGACGCCCCGGAGGAGGAGACCGGCGGGGCGGCGGGCGCTGCGGATCACGAGGACGACCCTCTGGCCAGCGTGGATCTCTCGGCCCAGGAACGTCTGCTGCGGGCCATGGAATCGGCGCAGAGCCTGCCGGTGCCGCAGCCCGGCAACGGCGGCGACGCCGTCATCCTGCAGTCCGTGCTGGATCTGCTGCATCCATTCATCCATGGATCGACCCTCTTCATCGAACTCTTCAGCGGCGATTTCCAAACGGAGGAGGTGCCTTCGCTCTTCCACCTGCCGCCGGAGGCTCGTCCGCTCTGGGGCGCGACCCGGGTGATCGGCGAGGCCGTCTGGATTCCCGCGCGTTCCGAACTCCCGGCGCCCTTGCGGGCCAGGTTCGTCGATCCCGATGCGCCGTCCGGCGAGGGGTTGCCGCTCTTCGCCTGCGGCATCGCCGTGCCCCTCTACGCTCCCGAACCGGCCGAGGTTCCCGAAGCGGGGGAGAGCCGCGAGACCGGGCTCCTCTACATCCTGTCGGAGCGCGCCGTCGCCCGCGACGACATGGTCAAGCTCGGGGTCCGCCTTTCCCGCTTCGTCACCAGCGGTTGGCGACAGCGGCGGCGGATGGGGCACCTGGTCCACACCGACAACCTGACCGGCGTCCGCAACCGCGGCTTCTTCGACGACCAGTTCGGCCTCGAAGTCGAACGCGCCCGACGCCACGAATCCTCGCTGGTCCTGCTGATCGGGGACATCGACCACTTCAAGCGGGTCAACGACAACTACGGCCACCAGATGGGGGACCGGGTTCTGAAGACCGTGGCCCGCGAGATGCTGCAGGGCCTGCGTAGGATCGACCTGGTCTGCCGGGTGGGCGGAGAGGAATTTGCGCTGGTCCTGCCGGATACCGGCCTCGACGCGGCGATGGAGGTGGCCAGCCGTATCCAGGTGCGCATCGGCAACCTGAGACTCACCGATCCCGGCCACGCCGAACCGATCCGGATCACGATCTCCTTCGGCGGCGTGGCCTTTCCCGAGGGCGGCGACGATCCGGCCTCCCTGTATCGCCGCGCCGACGAGATGCTCTACCTCTCCAAGGAGCGGGGTCGGAACCGGTGCCATTTCTGGAACCCCGACGGCGAGCCCCTGCTGATCCTGCCGGATTATCGCGATTCCTGAAGTTCCGGGCATATCCTCTTGTCATAGAATGTATTGTCGCGTGCCGCGAGGCGTGGCCGGCCGTCTGGGCCCTGCTCTGGCTGCTGGGAACGGCCGCCGGCGGCGCCCTGGCCGGCGACTCCGGGGGCCGGGAATGGCAGCGGGAGGCGCTGCGAGCCGAACGGTTGGCTCGGGTGGCGGCCCTGGCTCCGGCGGCCCTGGGCGCGGCCGGCCCGGTGGGCGATCTGCTGGTCTGGACGGCCGTGACGGCGATGGCGGCGGCCTCGGGACGCAGCGGGGCCGTCGTCCGTTCGCGCCCCGACGTCGCGGTTCCCGATCCCTGGGGTCCATCCCGGCGCGTGGGCTGGACAGCCGCACTGGCGGCGCGGATCACGGCCTGGCCGCGGGTGGACGGCGACGGGTGGCGGGCGCCGGCGCGTATCCTGGCGGTCGGCGACACGCTCAGGAGCGCGGTCGGCGTTCGACCCCGGCCGGGTCAGGGGATCCTGCTGCGAGGGAAGGGCGCGGCGCCGCGACTCTGGTCCACGCTGAGTGGATGCGTGGACGGACAGGCGCCCGCCCGCGCCGCCCTTCCCGGCGGCTTCTCCTACGCCGATTTCCTCTTCGGGCGCGGCCTGCACTGGATCGGGCGTCTCGACCCCGACTCAGTTCATTCAGGGTCCGACGACCTGCTCAGGCATCTCGGCGGCGGTGTCTTCGACCCCCTGCGCCGCGGCCTGATCGGCCGCCTGGACCGCAGCCTGCCGCGTCGCGAAGCCCTGCTCGCCCGGTCGGTCCTGCTGGGCGACCGGGGCCCGGAAATCCGGTCCCAGAAGGAGCCCTTCACCCGTCTGGGCCTGGCCCATCTCTTCGCGGTCAGCGGCTTGCACGTCGGCATCCTGGTCGGGGTCCTGCTGGGAGCCCTGGCGCTGGTCCCCTGCGGCCCCTGCGCCCGTTTCCGCGTGGTGGCGGCGCTGCTGCCGGTCTACGTCGTGCTGACCGGGATGGCCGGATCGACGGTGCGCGCCGCAGGGTTGACCCTATTGATCCTGGCCGGCGCCGTCTTCGGCCGGGCCGGCAATTCCCTGCGGGCGCTGGGTCTGCTCTTCTGGATGTCGATGGTCTGGCAGCCCGCCGCGGTCGGGGACAGCGGGTTGCGCCTGTCCTACCTGGCGGCCGCGGGGATCGTCTCGGTGCTGCGCCACGCCACTCCGGCGGTCGAAGGACGGCCGCGGGCCGTGCGCTGGGCCGCCGCCGGTCTGGCGGTCAGCCTGGGCGCCCAGTGGTTCACGCTGCCGGAGCTGGCGCGATCCTTCGGCTGGGTCAGCCTGACCGCCCCGGCGGTGAACCTGGCCGCCGTGCCCCTCTTCGGTTTCGCGGTCTCCCTGATGGCCGGCGCCCTGGCGGCCGGCGTGCTGTCGTCCTGGGCGGCCGGGGCGATCTGGGCCTGGGCGTGGCTGCTGCTGCGCGGCCTGGAGGCGGGGGCGTCGTTGCTGGCCGTCAGGATGCCGCCGCCGCTGGGCCTGCCGCCCTGGACGGCGCCGCGGACGAGCGCTTTCCTCGTCCTCTCCTTCGTGATCCTGGCTGCGCTGGGCGGGCGTTTCGCGTGCCGCCGCCGCCTGCGCCGGGTCGTCGCGGCGGCGGCGATCCTCCTGATGGTCGCGCTGTTGCCGGCCGGGCGCTTCATGCGCGGCGGCGGGATGAAGGCCGTCCAGTTCGCGGTGGGGCAGGGCGACGCGGCGCTGCTGGGCTTCCCGGACGGCTTGGCGGTGCTGGTGGACGCCGGCGACGGCGAGGCGGGGGCGTCGGTGCTGGGCCGGGACATCCTGGCCTGGTTCGACCGGCAGGGCCTGCGGCGAGTGGGGACGGCGGTGCTCACCCACGGGCACGACGACCACACCGGCGGCGCCGCCGACCTCGCCGCCCGCGTCGCGGTGGGACGATGGGACCTGGGGGGGAGGGCCGCGGCGCCGGAGTCGACCGGGACGCTCCGGCGGCCGCGTGCCGGCGACGTCGTCCACGCCAGCGGGGACTGGCGCCTGGTCTACCTCCATTCGGATGCCGAGGAGCCGCCCGACGCGGACGAGAACGACCGCTCGCTGGTGCTGGGGCTCTATCGCCGCGACCGTCTGGTCGGGGTCTGGGCGGGCGACCTGGAATCCGGCGGCGAGGCCCGCCTGCTGGCCGGCGGACGCCTCGACGGCGCCGCCGGGATCCAGGTGCTCAAGGCGGGACATCACGGCAGCGCCACGTCCAGTTCGCCTCCCTTCCTGGCGGCTCTGCTGCCTTCGTTGACCTTGGTCAGCTGCGGGGTCGAGAACCGCCATCGCCATCCCAGCCACGGACCCTTCGTGGCCGCGGGCGACACGCTGCGGATCCTGCGCAGCGACCGTGACGGGACGGTGCTGATGGCCTGGGACGAGGCCGGCGCCCTGCACTGGCGGACCTCGCGCGGCGCTTCCGGCAGCATCCCCGGGCCCCCGCCTTGACAGTCCCGGAGGGGCGGCGTACCATGCCGCTGTCGCGGCGTCCGGAGTCGCGATCTCCTCATTTACCATCACTTCGGCGAATCGGGAGCGCCATGCCAACCCTTCGCAGCACGGTCGACCTCGGCCTGCGGCCGGATCGACGCGGCAAGGTGCGCGAGATCTTCGATCTGGGCGATCGCCTGCTCATCGTCGCCACCGACCGGATCTCCGCCTATGACGTGATCATGGACCAGTGCGTGCCGGGCCGCGGCGTCGTCCTGACGGTGATGACCCTGGCCTGGCTGAAGCGTTTCGCCGACGTGCCCAATCATCTGATCACGGCCGAGGCCGACGACTTCCCCGCGCCCTTCGCCGCCCACGCCGACTCCCTGCGCGGGCGCAGCATGCTCGTGCGCAAGGCCCAGCCCTTCCCCGTGGAGTGCATCGCCCGGGGCTACATCACCGGTTCGGGTTGGCGCGCGTACCTCGCCGACGGCGCGATCTGCGGCCACGCCCTGCCCGAGGGCCTGCTCAAGTCGGAACGCCTGCCGCAGCCCCTGTTCACGCCGTCGACCAAGGCCCAGACCGGGCACGACGAGAACATCCCCTTCCCGAAGATGGCCGACCTGGTGGGGCGTGACCGCGCCGAGGCCCTGCGTGAGCTGACCCTGCGCCTCTACGGCGAGGGCGCCGAACACGCGCGCGCCCGCGGGGTGCTGATCGCCGACACGAAATTCGAATTCGGGCTGGTGGACGGGAAGATCACCCTGATCGACGAGGTGCTGACCCCCGACTCGAGCCGCTTCTGGCCCGCCTCGGAGCATCGGCCGGGGGAGGAGCCGCCGAGCTGGGACAAGCAGATCCTGCGCAACCACCTCGACGGCACCGGCTGGAACCACGAACCGCCGCCGCCGGCCCTGCCCGCCGCGGTGCTCGAGATGACGGCCCGGCGTTACCGGGAGGTCCTGGAGATCCTGTTCCCTGCGGAGGTGGAGGCATGGCGGAGCGTCCTGGATTGAAGCGCCGGCGTCGCGCGCTGCTGAGCGTGACCGACAAGACGGACCTGGAACACGTGGCGGCGGTGCTGGATTCCTACGACTACGAATTCCTGGCCAGCGGCGGCACCGCGGCCTACCTGCGCGAGCACGGTCACGAGGTCCGGGACGTCGGCGACCTGACCGGCTTTCCCGAGATCTTCGGCGGCCGGGTCAAGACCCTGCATCCGCTGGTCTTCGGCGGCATCCTCGGCCCGACCGAGGAAGACTTCGCGGCGGTGGCCGAGCTCGATCTGGCGCCGATCGACGTCGTCGTCTGCAACCTCTACGCCTTCGGCGAGACCGTCGCCGCCGGCGCCGACGAAGCGGCCTGCGTCGAGAAGATCGACATCGGCGGTCCGTCGCTGCTGCGCGCCGCGGCCAAGAACTTCCCGCGGGTCTGCGTGCTCTGCGATCCCGAGGACTACGACGAGTTCGTCTTCGAATGCCGGGCCCACGACGGGCTGCCCGGCCCCGAGTTCCGCCGGCGGATGGCCGTCCGCGCCTTCGCGCTGGTCACCGAATACGACACGCAGATCAGCGACTGGTTCGGCGGCGAGGAGCCGGTCTCGGTCATCCCCCTGCGCTACGGCGAGAACCCGCACCAGGAGGCCGAGCTCTATGCTCCCGGCGCCGATCCCGAGGATCCGCTGGTCGGCATGGGGCTGCGGCAGCTCAACGGCAAGCAGCTCTCGTACAACAACCTGGTCGACGTCGTGGCCGGGCTGAAGCTGGCCGCCGACCTGGGCGGGACGAGCTGCGCCGTGCTCAAGCACACCAACCCCTGCGGCGCCGCCACCGCCGGCAACGCGCGCGAGGCGCTGGACCTGGCCCTGCGCTGCGATCCGGAATCCGCCTTCGGGGGCATCTTCGTCTTCACCGGCGAGGTCGACGCCGCGTCCGCCGAGATCCTGGCCGGGCGCTTCTGCGAGGTCGTGCTGGCGCCCGCCTACGCGGACGACGCGCGCGAGCGGCTCTGCCGGAAGAAGAACCTGCGCGTGCTGACCTACGACGCCGCCGCCTTTGCCGACGCCACCCGCGGCCAGAGCCGCTCCTTCGGCCAGGTCACCCTGTGGCAGGAGGAGGACGCGGGCTTCCCCGAGCTGGACGACTGGCGTCACGCCGCCGGTCCCGAGCCCGACGCCGCGCTGAAGGCGGAGCTGGCCTTCGCCTGGAAGGTCTGCAAGCACGTCAAGAGCAACGCCATCGTCCTGACCGCCGGCGGCGCCACCCTGGGCATCGGCGCCGGGCAGATGAGCCGCGTCGATTCGGCCCGCATCGCCGTGCGCAAGGCGGGGGACCAGGAGCTGGACATCGCCGGCAGCGTCTGCGCGTCGGACGCCTTCTTCCCCTTCCCGGACAGCGTCGAGCGCCTGCACGAGGCCGGCGTGGCCGCGATCATCGCGCCGGCCGGGTCGATCCGCGACGACGAGGTCGTCGCCGCGGCGAACCGCCTCGGCGTCACCCTGATGCACACGAGCCGGCGGCACTTCCGCCACTAGGACCACGGAGGTCAGCGATGCCCGACTCCCAGCCGACGACGGTCCAGCCCGAGGTGGCGGTCCTCGACTTCGGCTCCCAGTACACGCAGCTGATCGCGCGCCGTCTGCGCGAGTTGGGCGTCTTCAGTGAGATCTATCCCTACCACCGCTACGCCGAGGTGCTGGGGCGTCCCGAGGTGCGGGGCATCGTGCTCAGCGGCGGGCCGGCCTCGGTGCGCGCCGAGGGCGCGCCGGACGTCGGGGCCGACCTCTTCGAGGCCGACGTCCCGCTGCTGGGCATCTGCTACGGCATGCAGCTCTTCTGCGAACGCCTGGGCGGTTCGCTGGAGCCCAGCGCCCAGCGCGAATACGGGCCGGCGACGATCAGGCTCCACGACCAGTCGCCGCTCTTCGCGGGCACGCCGGAGTCGGGGCAGCGGGTGTGGATGAGCCACGGCGACCGCGTGGGCTCCATGCCCGGGGGCTTCCGGTTGCTGGCCAGCTCCGAGACGATCCCCTTCGCCGCCTGCGGGGATCCGGAGCGGGGGATCTACGGGGTCCAGTTCCATCCCGAGGTGGTGCACAGCGAATTCGGCACCCGCATCCTCGAGAACTTCATTCGCGAGATCTGCGGCATCGAGGGCCAGTGGTCCGCGGCCGCCTTCATCGAGGACACCCTCGAGGCGATCCGCGCCCAGGTCGGCGATGCGCGCGTGCTCTGCGGAGTCTCCGGCGGCGTGGACTCGACGGTGGTCGCCACCCTGATCGACCGCGCCGTCGGCGACCGTCTGCACGCGATCTTCGTCGACAACGGGCTGCTGCGTCTGGGCGAGGCCGACGAGGTCGAGCGGAACCTGAACGCCTTCCTGCACCGGCCGGTGCTGCGCGTCGACGCGGCGAACACCTTCCTCAGCCGGCTGCGCGGGGTCGCCGAGCCCGAGCAGAAGCGGAAGATCATCGGCAACACCTTCATCGAGATCTTCCAGAACGCGACCCGGGATCTGGGAGAGTTCGGCTTCCTGGCCCAGGGCACGCTCTATCCCGACCGCATCGAGTCGATGACCGTGGCCGGGCCCAGCAGCACGATCAAGACCCACCACAACGTGGGCGGCCTGCCCGAGAAGCTGGGTTTCGAACTGGTGGAGCCCCTGCGCGACCTCTTCAAGGACGAGGTGCGGCGGGTCGGCACCCAGCTGGACATCCCCGATTCACTGCTCATGCGCCATCCCTTCCCGGGTCCGGGGCTGGGCGTGCGCATCCTGGGCGAGGTGACCCGGGAAAAGGTTCGCCTCCTGCAGTCGGCCGACCATATCTTCATCCAGGAATTGCGCGCCTCGGGCCAGTACGACCTGATCTGGCAGGCGGGCGCCGTGCTGCTGCCGGTGCAGACGGTGGGCGTCATGGGGGATCTGCGCACCTACGAGGCCGTGGTCGCCTTGCGCGCGGTCACCAGCCAGGACGGCATGACCGCCGACTGGGCGCGCATCCCCGACGAGGTCCTGGCCCGGATCAGCAACCGGATCATCAACGAGGTACCCGGAGTAAACCGTGTGGTCTACGACATCAGCAGCAAGCCGCCCAGCACGATCGAGTGGGAGTGATCCTTCGCCCGTCGGGTCTTCGCGGCGCCCCGCCTCCTTGCGGGGCGTCTGCGTCTGGCCGGCGGCTCTGCTCGTCCTGCTGACCGCGGCCGCGCCTACGTTCGGCGCCGACTCCGCTCTCGGCCTGTTGCGGGCCGACCGTCGGGCTGCGCTGCGCGCCTCCGTGGCCGCCGCAGCCGCCCGCGGCGAGCCCGCCCGCATCGGCCTGCTGGTCATTCCCGTGGACTTCGCCGACGCGCGCCTTCCCGACGATTGGCTGCCTGCGGCCTCGCTCGCGCCCCGGCTGGTGACCGCCGCCGACCCCGGCGCGCTGGCGTCCTACTTCGAGCACGCCTCGCAGGGACGCACCGCCCTGGACATCGTGATCGCCCCCCTGGTGCGTCTGCCCGGCGACCGGCTCGACTATTCCGACCGCGACCTCAACGGCTTCACGCGCACGCGGCGCCTGGCGTCGGAAGCGCTGGGCTTCGTGCGCGACACGGGGCTGGATTTCCGCCTGCTCGACCGCGACGGCCCCGACGGCCTGCCCGGCAGCGGCGACGACGACGGCGAGGTGGACGGCGTGCTCATCCTGCACGCGGCGCCGGGACTGGAGAACGACGGCGACGACGGCCTGATCATGCCCCTGGCCTTTTTCCTCGAGGAACCGGTGACCCGGGATGGCGTGAGCGCCCGCAGCTACGCCGTGGCCAGCCTGCGTTCCGGCCTCGGGGTCTGGGCCCACGAGACGGCCCATCTGCTCGGCCTGGAGGACCGCTACGATCCCTTCCTGCCCTCGACCGCCCACGACCTCGCCGGACGCGGCGGCCTCGGCGTTTTCAGCCTGATGGCCGCCGGCGCCTGGGGTTCGGGAGACGGTGCGGACCCGGCCCTGCCCGACGCCTACAGCTGCGCCCAGGTCGGCTGGCTGGACGTTGTCGACGTCCGCGGCGACGAGAGTCTCTTCCTGCCCGCGAAGGGCGAGCGGGTCGCCTGGCGGATCTGGGAGTACGGCGAGTCCGGGCCGGAATATTTCCTGCTCGAGAGCCGCGGCGACGATCCGCATTATGATCCGGCGCTGCCCGAACCCCAGCTGCTGGTCTACCACGTGGACGGGACCCTGGCCGAGGGCGAGCAGTCCAGCGGCGTGATCGACGACCGTCACCTGCGGGTGCGGCTGGTCGAGGCCGACGGCGACGGCGCCCTGGCGCGGGGCGAGGATCGCGGCACGCCGGCCGATCCCTTCCCGGGTTCGGGCGGGGTCGTCAGCTGGACGGCGCGTTCCTACGACGGCCCCATCGATCTGGCCCTGGCCTCGATCGTTCCGACGGAGGCCGGCGTGATCCTGGACATCGAGGACGCCGCGTCGCCGCGCTTCACGGTCGAGCTGGGCTTCGCCTTCGGCGCGTCGCCGGCCCTGGCGCTGGCCGTGTGCGAGACCGGCGTGCCCGCCGTCACCCTGCGCGCCACCATCCGCGTCGTCTCCGATCCGGCCTGGGGCCGTTTCGTCGACGCGCCCGGGGGGGAGGCGCTGAGCTTCGACCTTGCGCCCGGCGGCGAGGCCGGGCTCTGGGTTCCGGCGACAGCCGTCCTCTGGAATCCCGACTCCGCGCCGCCACCCGGGGCGTCCACGCGGTTCAGCCTGCGCCTGCGCGCCGACGGCGTCGACGAGACCGCCTACCGCGTTCACGAATGGCAGTGGAGCGAGGATCCGGATCCCCTGGACTTCCGCGCAGCGTGGCCGGGCTCCTGGTCGTCATCGGTCGCCGGCGTCCCAGGCACGGCCTGGCGGCTGCTGTCCGATCCGGGCGGTTCCGGCGGCTACGCCCTGGCTTGCAACACGGCGTTGACGGTGGGCGACTGGCCGACGGCCGTCTACGACAACGGGGCCGACGCCACCCTGCTCACGCCGCCTCTTCCGGCGGGCTCCGCCGTTCGCGTGGTGCATCGCGTGCGGGTCGACCTCATCCGTCCGGGGGTGGCCGGCGACGGCGCCCTGGCCCGGGCGATCCTGCCCGACGGCGGCGCCGCGGATCTGGCGCCCGTCGACCGCTACCCCGGCGCTGTCGATCCCTCGGCGCGACACGCCCTGGGCGGCCTTCCGTCCTTCGCCGTCCTCGACGGCGCCGATCCTGACCTGGACCCGTGGCGAGTCGACGTCTTCGTCTTGCCCGAAGCGCCGGGTCCCGTGCGCCTGGCCCTGCGCCTGGCCAGCGACTCGGCCTGGCGGGAGGGAGGCTGGCTGGTGCGGGACATGACGCTCGCGGATCCGGCGACCGCCTCGGCCTTCCCTGTCTGGCGCTGGAGCGGCGGTGACGGCGAGGCCTACCCTGGGCCGACCCGGACCTCGCCGCCGCCGCCGGAGCCCGTCCTGGCCTGGATCTGGCCGTGGCCCGAGTACGTCACCCTCTACCGCGTGGAGAGCAGCGCCGACGAAGGCGCGACCTGGACGGAGGGCTGGCGCGGCCTGCCGGGCACGCCGCAGGGGCAGCCTTTCTACCTGGACGACTCGCACCTCGGGGCCCTCGCCGCCTACGGCCCCCGCCAGCGCCTGCTGATGCGGGTGATCGCCGAGACGGTGGAATTCGGTCCGATCGCCTCGCGGCCGGTGGCCAGGCACGCCGACGACGGGCCGACGATCGGCGCCGTGCTCGGCAGGCCCTGGCCCAATCCGGCCGCCGGACCGTTGCGGATGATGGTCACGGTGCCGCAGTCGGTGTCCGGGGCCAGCCTGGATCTCTACGACCTGCGGGGGCGGCGCCTGCGGCGTTGGCCCTTCACCGCGGGCACCTACCTGCACCTCTGGGACGCCCGCGACGGCGACGGGAACCTCCTGCCCTCGGGCGCGTACCTGCTGCTCCTCGAAGCCGGCGGCCGCACCCAATCCCGCAAGGTGGTGATCCTGAGATGAGTCGAGGACGGAGCCTCGCATTTCTTTCCTTCCTAATCCTGCTGATCTCATTGCCGCCGGTTCGCACAGTGCAGGCCGGTCCGGTCGTGGACCCCTTCCTGGAGCGCCTGCGGTCCGGCGCCTTCGCCGATCCCTCGGCGGCGGTTCCGGAAATCGCAGGCCTCCGCGAGGAAATCCTGGACCCGACCACCCTCGATCCGGCCTGGGCGGAGGCGGCCCGGGCCTATTTCGAGGGCCGCCGCCGACGCTGGGACAATCTGGCGACCTGGCGGCTCGTCGCCCCGGCGCTCGGAGATCGCGACGCGGCCCGACGGTGGATGGACGCCCGGGAGCGTCGCTACCGTGAATTGCTCACGGATCGAGCCCCGGCTCCAGCGGATCCGACGGTCACCTGGCACCTTGAGGATCTGGTTGAGCGCAACTATCTAAGAGCAATTCAGCAAAGTGAATACACCAGGGCGTCCTTGGCGTATGCCGTCGCGGATTCGCTCGCCCTTCACGATCCCCACCCGGCCCGGGCCCTGGTGCGCAGGTTGCGGCGGGACCTGCTTCCGCTTCCGGGAAGGGAGGCCGAAGCTGTCTGGTGGCCCGAACTGCTGGCCCTGGGGCCTGGCGATGCTCTCGCCGGGATGCGTCTTCGGCGGGCGGCGTCCGGGGGCGCCGACCTGCCTGCGCCGCCCGAAGCCCACCTGCGCTGGCTGCTGTCCACCCACCCGTGGCCCGCTCCGGCCGTTCCGGTGGACGACCCCGAGGCGGGGGCGGCCCTGGCGGCGATCTGGCCTCGCAATGACGCCTACGCCGCCTGGCGCGCCGCCGCTCCGCCCGATGATCCCCTCTATCAGCGGCTCTGGGTCCGGGCCCGGCGACGAGCCGCGTCGGACGCCGCCGCGACGGCTCGACTGCTGGCCTCGCCGGGATTGAACGCCGAGAGCCGGGCCTACCTCCTGCGTCGCGATGCGGACGACGCCTTCACCGCGAAGGATTTCTCCCGCGGCGCAGGGAGGATCGCCGAAGGTTTCGCCTTGGCTCGCAGCGAGGGCCGGGACGACCTGGCTCGCCTCTTCGCGGAGGAAGCCCTGCGCGGCGTGGCGCAGGCGCGCGCCCTGGGCCGCGACGACCTGGTTTCCCGTCTGGATTCCGTGGTCGAGGGCGGTCTGCCGGCGGCGGAATCGACTGTCTGGAACCGGCGTACAGGCGCCCTCGACGGGCCGTCGGTCCCGTGCGACGGCACGGAGCTGGAACGAGCCGCCGACCTGGTCCGGGCCGGACTGGCGCCCGACCTGAAGCCGTCGCCGGAGTCGCGGGCTGCGTTCCGGGTCGCGCGCGATCACGCTTGGCGTTCCTGGCTGGCCTGGGGCCGGACCCTGCCGGGGGAGGGCCTGCGATCTTCCGATCTGGCCTACCTCGCCGCCGTCGACGGCGCCCGGCGCGCGGCCACCGCCAACGCCCGCTTCGCCCTGTCCTGCGCGGCGGTCGGCACCTGGCTGCACGCGAGCCCCGATCGCGACCTGCTGCTGGAATGGGCCCTGACCCGCGACCTCGAGCGCCTGGCCGGCGGGAAGGCGGCGGCAGCCGCCAGCCCCGTCCCCAGCCTGCTGGCCGGCGTTCGGGTGGACGACCCTTCCGAGCGCGTGCGGCGTCACGCGCTCTACGGTCTCTGCCTGGCCGTGGATGACCCTCGCGGCCAGGTGGCCGTCATCGCCGTCACGCCCACGCCCGGCCTCGCCGCCGCCGACCGTCTCCATCTCTACTATCCGGTCCCCGCCGAACCGGCGGTCGCGAGGGCCGCGGGGGAAGTCGAGGCCGCCTGGCTGCTGGCTGTGGCCCGCAACGAATCCCTTTTCGATTCCTCGGTGCGGTCTCGCGCCGGCGCCCTGGGCTGGCTGCAGGTCATGCCCTTCCATTACGCCGCGACCGACTTCCGCGACGGCCGCGTGCCCTGGCGGACCCCGGCCGTGGCGGTGGCCAAGGGCGCGGGCCTGCTGGCCGGGAACGCTCGCCGCTACGACGGCGATCCCTATCGCGCGACCGCGGCCTACAACGCCGGACCGGGCGCCGTCGCGCGCTGGGACGCCCAGTTGGGCGGCGCCGCGGCGCGGGCGATCTTCCTGGCCTGGATCGGCTACGACGAGACCCGGCGCTACGTCGAGAAGGTTTTGATTGACCGACAGGTGTACCGATGGATACTTATTGGCCATCCCGTGGACTGCGGCCGCGGGGCCGGAACACCCTGAACCGACGGGATCTCGTCGTGTCGCATCGACCGCGCGCATGAAGAGCGAAACCGCGAAGACTCCCCCCGCCGCGACATCCCTCTCCTGGCGCGAAAGCGTCGAGTGGGGCCGCAAGGGCGTGCACGTCTCTTCGACCGTGCTGGCGGTGTGGGCCTTCTACATGAGCGATCCCATCGCCACCGCCGGCCTGGCGGTCGCCGCGCTCCTGGTCATGGCCATCGACATGGCCCGGCTGCGCCTGAAACGCTGGGCCCTGTGGGCCTACCGCACTTTTCCGCTTATCTTTCGCAGGGAAGAGCGCTACCAGCTGAGCGGCGCTTCGGTGATGATGATCGGCGCCACGGCGACCTCGCTGCTCTTCGACGCCGGTCCCGCCGCCGCGGGCATCCTCTGCCTGGCCTGGGGCGACTCGGCCGCCGCGGTCGTCGGCCAGGCCATGTCGCGCACCCGCCAGCAGCTGGGCCTGGAGGCCGGGCAGCCCACCCGCGTGCCCGTGGTCGCCAAGCGCGGCCGCAAGACAGTGGCCGGTTCGCTGGCCTGCTTCTTCGTCTCGGCCCTGATGATCGTCATCACCATGGGACCGCGCCCCGAACTCGTCGTCCCCGGCGCCGCCGCCGCCGCGATCATGGAGCGGTGGACCCCCGGTCGCTGGGACAACCTGACCATCCCGCCCGTCACCGCGGGCGTGATCATGATCTTCCTGAGGTGGGTCTGCTGATCCGTCCCCCGCGAGGCTGACAATGGCTCTGATGAAATTCCTGGAACGCCTTTTCGGCGGCAAGTCGAGCCGCGACTATCTCCGCCTGCGCCCCATCCTCGAGAAGGTCAAGGCGGTTCGCGGCGACTACGCGGCGCTGGACGACGAGGCCCTGCGCGCCAAGACCGACGAGTTCCGCCGCCGCTTCACCGAGGGCGAGACCCTGGACGACCTCCTGCCCGAGGCCTACGGCGTGGTCTGGGAGGCCTGCCGGCGCCTGGCCGAGCGCAAGGCGACCTGGCCGGTCTGGGAACGCGAGATGGTCTGGGACATGGTGCCCTACGACGTCCAGATCATCGGCGCCATCGCCCTGCACCAGGGCAAGATCGCCGAGATGGCCACCGGCGAGGGCAAGACCCTGGTCGCGGTGATGCCGCTCTACCTGAACTCCCTGGACGGCCGCGGCGCCCACCTGGTCACGGTCAACGACTACCTGGCCCGTCGCGACGGCGAGTGGATGGGCGGGGTGCTGCGCTTCCTGGGCCTGAGCGTCGGCTTCATCATCAGCGACATGAATCCCGTCGAGCGCCGCGCGGCCTACAACTGCGACGTCACCTACGGCACGAACAACGAGATCGGCTTCGACTACCTCCGCGACAACATGGCGATCAGCAAGGAGCAGCTGGTCCAGCGCGACTTCTCCTTCGCCATCGTCGACGAGGTGGACTCGGTGCTGATCGACGAGGCGCGGACCCCCCTGATCATCAGCGGGGCCGTGGACAAGTCGACCCATCGCTTCGAGGAGCTCAAGCCCAAGGTCGAGAAGGTCGTCCGCCAGCAGACCCGCATGGCCAACGAATGGCTCGCCGCCGTCGAGAAGGTGATCCGGCCCAGCTCCTTCGAGGAGGGCGACGACGTCGTCATCGACGACGAGACCGCGGTCAAGCTGCTGCGCATCCACCGCGGCGCGCCCAAGAACAAACGCTTCCGCCGCCTGGCCCAGATCCCCGGCGTCATGGAGACCGTCCAGCGCACCGAGGCCCTCTTCATGCGCGACAAGGCCATGTGGGAGGCCGACTCCGAGCTGCTGTTCACGGTCGAGGAGAAGAACCACGCCGCGGACTTCACCGAGCGGGGCCGCGAACTGCTGGCCCAGGAGGACCCCGAGTTCTTCGTGTTGCCCGACCTGGCCGTGACCGTGGGCGAGCTGCAGCGGGACGAGTCGTTGAGCGACGACAAGCGGGCCGAGCTCGTCGAGGCGGCCGAGCGCGAGTATGCGCTGAAGAACGAGATGATCAGCAACGTCGAGCAGTTGCTGCGCGCCTACACCCTCTACGCCCGCGACGACGAGTACATCATCCAGGACGAGAAGATCGTCATCGTGGACGAGTTCACCGGGCGCCCGATGCCCGGCCGGCGCTTCAGCGAGGGCCTGCACCAGGCGCTGGAGGCGAAGGAGGGGGTGCGGGTCGAGAAGGAGACCCAGACCCTGGCCACGGTCACCCTGCAGAACTTCTTCCGGATGTACGACACGCTGTCCGGCATGACGGGCACCGCGGTCACCGAGGAGGCGGAGTTCAACCAGATCTACGACCTGGACGTCGTGGCCATCCCGACCAACGAGCCGGTGCGCCGCGAGGACCTGGACGACGTGATCTTCCGCACGAAGAAGGAGAAGTTCAACGCCATCATCGAGCACGTCGAGTACCTGCACAAGCTGGGCCTGCCGGTGCTCGTGGGCACGACGACGGTCGAGGTGAGCGAGTTCCTGAGCCGCCTGCTGTCGCGGCGGGGCATCAACCACACCGTGCTCAACGCCAAGCACCACCGCAGCGAGGCGGAGATCGTCGCCGGCGCCGGCCGCCGCGGCGCCGTGACCATCGCCACGAACATGGCCGGCCGCGGCACCGACATCAAGATCGACCTCCGCGAACTGGTGGGGGCGGCGCCGGACGAGAAGGTCGACAAGGCCGAAGCGAGGGTCGGGGAGGAGCCCGCCGGACTGCAGATCATCGGCACCGAGCGCCACGAGAGCCGCCGCATCGACCGCCAGCTCCGCGGTCGCGCCGGCCGCCAGGGCGATCCCGGCTCCTCGGTCTTCTTCCTGTCGCTCGAAGACGACCTGATGCGTCTGTTCAACTCCGAGCGCCTGATCAAGATCATGGACCGGCTCAACGTGCCCGAGGGCGAAGTGATCACGCATCCGATGGTGACCAAGGCCATCGAGCGGGCCGCGCAGCGGGTCGAGGCGCGGAACTTCGAGATCCGCAAGCACCTGCTCGACTACGACAACGTGGTCAACCGCCAGCGCGAGGTCATCTACGCCCAGCGGCGGGAGATCCTGGTCGAGGACGACCTCTCCGACCTGATGCGCGAGTATGTCGACTCCGTGGTCGAGAAGCTGGTCGCCGAGCACTGCCCCGAATCCCAGGCCAACGATTACTGGGACTACGCGACCCTGGAGAAGGACTTCGCGGCCCTGATCCTGACGCCCTTGCCCGTGCCCCAGGAGGAGCGGCTGACCATCGGCACCTTGGCGCTGCGCGAGCGGCTGCTGGAGACGGCCCGCGAACGCTACGCCACGAAGGAGCAGCGCCTGACGCCGGAGCTCACGCGTCAGCTCGAGCGCTTCGTCATGCTGCAGGTGATCGACGAGTACTGGAAGGACCACCTGAACCAGCTGGTGCTGCTGCGCAGCGGCATCGGCCTGCGCTCCTACGCCCAGCGCGATCCGCTGGTCGAGTACAAGGCCGAGTCCTTCCAGATGTTCCAGACCCTGCTCGACGGCATCGAGCGCGATTCGGTGCGGCTCTTCTTCCGCGCGGAGCTCGCCGCGCGTCCCGCGCCCCCGCAGGCGCCGTCGCCGGAGCAGTTGCAGGCGAAGCACGAATCCGTCGACTACCTGGGCGCCGCTGCCGCTCCGGCCGCAGCGTCCGCCGGCGGTGCGGCGCCGCCGCCGCCGCCGGGCGGCGGACGGCCCCTGACCCGCGAGGCCCCGAAGGTGGGCCGCAACGATCCCTGCCCCTGCGGCAGCGGCAAGAAGTACAAGAAGTGCTGCGGCAGCTGAGGGGGCGAACTTGCGCCCCGGGGCCCCTCATGCTACCGTACCTCGCTCATAACCGGGAGAGGAACGAGACGTGAGCCAAGCGCGGGACAAGCTGTCGCCCCTGCTGGTCGACCTGCTGCACGACGCGGGATTCGGCGACCTCGTCATGAGGTACGCCGGCGAACCCGTCTGCGGCGGTCATCGTCTCTTCGACGCCGCGGAGCAGGAGATCCTGACCCCGGCCGCCCGCGGCTACCTGCTGGAGCTCAGCCGCCGCCGGGAGATCACGCCGCAGCAGATGGAGCTCGTCATCCAGTATGCGGCGCTGTCCCTGTCCGCGCCCCTCGATCGCGAATTCCTGGCGGCGCTCATCGATCGGCTCGTCCTGAGCTGGCCGGACCAGGATCCGGTGTTCTACACCTCGGACGAGGGCGAGCGCGCGCATTGATCTCGTTCCCCATGGAGCCCAGGTCGGCCGAAACGGCGGCGGCGCGTCGCCCCACCGGCCGCGGGAGACCGTCATGACCCAGCTTTTGATCGTCGAGAGCCCCGCCAAGGCCCGCACCATCCAGAAGTACCTCGGCAAGGGCTTCACGGTGAAGGCCTCGGTCGGCCACGTCATCGACCTGCCCAAGACGAAGCTCGGCGTCGACGTCGACAACGGCTTCGCCCCGGACTACACCGTCATCCGCGGCAAGAAGAAGGTTCTGACCGAGCTGCTCAGCGCCGCGAAGAAGGCGGACGGCGTGCTGCTGGCGACCGACCTCGACCGCGAGGGCGAGATGATCGCCTGGCACATCGCCAACCACCTGGCGACCGCGAAGAAGCCGCTGCAGCGCATCGTCTTCAACGAGATCACCAAGGCGGCCATCAAGCGGGCGATCGAGAACCCCGGCGACATCGACCTGCAGAAGGTCCAGGCCCAGCAGGCCCGGCGCATCCTGGACCGCCTGGTGGGCTACCAGGTCAGCCCCCAGCTCTGGTCCCTCTTCTTCAAGGGCCTCTCGGCGGGCCGCGTGCAGACCGTGGCCCTGCGCCTGGTCTGCGAGCGCGAGACCGAGATCGAGGCCTTCAAGAGCGAGGAGTACTGGACGATCCAGGCCATCTTCCGCCCGCAGGGGGAGGGGCACGCCCCGGGCGAGATCCTGGCCGCCGACCTCTTCGAGATCGACGGCGAGAAGTTGAAGAAGGAAGGGCTGACGACCCTGACCGCGGCCGCCGACGCCCACGCCGTGGCCGCCCGGGTGCGCGCCGGCGCCTTCCAGGTCGAGGAGATCGTCCGCAAGGAGCGCAAGCGCTCGCCGAAGCCGCCGCTGATCACCAGCACCCTGCAGCAGGAGGCCGCGCGCCGCTGCGGCTTCTCGGCCCGCAAGACGATGACCCTGGCCCAGCAGCTCTACGAGGGCGTGGAGTTCGGCGCCGAGGGTCCCGTCGGCCTGATCACCTACAT
This sequence comes from uncultured Fibrobacteraceae bacterium, assembly GCA_964559455.1. Taxonomy (GTDB): domain Bacteria; phylum Krumholzibacteriota; class Krumholzibacteriia; order LZORAL124-64-63; family LZORAL124-64-63; genus CAZLHO01. The sequence continues at coordinate 85,128 of CAZLHO010000001.1, read as the reverse complement.
GCGCACCGATTCGGTGCGGCTGTCGCAGGACGCCCAGCGGCAGGCCGCGGAGACCGTCGAGCAGCTCTACGGTCCCGAGATGGTGGTGCCCGGCGGCCGCGGCTACCGCAGCGCCAAGAAGGCCCAGGACGCCCACGAGGCCGTCCGTCCGACCAGCTTCGCCATCACGCCCGAGAAGGTGAAGGCGGTGCTGGAGAAGGATCTCTACCGTCTCTACGACCTGATCTGGCGCCGCGCCATCGCCAGCCAGATGCCCGACGCCCGCTTCGACCAGACGACCGTCGTCGTCGCCGGCGACGGCCTGCGCTTCCGCGCCACAGGCTCCCGCACCACCGAGCCCGGCTTCCTGCGCGCCATGCCCGACGCCGACGACGACGAGAGTTCGGTGCTGCCCGTCCTGGCCGAGGGCGAGTCCATGGAGCTGGCCGACGTCGACCCCAAGCAGCATTTCACCCAGCCGCCCCCGCGTTACCGCGACGCCTCGCTGGTGCGCGAGCTGGAGTCGCACGGCATCGGCCGCCCCAGCACCTACGCCGCCATCATCTCCACGCTGATCGACCGCAAATACGTCGAGCGCGAGAAGGGCGCCTTCGTGCCCACCCGTCTCGGCCGCGAGGTCTGGGACCTGCTCGGGCGCGCGCTGCCGCATCTCTTCGCCGTCGAGTTCACGGCGCATATGGAGGACGACCTGGATCGGGTCGAATCCGGCGAGCTGCAGTGGCAGGACGTGATCGGCGAATTCTACGGGCCCTTCCGCCAGGAGCTCGAGAAGATGGAGGCCGACCGCGACGCGCTGCGCAAGTCGCTGATGGCCGAGACGGACATCGACTGCCCGCGCTGCGGGTCGAAGCTCGTCGAGAAGTGGGGGAGCAACGGCAAGTTCCTCTCCTGCCCGACCTACCCGGAGTGCAAGTACTCGCAGCCCCTGCCCGGCGACCTCGAGGAGCTGGACGAGAACTGCCCCGACTGCGGGAAGGTGCTGCAGGTGCGTCGCGGCCGCTTCGGCCGCTTCGTGGCCTGTTCGGGCTACCCGGACTGCAAGTTCACGCGGCCGATCACGATCGGCGTGGCCTGCCCCCGCGAGGGCTGCGACGGACAGCTCACCGAGCGCCGCAGCAAGCGCGGGCGCACCTTCTACGGCTGCGACCGCTACCCCGACTGCGACTTCACGTCGTGGAACCGTCCGGTCGCCCGGGCCTGCGAGGCCTGCGGCAACCCCTACGTCGTCGAGAAGTACACCCAGTCCCGGGGCCGCCAGCTCGTCTGTCCGGTCTGCAAGGCCGAGGCTCTCGAATAGGCAGGTGCGCCGTGTCCGGTCCCCGAACCGTCCACGTCGTCGGCGGCGGTCTGGCCGGCTGCGAGGCGGCCCTGCAGCTGGCGCGCTTCGGCCTCGCCGTCGTCCTGCACGAGATGCGGCCCGGAGCGAGCACGCCCGCCCACCGCGGCGGCGACCTGGCCGAGATCGTCTGCAGCAACTCCCTGAAGAGCACCGACCCCGCCACCGCCTCCGGCGTCCTCAAGACCGAGCTGGACCTGCTGGGCTGCCGGCTGCTCGCGGCCGCCCGCGAGGCCTCGCTGCCCGCCGGTTCGGCCCTGGCCGTGGACCGCGACGAGTTCGCGCGGCGCGTCGGCGCCCTGTTGGCGGCCGACCCCGGGATCACGGTGGTGCGCGAAGAGATCGCGGCCCTGCCGGACGAAGACGGCGTCGACTGGATCTTCGCCACCGGCCCCCTGACCTCGCCCGACCTGCAGGCCGACCTGGCCCGGGCCACAGGCAGCGACGGACTCCATTTCTTCGACGCCATCGCGCCGACCGTGCTGCGCGAATCGCTGGACGAGACGGTGCTCTTCCGCGCGTCCCGCTACGGACGCGGCGGCGATGACTACCTGAACGCCCCCTTCGACGAGGCGGGCTACCGGGACTTCGTGGCGGCTCTGGTCGCGGCCGAGCGGACGCCCGTGGCCGACTTCGACCGCGCGGCCCTCTTCGCCGCCTGCCAGCCGGTCGAGGAGATCGCCGAGTCCGGCCCCGAAACCCTGGCCTTCGGCCCCCTGCGGCCGGTCGGATTGAGCGACCCGCGCGACGGGCGCCGGCCCCACGCCGTCGTCCAGCTGCGGCAGGAGAGCCGGGACGGCGCGCTCTACGGGCTCGTCGGCTTCCAGACCAGGCTGCGGCAGGGCGAACAGCGCCGCGTCTTCCGGATGATCCCGGGACTGGCCCGCGCCGAGTTCGTGCGCTACGGCCAGCTGCACCGCAACTTCTATCTGGACACCCCGCGCGTCCTCGACCGGCGCTTCGCCCTGCCCGCGCGGCCGCACCTGCGTTTCGCCGGCCAGATGACCGGTGTCGAGGGCTACGTCGAGTCCATCGCCTCCGGTCTGGTCACCGCCTGGCTGCTGGCCGCCGAGCGCCGGGGCCGCCCGCTGCCCGACTGGCCGCCGGAGTCGATGCTCGGCAGCCTGTTGCACGGTTTCCTCTTCGACACGACCAGCGACCGTCTGTCGCCGATGAACGTGAACTTCGGCATTCTCCCCCCGCTGGCCGATCCGCCGCGCGGGCGCCGCGGTCGCCGGGAGCGCAAGCTGGCCTTGGGCGAGCGCTGCCGCCTGGCCACCGAAGCCTTCCTGGCCGCCGACGCCGTCCGCGTCCTTCTGGACGACGCTTCCTGAATCCCGGCGCGACCCGGCTTGCCCCTCCGCCGCGTCGGTGATAGATTCGCCGCACGTCCGAGGAGGGAACCATGGACCACCGCCGGGGTTTCCGGCAGCACCTGGCGATCGAGAAGGGGAGCAGCCCGCGCACCGTGGCCGCCTACCTGCGCGATCTGGACGCCTTCCTCGAGTCCGCGCTCCGTTCCGGGCTGCCCGATCCCGATCGCGAACCCGCGGCCTGGCGCGAGGACGTTCCGGTGCGCGCGGCACTGCGCGACCACCTGGCCGCCCTGCGACGGGAAGGCCGGGCGAAGTCCACGGTGGCCCGGCACCTGGCCGCGATCCGCGCCTTCTTCCGTTACCTGCAGCTGGTCGGGGTCGTCACATCCCTGCCGGCGACCCTGGCGCGGGGCGCCACGGGCGGCAGGGAGCGGAAGCTGCCCCGGGATCTCTCTGAGGAGATGGTCGAGGCCCTGATCGGGTTGCCCGACACGGCCGATCCCCGGGGCCGGCGCGACCGCGCCCTGCTGGAGATGATCTACGGCCTGGGCCTGCGCCTCTCCGAGGCGGTCGGCCTGAACCTGGGCGACCTGGATCTGCCCGGCGAGCGGCTGCGGGTGCGGGGCAAGGGCAACAAGGAGCGGGAGCTGCCGCTGATCGGCGCCGCGGCGAAGGCCCTGGCCGTCCACCTGGAGGGCCGCCTCGATCCCGCCGACTGGCTGCGCCTGCGCGACGGCAACGCCGGCGGCGACCTGGCCGGCCTGCCCGTCTTCGCGGGGCGTCGCGGCCGGCGCATCGCCCCGCGCACCGTCCAGGCCATGGTGGCCCGACACGCGGGAAGTCTGGCCGGCCTGCGCGGCGTCTCGCCGCATACGCTGCGCCATTCCTTCGCCACGCACCTGCTGGACGGCGGCGCCGGCATCCGCATCGTGCAGGAACTGCTCGGGCACGAGCACCTGGCCACGACCCAGATCTACACGCACCTCACGCGGGCCCGCCTGCGCGAGGCCTACCTCAAGGCGCATCCCCGCGGACGATGAGCGGGGGACGCCGCAACGGGAAGGTCCCGGCGACCATGGAGAAGTTCCAGTCGACGACGGTGATCGGCGTGCTGCGCGACGGACGCGGCGCCATCGGCAGCGACGGGCAGGTGACCCTGGGCAACACGGTGGTCAAGGGCGCCGCGGTCAAGGTCCGCCCCGTCTTCAACGGCCAGGTCCTGACGGGCTTCGCCGGAGGCGCGGCCGACGCCTTGACCCTCTTCGAGAAGTTCGAGGGCTACCTGGAGCGCTACGGCGGCCACCTGCAGCGGGCCACCGTCGAGCTGGCCCGCGAGTGGCGCACCGACAAGATGCTGCGCCACCTCGAGGCCATGCTCGTGGTCATGGACCGCAACAGCCAGTTCGTCGTCTCGGGCAACGGCGACGTGATCGAGGCCGACGACGGGGTGGTCGCGGTCGGCTCGGGCGCGCCCTACGCCCTGGCGGCGGCCCGCGCGATGCTGCGCCACACCGACCTCGACGCCGAGGCCGTCTGCCGGGAGAGCCTGAAGCTGGCGGGCGAGATCTGCATCTACACGAACGAGAACATCACGGTGCTCGGTTTCGCCGACGCGCCGGAAGGAGAATAGCGTGGAGTTCCTGCCGCTCTCCGAGGCCGCCGGCTGGACCTGTCGGAACATCGTCTCGCAGCTGGACAGCTACATCGTCGGCCAGGACCGGGCCAAACGCGCCGTGGCCATCGCCCTGCGCAACCGCTGGCGACGGCTGCGCCTGCCCGAGGACATCCGGCGCGAGGTGCAGCCGAACAACATCATCATGATCGGGCCCACCGGCGTCGGCAAGACCGAGATCGCCCGCCGGCTGTCGATGATCGCCGGCCTGCCCTTCCTGAAGGTCGAGGCCACCCGCTTCACCGAGAAGGGCTACGTCGGCCGCGACGTCGAGTCGATGATCCGCGACCTGGTCGAGAACGGCATCGCCCTGCTGCGTCGCCGCAAGCGCGACGAGCTGGCCGCCGAGATCGAGACCGCCGTCGAGGACCGCCTGATCGACCTGCTCTTCCCGCCGCTGGCCTCCGGCGGCGACCCCGAGCGGGAGCAGCGCTGGCAGCGCAGCCGCGAGAAGATCCGCCAGCAGCTGAAGGACGGCGTGCTGGAGAACCGCGAGGTCACGATCACCACCGAGTCGTCGCGGACCCCGATCGCCAACATCTTCACCGCCGCGGGGGAGGAGATGGACGCCTCGTTCGGGGATGGCCTGGCCAACCTGCTCCCGAAGCAGCGCAAGGAATCGGTGATGTCGGTGACCAAGGCCCGGCAGGCCCTTCGCGATCAGGAACTGGAGCGCAAGGTCGACATGGACCAGCTTGTCCAGGAGGCGATCTACCTCGTGGAGCAGGGCGGCATCGTCTTCATAGATGAAATTGATAAGATCGCGGGCAAGGCGGCCGCCGGCGGCGGCGGTCCCGACGTCAGCCGCGAGGGCGTGCAGCGCGACCTGCTGCCGGTGGTCGAGGGCGCCACTGTCTCGACGAAGTACGGGCCCGTCCATACCGACCATGTGCTGTTCATCGCCGCGGGCGCCTTCCACATGAGCAAGCCCAGCGACCTGATCCCCGAACTGCAGGGCCGTTTCCCGATCCGCGTCGAGCTGGACAGCCTGGAGCTCGACCATTATTTCCGGATCCTGAAGGAGACGGACAATTCGCTGATCAAGCAGTACGAGGCCCTGCTGGGCGTCGACGACTGCCGGCTCGTCTTCACGGACGACGCCCTGGCGGCGCTGGCCGAATTCGCCGTCGATCTGAACCGCCGCCTGGAGAACATCGGGGCGCGCCGGCTGCAGACGATCCTGGCCACGCTGCTCGACGACCATCTCTTCGACGCGCCGGAGGGACGCACCGGCGTGGTGGACATCGATCGGGATTTCGTGCACGAACGTCTGGCCGGAGTCGTCGGCGACGAGGACCTGAGCCGCTACGTTCTCTAGAGGACAGCAACGGGCGACCGCCGCGGGCGGCGCCAAGGAGGATTCGATGAGCCTGGGCAAGAAGGATTTCCTCGCGATCGACCAGCACAGCGCCGAGGATCTGCGGCGCATCCTGGACCTGGCCAAGGAGCAGAAGCCGCTGGCCCGCGCGCACGCGCTGCCCCACAGCCATCCCAACCGGCAGCTGGCCTGCGTCTTCGCGAAGCCCAGCCTGCGCACCCGGGTCAGCTTCGAGCTGGCGATCCGCCAGCTCGGCGGCGGCTCGCTCTATCTGACCAACACCGAGATCGGCATGGGCGTGCGCGAGTCGGTCAAGGACGTGGCCAAGGTCCTGAGCCGCTTCGTCGACGGCATCATGATCCGCTGGTTCGACAACGACGAGGTAAACGCGCTGGCCGAGCACGCGACCGTGCCGGTCATCAACGGCCTGACCGACCTGCTGCATCCCTGCCAGGTGATGGCCGACATCATGACCGTCGAGGAGCACCTGGGCACGATCGAGGGCAAGACGGTGGTCATGGTCGGCGACGGCAACAACCTGGCCAACAGCTGGCTCAACGCCGCGATCCGCTTCCCCTTCAACTTCGTGCTGGCCTGCCCGGAGGGCTACGACCCCGACGAGGGCATCATGCGCAAGGCCGAGGCCGCCGGCGCCTCGTACATGATCACCCACGATCCCCGCGAGGCGGTCGAGGGCGCCCACGTGATCTACAGCGACGCCTTCTACAGCATGGGCCAGGAGGAGGAGGCCGTGAAGCGGCGCAAGGACTTCGCGCCCTTCCAGATCACGACCGAGCTGCTGCAGGCGGCCCACCCCGAGCACATCGTCCTGCACTGCCTGCCCGCCCACCGCGGCGAGGAGATCACGGACGAGGTCATGGACGGCCCCCACTCGGCCGTCTACGACGAGGCCGAGAACCGGCTCCACGCGCAGCGGGCGATCGTCTCGCTGCTGATGGACTAGGAGATGACGATGCGGGCGCATTCCGGACGAGCGACGGCCTTCGGCCTGGCCCTGGGCCTGGCCTCGACCCTGGCCTGCGCCACCATCGAAGCCCCCACCGGCGGCCCCGTCGACGAGACACCGCCGGTCCTCGCGGCCAGCTCGCCCGACTCCGGTTCGGTCGGGCTGGCCCCCTTCGACCGCTTCGAACTGGTCTTCAGCGAGAAGGTCCAGCCCCTGCCGGCCGAGCGCATCCTGAAGCTCTACCCGCCGCTGGAGATCCGGAAATCCGGGTGGAGCGGCCGCCGGCGGCTCGTCGTGGAGCTGGCCGGGCCCGTGCCCGCGGATACCGTGCTGCTGATCGAGATTCCGGCCGGTCTGACCGACGTCCATCGGGTGCGCAGCGCGGCGACGACGATCGTGCCCTTGGCCACCGCGGCCGCTTTCCCGCCCGGGGTCATCCACGGCGTCCTGCGCGAGGAGGAGGGACCGGCCGGCCGCGGCGTGGTCGAACTCTTCGCCCTGCCGCCCGACAGCCTCGAGTGGTTCCAGCAGGATCCCCTGCGCCGCGCCGCCGCCGACTCCCTGGGTCGCTTCGCACTGCGCTGGCTGCCGGTCCCCGGCGGGCCCTGGCTGCTGCGGGCCTTCACCGACCTCGACGGCGACATGCGGCCCGGCGAGAAGGAGGGGCAGCGGCTGCTGCCCGACACCTTCGCCGTGAGCTTCGAGGGACCGGAACGCGACGCCGGCGCCTGGATCCTCTACGACCCCCGCACCCCGGGCCGCATCGTGATGCCGCCGGTGGACCCCGATCCCTGGACGGGCGCGGTCTGCGGCTGGTCGATGCGCATCGCCGAGGAGGATTCGGGCTGGACCCCGTCCCACGGGCGGCGCATTCCGCGGGGCCTGCGCGTCGCCGCCCCCGGCGACAGCGCCGTCTGGCCCGATGCCGGTCCCGGGCCGACCCGCCTGATCCTCTTCGTGGACGTCGACGGCGACAGCCTGCACGGCGCCCTGCCCGACAGCCTGGCCGCGGACAGCGTGACCTGGTCCTGGGAGCCCTTCGTGCTCGTCGAGGACCTGGACGTCCCGCCGGGGCTGGACCTGGCCGCGTCCGCCCCCCGCTTCCCGGCCGAATTGACGGCCGCCTCCGCGCCGCCGGCGATCGCGATCCCCGACAGCGCCGCGGCCCGGGGCGATTCCACTGTGGTCGGCGAGCCGCAGTCCGCGGCGACCGATTCGCTCGCCGGGGGGAATCCGCCTGACCCGACCCTGGAGGAGACGCCATGACCCGACGCCTGGCCTTCACCAAGATGCACGGCGCCGGCAACGACTTCGTCATGCTCGACGCCGCCGACCTGACCGCGGCCGGGGTGGTCCTGGACCGCGCCTTCGTCGCCGCTCTCTGCGGACGACGCACGGCGATCGGCGCCGACGGGCTGATCGTGGTCGGCCCCGACGACGACGGCGCCGACTTCGCCATGACCTACTACAACCGTGACGGCGGCGAGGCCGAGATGTGCGGCAACGGCGCGCGCTGCGCCTTCGCCTTCGCCCACGCGCGGGGTCTGGTGCCCGAGGCCGGCAGCTTCCGCACGGCTTCCGGGATCGTCGACGGGCGCTTGGCCGATGGGGAGATCGACGTCGCCCTGCCTCCGGTCCGCGACGTGGCCCTGGACGTGGTGCCGCAGACGGAGCATCCCTTCGCCCGCGTCCATGCGGCCAACACCGGCGTGCCCCACCTGGTCGTGCCGGTCCCGAACGTCGAGGCCGTGGACCTGCCCCGCTGGGGACGGGCCCTGCGCTACGATCCCGCCTTCGCGCCGCAAGGGGCCAACGTCAACTTCGTCCAGCCCCGGGCCGACGGCGACGCCTTCCTGCTGCGCACCTACGAACGGGGCGTCGAGGGCGAGACCCTGGCCTGCGGCACCGGCGCCTCGGCCACGGCGTTGGTGCTCTGCCGCCTGGGCGAGGCCGCTTCGCCGGTCGCGCTGTTGACACGGGGCGGGGATCGACTGACCATCACGGTCGAGGACGCCCAGGGCGTCGCTCCCGGGCTGCGCCTGCGCGGCCCCGCCGTCACGGCCTTCCGCGGAGAGGTGGAGATAGCATGACCGAGAGAACCTGGCAGATGCCCGACGGGATCTACACGGCCCTGGTGACCCCCTTCCGCGACGGCGCCCTGGACGAGGACGCCTGGCGGCGCCTGGTCGCGCGCCAGATCGCCGCCGGGGTGGCGGGGCTGGTGCCGGTCGGCTGCACCGGCGAGGCGGCCGCCCTGGACCTGGCCGAGCGCGAGTGGATGGTGCGTCACTGCGTGGAGGCCGCCGCCGGCCGTTGCGCCGTCGTCGCCGGCTCCGGCACGAACGTCACGAGCCAGACCATCGAGCTGACGCGGCTGGTCAAGGAATGGGGCGCCGACGCCGCGATGCTGATCTCACCCTACTACAACAAGCCCCAGCAGCACGGGCTCGACGCCCATTACCGGGCGGTCGCCCGGGCCGTGGACATCCCCATCGTCCTCTACAACGTGCCGGGACGCACCGCGGTGAACATGCTGCCTGCCACGGCGGCCGCGCTGGCCTCGGAGCCGAACATCGTGGCCGTCAAGGAGGCCGCCGGCGACCTGGACCAGGTCGAGGCCCTGATCGGAGCCTGCGACCTGAAGGTCTTCTCGGGCGACGATCCGCTGAACTTCCCGATCTTCGGCCTGGGCGCCCGCGGGGCGATCTCGGTGGTCGGCAACCTGCTGCCCCGGACCCTGGTCGGCATGTGGCGGGCCTGGGAGCACGGCGACATCGGCTCGGCCTGGTGGACCTTCCGCCGGCTCGATCCCGTCGTCCGCGCCTGTTTCTGGGAAACGAATCCCGTGCCGGTGAAGGAGCTGCTGGCGTTGATGGGGCTCTGCGCCGCCGAGCTCAGGCTGCCCCTGGTGCCGGCCCTGCCCGAGACCCGGGAGCGGCTGCGCCGCTTCCACGACGAGATCCTCTCGGGCCTGCTCGCTGCGGAAGGGGAGTCGCCATGATCCCGGTCGCAGTCCACGGCGCTGAGGGCCGGATGGGCCTGCTGGTGACCGACCTCGTCGGCGCCGCCCCCGACCTGGAACTGGTCGCCCTGGTCACCGAACCCGGACGCGGCCGGCCGGCCGGGGAGTTCCATCCCGAGCTGCCCTTGACGGCCCAGGACGTGATGGCCGCCGCGCTGCCCCCCGGCTGCGTGATCGTCGACTTCTCGCTGGCGCCCGCCCTGGACGGCCTGATCGCCGGCGCCCGGGCGGCCGGCGCGCGCATCGTCAGCGGCACGACGGGCTTCAGCCCGGATCAGAAGGCGGCTCTGGCCGCCTACGCCCGCGAAAGGGCCGTGGTCCACGCCGCCAACTTCAGCCTGGGCGTTCCGGCCCTGAAGATCCTGCTGGAGCGGCTGGCCGCGATCCTGCCCGCGGAGTTCATGGCCGAGCAGGTGGAGACGCACCATCGCCACAAGAAGGACCGTCCCAGCGGCACGGCCGCCTGGCTGGCCGAGGCCTGGCGGGCGGTGCGCGGCGGATCGCCGGTGCCCACCCATTCCCTGCGTGTCGGCGGCGTCGTCGGCGAGCACGCCTGGACGATCAGCGACCACGAGGAGACCCTGCAGCTGGTGCACAGGGCCCACTCGCGCCGGGCCTTCCTGCGCGGCGTGGCCCCGGCGGTGCGTTTCGTCTCCGGTCGGGACGACGGCTTCTACGGTCTGACGGACGTGCTGGCGGCGGGGGTCGGGATCCTCGGCGGCCCGAATTGAGGCTCCGGCCGGGGCCTAGAAAAAGGCCGCCGGGCGGCGGACGGCAAAAAGGACCCGCCTTGCGGCGGGTCCGGCAGTCACGATTCTATGCGGCCGCTACCGGGGCAGGCGAGCGGCGAGGCGGGCCTTGAGCCGGGCGGCGCGGGCGCGCGGGATGACGCCCTTCCGGGCCTGCACGTCGAGCACGCTGTAGATGCCCTGCAGGTCCTGGGGCTGGGCTTCCCCACCCTCGGCCTTGGCCTGGAACTTCTTGATGGCGGTGCGCATGGACGCACGGTTGTCGCGGTTCACGAGCCGCTTTTCCGTGCTGGTCTTCATCCGCTTCTTGGCACTCTTGTGATGCGGCAAGTCAGATCCTCCTTCAGGACTGGAACCGCAGCAATTTAACAAGGTCTTCCCTTCATGTCAAGGCGCCCCGGAAAGTCGGATACCCCGCCCGAGCTGCGCCGCAAGCTGCGACGGCTGCCCGACGCGCCCGGCGTCTACCTGCACAAGGACGCCGCCGGGAAGGTCATCTACGTCGGCAAGGCGCTGCGCCTGCGGGCCCGGGTGCGCTCCTACTTCCAGTCCGCGGAGCGGGATCCGAAGACCGAGGCCCTGATCCGCCGGATCCGCGATTTCGACTATATCGTGACCGCCGACGAGAGCGGCGCCTTCGTCCTCGAGAACCAGCTGATCAAGGAATACCGCCCCCGCTACAACGTCAACCTGAAGGACGACAAGCAGTACCCTTACATCCGGATCTCGATGCAGGAGCCCTTCCCGCGCGTGACGATCGTGCGCCGGATCGCCGGCGACGGGGCCCGCTACTTCGGCCCCTACACGAACGTCGCGGCCATGCGCGAGAGCCTGAAGCTGGCCCTGCGCGTCTTCCGGGTCCGGACCTGCCACCTGGACCTGCCGGAGCAGACCGTGCCCCGGGCCTGTCTGGACTACCAGATCGGCCGCTGCTCGGCGCCCTGCGTGGACTACGACGACCGCCGGAGCTACGGACGCAAGGTCCGGGGGCTGATCCACTTCCTGGAGGGTTCCGACCGCCGGGTGCGCGCGGAGCTGGAGCGGGAGATGGACGGGCACGCCGCGGCGATGGCCTTCGAGAAGGCCGCCATGGTCCGCGACCGCCTGGCCATGATCGAGAAGACGACGAACCGGATGAGCCGCATCGGCGGCCTGACCGAGAGCCTGGACGCCTGCGCGGTGGCCCGCGACGGCGGCCAGGGCTGCGGGGTCGTGCTGCGCATCCGCGAGGGCCGCATCCTGACCGCGCACCACTTCCTGCTCGAGGACCGTCTCGAGAGCGAACCCGTCGACTTCCTGGCCCACCTGCTGCGGGAATACTACGGCCTGGCCGCGGACATCCCGGCGCGGATCCTGGTCTCGCACGATCTGCCCGACGCGGAGCTGTGGCGGGACTGGATCGCCGGGCGCAGCGGCGGCGCCGTCAGCCTGAGCCGTCCCGTCCGGGGCGCCAGGCGCGACGCCGTGGCGATGGCCGAGGCCAACGCGGTCTTCAAGCTGAACGAACGCGTCGTGAGCGACGTCCTGCACGACCGGCGCGTCGCCCCGGGGGAGGGCACCTCCCTGCAGCAGGCGCTGGACCTGCGCAACATCCCCGGCACGATCGAATGCTTCGACATCTCGACCTTCCAGGGACGGGAGTCGGTGGGGTCCCTGGTCTACTTCCGCGACGGCGCGCCGCTGAAGGCCCGCTACCGGCGCTTCCGCATCAAGCGCGTGCAGGGGGTGGACGATTTCGCGATGATGCGCGAGGTCCTGGACCGCTACTACGCCCGCCTGGTCGAGAAGGGGCAGTCGCCGGCCGACCTGGTGATGGTCGACGGCGGCGCCGGCCAGCTCTCGGTCGCGCGCGAGGTGCTGACGCGGCACGGTCTGCACGAAACGGAACTGATCGGCCTGGCCAAGCGGGAGGAGGAGATCCACCGGGAGGACGGACGCCCGCCGGTGCGCCTGGCGCGGACCCACCCCGGCCTGAAGCTGCTGCAGCGCGTGCGCGACGAGGCGCACCGCTTCGCCATCACCTACCACCGGCTGCTGCGCGACCAGCGCACCGAGGGCTCGTTGCTGGACGCCATCCCGGGCATCGGCCGCGCCAAGAAGCTGGCCCTGCTCCACCACTTCGACTCGGTCAACGCGATCCGCGCCGCCGGATCCGCCGAGCTGGGCGCCGTGCGCGGCCTCAACCGCAGCGACGTCGCGCGCATCCTGGAGTTCTTCGCCGCCCGTGAAGGAGGGGACCGTGACGCCTGATCCCTGGGACGTCGCCGTCGAATCCTACCTGGCCCAGGCCTCGGCCGAGAAGGGCCTGGCCGCGAACAGCCTCGAGGCCTACGCGCGGGACCTGCGTCGGCTCCGGACCTGGGCCGTCGCCGCCGGCGTCCGTGATCCGGCCGCCATGAACGCGGCCCGGCTGCGGGAATTCCTGATCGCCGCGGCCGACACCCTGGGCGCGCGCTCCCGGGCGCGCCTGGTCTCGACCCTGCGCGGCTTCCACGCCTTCCTGGCCGTCGAGGGCCTGGCTCCCGCGGACCCGACCCTGACCCTGCTGGCGCCGAAGATCGGCCGCAAGCTGCCCGTGGTGCTGACCGGCGTCCAGGTCGAGCGGCTGCTGGCCGTGCCCGATCCGGCGCAGCCGGTCGGCCTGCGCGACCGGGCGATCCTCGAGACCCTCTACGGCTGCGGCCTGCGGGTGAGCGAACTCTGCGCCCTGGACCTGCCCGACCTGGACCCCCGCGAGCGGATGCTGCGGGTGCGGGGCAAGGGGGACAAGCAGCGGGTCGTGCCCGTCGGCGGACCCGCCCTGGCCGCCCTGCGCGCCTGGCTGCGCGGCGGCCGGAACGAGTTCCGGGGCCGCCGGCCCGAATCCGCCGTCTTCCTGAATCGGCGGGGCGGCCGTCTGTCACGCGTCTCGGTCTGGAAGGTCCTGAAGGATTGCGCCGCGGCGGCCGGCCTGCGCGAGGACGTCTCGCCGCACACCCTGCGCCACACCTACGCCACGCATCTGCTGGAGGGCGGCGCCGATCTGCGCGTCGTCCAGGAACTCCTGGGCCATGCGGACATCGGCACCACGGAGATCTACACGCACGTCGACCGGGCCTTCCTGCGGGAGGTCTACCGCTCCGCCCATCCCCGGGCGCGCCGGGGCTGAGAAGCCTCCGGACCGGCGTCGTCCGGCTTTGACAAGCCGCCGGGCCGATGGTACTGTTTGGCCTCGAGCACCCCGAGAGCGACCGGAGCGCGCGCATACCGTCGTACGCAAGGAAGGCGTCCGTGACCGACAAGATCATCCTCAGCGGCAACCGTCCGACGGGCCGCCTGCACTGGGGCAACTACACGGGGGCCCTGGAGAACTGGGTTCGTCTGCAGGACGAGTACCGCTGCTTCTTCATGGTGGCCGACTGGCACGTGCTGACCACGGCCCTGGACAAGGCCCCCGCCATCGCCGGCAACACCCGCGAGATGATCCTGGACTGGCTGGCCGCCGGGCTCGATCCCGAGCGCTCGGTCCTCTTCATCCAGTCGCAGGTCAAGGAGCACGCCGAGCTCTACCTGATCTTCTGCATGCTCATCACCAAGGGCCGGCTCGAGCGCAACCCCACCTTCAAGGAGCAGGTCCGCGACCTGAATCTGGGCGGCGAGATCAGCTTCGGCCATCTCGGCTACCCGGTGCTGCAGGCCGCCGACATCCTGGCCTACCGCGCGCACGCCGTCCCCGTGGGGGAGGATCAGCTTCCCCACGTCGAATTGACCCGCGAGATCGCCCGCCGCTTCAACAACCACTTCGGCCCGGTCTTCCCGGAGCCCGAGGGGCTGGTCACGAAGTTCGGCCGCTTCCCGGGCGTCGACGGCAAGCGCATGAGCAAGTCGCTGGGCAACACGGTGGAGATCGCCGACGGGCCGGACGAGATCCGGACCAAGCTCAAGACCGCATTCACCGATCCCCAGCGGTTGCGTCGCAGCGACCCCGGCCGCCCCGAGGTCTGCGCGATCTACACCTACTACCGGAAATTCCTGCCCGACGAGGCCGAGCGGACCGCCGTCGAATGCCGCGCCGCCGAGCGCGGCTGCGTCGACTGCAAGAAGCGCTTGGCCGAGGGCGCCATCGAATACTTCGCTCCGCTGCGCGAGCGGCGGGAGCACTTCGTCGCCCACCCGGCAGAAGTCGACGCCATCGTGGCCGACGGATGCGCCCGCGCACGCGAGGCCGCCGCCGCGACCATGGACGCGGTGCGCGACGCCATGGGCATCGGTTGAGAAGGAGCTCGCCGTGATCCGACCCGCAGCCGACCCGACCGCCGCCCCCGCCGTCTCCGACGGCACGATCTCGTGGGACCTGCCGCCGGAGCTGGAGTACTTCCGCTCCAGCGATGCCTGGCGCGTGGATCTGGAGGATTTCCAGGGCCCCCTGGACCTCCTGCTCCACCTGATCCAGAAGGACGAGATCGACATCTACGACATCCCCATCGCGCGCATCACCGACCAGTACCTGAAGTACCTCGAGGTCATCCAGATGCTGTCCCTGGACACCGCCGGGGATTTCATCGTCATGGCCGCCACGCTGCTGCGCATCAAGGCCCGCCTGCTGCTTCCGGTCGAGGCGGCCTTGGACGAGGCGATGGACGAGGACGACCCCCGCGCCGAGCTGGTCCGCCGCCTCCTGGAGTACAAGCGCTTCAAGGAGGCCGCCGCCCGCTTCAGCGAATTCGAGGAGAGCCGGCGCCGCCTGCACGTGCGCAGCCTGCGCCACCCCCTGCTGCAGGAGCAGTCCGAACCGCCGGCCCTGCGTCTCGGGCTCTTCGATCTGCTTTCGGCCCTGTCCGGCATCATCGAGCGCGTCACCAGCGAGCCCGTGCACAGCGTCGCCCGCGAGGTCTTCACGGTCGAGCAGAAGACCGAGCTGATCATGGCCCGGCTCGCGCAGGAGAAGACGGTCCGTTTCGACGACCTCTTCCGCGACGACGCCATCAAGATGGAGGTCGTGGTGACCTTCATCGCGATTCTCGAGCTGTCCAAGCAGGGCCGGATCCGGCCGGTGCAGACCCAGGCCAACGGGCCGATCTGGATCCGGCCGGCCGAGAGCGAGCCCGTCGCCGCGGCGGCCGCCGCCGGGGAGAACCCGAAATGAAGCGCGACATCGAGGCCCTGCTCTTCGCCACCGAGACGCCGCTGACCATCCAGCGCCTGAAGGACCTGCTCGGCGTCGACGACGGCAAGGAGATCCGCGACGCCGTCACCGAGTTGGACGCGGAGTACGAAAGAGACGGCCACGCCTTCGCCGTCGTCGAGTTCGGCGGCGGTTGGCAGCTGGCCTCGCGCGCCGACTACGCGCCCCTCATCCAGCGCCTCTACCGGGGACGACGCTTCGTGCGCCTCTCCCGGGCCGCCCTCGAGGTGCTGGCCATCGTCGCCTACCGGCAGCCGATCACCCGCATGGAGATCGAAGAGATCCGGGGCGTGCAGGCCAGCGGGGTGCTCGCGACCCTGCTCGAGCGCAACCTGGTCACCGTGCTCGGCCGCGCCGACAGCGTCGGCAACCCCATCCTCTACGGCACGACCCGCGAATTCCTGAACCACCTCGGCCTGAAGGCCCTGCACCAGCTGCCGACCCTGCCGGAGCTCGAAAGCCTGATGGAGGATCGCGACGGGCTGAAGCAGTTCGCCTCGCAGCTCGGCGCCGAGATCGACGATGAGGATTTCGAGACCGTCGCGGTGCACGGCGAGGAGTTCATCGTCGTCGCTCCCGAGCCGGCCGCGGAAGATGATGAGCCCGAAGCCGGGGACGATCCCGGCGACGACGAATCCGAGCCCGACGATGCGCCGCCGCCGGTGGAACCCGATCCGGCCGACGAGGATCCGTCCGCCCGGGAGGACGCGAACGACGGTGACCGGCCCTGATGCCCGCGAACCCCTTCGCCTGAACCGCTATCTGGCCCGCGCCGGAGTCGGCTCGCGGCGCTCCGTCGAGGAGCTGATCGCGGCGGGACGTGTGCGCGTGAACGACGAGATCGTCCGCGAACCGGGCCGCCGCATCGCACCGGGGGAGGACCAGGTCACCCTGGACGGCGCACCGGTCGCGCTGCCCGTCTCCTGGCGGGTCCTCGCCTTCCACAAACCGCTGGGCGTCGTCTCGTCGCTGCGGCCCCAGGATCACCGCCCCTGCCTCTCCGACTACCGCTCCCGGGCCGGACTTTCCGCCTCCCTGGTGCCCGCCGGACGCCTCGACGCCGACACCAGCGGCCTGCTGCTCTGGACGGACGACGGCGACTTGGCCCAGGCCCTCTGCCGGCCGTCGACCCATCTCTGGAAGCGCTACGCCGCGACCCTGGACGCCCCGCTCGCGGATTACTTGCGTCGGAGCCTCACGGAGGGTAGCCTTGAACTTGACGGACGACCCTGCCTGCCCGCCCGCCTCGAGGCGACGGCGGACGATCGACGCTGGATCCTCTGGCTGCGGGAGGGTCGCAACCGCCAGGTGCGGCGGATGTTCGCCTGCGTCGGCCGGCGCGTCGTCGTCCTGCACCGTACGACGGTCGGACCCGTGGAGCTGGGCGATCTGCCTCCGGGCGATTTCCGTCCCCTGACGCCCTCCGAGGAGGCGTTGCTGCGGCGGGCCGTCGCCGCGACCGATTCCGACCCCAAGGGAGGAGCCTGATCCATGGATTTCGAGAAGCTGTTCCGTCCCGGTATCCTGAAGACGCGGCCCTACGTTCCCGGCAAGCCGATCAGCGAGGTCCAGCGCGAGCTCGGCCTGGATAGCGTCGTCAAGCTGGCCAGCAACGAGAATCCCGAAGGTCCGCTGCCTTCGGTCGTCGCCGCCGTCACCGCGGCCGCCGCCGATATGAACCGCTATCCCGACGGCTCCTGTTATGAACTCTCGCACGCGGTCGCCGAGCAGCTCGGCGTCGCCCCCGCGAACCTGATCTTCGGCAACGGTTCGAACGAGGTCGCGGACATGCTGATCCGCGCCCTGATCGCCCCCGGCGAGAACATGGTCTTCGCCCGGCCCGGCTTCGTCGTCTACCCCCTGACCGCGGGCATCCAGTTCGAGAGCGGGCGGCCGGTGCCGATCGCCGACGACGACCGTCACGACCTGGCGGCGATGGCCGCCGCCATCGACGAGAAGACGAAGATCGTGGTCGTCGTCAATCCCGACAATCCCACCGGCACCTACGTGAACGAGGCCGAATTCCGCGCTTTCCTGCGCGACGTGCCGCCGGAGGTCATCGTCGTTGTCGACGAGGCCTACTATGAGTACGTTGTCGCCGACGACTACCCGCAGACCCTGGAGATGCTCGGCGATCACCCGAATCTGGTGATCCTGCGCACTTTCTCGAAAATCCACTCGCTCGCGGCGCTGCGGGTGGGCTATGGTGTGGGGCACCCCGATCTGATCACTCAGATCCACAAGACCCGCGAGCCCTTCAACGTGAACTCACTGGCCCAGGCCGCGGCGTTGGCCGCCTTGCGCGAGACCGAGGCGATCGCCCAGCGACGCCGCCACAACCGGGACTGGTTGGAGGCGCTGCAGCGGGGTCTGACAGGGCTCGGATTGAAGGTCACGCCCGCGCAGACAAACTTCCTGCTGGTGCGGTGCGGCTGCGATGCGGGCCGGGTCGTCCAGGAACTGCTGCAGAGGGGCGTGATCGCCCGTCCGATGAACACCTTCGGCCTGGGTGACGACGCGCTGCGGATCAGCGTCGGTTTGCCCGAGGAGAACGAGCGCTGCCTGTCGGCGTTGAAGGAGATCCTGGCGTGACTTCCCCGCTCCCGACACCGGCCGCCGCCGGCCACGGCTACGAATATCGCCATACGCGGCGCGAAGACGGCCAGGCCGTCAGCCGCGTGCGGGTCGGCGATGTCGTCTTCGGCGGCGAGCGCTGCGTGGTCATCGCCGGGCCCTGCTCGGTGGAAGAAGGGGGGGGGCTGCTGCGCGTGGCTCGATCGGTGAGGGCCGCCGGGGCGGCCATGCTGCGCGGCGGCGCCTTCAAGCCGCGCACCTCGCCCTACGATTTCCAGGGGCTGGGACCCGCCGGCCTGGACCTGCTGGTGGCCGCCCGCGACGAGACCGGCCTGCCCTTCGTCACCGAGGTCCTGGACCCCCGCGACGTCGATCGCGTCGCCGCCTGCGCGGACATGCTCCAGATCGGCAGCCGCAGCGTCCAGAACTTCCCCCTGCTGCGCGAGGCGGGCGCCAGCGGCAAGCCCGTGCTGCTCAAGCGGGGGATGATGACCACGATCGACGAGTGGCTCAGCGCAGCCGAATACGTGTGCGACGCCGGCGGCCGCGAGGTGGTGCTCTGCGAGCGGGGCATCCGCACCTTCGAGTCCTCGACCCGCAACACCCTGGACCTGAACTCGCTGGCCGTCCTGCGCGCCCGCACCCACCTGCCGGTCATCGCCGACCCCAGCCACGCCGCCGGCTACGCCGCCGGCGTTCCCCCGCTCGGATTCGCGGCCCTGGCCGCCGGCGCCGACGGCCTGATCGTCGAGGTCCACGACGATCCCGATCACGCCTTGAGCGACGGCGGACAGTCCCTCCACCCCGAGGCCTTCGCCGCGATGCTCGGGCGTTGCCGCGCGGTCGCCGCCGCCGTCGACCGCAGCCTGTGAGCGGGGAGAAGCCCTTGTTCCGAGATCATCGTCCCAACGGTTCCGTGCCCGCCGACACCGTCGTCGCCATCGACGGCCCCGCCGGCTCCGGCAAGTCGACCACCGCCCGCGCCCTGGCCGACCGCTTCGGCCTGACCTACGTCGACACCGGCGCCATGTACCGCGCCCTGACCTGCGTCGCCGCGGAATCCGGCGTCGATCCCGACGACGGTCCCGGCCTGGTCGCCCTGCTCGGCGACGCCGACCTCCGCCTGCGCTCCGGCCGCGAGACCGCCGTCTTCTGGAACGGCCGCGACCTCTCCGACGCCATCCGCACGCCGGCCGTCGAGGCCTCCGTCTCCGCAGTCTCGTCCCATGCCGAGGTGCGGCGCCTGATGGTCGAGCGGCAGCGCCAGTTCGCCCGCGAAAGCGGCGTCGTGATGGAGGGCCGGGACATCGGTTCGGTCGTCTTCCCCCTGGCCTCGGCCAAGATCTACCTGGACGCCTCGCTGGAGGCCCGCGTCGAGCGCCGCCATCGCCAGCATCGTCGGCGGGGAATCACGGTCGAGCGCGGCCGGGTCGAAGCCGAGCTGATCGAGCGGGACCGCTATGACAGCCAGCGCTCCGAAAGCCCCTTGACCGTGGCTCCGGACGCCCTGGTCATCGACAACAGCCGGCTCGGGCTGCAGGAGCAGCTGGACATCACCGCCGACGCGATCCTCCAGGTGCTGGACGAGCAGGCCCCGCCGCCGGCGCCGCCCCGCGAGTCGCCGGCCCTCAAGTACCGCATCGCCTACGGGATCTTCACCGCGCTGGGCCGGTCGATGGGCCTGCGCATCATCGGGCGCGAGCATCTCTTCAGGCCCGAGCCGCTGATCTACGCCTGCAACCACGTCAGCATGTGGGATCCCCCGATGATCGGGTCGGCGCTGGCCGGTCGCGGCCGGATCCGCTCCGTCGCCAAGGAGGAGCTCTTCGCCACGCCCGTCTTCGGCCGGGTCTACGACATCCTCGACGCCATCCCGATCAAGCGTTCGATCTACGACCAGACGGCCTTCGACGCCGTCGAGCGCGAGGTGGCCGAGGGCTGGAACGTGCTCTTCTTCCCGGAGGGCATGCGCCGTCCCCTGGGGCGCCCCGGTCCCGTCCGCAACGGACTGGGCATGGTCATGCAGCGCACCGGCGCCGCGGCCGTGCCGATGTTCGTGCGCGGCACCAGCCGGCCCCGTCCCGGCGGATCCGACGATGCGCCGCTGGAGGTCCGCATCGCGCCCCCCGTCAGGCTGCGGGCCCTGCCCGTCCTGCGCCGGACCCTCTCCGAGCGCCAGATCAGCACCCGCATCGCCCGCCTCTTCGAGCACATCTACCTGGAATTGCAGGCCCGGTCGACGGCCGAGCATCCGTTCTCGGAACAGGAGCTGGAGATCGGCCGCCGCCAGGTGAAGGTCTGTCGCCGCAAGGAGGCCCGGATCTTCCGGCGTCGCCCGACCCGGGACGGCGCCGAGGACTGAGCCCTTTCCGGCCCCTGCGGCTTGCAAACCGCCCATTGCCATTGTATATTCCGAGTCTGCCCGACTGAAAAGTGGGGTAAATCTGTGTTATTAGGAGGCACCTTACATGAATCACCATTCCAACCCGGGAGCGGGCGACGACTCGCGTCGTGACAGAGCCCCTTCCGCGCGGCGGCCCCTGCCGGGTCGCAAGTGGCAGGACGACAACGACGATGCACCTGCCGTCACCGGTCCCGCCCAGCCCCGTCTGACCACGGAGCTGGATCCGCGGACCATCATCAACCAGGACTTCCTGGACGATGAGGAACGCGATCTTTCGCCGATCGAGATGCTCCAGCTGGTCAACCAGTACGAGGAGACCCTCCATGAGATCCAGGAGGGCCAGATCCTCAAGGGCACGGTCGTCGAGGTTCGGGAGAACGAAGTCCTGCTGAACATCGGCTTCAAGAGCGAGGGCGTGATCCCGCTCGAGGAGTTCAGCAGCGTCGGCGAGATCTCGGAAGGACATGAATTCGACGTCTTCCTGGAGCACATCGAGAACCAGGACGGCCTGGTCGTGCTCTCGAAGGAACGCGCCGACTTCCTGAAGGTCTGGGACAAGATCAAGCTAGCCCACGAGTCCGGCGATGTCGTCCTGGGCACCGTCGACCGCCGCATCAAGGGCGGTCTGGTGGTCAAGCTCTGGGGCGTGGACACCTTCCTGCCGGGGTCCCAGGTGGCCCTGCGCCAGGTGCCCGACCTGGACCAGATGATCGGCAAGGACATCGAATGCCAGATCATCAAGAAGAACAAGCGGCGCCGCAACGTCGTCGTCAGCCGCCGCATCGTGCTCGAGCGCGAGCGCGAGGACAAGAAGAAGAACCTGATCGCCGAGCTGGAGAAGGACCAGGTCCGCAAGGGCGTCGTCAAGAACATCACCGACTTCGGCGCCTTCGTCGACCTCGGCGGCATCGACGGCCTGCTCCACATCACCGATCTCTCCTGGGGCCGCGTCAAGCACCCCAGCGAGGTCGTCAACATCGGCGATGAGATCGAGGTCAAGATCCTGGACTTCGACCGGGAGCGCGAACGCATCTCCCTGGGTCTGAAGCAGCTCCAGTCCTACCCCTGGGAGAACGTCGAGGCGAAGTTCCCCGAGGGCCAGGTCGTCGAGGGCAAGGTCGTCAGCATCACCAACTACGGCGCCTTCGTCGAGCTGGAGCAGGGCATCGAGGGGCTGATCCACATCAGCGAGATGTCCTGGACCCGTCACATCAAGCACCCGTCGAAGATCCTGTCCATCGGCGATCCGGTCGAGGTCATGGTCCTGAAGATCGACAAGGACAACGAGAAGATCTCGCTGGGCCTGAAGCAGACCGAGCCCGATCCGTGGCTGACGTTGACCAAGCGTTACCCCGTGGGCACGATCATCGAAGGCCGCGTCCGGAACCTGACCGACTTCGGCGCCTTCGTCGAGGTCGAGGAGGGCATCGACGGCCTGGTCCACATCAGCGACATGTCGTGGACCAAGCGCGTTCGGCACCCGAAGGAGATCGTCAAGAAGGGCGACTCGATCCAGGTGCAGATCCTCGACATCGACGCCGACAAGAGGCGGATCAGCCTGGGCGTCAAGCAGCTGCAGGAGAACCCCTGGCCGAACCTGGCCGAGGACTATCCCGTGGGCCACGAGGTCGAGGGCAAGGTCATCCGGATGCTGGACCACGGCATCGTGGTCGAGATCGGCGACCAGTTCGAGGGCTTCGTGCCCGTCGGACACCTGGCCGTGCCGAAGCTGGACAAGCCCCAGTACTACTTCCGCGAGGAGGAATCCTTCCCGCTGCGCGTGATCAAGATGGACGCCGAGAACCGGCGGATCGTCCTGTCGATCGCGGAGCACTACAAGGATCAGCCGCGCGAGGAGCTGGACGCCTTCATCGCGGAGCATCCGCGTCTGGAGGACGTGGTCGCCGCCGATCTGGCCGCCGAGGGCAAGGGTGTCGAGCCCGATCCCGAGGATGAGGCCCTGGCCGCCGAGGCCGCCGCGGCGGGCACGGGCGACGCACTCGATTCCGAGCCCGAGGCGGAAGCTGTTGCCGAGCCCGAGACGGAGGCCGCTGCCGAGCCCGAGGCGGAAGCTGTTGCCGAGCCCGAGACGGAGGCCGCAGCCGAGACCGAAGCGGAAGCCGAGGTCGTCGAGCCGGCTGATGAGCCCGTAACCGACGAGGATACAGAGACCAAGACGGATTCCTAGAGAACCCGCTCGAAGCTCTGTTTCCGCAGCGACGCGACAGGGGTGGACGCCGTGCCACCCCTGTCGTCTGTCCGATCCTTATCCGCCATCCCGGACGAAGGGAGCCGGCGTCGTGATCCGCACCGTCCGCATCGCGTTCACCACGCTCGGTTGCCGTCTCAACCAGTACGACACCGAAGTGATGAAGGCGGGCCTCCCCGGTCAGTTCCACTGGGAGATCGTCTCTTGGCGGGAAGTGGCGGACGTCTACGTCCTGAACAGTTGCACGGTCACCGGCAAGGCCGATCAGAAATGCCGGCAGATGGCCCGTCAGGCCAAGCGGCGGAATCCCGCGGCCCGGGTCGTGGTCACCGGCTGCTACGCCCAGAACCAGCCCGACACCCTGGCGGCGATCCCCGAGCTCGACGGCGTCTTCGGCAATCTCGCCAAGGAGGACATCGGCGAGTGGCTGCCGCGGCTGCTCGACGACGGCGAGCGGATCATCCGCGTCGACGATTTTCCCCGGCGGCTGGAATTCCGCTCCGGCGAGATCGAATCCTTCGAGGGCCGATCGCGGGCTTTCGTCAAGATCCAGGACGGCTGCAACCTGCGCTGCACCTACTGCGCCATCTGGCGCGCGCGCGGTCCGGGCCGCTCCCGGGACCCGCACGAGGTGCGCCGACAGGTGGCCAGGCTGGAGGCCGCCGGTTTTCCCGAGATCGTGCTGGCCGGCATCCACCTCGGCAGCTACGGCCGCGACCTGGGGCTGCGCGGCGGCCTGATCGCCCTGCTGCGGGACCTGCTGCCCGCCCACCCGGGCCTGCGATTCCGCCTCAGCAGCATCCATCCCAACGAGATCGACGGCGATCTGCTCACGCTCTTCGGCGAGTTCCCCAACCTGCGGCCCTACCTGCACGTCTCGCTGCAGAGCGGCGCCGATCCCGTGCTGGCGCGCATGCACCGGCCCTACCATCGCAGCGACGTGCTTTCGGCGCTGGACGCGATCGCCGGGTTGGGGCCGCATTTCGGACTCGGCGCCGACCTGATCGTCGGTTTTCCCGGCGAGACCGACGCCGACTTCGCGGCGACCGCGGACCTGGTGGCGGGTTCGCCCCTGAACTACCTTCATGTCTTCCGCTATTCGCCCCGCCCGGACACGCCGGCGGCGGCGATGGACGCGGTCATGCCCGAGACGGTCAGCGACCGGGCGTCGCGGCTGCGCGATCTCAGCCGACGGCTCCGCCGCCGCTTCGAAGCCTCCCTGGTCGGCACCGAACGGGAGGCCGTGGTCGAGACCGACGAACCGGAGCCGGGCTGGGTGCACGCCACCGCCGACAACTACGCGTCGATCATGGTTCCCGCGGGACCGCCCGCGGGCGCCCTGGTCCGAGTCCGCCCCGACGGTCTGCGCGAGGGACGGCTGTACGCCGAAACGGTCCGGCCCGTGGACGGCGCGGTGACCGGAACGGGGGGAGGAGCCCCATGAGCGACGGTTATTCCGTCTACTTCGAGACCTACGGCTGCCAGATGAACGTCTACGACACCGCGGCCATGGACGGCATCCTCGCGGGGCACGGCCACCACCGCGCCGAGGCGCCCGAATGCGCCGACGTCGCGCTGCTCAACACCTGCTCGGTTCGCGAGCACGCCGAGCACAAGGTGGTCAGCCGTCTGGGCGAGCTGCGCAAGCTGCGCCGCGAATGCGGCCGGCCGCGCTGGATCGGCGTCTGCGGCTGCATGGCCGAACGCCTTGCCGAGTCCCTGGCCCGCGGACCCAACCCCGCCGATCTGGTCGTCGGGGTCGACAGCTATGACCGTCTGCCCGGGATGCTGGACGCCCTGGGCTCCGCGGCCGGCTCGGCCGCCTTCGTGGCTACCGGGCACCACGACGACGTCCACTACGTCGCGCCGCCGCTGGAGCGGCCCACGCACAACTCCCACCTCGTGACCATCCACAAGGGCTGCGATTACCGCTGCACCTACTGCATCGTCCCGGCCACCCGCGGCCCGCAGCGCGAGAAGCCCCTGGCCATGATCCTGGACGAGATCCGGGCCGTTGTCGCCGCCGGCGGCCGCGAAGTCACGCTGCTCGGCCAGAACGTCACCGCCTACGCCGGTCCCGAGACCGACTTCGCCGGGTTGCTGCGCCGCATCGCCGACGTGCCCGGGCTGCGCCGGATCCGCTTCCTCACCGGCCACCCCCGCGACATGCGCGAGCCGCTGATCCGCACCATCGGGGAGTTGTCCGGGATCGTGGCCCCCTGGCTGCACGTGCCCGCCCAGAGCGGCAGCGACCGCGTCCTGCGCCGGATGAAGCGCCTCTACAGCCGGGCCGACTACCTGACCATGGTCGAGCAGGCCCGGCGTCACATCCCCGACGTCACCTTCTCGGGCGACTTCATCGTCGGCTTTCCCGGGGAATCCGACGGCGATTTTCGACATACGCTTGAGATGGTGCGGGAGGTCGGCTACGATCAGACCTTCAATTTCAAGTATTCGGCTCGGCCGGACACTCCCGCCGCGCGACTCGAGGACG
Source organism: uncultured Fibrobacteraceae bacterium (assembly GCA_964559455.1). Taxonomy (GTDB): domain Bacteria; phylum Krumholzibacteriota; class Krumholzibacteriia; order LZORAL124-64-63; family LZORAL124-64-63; genus CAZLHO01. The sequence goes on along the minus strand of CAZLHO010000001.1, from coordinate 59,903 downwards.
ACGTCCCCGTGGACGTCAAGAAGGAGCGCCTGGCCGAACTGATGGCGGAGCAGGAGCAGAGCTGGCGCCGCACCGCCGCGGCCCAGACCGGGCGCCGCTGGCGTGTTCTGGTCGAGGAAGCCGCCCGCCGTCCCGAAGGCGCCTGGATCGCCCGGTCCGCCAACAACCGGAAGGTCCTGCTGCGCGGGACGTCGACGGAGCCGGGGGCGGAAATCGACGTGAGGATCACCGGCTGCGAAGGTACGACCTTCCTGGCCGCCACCCAACCCGATGCGAGGTGATAGCCGTGTGGGCGATCAAAGGTGTCTTCTGGCTGCTGATCCTGATCCTCGTGGCCGTCTTCTTCACGCAGAACAGCGGCCAGAGCGTCGACGTCAAGCTGCTGAGCCGCGAGTTCATCGACATCCCGCTCTACCTGGTGCTCCTCGCGGCCTTCCTGCTGGGGCTGGTCTTCGGCATGGTGGCCGTCGCGATCCGCGAGTTCAGCCTGCGCGCCCGCATCCGCCGCATGACCCGCGACCTGCGCGACCGGGACCGCGAGATCAACGAGCTGCGCGCCCTGCCTTTGCACGATCTTTCGGACGGCGAGGGGGAGGAGTCCGATGCGTGAGCTGGCGCCCTACGCCATCGCCCTGCTGATCCTGCTGCTCGTGGTCGCGACGCTGGCCCTGCTCTATCGTCGCCGGCGCGAGCGCGGGCTCGACGAGGATCCCTACACCAGGGGTCTCGAATGCTGGCTGGCCGGCGACTTGAACGGCGCCGTCACCGCGATGAGCGACGCCATCGCCCGCGACGCCGGCGCCTTCGATCCCTACCTGCAGCTGGGGATCCTGCTGCGTCTGCAGGGGAACCCCCGTCGCGCCGCCGCCATGCACCGCGGGCTGCTGGCCCGGCCCGGCGTTCCCGCCGGCAAACGCCTGTCCGCGACCATGGCCCTGACCGACGATCTCCTGGACCTGCACCTGTGGATGGAGGCCGGCGAGATCCTGGAGGCGGTGCGGCGCCAGGGAGCTCCGAACGCCCGGTACTGGGAAGCCCGTTTCCGCCAGGCGCTGGGTCAAGGCGACGTCGAAGGAGCCGCCAAGGTCCTCTACGAAGCCGCCCGCAAGGCCGGTCCGCAGCGCCGACAGTCCTATCGCGAGCGCTGGGAGCTCTTCCAACTCGACCGCGCGCTGGTCGCCGCCCGGGCCGGGAGTTCCGGCGAGGCGAGGCGCCTGCTGCGCGGCATCGAGGTCGACGGCCCCCGTCGCGGTCGCGTCCTGCTCGTGCGCGGCCTATGCGACCTGGCCGACGGCAAGACCGACGCCGCGGCCTCGATCCTCACCGAAGGGCTGCTGCACGAACCCGGCCTGGGCGATCTCTTCCTGCCCCCGCTGGAGAAGGCCCTGCTCGAAAGCGGCCACTTCGCCCGCGCGGTCCCGATCCTGGAATCCGCCTGCCGAGAACCCGAGGCTCCGCCGAGCCTCTGGTTCACCCTCGCCCGGCTCTACGAGAAGCTGGACGATCGGGAGCAGGCCGTGCGTTTGATTTCGGAAAAGGCCGGCGACCCGCGCCTGACGCCCGACGCCGCATCCCGCTTCCTGCGCACGCTGATCCAGGACCTGCCGCCGAGCGATTTCGGCCGGGTCTGGGATGCGCTCCACCTGCCCGGGGCGCCCGCCGCCTGGATCTGCGGGAAGTGCGGCGCCCGTCATGCCGACGTGCGCTGGTTCTGTCCCGACTGCCGCAGCTTCGACAGCCTGCGGCCCGAGTCCATCGACTGAGTCCTCAAGGAGTCTCCATGCCTCCAGGGGTCCCCAACGCGCTGCGCCGCATGCGCCTGCTGATGCCGGCGCTCCTGCTCTGCATCGGCGCCCCGGTCGCCGCCGCCGACTGGACGGTCGTCGCCGCCCTGCACGCGGCGGCCCGCTACGACGATGCCTCGGCCCTCGCCGACTCCCTGGCCCTGCGCGAGGTCGATCTTCCGGTCGAGGCCCTCTACTGGCGCGCCATGCTCGCCGCGACGCCCGCCGACGCCCGCGCCGCCATCGCGGCCGCGCTCGAGCATCCCGACCTCGAGCGGCCCGCGCGTGACCGTCTTCGGCTGGAATCGGCCTGGCTGGCCTACGCCGCCGGCGATCCCGGCGAGGCGCTGGGTCTCCTGGACGACCTGACCGACCGCCGGAGCGGCGACGTCCCCGGCGACGCCTGGCTGCTCGCCGGCATGGCCGCCCGCGCCGCCGGCGACAACGAGCGCAGCCGTGAGGCCTTCGCTTCGATCCCGCCCCGCGATCCGGAATACGCCTGGGCCCGGCTGAACCTGGCCCTGCTGGCCCAGGCCGCCGGCGACGCCGCCCTGGCCCGCCACTATCTCGACGCCGCGCGATCCGCCCCCAGTCCCGTCAACCTGCCCGACGTCCTGGCCGCCGGCTGGGAACTGGACCGCGCCGCCGATCCCGGCCGCGCCCGAGATCTCCGTCGCGAGTTGATGACCGGGCACCCGCGGTCGCTGGCAGCGGCCCGCGTCCGGGAACAGATGGCCCAAGCCGCGGCGGATTCCCTGTCGGCCGCGGGCGTCGGCGCGGCAGTCGCAGCCCCGGCTGCCGAGATCCATCCCCGCCGCGTCGCGCTGCAGCTCGCGGCTTTCGCCGACCGGGGACGCGCGCTGGCCTACATGGACCAGTGGCGCGACGCCCTGCCCGACCTGCGCCTGACACCTGAGGAGGACGATCGCGGCGTCCTGCTCTACAAGATCCGCAGCGGCAGCTTCGTGACCCGCAGCCAGGCGGAGGTCCAGGCCGAGAGACTGCGCCGCGAGCACGGCCTGCGCGTCATGCTCGTGGAGACCACGGACCGGCCATGACCCCGCCGCGCAAGACGCCCCCCAAACTGACCCCGATGCTGGCGCAGTACCTCGAGATCAAGAGCGAGCACGCCGGCGCCCTGCTGCTCTTCCGCATGGGCGACTTCTACGAGACCTTCTTCGAGGACGCCGAGGTCCTGGCCCGCGTCGCCAACGTCACCCTGACGACCCGGGACAAGAACAGCGAGCATCCGATCCCCCTGGCCGGCGTGCCCTATCACGCCCTGGACACCTATCTGGGACGCCTGCTCGCGGCCGGCCTGACCGTGGCCATCTGCGAACAGGTCGAGGATCCCGCCCAGGCCAAGGGGCTGGTCCGCCGCGAGGTGGTCGAGGTGATCAGCCCGGGCACCGCCACGGCGCCGGGACTGGTCTCCGGCGCCTCGGGCCACTACTGCCTGGCCTGGCTCCCCGTCGACGGCGAGGCCGAGGACAACGGCTGGGCCCTGATGGATGCTTCCACCGGCGACTTCCGCTGCGGCCAGGAGGACGTCTCCCTGGCCGGGCTCTGCGAGCGCCACGCGGTGCGCGAGGTCGTCGTGGCCGAGACCGCCGGCGAGCGCGACCTGAACGCCTGGCGCGCCGCCCTGCCCGGGGTCGTGATCAACCGGGTCAGCGCCGCCTGGTTCCATCCGGCCTTCGCCGCCGGCACCCTGCGCGACCATTTCGGCATGCGCAGCCTCGACGCCTTCGGCCTGGCCGAGGGCGAGCACGACCGGGCTGTGGCCGCCGCCGGGGCCCTGTTGCGCTACGTCTCGTCCCTGAGCCTCGCCCGGCCGGTCCAGGTCACGACCCTTTCCTTCGCCGCGCGCCGCGACCGCTTGCTGCTGGACGAGGAGACCCTGCGCAACCTCGAGGTCTTCCGCACTTTCCGCGGCGACCGCGGCGAGGGCACCCTGATCCACCATATCGACCGGACGATGACGCCCGCCGGACGACGCCTGCTCGAACGGCGTCTCGCCGAGCCCCTCCACGATCTCCAGCGCCTGGGGGAGTGGCACGCCGCGGTCGCCGGCGCCCTCGACGACCGCGAGTGGCGGCGCGAGGCCCGGACCCGGCTGGCCGGGATCGGCGACCTCGAACGCTGGGCGACGCGGGCCGCCGCCGGTCGGCTGGGACCGGCCCAGGCCCGCCAGCTGGGCCTGTCGCTGATGACCGTGGCCGCGTTGCGCGACCTGATCGCCGACGCCGATCACCAGCGGCATCCCGCCGCCGACTGGGCCAGCGGCATGCCCGATCTGGCGCCCCTGGGCGTCCGTCTTCTGGACACGCTGGCCGACCAGCCCCCGGCCCAGGTCAAGGGCGCGGGCATCGTCCGCGAGGGCGTGCACGTCGAACTCGACGAGACCCGGTCGCTGGCCAGCGACACCCGCGGCTTCCTGGCCTCCCTGCAGGCTCGCGAGCGCGAACGGACCGGCATCCCCACGCTGAAGATCGGCTTCAACAAGGTCTTCGGCTATTATTTCGAGGTCACGAACAAGCACCTGGACAAGGTCCCGGAGGATTTCGAGCAGCGGCAGACCCTGGTCAACGCCTCACGCTTCCACACGCCGCAGCTGAAGACCGCCGAGTCGCGCATCCTGGACGCCGAGCAGCGCATGCAGGAGCTGGAGCAGGCGATCTACGCCGAACTGCTCGCGGCCGTGGCCTCGCGGCTGGCCGAGATCCGCGCCGCCGCCGCCGTGGTCGCCGCGGTGGACCTGGTCTTCGCCTTCGCCGAGCTGGCCGAGGAGCGGGACTACTGCCGTCCCGTCTGCGACGACTCCCTGATCCTGGACATCCGCGGCGGCCGCCATCCGGTCGTCGAATGCCTGCTCGACTCCGACTTCATCCCGAACGACTGCGCCCTCGACGTCGACCGGCGCCAGCTGCTGTTGTTGACCGGCCCCAACATGGGCGGCAAGTCCACCTACCTGCGGCAGGTGGCCCTGATCACCCTGATGGCCCAGGCCGGCGGCTTCGTCCCCGCGGCCGAGGCCAGGATCGGCGTCGCCGACCGCATCTTCACGCGAGTGGGGGCCAGCGACAACGTGGCGCGCGGCCAGTCGACCTTCTACGCCGAGATGAGCGAGACGGCGAGGATCCTCCACCAGTCCACCGGCCGCAGCCTGGTCATCCTGGACGAGATCGGGCGCGGCACCTCGACCCACGACGGCCTCTCCCTGGCTTGGGCCATCACCGAATTCCTGCACGACGAGGCCGGCCCCCGGCCGCGCACGATCTTCGCCACCCACTTCCACGAGCTGACCGACCTGGAGGGCCGCCTTTCGCGGCTGGTCAACCTGCGCCTGGGCGTCAAGGAATGGGAGGGGAAGATCATCTTCCTGCACACCGTCCAGCCCGGACGCAGCGACAAGAGCTACGGCATCCACGTCGCCCAGCTCGCCGGGATTCCCGCGCCGGTCCTGCGCCGGGCCGCCGACCTGCTCGCCGCCCTGACCCTGGACGGAGACGACGCCGCCCGACGCGCCACGGCCGCCGAGCCGCAGCGCTATTCTCTGGCGGCGGACCGGGAGTTCCCTCCTCACCAGCAGCTCTCCCTCTTCAACGACGGCGAACGGGACGCCTTGGAAGCCCTGAAAGGGCTGGATCTGGAGTCCCTGAGCCCCGTGGACGCCTTCATGTGGCTGGTCCGGATCCGGCGCCAGCTCGACCGCCCTGACGGTTCCTGAGATTATTTGTCTTTCCGATACATTTTAACGTTTAAGTATTTCACTTGACAGCCGATGCTATCATGGACACAGGGCTCAAGAACATCGCGGATACTCTCGTGGGGGTGTTTTGCCGCAATGCTGGTCATCTCTCTGTACCAGCCAGGAGAAAAGGAAATTCCCCTGCTGACCGAACTGGTCGGCAGGAATGATTTCGCCGTTCGCGCCGTCCTCGATCCCGAGGGTGACGCGCCCGGCACCTCCCTGGCCGAGATTCTCGGGTTGCCCGTCCACGGGTCCCTCGCCGCCGCTGAACTGCCTCCCGGGTCCGTCATCGTCCATCCCGATGATTGTCCCGCTGCCGCCGACCTGGGCGCCGAGGCCGCCGACCTGGGCCTGAGCGCCCTGTCCACTGCTGATTTCCGCGCGCGTTTTCTGGGCGACGCCGCCGCTCCGGTCCCGGACGCCGCGGTGACCCCGGCGACGGTCCCCGGTGGGGAGCAGGATGTGCGGCGCGCCCTGCACCGCATCGAGCAGATGCTCGATCGTCCCAACCTCCACCGCACATTGGCGGCCCTGGTGGCCGGCGCCGCCGACGTCCGCTCCGTCCAGCTGATGCTTTTCGAATCGTACAGCCGCGAGCTGGTGACGGTGGCCGCCCACGGGCCCGAGGGAGCGACACTGCAACCCGAACGGGTGCCGCTGGGGGAGGAGGTCTCGGGTCGAGTGGCGCGCGAGCTCCGCTCCGAACTCGTCATGCGTTCCCGGCGGGCCGGAGAGAGTGGCGGCGGACACGTCCTGGCGTCGGTTCCCCTGGTCTGGAACGAGGAGCTGGTCGGCGTCGTCAACCTCGGCGACGGCGACCGCCCGACCCCGCTGGGCGTGAACGACATCGCCCAGATCGAGAAACTCGGCGAACGCATCGCCCGCGTGCTGCTGCTGGCCGTGCCGGTGGGCTCCGATGCTCCGGCGGCCCTGCGCGAGCTCGAGCTCTGCCTGCGCGAGGGCCTGCTCGGCTCTCCGTCACCGGCCGCGGTCCTGGACGGCTGGGCGGCCACGCTGCGTGAACACTTCCACGCCTCATCCGTGGCCATGGGCGTGCTGCGCGTCGACGGCAGCCTGCTCTGCGACTCGGCGACCCGGCAGGGCGCCGGCGAATCGCCCCCCGGATGGCGCGAGGTCCTGGAGAGCGGCCGCACCGAGGTCTCGAAGCACCTCGGCGACGCCGGTGCCGCGACGCCGACCCGCTTCACCCTGCCCATCGGCCAGGAGCCCCCGCGGGGATTGCTGAGTCTGGGTTTCGCCGATCCCGCGGCCGCGCACCGCTTCCAGGGCGGAGCCGCCTTGGTGACCGATCTCCTGGAGCGCCTGGTGCCCGACTTGATGCGCCGGTTCATGGACCGTGATCGCACCGGCCGCCTGGAGGACCTCGCTGAGATCGTCACGCGGCTCGCGGTTTCGACCGACTCGGTCCGCGACCGGGCCCGCATCCTGCAGGAGGAAGTGGGCCGCATCTCCGGCGCCGCTTCCGTCGTCGTGGTGCGCGCCTTGGTCGAGGACATGCCCGTGCTGCACGACCAGGTCGACGACGGGACTTTCGAATGGCTGAAAGCCGCGGGACCGCTCCTGCGCGACGCCGGCGAATCCGGATGGGCCGTGGTCACGGTCGACCCCGGCGCCGCCGCCGGAGGCAAGACCTTGGGCCTGATGGCGGTCTCGACCCGGCCCGGCGAAGCGGCGCCGGCCCTGGTCCTCGCCGACAAGCGCCGTCTGCACGATTTCGACAGCTCCGTCGCCTTCACGACCTTCGACGCCGCCCTGGTCAGCCGCCTCGCCGTCCTGCTGCCGCCGCTGCTCGAGCCGCGCCAGCGCGGCGAAGGCGAAGACCAAGTCCCCCAGCGCAGCCGAGCTCCCCAGGTGCGCGTCTTCAACCAGGAGCCCGCGGCGGCACCCGGACCGGAAGCCGAGGACATCGTCGATAAGGAGATCCAGCAAGAGCCTGAGGCTGCAGAACCGCCCCCCGTCGAGGAAGTCCCGGCCGACGAGCCCGTGGAGGCCGTCCCCGAATCGATGGTCGCGGAGCCCGTGGCCGCAACGGAGGAATCCGCTTCCGTCGCCGAGCCCGAAGCGGCGCCCGAGCCGCCTGCTCCCGCGCCGCCGGCCCCTGCGCGCCGCACCTCCGCCTTCCTGGGCGCCGACCCGGCCCCGCCTTCGGTCTCGGGCAACGTCGAACTGCTCTGCGCCCTGATGCGTCGCGAGATGGACCGCGCCGACCGCTACCACGTCTCGTTCTCGCTGTCGGTCTTCCGACCGGGCGACGGCCAGTCCTGGTCGGCCGGACAGGCCGACCGCGTGGCGGGCAAGGTGCGGGCGCTCGTGCGCAGCTCGGACTACGTGCTGGCCCTTCCCGACGGCCTGGTGGCCGTACTCGCCCCCGAAGAGACCCACTCCGTCTCGAAGCTGGAGAAGCGCGTCACGGCGATGCTCTGCGACGTTGCGGGGCGGCAGGATCTGACTGTCTCGATCGGCCGCGTTCTCTACCCCGGCAACTACACCACGCCGGAGCAGATGATCGAGGCCGCCCGGGAGGCCCTCTCGGTACCTTCCTGATTTCCTCGCCCCCACGACGAGGAGAGCGGGCCGCGACGTTGACGATACGCCGCGGCCCGCGTTATCTTGGGGCCTCGTCACCACGGCGGCCCCGACACCCGGGAAGGATCCATGGGCGAAGTCTCGCAGAGGATGATCCGCGTACTCGACAACGCGTCGATCGACCGCATCGCCGCCGGCGAGGTGATCGAACGGCCTGCGTCGGTGGTGAAGGAGCTCGTCGAGAACGCTCTGGACGCCGGCGCCGGCAGCATCCGCATCCAGGCCGACGAGGGCGGGACCGCCGCCCTGACGGTCGAGGACGACGGCCACGGCATCCACTTCCGCGAACTGCCCCTGGCCTTCGAGCGTCACGCCACCAGCAAGATCGTCTCGGCCGCGGACATCACGCAGGTCGGCACCTTCGGATTCCGCGGCGAGGCCCTGGCGAGCATCGCCTCGGTCAGCCGCGTGACCCTGGTCTCGCGCGTGGCCGACGAGGAGTTCGGCGGGCTGATCCGCTTGACCGGCGGCGTCCACGAGCGGCGCGAACCGGCCCCCCGCAATCCTGGCACCACGATCACCGTCGAGGATCTCTTCTTCAACGTGCCCGCCCGGCGCAAGTACCTGAAGACCCCGCCGGCCGAGCGCAAGGCCATCGTCGGCGTCGTCACCGCCGTCGCCCTGGCCCATCCCGAGGTGCGCTGGCGGCTGGTCTGCGACGGCGAGACGGTGCTCGACCTGCCGCCCGTCGAATCGCTCACCGACCGGGTGCGCGACGTCCTCGGCGGCGAGGTGACGGCGCACCTGGCCCGCTTCTCCAGGGAAGAGGGAGGGATCGCCGTCGGCGGCCTGGCCTCGAAGCCGACCTACACCCGTCCCAACCGGACCCAGCAGTACCTTTATGTGAACCGCCGGCCCGTGCGCAGCCCGGCCCTGGCCCAGGCCGTCTTCCAGGCCTACCGCGAGAGCGTCCCGCCCGGCCGGCACCCGGCGGTCGTGCTCTTCATCGAGGTGCCGGCGCCCGAGGTCGACGTCAACGTGCACCCGGCCAAGACCGAGGTCCGTCTGCTGCTCGAGCGCAGCGTCTTCTCGCTGGTGCTCGGGGCGTTGCGGGACGGGTTGGGACTGCGCGACGCCCCCCGTCCCACCGCGACTCCGGATCTCCCGGCGGCGCTGGCCGGCCTGGCCGCAGCCGAAGGGGACTACCTGCGGCATCATTTCGGGAGCGGCGACGACGATTCCGGCCAGGGTCGCCTCTTCGGCGCCGCGGCATCCGTCCCGGCGGAGCCCGCCGACGCCGACGGTCCCGTGGCCGAGGACGCCCCCCTGCGTTCGGCCCCCTTCTGGCAGCTCCATCGCACCTACATCCTGACCCAGATCAAGGGCGGACTCGTGCTGATCGACCAGCACAACAGCCACGAGAGGATCCTCTACAACGAGGCCAAGCGGGCCCTGGCCGAAGGCGCCTACGCCATCCCCGTCCAGCAGCTGCTCTTCCCCGTGCACATGGAGCTGACCCCGGATCAGGTGCAGGCCTTCCAGATCCACAAGGAGAGGCTGGGCGAACTGGGTTTCGTGATCCAGCCCTTCGGCGGGCAGTCCGTGCTCGTGCAGGGCATCCCGTCTTCGCTGCGGAACTGGGAGGACGGACGCCTGCTGCGGGACATCCTGGACGACCTGGGGGAGGGGCGCGACGATCCCAACGCCGACGACGAGGCGCTGCTGGCCAGCTTCGCCTGCCACGGCGCCATCCGCGCGGGGGCCCTGCTGACCTTGCCCGAGATGCAGAACCTGGTCGACAGGCTCTTCGCCACCGACCTGCCGCTTTCGTGCCCGCACGGCCGGCCCACGCTGATCCAGTTCACCCTGGCCGAACTCGAGAAGCGCTTCGGAAGGAGCTGAGCCGTGGCCGAGCCGCCGCGTCCCCTCTGCCCCGTCCTGGTCGGGCCCACGGCGACCGGCAAGACGGCGCTGGTCCTGGAGCTGGCGCGACGCCTGCCGATCGAGGTCGTCAGCCTGGACAGCCGCCAGGTCTATCGAGGGCTGCGCCTCGGCACCGCCCAGCCTTCGGCCGCGGAACGCGCCGCCTGCCCGCACCACCTGATCGACTTCCTGGAGCCCGAAAAGCGCTACTCGGCCCAGCGCTTCCGCGCCGATTTCGTGCGGCTCTTCGGCGAGATCCGCGCCCGCGGCGCCGCGCCCCTGCTGGTCGGCGGCGCGGGCATGTACCTCAAGGCGGTGAGCACCGGCTTCTTCCGGCTGCCCGAGGACGCCGAACGACTCGAAACGATCCGCGGCGAGCTGGCCCCGCTCGACGACGACGCGGTCCGTTCCCGTCTGGCTGAAGCCGATCCGGACAGCGCCCGCCGCATCCCCGCCGGCGACGCCTATCGCAACCGCCGCGCCCTGGAGATCCTGGCCCTCAGCGGCCGCACCATGTCCGAACTGGCCGCCGAACAGCGGCCCGACCCCGCCTTGGGCCTGGACTTCCCCGTCATCCGCGTGGATCGGCCGCGGGAGGCGTTGCGCGCGCGCATCGCCGGACGCACCGACGCCATGCTCGCCGCCGGCTGGCTGGACGAGGTCGCGGCGCTGCGCGAGGCCCACGCCGACACGACGCCGGGTTTGGCGACCCTGGGCTACATCCAGCTGGTCCGCCACCTGCGGGGGGAGCTGGACCTGGCCGCCGCGCGCGACGAGATCGTGCTGCGCACCGCCCAGTACGCCAAGCGTCAGCGGACCTGGTTCCGGGCCGTGCCGACCGTCGGCGGGGGAGAGCCCGGGGACCCCGCGGTGTCGGATCTGCTCGCCCGGCTGGTCGCCGACGCCCTGGCGGCGCGGCCGCCGTCGTCGCCTTGACACCGGGCCGCGACCGGAGTTAGCTTAGCCCTCACGGAGCGGGCTTAGCTCAGTTGGTAGAGCATCAGCTTCCCAAGCTGGGGGTCGCGAGTTCGAGCCTCGTAGCCCGCTCCAGAAAGAATATCCCGGGCGGGCCGGACCTCTGTCCGGCCCGCCTTTTTCGTCGTCGGCGACGTTGCCGTCGCCGTCCTTGTCCGCTAGATTCTGGAAGCCGCCCTCATGTCGCGGGCGACACAGCAACGGGAGCCGCAGGTGATCCAGCTGGTCAAGCCCTTTCCGCCGCCTCTCGACCGCCGCCACGACTGGCGGCCGGGCGACTGCGTGACGGCGGTGGACGGGCAGCCGGTCGAGGATATGCTCGATCTCTACTTCTACATGCCCCGCGGCGAGCGGATGACCCTGACCGTGCGCCGCGCCGCCGAGGCCTGCGCCCACCCCGATCTGGCGGAGAAGACCGAGATCCGCCTGGGCCCCGCAGACCTCAACGCCGTCATGGGCTGCTTCGCCGCGCTGGAATTCAAGACCTGCGCCTGCGACTGCGTCTTCTGCTTCATCGACCAGAATCCCTCCGGCATGCGGCCGACGATCTACGTGAAGGACGAGGACCACCGCCTAAGCTTCCTCTACGGCAACTACATCACCCTGACCTCGATCGGCCGCGCCGGCATCGAGCGGGTGATCAGCCAGCACATGTCGCCGCTCTACGTATCGGTCCACGCCACCGACATCGAGGTGCGCACCCGGATGCTCGGCATCCGCAAGCGCCACGACGTGATGGCGATCCTGGGCGAACTGGCCGAGAACGGGATCGAGATCCACACCCAGATCGTGCTCTGCCCGGGCTGGAACGACGGCGCCGTGCTCGACGGCAGCATCGCCGACCTGGCCTCCCTGCACCCCGGCGTCGCCTCGTTGGCCGTCGTCCCCGTGGGGCTGTCGGCGCATCGCGAGGGCCTGACCCGCCTCGATCCGGTGACGCCCGCGATCGCCCGCGACGTCGTGGCCCAGGTCGAGGCCTGGCGGGAGCGTCTGCGCCGGGAACGCGGAGCCGCCTTCGTGCACCTGAGCGACGAGTTCTACCTGCTGGCCGACGCGCCCTTCCCGGCCGCCGCCGACTACGAGGATTTCCCGCAGGTCGACAACGGCATCGGGCTGACCACGGCCCTGGCCGAGGCCTGGTCCGATGACCTGGACGCCGTCCTGGAGCGGGGAGCGGGGCCCGTCGTCCCGCTGACCCTGCTCACCGGCCGCCTCGCCGCACGCGCCTTCGACCGCGCGCTGCTGTCGGTCCTGCAACGTCCCGGGCTGCCCGCGATCGAGGTCGTTCCGGTGGACAACGAATTCTACGGGGCCTCGGTGACCGTGGCCGGCCTGCTCAGCGGCGGCGACGTCCGGCGGGCCCTGGCCGATTTGCCCGCCGAACCGACGCGGACGATCCTGTTGCCGCCGCGGATGTTCAACAGCGACGGGCTGACCCTGGACGATATGGAACTGGCGGACATCGCCGCCGGCCAGCCCCATCGCCTGCTGTCTCCGGACGAGGACGAGGGTCTGGTTGACTTCTGGTGCGGCATCGGCTAGCTTGCGCAACGACTCGGGCTCCGCGCCCGCGCTATCCGTACGCCGCGCCGAGGCCGTCCCGATCAGGAGGGCTTTCTTTTTGTCCACGCGCACCGTCGTCATCGTCGGCCGGCCCAACGTCGGCAAGTCCACGCTGTTCAACCGCATCATCGGACAGCGCCGCGCCGTCGTGCACGAAACCCCCGGCGTCACCCGCGACCGCCTGGCCGAGTCCACCGACTGGGGCGGCCACGCCTTCCTGCTGCTGGACACCGGCGGCATCGTGCCCTTCGGCGAAGAGGTCTCGCGCTACGACGCCCTGGTCACCGAGATCGCCCACGACGCCATCGCCGAGGCCGACGCGGTGATCTTCATGGTCGACGGCTCCGGCGGGCTGTCGACCTGGGACGACGCGATCGCCGCCCACCTGCGCCGCTCCGGCAAGCCGGTCGTCGTGGCCGTGAACAAGGTCGAGAAGGACCACCAGCGCTTGAGCGCCTCCGAGTTCTATGGTCTGGGCCTGGGCGATCCGATCGCGATCAGCGCGCTGCACGGCCACAACATCGGCGACCTGCTCGACCGGGTCATCGCCGGCTTCCCGGCCCCCGTCCCGGAGCCCCCCTGCGACTGCAGGGTGGCCATCCTGGGCCGCCCCAACGTGGGCAAGTCCAGCCTGCTGAACCTGCTCGTCGGCCGCCGCGAATCCCTGGTCAGCGACATCCCCGGCACGACCCGGGACGCCGTCCACACCGATCTGCGCTGGCACGGCAAGGTGATCCGCCTGATCGACACCGCGGGTCTGCGCCGCAAGTCCCGGGTGAAGGAAGCCGTCGAGACCTTCAGCAACATGCGCACCGTGCGCGCGCTCGAGGCCTGCGACGTGGCGGTGCTGATGGTCGACGCCAGCGCCGGCACCGTCGAGCAGGACGCGAAGATCGCCGGACTGATCCACGACAGCGGCAAGGGCGTGATCGTCGCCTTCAACAAGTGGGACCTCGTCGAACGCGAGACGAACACGCACACCGAGGTCTGGGAGAAGTTCTGCGACGAGGTGCCCTTCCTGACCTACGCGCCCTGGTTCACCCTGAGCGCGCTGACCCGCCAGCGCAGCGGCCGCCTGATCGAGACGGTCTGGAAGGTGCACGAGGAACGCAACAAGCGCATCGAGACCGCCGAGCTGAACCGCTTCATCGCCGAGACGGTCAAGCGCCAGGCGCCGCGCTTCCAGTCGGGGGGGACGGGCAAGATCTACTTCGCGACCCAGGCCGAGACCGCGCCGCCCACCTTCGTGCTCTCGGTCAACCAGACGCACTTCTTCGCGCGGAATTTCCTGCGCTTCCTGAACAACCAGTTGCGCTCGACCTACGGCTTCACGGGCAACCGGATCTTCATCAAGCTCAAGGCGCATCGGCAGCCGCGCTGACGGTCCGGCCTGCGACGACGCAGGAGGGAAAGACATGGAATTCATCCCGGTCCTGATCGCCGCCTACCTGCTCGGTGCGATCCCCTTCAGCTTCATCATCGGCAAGCGCGTCCGCGGCATCGATCTGCGGCGGCACGGCAGCGGCAATCTCGGCGCCACGAACGTCTTCCGGAATCTGGGGCCCTGGTGGGGCGTGCTGGCCCTGGCCTTGGACATGGCCAAGGGCGCCCTGGCGGTGCTGCTGGCGTCGGTCGTGGTCGCGAACTGGCCCGAGGGCCGGAGCCTGCCCCTGCACCTGCCCGGCGATCTCTGGCGCATCCTGGCCGGGTTCGTGGCCATGATGGGGCATTCCCTTTCCCCCTTCGTCGGCTTCCACGGCGGCAAGGGGGTGGCCACGACCTGCGGCGCCTACTTCGTCCTGGCGCCCTATCCCATGCTCGCGACCCTGGTCGTCTTCGGCGTGGTGATGGGCGTGACCCGGATCGTCTCGGCGGCCAGCCTCTGCGCGGCGGCCATCCTGCCCCTGGCGGTGGCCTTCTTCGAATACCAGTCGCCTCAGTTCTCCAAGACCATCTTCATCTTCACCCTGGTCATCTGCCTCTGGGTCGTCTACCGTCATCGGGCGAATATCCAGCGCCTCCAGGACGGCAACGAGAAGCCCCTGGACGGTCCCCAGGCCCCGCCGTCGGACGACGACGCGCCCCGATCCTAGACGACGCCTTCCCCGGGAGCGAAGCATGCGAGCCGCCATCCTCGGCACCGGCAGTTGGGGCACGGCCTTCGGGCAATACCTCTGCGAGACCTGGGACGAGGTCGCGCTCTGGGGCATCGAGCCCGACCAGGTCCGCGCCATCGACGAGACCCACACCAACCCCGCCTATTTCGGCGACCTGATCCTGTCGCCGCGGATGCGGGCGACCCTGGACCTGGACGAGGCGGTCTCCGGCGCCGACGCCGTTTTCGTCGTCCTGCCCAGCCAGGCCGTCGGCGAGGTAGCCCGTCGCTTGGGAGAGGCTCGCCTGCCCGCCGGCGTTCCCGTCGTCTGCCTGAGCAAGGGCTTCGAGCTGACGACCCTGCGCCCCCTGAGCACCGTGCTCAGCGACGCGCTGGACGCGGCCCGCGGCGAGGGCGAGCATCCCGTGGCCGTCCTGCTCGGCCCCAGCCACGCCGAGGAGGTGATCCGCCGCCTGCCCACGGCCGTCGTCCTGGCCGGCGAGGGCCCGCGCTGGCACGACCTCCAGCGCCGTCTCTCGGGTCCCAATTTCCGCGTCTACACGAACCACGACCTGGTGGGGGTGGAGTTCGCCGCTGCCTTCAAGAACGTCATCGCCATCGCCGTGGGACTCTGCGACGGGCTGGGCATGGGTGACAACACCCGCGGCGCCGTGATGACCCGCGGGCTGGCGGAGCTTTCGCGGCTCGGCGTGGCGCTGGGAGGCGAATTCGGGACCTTCTACGGCCTCGCCGGCATCGGCGACATGATCACCACCTGCACCAGCCGCCATTCCCGGAACCGCAACTTCGGCGAGGCCGTGGCCACCGGCGAGACCGATCCCCAGGTCATCCTGGCCGGTTCCGCCCAGGTGGTCGAAGGAGCGGCGATGACCGTCGCGGCCTTGAAGCTCAGCGCGAAGCACGCCATTGAACTTCCCATTACACAAGAAGTTCACAATGTGCTATTTTCCGGAAAATCTTCCCGGGAGGCCATGCGCGACCTGATGGAGAGAGCGCCCCGGGCGGAGCGATGACCGCGCCGGCCTACCGGCGGCCCCGCGGGGGAGGCGGACGATGACGGACCTGCCCGACAAGCTCTACTATTCGATCCGCGAGGTCTCGGAACATACGGGCGTCGAGCCCCATGTGCTGCGCTACTGGGAGAGCGAATTCCCCACCCTGCGTCCCAAGCGCGCCCGTTCCGGCACTCGGACCTACCGCAGGCGCGACATCGACGAGATCCTCGCGATCAAGAAGCTGCTCCAGGACGAGGGGTACCGCATCGCCGGCGCCCGCAAGCTGCTGGGTCAGAAGCGCCGCGAGGCGGCGCGGGTGGCCGACGTCTCCGAGCAGATCAGCCTCGATTTCGCCGCCATGGACGCCAAGGATCGGATGAGCCACGTCCGCGGAGAACTGCGGCAGATCCTCGATCTGGTCAAGGGCCTGCGGGGGAAGGGCGGCTCCTGAGGACAGGCGATTCGTCTTGTCGTTCCCCGGCCCACGTATTAGATTGTTTCCGCCCCGGGCGCGGCCCGGGAACCCCTTTCGATTCTGGTCGGGGCGTGGCGCAGTCCGGTAGCGCACTTGCATGGGGGGCAAGGGGTCGTGGGTTCAAATCCCGCCGCCCCGACCACGAAGACGATCGCGGCGGACCCCTCGGGTCCGCCGTTTTTCGATTTCGGCCGTCACCCCCCTGCACCGTCGTTGCCGTCCCCGCCGACATGCGCTAAGGTGCTTGCGGAACGTGAGATCGGAGATCCACCGGATCCTGGGGCGCGGAATGCGCGGGAGAGTGACGACCTTGATGGCGATCGGCCCGAATCCACTCCAGGAAGCGCCGGCGGCCGGTCTCTCGGTCTATCGCCTGGGAGCTGCGGTCGGCGGTCTGGCGCCCCGGACGCTCGACGCCGCGGCGGCCCGCCTGATCGGGCGCTTCTTCAGGGCCTTCCACCCCGGCGTCGCCGCCGCGGTGGCCCGCCACGTCGCAGCCGCCGACGCCCATCGCGGCGACGGCCGCCGGACCTCCCCACTGCTCCCCTTCCTGCATTTCTCGCAGAACATCGCTGAATTCTTCCGCCTCGCGCGCGGCCGCGGCGCGGCGCTGATCGACGAGATCGAAGTCGAGGGGGAGGAGCATGTCGCCGCCTGCCTGGAATCGGGCCGCGGCACGATCTTCCTCTCGGCGCACATGGGCAACTGGGAGGTCGTCTCGGCCTGGGCGGCGGCCCGAGGGATCCCGCTGCTGGTGGTCGCTCGACCCCATCCCGACCCCAAGGTCGACGCCTACTTCAACGCTGTCCGGCGCCGTCTCGGCGTGGCCGTCTTCCCCCTTGGCGGGCCCAGCCGCCACCTGTACGCTCACCTGGGCCGCGGCGGCGTCCTGGCCGTGCTCGGCGATCGCGACTTCACCGGCAGCGGCCGGGAGACCGCCTTCCTGGGACGCCGCGCCATTCTGCCGACGGGTTACCTGCGCCTGGCCCAGGGCGCCGGCGCATGGATCCTGCCCGGACGCCACCGCTGGGACGACCGGTTCGGCCCAGCCGCGCGCTCGGTCCTGCGCTGCGAACCGCCCTTCGCCGTGGGCGAGGGGCAGGAGGGGCTGCATCAGGCTTTCATGCGCTGCCGCGACTATCTGGAATCCATCGTCGCCGCGGACCCCGGCGCCTGGACGGTCTTCGATCCGGTCCTCGTCGACGCAGAGGTGGGCCCATGAGTCTCGGCGCCGTCCTGCCGGCATTCAACGCCGCCGCCCACCTGCCCGCGCTCCTGGCCGAACTGCGCCGCCGGGAGCCGGAGCTGCAGGTGCTCGTGGTGGACGACGGCAGCGCCGACGGCACGGCGATGGCCGCCGCCGAGGCCGGCGCCAAGGTGATCCGTCATGCCGTCAACCGGGGCAAGGGCGCCGCCCTGGCCACGGGTTTCGCCTGGGCCCGGGAGCGCGGCCTGGAGTGGCTGCACACCCTGGACGCCGACGGACAGCACCTGCCGGCGGAGCTGCCCCGCTTCCGCGAGGCGGCCCTTCGCGAAGGCCTGGACGTCGTCGTCGGCACGCGCATGGCGGACGTAGGGACCATGCCCTGGCTGCGCAAGGCCACGAACCGCGTGACCAGCTGGACGGTGAGCCGACTGGCGGGCTGCCCGATCCCCGACTCCCAGAGCGGGTTCCGGCTCTTCCGCGTCGCCCTGCTGCACGACCTGGTCCTGCGGACCACGCGCTACGACACCGAGTCGGAGATCCTGGTCCGCCTGGCCTGGCGGGGAGCGCGCATCGGTTCGGTGCCGATCACCGCTGTCTACGGCGAAGAGAAGAGTTCCATCGATCCTTTGGTCGACACCTGGCGCTTCCTGCGTCTCGTGACCATCTTGGGCCGCGACCGCAGGACCGACCGACCCCGAACGAGCGAGGCTCCGCGACGATGACCCGTCCCAAGCACATCCTGCTCTCCAACGACGACGGCGTCGACGCCCACGGCCTGCGCCTGCTCGCCCGCGTGCTCGGCGAGAACCCCGCCTACCGCGTGACCATCGTGGCCCCGGCGGACCAGCAGAGCGCCTCGAGCCACTCCCTGACCCTGCAGCGGCCCCTGCGCGTGCTCGAGCACGGCGACGGCGTCTACGCGGTGACCGGCACACCCACCGACTGCGTGCTCATCGCGGTGGAGCACATCCTGAAGGACGATCCGCCGGAGCTGGTGATCAGCGGCGTGAACCACGGGGCCAACATGGGCGAGGACGTCACCTACAGCGGCACGGTCGCCGCCGCCATGGAAGGCGCGATCCTGGGCCTGCCCAGCTTCGCCGTGAGCTGCACCTCGCACCATCCCCAGGAGTGGGGCGGCGTCGAAGCCTTCCTGCGCCACGAGCTGCCGCGTCTGCTCGACGTCCCCCTGGACCGGCAGGCGTTGCTGAACATCAACATCCCGCCGATCGCCGCCGATCAGATCCGCGGTCTGCGCGTGGTGCCCCTGGGCAGCCGCGTCTACCAGGATGTGATCACGCAGCAGATCGACCCCCACGGGAATCCCTACCTGTGGATCGGCGGCAACGGTCCGGTCTGGGACGGGCACCCCGACACCGACGGCACGCTGCTGGCCCAGGGCTACGTGGTGTTGACGCCCCTGAAGATCGACATGACGCACCGCGGGATGCTCGAGCCGCTGCGCGCCCTGGGCCGCGAGGGCCGCCCGGGTGCGGGATCCGATGAGGAAGGGGAGGCCGCGACGTGAGCGACTACGCCGTGGCCCGCCGCCGCATGGTGCGCGAACAGCTCCAGGCGGCCGGCCTGGACGACGAGGCCGTGCTGGCGGCGATGGCCGAGGTGCGCCGGCACTGTTTCGTGCCGAAGCTGCTGCGGCATCGGGCCTACGAGGGCTGCGCGCTGCCGATCGGCTACGACCAGACCATCTCGCAGCCCTTCGTCGTCGGCCTGATGACGGCTTTGCTGGAGCTCTCGGGCCGCGAACATGTTCTGGAGGTCGGCACCGGATCGGGCTACCAGGCGGCCATCCTGTCCCGGCTGGCCGGTTCGGTCGTCAGCGTCGAGCGGATCGAACCCCTGGCCGAACGGGCCGCAGCCGCCCTGGCCGGAGAGGGCTGCGGGAACGTCGAGGTCCTGGCCTCGGACGGCGCGGCTGGCGTGCCCGAACGCGGGCCCTACGACTGCGTCGTCGTGACGGCCTGCGCCGCCAAGCTGCCCTCGCTGCTCTTCCACCAGCTCCGTGAGGGCGGGCGCCTGGTGCTGCCGATCGGCAACGGCGACGGGCAGACGCTCTATCGCTACCGGAAGGTGGACGGCCGCCCCGAGATCGCGCGGTCGGTGCCCTGTCGCTTCGTGCCGCTGCTCAACGGCCTGACCCGGAAGGAAGACCATGCGTGAGGCGGTCCTGGAATGGAGCCACAATCTGCCCGCCCCGCTGGCCATCGTGCTGATCGCCACGCTGCCGATCTTCGAGTTGCGCGGCGCGATCCCCTACGCCTACAGCCCGCTGGCCGGGGGCTTCGGCTGGCAGCATCCCTTCCTGACCTGGTTGCTGGCCGTGGGCGGCAATTTCCTCCCCGTGCTGCCGATCCTCTGGCTGCTGGGACCCGTCGAGCGTCATCTGCGCCGCTTCCGGACGATCGGGCGCTTCCTGGACTGGCTGTTCACCCGCACCGAGCGCCGCAGCGGGGTCATCCGGCGCTACCAGGCCCTGGGCCTGATCCTCTTCGTCGCGATCCCGGCGCCGGTCACCGGCGCCTGGACGGGGGCCGTGGCCGCTTATCTTTTCAAGCTGCCCTTGCGCTTTTCGGTCCCTTGTATCATCCTTGGTATCTGCGTCGCCGGACTCGTGGTGACGTTGGTCTCGCTGGGAGTCGTGCACCTGTGGTCGATCGCCTAGATCCCGGGACCCGGCGAGATCCTCAGCTGAACATTCAGGTCGGGGCGTAGCGCAGCCCGGTTAGCGCGCCTGCTTCGGGAGCAGGAGGTCGGGAGTTCAAATCTCCCCGCCCCGACCATCTATGCCGAATGAAAGCAGCGGGTTCCCTCTCGGGGCCCGCACTTGTTTTTTTTAAGGGATTTTCTGGTGTAATTCTGGTGCAAATTCCGGCGCTCGGTGTTTACTCCGGGCTAGGCAGACAGGGACCGCCGCCGATCGCGCGCAGCGCATGCCGAGCGGCCGTGGCACCGATCGACCGGGCGGAGATTGCGTGGCCCCTTTCCCTGATGTAGATTTGTCGCGGATCGCGGCGACCCATGGCTGCTCATTCCGCGACGTTGACGCGCACGACGGCGTTCCCGGCTCCGGAGGAAACCATGACCTGGGATGGCCGACGAAGACACGCCTGCGGGGGGGTATGACGATCAATTCCGCGTGCAGGACGTCGGGAGCACGGATCTCCCCGACTCGCTCCATTTTCCTAAGCTCCTTCCTCCTCGTCTGCGCGCTCGCCTCGCTGGCGTGCCCGATCGTCGCGGCCGCCGCCGAGCCCGGCGTGTACACCGTGCGCCGCGGCGACTTCCTGACCCGGATCGCCTCGCGTTGCGGCGTCACCCTGAGCGAACTGCGCCGGGCCAACAACCTGAGCGGCGACCTCATCCGGCCCGGGCAGAAACTGACGATCCCGAATCCACTGCACCGCTTCGGCGGCAACAGCCTGGACTGGCGCCGGCCTCACACCCGGGCCGCCGGCCGGAGGCTGCAGGGCTTCGGCCCGGTGCGCAACGACCACGGCGTGACCGTGCCCCACTCCGGGGTGGACATCGCCCTGCCCAAGGACACCCGCATCGTCAGCCCGGCCACCGGGGTCGTGCGCTACGTGGGCAGTCAGGACGGCTACGGCCTGCTGCTGATCATCGAGCACGCCGCCGGCTACACAACGGTGCTGGGGCCCTTCGCCCGGTCCTCGCTGGCCGTCGCCGTCGACGACCTGGTGTTGCGCGGCGACACCCTGGGCCGGACAGGCGATCCGGTGGAACACGTCGAACCCTACCTGCACGTGGAGCTGCGCCGGCGAGGCCAGGCGATCGACCCGGCCCGCCTGCTCCGCTGACCGACCGGAGGCGCCCATGGATCTGAAGACTGTCATCCGCGATATCCCCGACTTCCCCAAGCCGGGCATCCTCTTCCGCGACATCACGCCCGTGCTGGACGACGCCGACGCCTTCCGGACCGCCCTGGACGGTCTCTCCGCCCTGGTGCGCCCCCTGGCGCCGACCCGCCTGGCCGCGATCGAGGCGCGGGGCTTCCTCTTCGCCGCGCCCCTTGCCAGGGAGATGGGCCTGGGCCTGACGATCCTGCGCAAGCCGGGCAAGCTGCCCGGCGACACGATCGCCGCCAGCTACGCCCTGGAGTACGGCGAGGCCACCCTGGAGGTCCACCGCGACAGCGTGGCCGCCGGAGACCGCATCGTCGTCATGGACGACCTCCTGGCCACCGGCGGCACCGCCGCCGCGGCCGGCGACCTGGTCCGCAAGCTGGGCGCCACCGTGGCCGCCTACGTCTTCCTGGTGGAACTGGCCGATCTGGGCGGCAGGCGGAAGTTGGGGGAGGACCCTGTTTTTTCCCTTGTCAACTATTCGTGAGGGGGGCTAAATTCAGTAGCCCGGCCTTCACCGGCGTGCGCGTCCCGCCCCCGAGCGGGGCGCGCCGATTCGTTTCGGGACTTTTCAGCATGACAGGGGCCCCAGTAGCTCAGCTGGATAGAGCACTGGTTTCCTAAACCAGGGGTCGCAGGTTCGAGCCCTGCCTGGGGTACCACATTCAAGGACGGCCTCCCGACGGAGGCCGCTTTTTTTGCGCCATGGTCCGGATGGAGGGGGAGGGCGGCCGGGGACCTCAGTCCCGCTCGGGCCCTGCGGGAAGGCTCAGGGAGAGGAAGCGGTTGCGCTCCATGGCTTCCAGGAAAGCCCAGATCCGCGGCAGCAGCTGGACCTGATCCTCGGGGAAGACGTCGTGGTAGGCGGCGACGAGGTCGGCCACCGTGGCGGCTCCGGGCAGGGCGCTCCAGATCACCGTGCCGCGCTCGTCCAGGCGGACCCTCACATGAGCCCGATCGGGGCGCAGACGGGGCTGGAGCCAGCGGGAGAGGGGGCGGCTGCGGAAGCGGGGGACGAGCAGCACGACCCGCCCGTCCCCGTCCGTCTCGCTCCCGACCCGGGCCCGAGGGACCAGGGTCAGCACGTCGATGCCCGCCCAGTGCGGGCGGCGGCGCCAGGGAAGCATCGCCTAGGCCTCGTCCTTCTTCAGCGGCCTCGAGATCATGTACCAGATCATGACGGCCAGGGCCGCCAGGGCCAGGACGTGGGTCGTCCATTCCAGGCCCGGCTTGTCGAAGAGCGCCGCCAGCGACCAGTCGGGCAGCTGGTTGTCGTGGCCCGGCCGGGCGGCCTTGACCCCGGTCAGGACCAGGGCCATCAACGCCTCGCCGGCCACCATGCCGCTGGCCAGGAGGATGCCCTTGTTCTCGCTCAGGGTGCGCGCCGCCTCGCCCAGCGACCGGCGGTCGCGCAGGAAGTTGGTGGTCGCCTTCAGCAGCCCGCCCAGGAAGATCGCGGCCGTCGAGTAGAAGGGCAGGTACATGCCCACGGCGATCAGCATCGGCGCCGGCGCCCGGATCAGCAGCAGGGCCACGCCCATGAACATGCCGGCGATGACCAGCGGCCAGGCCATCTCGCCGCCGACGATGCCCTTGGCCAGCATCGCCATCAGGCCGGCCTGGGGGGCCGGCAGCTTGTCGGAGCCGATGCCGCCGCCGTACTGGTCCAGCAGCATGATCGGGATGACCATGACCAGGGCCGCGGCGATCACGCCGATGATCTCGCCGAGCTCCATGCGGCGCGGCGTGCCGCCCAGGATGTGGCCGACCTTCAGGTCCTGCATCATGTCGCCGGCGACGCCGCAGATGCAGCAGACCACCGCGGCCACCCCCAGGACGGCGGTCACGCCGGGGTCGCCCTTGACGCCGACCACCAGCAGGAGCATGGCGGCCACGATCAGGGTCGAGAGGGTCAGGCCCGAGATGGGGTTGTTCGACGAGCCGATCAGCCCCACCAGGTAGCCGGCGATCGCCGCGAAGATGAAGCCGGCCAGGCCCATGACCAGGGTCGCCACCAGGGCGCCTGCGATCACCCGCACCAGGCCGATCTCGCCGCCGGAGCCGTGGCTAATGAAGTAGAAGTAGAGGGCGAACATCGCCACCATGGCCACGCCGACGCCGATGAAGATGTACTTGAAGTTGATGTCCTGCTGGGTGCGCAGCGTGGCGCTGGTCCCGCCGGGCTTGCCGATGTCCTTGAAGGCGCGGGCGATGCCCGAGATCAGCTGGTCCTTCATCTTCCACAGGGTCGAGGCCGCGCCGACGAGCATGCCGCCGACGGCGATCGGCTTGACGTAGTTCGCGAAGACCTGTCCGGCCAGGGCGATCGGGCTGTCGAAGACGCCGGGCTCGGCGGCCAGCAGTTCGCGGATGCCCGAGGGGTTCAGGTAGAGGATCAGCGGGACGAGCAGGCCCCAGGCCAGCAGGGCGCCGCAGAACGTGATCGAGGCCAGCTGGGGGCCGATGATGTAGCCGACGCCCAGCAGCGCGCCCGAGATGCCCGGGCTGGTGGCGACCATGCCGCCCTGTCCGGCGTGCGTGTGGTAGTTGACCTTGTCGATCACGAAATTCACGGCGCTGCGCGAGTAGCTGACGAAGCCGTTCCAGCCGGTGCGCATGATGCCGAACTCGCCGAGGGCGAAGACCACGGCGCTGAGCAGCCCGCTCTTGAAGACCACCGCCGCCCCGGCGCCGCCCTTCCGGCCGACCTTGTGGATCTCGGCGCAGGCCACGGACTCGGGGAAGGGGAGGTCGGACTCCTCGATCAGGATGCGGCGCAGCAGCACGACGAAGAGCACGCCCATGACGCCGCCGACGAGCATGATCGCCGTCGACTCGAGGTAGTTGAACTTGTCCCAGACGCCGGCGATCTTGAAGGCCGGTATCGTGAAGATCGCGCCGGCGACCAGGGCCTCGCCGACCGACGCGATGGTCCGCGTCATGTTCTCCTCGAGGATCGATCCCTTCATCAGCCGCAGCGCGGCCATGCCGATCACGGCGGCGGGGAAGGTGGCGGCCACGGTCAGGCCGGCCTTGAGGCCGATGTAGGCGTTGGCCGCGCCCAGGATCACGGCCATCACGATGCCGAGCAGGACCGCCCGCAGGGTGAATTCCGTCGGATTCTGGTCCGCGGGCACGTAGGGCTGGAAGTGCTGACCACCGGGCAGGTTCGTCTCGCTGCTCATGCCGTTCCTTCTGATGGAGGTGGATGGTCGGGCGGTGCGGGTGCGGCCCGAAGCCGCCGCCCAAGGCGTCGCCGATCGAATGTACCATTCCCGCCCGTCGCGGGCAAGCCGCAGTCCTGCGGCGATGGCGTCTGGTCAGGACCATCGCGATGCCCTATACTGCTCGCATGAGGATCGCGCCGGCGCCGAGGGGAGAGGCGGCGTATCGACGAGTTCCGCAACATCGGCAACACCGGAGGGGCCGCCTTGAACGAGGTCCGCACGACCGACCGCTGGCTCGGCGCCGTCTGCTACCTGAGCGTCTTCGTCTTCGTCCCCATCGTCCTCCAGAAGGAGAAGAGCGAATTCCTGGCCCGGCATTGCCGCCAGGGCTTCGTCATCTTCGGCCTGGAGGTCGTGCTCTACCTGCTGCTGGCCCTGGTCGACACGACCATCGGCCTGATCCCGATCCTCGGCCTGCTGGTCTCGATCCTGCTACACCTGGCCGCCTTCGGCGGATGCCTGGCCCTGTCCGTGATCGGACTGGTGCGGGCCCTGTCCGGCGAGACCTGGCGGAATTCCTGGCTCGACGAATTCGCCGACCGCGTTCCCATCCTGGCCTCGGAGTGAACCCGGCCACACCGGGGGACTCAACTTCATGGGGCCCAGGGACTTCCGAGTTCCGACTCCAGTATTGCGCATAATGTATATTACGTTAAGTACGTCCATTGCGACATTGCGATTGACGACAGGGACCGGAACGCCGAATGCGCCCCGATCCCTGAAAATCCGGGCAGAATCCCTAGACCAGGTCGTTCAGCTTGGCCGTGATTTTGTCTTTGGGCTGGGCGCCGACAAGCGATCCGACGAGCCGCCCGCCCTTGAAGATCAGCATGGCGGGTATGGACCGGATGCCCAGCTCGGTGGCCTTCGCCGGGTGGCTGGCGATGTCCATCTTGCCGATGCGCAAACGCCCGTCCATCTCGGCGGCGACCTCCTCGAGGATCGGCGCCAGCATCTTGCAGGGCCCGCACCACGGCGCCCAGAAATCCACGAGGATCGGCAGGTCGCTCTTCAGGACGGCGTCTTCGAAGTTCTGATCGGTGATCTCGAGGCTCGAGGTGGACATGGGACTCCCTTCCACACGTGTGAAATCCATTGATTGTTAAAAATCGTCAACCAGGATCGACGCCTAGGAAGCGGCGCAGATCTCCAGGATGGCTCGTTCCAATACCTTTTCCGGGCCCAAGGGACTGCTCTTGAGGTCGGCGTCGCACCGGGCGCAGGCCTTCACGGCCCGCCGAACCCCGTCGCCGCCCCAGCGACGGGCGGCGTCGCCGGCCGGCTGGAAGGCGAATCGGGACATGCCGGCGCGGCGCATGATCTCGGCGTCGTCCAGCCCTTCTTCCCGATAGGCCGCAATCATCGCCACCTGCTTCACCCGCCAGACAAGAAGCGGTGCAAGTTCATAGGCGGAGCGACCTTCCGCAAGGAACCGGTGAAACGACTTCAAGCCAGAGGCAGCTTGTCCCGGACCCAGTTCCTTGACCAGGGCGAAGGGGTCGACGGCGCGCTGGGCCAGGATGACCTCGGCCAATTCAGCCGCCGTGGACGGCGCGTCGCTCTCGCCGGCCAGCAACGCCAGCTTGTCCAGCTCGCCGCTCAAGGCGTGCAGGTCATCGCCGACCAGGTCCACGAGCAGCGCCGCGACGTCGGGGTCGAGCGCCAGGTCCCGATCCCGGGCCGCCTTGGCCAGCCACCCCAGCAGATCGGCGCCGCCGGGTGGATCGAAGGCGTAATGGGCTCCGGAATCCTTGCAGGCCTTGACCCACTTGCGCCGCCCGTCGACCTTGACGGCGCTCATGACCAGGACGGTCTGCTCCGAGGGCGCCTGCAGGTAGCGCAGCATCGCCTCCTCGCCGTCGGCGTCGCCCACGGCTTCGTCGACCCGCTTCAGCCAGAGCACCTGGTGGGGGCACATCATGGGGTAGCTCAGGGCCTGTTGCAGCACCGTCGCCAGGGGCGTGCCGCTGCCGTCGTAACGGTGGAAATTGAAGGCGGCGCCGGCCTCCCCCAGCAGGCGATCCCGCAGGTAGTCCACCACGGCGGCGACGCGCAGGGTGTCCTCCCCCTCCAGCAGGTAGACGGGACGGGGCTCGCCGGACTTCAATTCGCGGCGCAGGTCAGCGGCGGTGCGGCCGGGAGCCTTGCGGCGGGGTGCGGCCATCACCAGTCCTCCACGACCGAGGCGACGACGTCGCGCACGATCTCCGCGGCGGCCTCCTCGCGGGCGGTCTCCTCGGTAGAGCCGTCGGGATCGTCGAGCACGTAGTTGCCGGTGCCCCGAATGCGCTTCTTGGCGAAGATCTTCTCGCCGGTTCCCAGTTCGGTGAAATCGAGCTCGACCATGATCTGGACCTGGTACTCGTCCACCAGCAGTTCGCCGGTGGTGAAGGCTTCCTGACGCTTGTAGACCAGGACCGCGCCCGCGATCTCGGTATCCGCCGACGCGGCGTCGACGACCTTCAGGGTGTTGTCCGACCGCAGGGCGGCGATGATCAGCTCGGTCAGCTGGATGCCGATGTCCGGCTCGGCGGTGCGGTTCTCGAGATAGGGCACCGAGACCCGGCGCAGGTTGTCGTCGATGCGGCCCGAAGTGGCGGAGTAGGGCCCGCAGCCGGCCAGGAGAGAAGCCAGGAGGCAGGCCGCGGCCAGAGCGGCCGGGCGTGCGGTGATCGAACGATGGTCAGGATATGCCATGGGTCTTCAACCTGTAGCGGAGTTTGTCCCGGTTCAGGCCCAGCAGACGGGCGGCGCGGGTCTGATTGCCGTCCGCCAGCGCCAGGGCCTTCCTTACCAGTGAATACTCGAGGCGGTTCAGGAGTTCCTCGAGCGCCACGCCGTTGTCGGGCATGGGGTCGAAGAGCGCGGACGCCAGGTCGCGGCCGAGGACGCCGCCACCGGCCCCCTCCCCCTTCCCGTCGTCCAGCCCGAGCTGCGGCGCGTCGAGCCGTTCGCCGTCCTCCAGCAGGGCGGCGCGCTCGATGACGTTCTTCAACTCGCGGATGTTCCCCGGCCACGGGTAGCGGCGCAGCGACGCGGTGGCCTCGGGCGTGAATCCCGTGAATCGTTTCTGGAACTGGCCGCTGTAGAGCGCGAGGTAGTGCTCGGCCAGGGGCACGATGTCCTCGGGACGATCGCGCAGGGGCGGGATCGTCAGGGGCACGACCTTCAGCCGATAGTAGAGATCCTCGCGGAAGGCGCCGGCGGACACCATGGCCGAGAGGTCGCGATTCGTCGCCGAGATGATGCGCACGTCCACCGTGATGTCCTTGACGCCGCCGACCCTGCGGAAGGTCTGCTTTTCGAGGATGCGCAGCAGCTTCACCTGCAGGGGAATGCTCATCTCGCCGATCTCGTCCAGGAAGAGGGTGCCCCGGTGGGCCAGTTCGAGCAGGCCGGCCTTCTGCTGGACGGCGTCGGTGAAGGCGCCGCGCTCGTGGCCGAAGATCTCGCTCTCGAGCAGCTTCTCGGGCAGGGCCGCGCAGTTCAGCTCCAGGAAGGGCTGTTCGCGGCGCCCCGAGTTGTCGTGGATCAGGTTGGCGACGACCTCCTTGCCGACCCCCGACTCGCCCTCGATCAGGATCGTCGTCCGGTCGCCGGCGGCGATCTTGCGCACCTTCCCGTAGAGCTCGCTCATCGCCGGCGAACGGCTCGGCACCAGGTCGCGGTCGTGCTTGAAGAGATCGTCCCGACGACGCATCGACTGCAGCTCCCGGGCTGCGCGCGAGGTCTCGAGACCGCGCTGGATGGCGACCAGCAACTGGTCCAGGTTGAAGGGCTTGGTGATGTAGTCGAAGGCGCCGGCGCGCATCGCCTTGACCGCCGTCGCGACGTCGCCGTAGGCCGTCATCATCACGACCGCCATCGCCGGAAACTGTGACTTGAGTCCGGCCAGGACCTCGAGCCCGCTCATGTCCGGCAGCATCAGGTCCAGCAGGACCAGGTCGGGAATCTCGTCCTCGATGACGCGCAGCGCCTCGGAACCACGCGTGGCGGTGAGCACCGCGTAACCCTCCTGCTCGAGGGTGCGGCGCAGGAACTTGAGGATCGAGGCCTGATCGTCGACGACGAGCAGCAAGGGTTCCATGAAGCCTCCGGCGGGGACATGCGGCGGCGGAGAGCCGCCGCGCTGAGTATCGCCGCAGGGCGACCGCCGCGCAAGGATGACTTGGAGTGCGGGGCCGGAAAAGCGCCGTGGCGCGGGTCAGCGGGCGCCGCGGCCGAAGAACACGACGCGGAAGGTGTGCAGGAAGATGGCCGTCTCCAGGCCTGGGCCGACGTGCTGGATGTACATCCGGTCCAGCGAGACCTTGCGACGGACCGATTCGACGTCGGTGTCATAGCCGTTGACGATCTGGGCCAGGCCCGTGATGCCGGGCACCACGAGCAGGCGATCGTGGTACCGGTCGACGACCGGCTCCAGCTTGCGGATGAAGCAGAGTCGTTCGGGCCGGGGACCGATCACGCTCATCTCGCCCCGCAGGACGTTCAGGAACTGGGGGAACTCGTCCAGTCGCGACCGGCGCAGGAAGCGCCCCACGCGGGTGACGCGCTCGTCGTGGCGAGTCGCCCAGCGCGGGCCCTCGGCCTCGGCGTCCACGACCATGGTGCGCAGCTTATAGAGACGGAACGGACGGCCCGGCTGGAGGATCTTGCGGCGATTGTCCCCGGCGGGCGGATGTTGCGACCCACGGCGGCGATTCAGGCCGACGCGAGCCTGGACGTAGAAGACGGGGCCCCGGGAGTCCAATTTGATCGCCAGGGCGATCAACGGCAACAGGATACCGAAAACGGCCAACGAAGACAGCGCGATGGCGCAATCGACCACGCGCTTGCAGTGGAAGAAAAAGCGATTGGCCTTCTGCGGGTCCTCGATGGCTCCCTCCCGGCCCGACGCAGCAGCGGTCGCTCGATCCGTCGAGTCGGATGGGGCTCCTGGCCACAGACCCGCTTCACCCAGCGGGAAAGGCCGCATCAACCCCTTCACGTCATCCCCCCCTGAACGATCCCTCCGTGTCGCTCTCCACCATCACCATTTCATACTTTGCGATACAAGGATATCACAATTCTGACAAGAGTTCAATTGAGGGCGAGGATGATGACCTCCTCTTGATATCATGAAGAAGGATCAACGGCAAGTCCCCAAGTCGCGGACAAACCCAGAAAATAATTGCTGGATTTAGCTTAGGGCACCGCCGAGTATTCCTGGAAAGTGGGCGGGAACCATTCCGGAGGGCTGCGACCGATGCGCTGGCATCCAAATTTCCTGTCGAGAATGCTGATCTGGATCGGCGGGGCTTGCCTGCTCTACGCCCTGCTGGGGCTGATCCTGGGCTGGGAGGACTTCCGGTCCGGCCTCGCCGCCTTTCCCCTCTGGGCCCTGGGACCCCTGGCGGGACTGTCGCTGTTCAATTACGGCCTACGCTTCCTGCGCTGGCAGTACTACGTCGAAAGCCTGGGCGTAAGCCTGCCCCGCGGCGACAGCGCCCGGATCTTCTTCGCGACCTTCGCCATGGTCATGACGCCCGGCAAGCTGGGCGAAGTCTACAAGGCCGTCCACCTGCGCGAACGGCACGATGTTCCCCTGTCAACGGGCCTGACCCTCCTGGTGGCCGAACGCCTCTTCGACTTCCTCGGCGTGCTGCTGCTGGCCGGAATTGCGGCCTTCGCCTGGCGGGGACCGATGGCCGGGCCCTGGCTCGAAGGCGGGGCGCTGGTCGTCCTGGCCGCGGTCCTGCTGGCGATGCGCGCCGGAAAGCTGCAACGCGCGCTCATCGGCCGCATCGCCGCAGCCCCCTACCTGCGCCGGCACCGCGTCGGCGTCCACGACACCCTGGACCGGCTGGGCCTGCTTCTTTCCGGAAGGGTGGCGGCCGTGAGCCTGGCCCTGAGCGCGGTGGCCTGGGCCAGCGAATGCGCCAGCCTGTGGCTGGTCTGCATCATCATGGACCTGCCCGTGGACCCGCTGTCCGCGACCTTCATCTACGCCACGGCCACGCTCGCCGGATCGCTGGCCTTCCTGCCCGGCGGCCTGGGCGGGACCGAGGCGACCCTGATCTTCCTGCTGATGAGCCGGGACGTTCCGCGCGGACTCGCCGTCTCCGCCTCGGTGATCGTGAGGCTGATGACGCTGTGGCTGGCGGTGGGACTGGGAGTGGGGGTCTTCGCCGCCGCCCGCCGCCGACTGCTGGGCGAGTCGGCGACGGGCATCAGCGGAATGGATTCAGTCCTGAAGCCGGTCGACGACCAGCACGACTGAGGCCGCGGCCGTGATGGTGCCCAGGATCAGCGGGTAGACCATGCGGAAGAAGCCGGGCTGCCGGCGCGGCACCTGGACCGTGTCCCCGGCGTGGATCAGTGGGTTGCCCGAAAGATCGCCGTCCTTCAGGAAGATCTCCAGGTCGATGACGCTGGCGTCGTAGCCGCCGCGGTCGCGCATGTGCACCCAGCGCACCTTCCCCAGTTCGCCCTCGTCGACGGGCCCGCCGGCGAGCATCAGGACGCTCATCAGCTGCGTGGGTTCGGAGAGCGGATAGACGCCGGGAGCGGCGACGCCGCCGAAGACCTGCACGCCGTCCAGCGGCGGCACGGCGGCGAGCATTCCCTCGTCTCCGCCGGGAACGACGACGGTCGCGTCGGCGGGCAGCAGGACGGGCGTGGCCGGGCCGCGGCCGGTGATCACGGCGCTGATGTCGTAGATCGCCGTGCTGGTGCCTTCGGGACCGGGGCTGACGACGCGGACCATGCTCAGGACGGCGTTGTCGGCGGCCCCGCCGGCCGCGCGGACGGCGTCCCACAGGGTAGGCTGGTGATCGAAGGTGTAGGTGCCGGGGCTGGACACCGCGCCCAGGACGTCGACGTGGAGCGCGTTGTATTCGGTGACGGTCAGCGAGACGTCCACGACGTCCCGGTTGAAGAGGCGCATCTTCTGGGTGATCGACTCCTCCGCCTCGCGCACGGTCAGGCCCGCCATCCGGACCTCGCCCACCGGCGGGATGACGGCCGTCCCGTCCGGCCGGATGGTCAGCAGGCGATCCAGCGCGGGCTGCTGCAGGACGTTGAGCTGCAATACGTCGCCCGAGCCCAGGCGGTATTCGGCCCCTTCGGCCACCTGGGCCCACAGCGGGGCGGGAAGGGCCAAGGTGACCAGGTTGATCAGGATCAGGATCCGCGCTGCCGGACGTCGCATGCTGTGTCCCCTCTCCCGCGCCGCGGCCGCGGCGCTCACTTTCCCCATTGATCGCGGTACCAGTCGACGGTGAGCCGCAGTCCCTCCGTGAATCCTACCACGGGTCGGAATCCGATCAAGTCCCGGGCGCGGTCGATCGCCGCCTGGCTGTGGCGAACGTCGCCGGCGCGCGCCGGACCATGGACGGGTTCGATGGCCGATTCCAGCAGGCGGGCGATCTCGGCGTAGAGTTCCAACAGCGTGAACCGATCGCCGCAGGCGACGTTGACCGTCGCGCCGCCCGGATCCGCCGCCTCGCCGGCCAGCAGGTTGGCGTGGACCACGTTGTCGATGTAGGTGAAATCGCGGGACTGGCCGCCGTCGCCGTGGATCAGCGGCGCCTCGTCGCGCAGCAGACGAGTGATGAAGATGGGGATCACGGCGGCGTACTGGCTCTCCGGGTCCTGGCGCGGGCCGAAGACGTTGAAGTAGCGCAGGCCGACGGTGCTCAACCCGTAGAGGGAGCTGAAGACGGCGCAGTAGAGCTCGCCGACGTACTTGGTGACGGCGTAGGGAGACATCGGCGCCGAGGGCATGTCCTCGCGCTTGGGCAGCTCCTCGCTGTCGCCGTAGGCCGAGCTGCTGGCGGCGTAGACGACGCGGCCGACGCCGGCCTCCTTGGCGGCCCAGAGCAGGTTCAAGGTGCCGTCGATGTTGTTGGCGTTGGAAGCGATCGGATCGACGACGCTGCGCGGGACCGAGGCCAGGGCGGCCTCGTGGAAGACGACGTCGCGGCCGGTGCAGACGCGGCGCACGGTCTCCGGGTCGGTCAGGGTGCCTTCGACGAATTCGATGCGGTCGCGGAAACCGGCCATGTTCTCGATCTTGCCGGTGGAGAGGTTGTCCAGCACGGTGACCCGGCAGCCGCGGTCGACCAGGGCCTGGGCCAGGTGGGATCCGATGAAGCCGGCGCCGCCGGTGACGAGGCAGTTCTGCACTGAGCGCTCCTCCGTTCGGTGATCAGAGGCGGACGATGTTCTCCGACGTCCGGCCCTTCAACGCGTTCCGGGTGTCGACGACGGCGATGTCGGCCTCCAGGAGAAGGCCGTGGTCCACGCCCCTGTGCGGCGTGACGATGACGGCCGCGTCGAAGCCTCGCAGGGCGTCCAGATCCCAGGCGTCCAGCTTGATGATGCCGGGCATGTCCATCAGTTCGGGCACCTGCGGGTCGTACCAGTGGACCTCGGCGCCCAGCTCCTGGAGCTGGGTCATGATATCAAGAGCGGGAGATTCCCGCACGTCGTCGATGTCGGGCTTGTAGGCCACGCCGACCACCAGCACGCGGCTGCCGTTGACGGCCTTGCGCCGGCGGTTGAGCGCGATGGTCGCCAGGCGCAGCACGTGGCGGGGCATGTTCCCGTTGATGTAGCCGGCCAGCTCGATGAAGCGGGCCTCCGACCCGGACTGCTTCGCCTTCCAGGACAGGTAGAAGGGATCGATCGGGATGCAGTGCCCGCCCAGCCCGGGGCCGGGGTAGAAGGGCATGAAGCCGAAGGGCTTGGTGCTGGCCGCGTCGATCACCTCCCAGACGTCGATACCCATCGAATCGCACATCAGGGCGATCTCGTTGACCAGGCCGATGTTCACGCTGCGGAAGGTGTTCTCGAGCAGCTTCACGGTCTCGGCCACGCGCACTGTGGAGACGGGCACCACGGTGTCCATGGCCTGCTCGTAGAGCGCGGTGGCGACCCGGGTGCAGGCCGGAGTGACGCCGCCGACGACCTTGGGGATGTTCCGCGTCTGATAGACGGGGTTGCCGGGGTCGACCCGTTCGGGCGAGAAGGCCAGAAAGAAGTCCTTCCCCACCTCGAGCCCGGATTCGGCCAGCCGGGGCAGGATGATCTCCTCGGTCGTTCCGGGGTAGGTCGTGCTCTCCAGGGTCACCAGCATGCCGGGGTGCAGGCGCGGCGCGATCGCCTCGACCGCGGACTGGATGTAGGAGATGTCCGGATCGCGGGTCTTGCCCAGCGGCGTGGGCACGCAGATGTTGACGCTGTCGGCCTCGGCCAGGACGGCGGTGTCGGTGGTGGCGCGGAATCTGCCCGCATCGACCAGTTCCCTGACTTCCGCGGCGGGCACGTCGATGATGTAGCTCTCACCGCGGTTCAGGGCCTCGACCTTCTCGGCGATCCGGTCGATGCCGGTGACCTTGAAGCCGGCCTTGGCGAACTCCACGGCGAGGGGCAGGCCGACATAGCCCAGGCCCAGGACCGTCAGATGGGCGCGACGCTCCGAAAACCGCTGAATCACTTCCACGATACGGTTCCTTTTCTGTGTTGATGTGCGGGTCGATCCGGGACGCTAGCAGGGCCGTCCGGGACGGTCAACGGGATTCACCCCCGCCGGCAGGGCGCGCAGCCGAGAGATCGGCAAGCATAAGATATGCCATGGGCCGCGGTTCTACCCATCGTCGTCCTGATGCTCGAGCTGCCACTTGTAGTGCTGGATCTCGTTGCGGAGCTCGAAGATCGCGAGGACGTGGCTGCGGACGCGGCGAAGCAGGAAGAAGGCCCCGAGCAGCACCGCGAAGAGAGCGGCCCGCTCGAGCCAGGGGGAGCTGACGTCGGGACGGTGGAAGAACTGGCGAAGGGTGCGGGCGAAGAGGACCATCGAGACGGTCAGCCCGAGCTGGACCAGCCCGTAGACGACGTGCTGGGCCAGTTCCTCGCGGCAGCGCAGATACTTGCGCAGGGGGAAGTTTCCCCTGGCGTCGCGGAAACGCGAGCGGAAGGGATTGTCATCCCTTGTCGACGTCCTCTGGGATCTCTTCGTAGTCAGCATCGCTGATGTCCTGCTGGGTGAGGTCCGCCAGATCGGGATCGTCGGCCGGCCGCGCCCGGGAGCCCCGGCGCGCGGTCGCGGGCAGCAGCGCCCGACGCACCAGGCGCACCAGCACCCAGAGCGTCAGCAGAAACAGGATCGTCTTCAGCAAACCCATGACCGTTCCGAGGAGGTTGGTGGTACGCCCGACAGGATTCGAACCTGTGGCCTCTTGCTCCGGAGGCAAGCGCTCTATCCAGCTGAGCTACGGGCGCACCCGGGAAGCGATGAAAAGTATGTGCAGCGGCGTGCGCCGGGTCAACCGCCATTTCCCCGCGCGGCATCCGTCAGGGGAGCCGTCCGGGTCGCCAGGAGATCGCGGGCGTAGGAAAGGCGCGCTTCGGCGGCGTCGTCCGCCGCGTCCCGGCCGCCGAGCAGGCGGGCGATCTCGGCCACGCGCTCCTCCCCCTCGACCCGTTCCAGGTCCAGCACGGTCCGGCCGTCGCGCCCGCGCTTGACCACTCGCCAATGATGCCGTCCGTGCACCGCCATCGTGGGCAGGTGCGTGATGCAAAGGACCTGGCTGCCGGCGGCCAGGTCGGCCAGGAGCCGGGCCACCGGGGCCGCCGCGTCCATGCCCAGGCCGGAATCGATCTCGTCCAGCAGCAGCAGCGGCGGCTCCAGGCGGTCGCGCCGCAGCGCAGTCAAACCCAGATGGATGCGCGAGCGTTCGCCGCCGGAAGCCAGGACAGCCACGTCGCCCATCCCCTCCCCGGGATTCGTCCGCACCCGCAGGCTGACCCGATCGGCGCCGTTGCGTTCGACGCGGCAGGGTCGGCCGTCGACATCGATCTCCCCCCGCTCATCGTAAAGAGGATCGACGGCGAACGCCAGTTCCAGGGCGGCCAGCGACATCGGCCGGATCAGCCGCTCGGCGTCGCGGGCGACCCCGGCGGCGCCCCCGGAGCGGCGTTCGTGCAGCAGCCGCGCGGCCTCGGCCAGGCGGTCGCAAAGCCGGTCGCGTTCGGCGGTCAGTTCCGCCAGGTCGTCATCGGCGCCGTCCTGGCGTTCGACCCGCCGCGCGAGCTCGTCCCGGTAGTCGATCAGGGCCGTCGTGTCGCGCCGGTACTTGCGCTTGAGTTCGGCGTAGAGGGCCTGCCGCGCTTCGCATTCGTCCAGTCCCGCCGGGTCCAGGTCCAGCCCGTCCAGGAAGCGATCCAGAGACCGCTGCGCCTCGCCGGCGGCGGTGACCGAAGTCTCCAGCAGCTCGGCGATCTCGCCCAGACGGGGACTGAGATCGGCCAGGGGGGACAACACCGACTGGGCGTGACCCAAGGCATCGCGGGCGCCGCCCTCGCCGGCGGCCAGGGACTGCAGCGCCTCGGCCGCGCCCTCGCGCAGGGCCGCCGAATGGCGGAGCAGAGCCAGCCGCTCGCTCAGGACCGCCTCTTCGTCGGGATCCAGCTGCGCTTCGGCCAGCTCGTCGCGCTGATAACGCCAGAGGTCGAGCTGCTCCCGGCTGGCTTCGGTCTCGGCCCGCCGCGCGGCCAGGGCCGCCTCGGCGTCGCGCCAAGCGGTCCAGGCCTCGCCGACGGCCGCCTGCAGATCCCGGCATTCCAGCAGCCCGTCCAGCAGATCCCGGGCATAGTCCGGATCGGCGAGATCCTGCTGCTGGTTCTGGCTCTGGATCTGGAGCAGGCGGGGACCGATGGCCTCGAGCAGGGCCAGCGACGAGGTCAGCCCGTTGATCAGCACCCGGTTACGACCCTGGCGGCGCAGCTCGCGCCGCAGCACCAGGATCCCGTCGGCGGCCACCCTGACGCCGGCGCGGGCCAGGAATTCACAGGTGCGCGGCCGCTCGGCGAGATCGAAGACGCCCTCGACCCAGGCCAGATCCTCGCCTTCGCGCACCAGGTCCTTGGGGACCTGGGCCCCGGCGAGCACGGACAGGGCGCCGGCGATCATCGACTTGCCGGCGCCGGTCTCGCCGGTGAGCATGGTCAGTCCCGGCGCTGCGGGCAGGACGAGGTCGTCGACGAGGGCCAACTGGCTGACGCGGAGTTCCAGCAGCATCTCAGTCCCGGTTCCGGCGGCGCTTGATGGCGCCCCACTGCAGCTTGCGCCGCACGACGCGGAAGTAGTCGCTGCGCGGGAACTTGACGAGGTTCACGACGCCGTCGGCGACGCGGAAGTGGACCCGGTCGCCTTCGCTCAGGGAATAGTTGGCCTGGCCGTCGGCCGTCAGCGAGGCGCTCGCGCCGGCACGGTGCAGGTGGAGCTTGACGGTGGAATCCATGGGCACGATGAGCGGCCGGATGGCCAGGCTGTGCGGGCAGATCGGCGTGACGATCATGCCGGCCACGCCGGGATGAACGATCGGGCCGCCGGCGGAGAGGTTGTAGGCCGTCGAGCCGGTGGGCGTGCTCACGATCAATCCGTCGCCCAGGAAGCGCCCGAGGGAGGCCGAGTTGATGCGCACCTCCATGTCCAGGGCGCGGGGCGTCGGCCCCATGTTGACCACGATGTCGTTCAAGGCCCGGACCCGGGCCACCACCTTGCCGTCGCGCCGGACCTCGCAGCCCACGCGCAGCCGTGGAGCGGCGGTGAAGTCCCCGGCCAGCAACAGGTCGACCGCCTCGTCCAGCTCGGTCAGCGGCACGTCCGTCAGATAGCCCAGCGAGCCCAGGTTGATGCCCAGCACGGGAGTCTCCGCGGGGTCCAGGGTGCGGGCGGCGCGCAGCATCGAGCCATCCCCGCCGAAGACGATCAGCACGTCGACGCGGGCGCCGAGTTCCTCGTCGTCGCGGGCCGCGGACAATTCGGGAACGAGGGCCGCCAGTTCGGCCGAGAGCAGCACCTCGACCCCGGAGCGATCGCAGAGGGAGCGCACGCGTCGGATGGCGTCGGGGAGATCGGGTTTGCCGGGATTGCCGAAGATACCGATGGTTTTCACGGGCATGGTGGCGTGGCCCCTCAGTTGCGGGCGACTCGGGAGACTCCCGGGCCGGCATGTTCGTCCAGGACCGCGGCCGACCGGCGGGCCCACTCTTCCCGCAGGCGCGCGGCCAGTTCCTCGGCGCCGAGACCGACCGCCGCCAGCAGTCCGGCGCGATCCCCGTGCTCCACGAAACGATCGGGAAGCCCGACGGTGACCACGTCGGGACGTCCTTCGGGCCGAGCGGCTGAGGCCCATTCCAGAACGGCGGCGCCCAGGCCCCCGACCACGCTGTTCTCCTCGACCGTCAGCACCAGATCGTGGTCGCGCCAGATGCGGCGCAGCAGGGCGTCGTCCAGCGGCTTCAGGAAGCGCATGTTCGCCACCGTGACCTCGAGGCCGGTCCCGGAGAGCCTGGCGGCCGCGGCTTCGGCCGTGGCCACCGTGGCGCCCAGGGCCAGGACGGCGACGTCGAGGCCGACGCGCAGGATCTCCCCCTCCCCGACCGCCAGGGGGCGGGGCGGCCCGATCATCGCCGCGCCGACGCCCGCGCCGCGGGGATAGCGCAGGGCCGACGGCCCGTCCAGGTTCAGGGCGGTGGCCAGCATGTGGCGGAGCTCGTCCTCGTCCTTCGGCGCCATCACGGTCAGGCCGGGCACGGCGCGCAGGTAGCTGAGGTCGAAGGCCCCGTGGTGGGTGGGGCCGTCCTCGCCGACCAGGCCGGCCCGGTCCACGGCGAAGACCACCGGCAGCTTCTGCAGAGCCACGTCGTGGATCAACTGGTCATAGGCTCGTTGCAGGAAGGTCGAATAGATCGCGCAGACCGGACGCAGGCCGTTGCAGGCCAGTCCGGCGGCGAAGGTGACGGCGTGCTGCTCGGCGATGCCGACGTCGAAGAAGCGGTCGGGATGCTTCTCGCGAAAGCCGACCAGCCCCGTACCGTCGGGCATGGCCGCGGTGATGGCGACGATCCGCCGGTCCGCCGCCGCCGCCTCGGTCAGGGTGTCGCCGAAGACCTGGGTGTAGCTGGGAACCGTGCTGGTGGACGGCTGCAGGCCGAGGCTGCGGTCGAACTTGCCGACGCCGTGGTAACGGGCCCGCTCCTTCTCGGCGAAGGCGTAGCCCTTGCCCTTGGTGGTGATCATGTGGACCAGCACCGGGCCGTGCAGCTTCTGCACTGACTTCAGGGTCTGGATCACCGTGGGCAGGTCGTGCCCGTCGATCGGGCCGAAGTACTTGAAGCCCAACTCCTCGAAAAGGATGGTCGGCACGACGAGCTGCTTCAGGCCCTCCTTCACCCGGCTGGCCAGCTCCTGCGCCAGCCGGCCGCGCGGCAGACGGCCCAGCAGGCGCCAGAGGTTCTTCTCGAATCGGGTATAGACCTGACCCGAGGTGATCCGGGTCAGGTATTTGGCCACGGCGCCCACGTTGGGCGAGATGCTCATCTCGTTGTCGTTGAGGATGACGGTCAGGTCGGCCTGCAGGTGCCCGGCGTTGTTCAGCCCCTCGAAGGCCAGGCCGCCGCCGAGCGATCCGTCGCCGATCACGGTCACCACGTGATGATCCTCGCCGCGCAGGTCCCGCGCCACCGCGAAGCCCAGGGCCGAACTGATCGAGGTGCTGGCGTGGCCGACCCCGAACATGTCGTGGCAGCTCTCGGAGCGCTTCGGAAAACCGCTGATGCCCCCGCTCTGGCGCAGGGAGGCGAAGGCCTCGCGACGCCCCGTCAGCAGCTTGTGGCCGTAGGCCTGGTGGCCGACGTCCCAGATGATGCGGTCGTGGGGCGAACGGTAGAGATGGTGCAGGGCGACGGTCAACTCCACGACGCCGAGGCTGGCGCCCAGGTGACCGCCGGTCCGGGCCACGGTCGAGATGATCTCCTCGCGCAACTCGGCGCAGAGCGTCTTGAGCTGGGGCAGACTCAGTCCGGCGATCTGCTCGGGACCGGTGATGGTGGGGAGAATCGGTTTCATGATTGTCGATTCACAGGAGTCTGCCGCGGGACCCGTTCGGCGATCGGCGAGTCCGATCCCGACCGGAACCCCCAGAAAATAGTTCCAAAGTCGTCCTCTTGGCAACCGCTAAGGGGGCAGGACGCCGCTACCCTAGCGGTCGCGCCGCCACAGGCCTCCGGCCAGCTTCAGCAGGGACTCGGCCGCAGCGCCGGGCGGCAGGGCGACCGCGAGCATCCGGCTCCCCTCCCGCCCGTAGCGGTCTCTGCGGCGTCGGGCCTTCTCCAGGCCCTCCAGACGCACCCAGGTGGGCTTGGCGGCGTCGGCGTCCTTGCCCGGGGTCTTGCCCAGGCGGTCACGGTCGGCGGTCACGTCGAGCACGTCGTCGGCCGCCTGGAAGGCCAGCCCCAACCGTCGCCCGGCGGCGGCGACGGCCCCGGACTCCTCGGCGGCGGCGCCGGCCAACAGCGCCCCGGCCTCCAGGCTGGCCGCGATCAGGGCGGCCGTCTTGCCGTCGTGGATGCGCCGCACCAGGGCGGCGGTCAGGGGAAGTCCTTCCGCGTCGAGGTCGGACTGCTGCCCTCCCACCATGCCGCCGGGACCCGCGGCGCGCGCCAGCACGGCGACCAATTCGGCGCCGGCGGGCCGGCATTGCGCGAGAACGGCGAAGGCCCGGGCCTGCAGAGCGTCGCCGGCGAGGATCGCCGTCGCCTCGTCGAAGGCGACGTGGCAGGTGGGCCGGCCGCGGCGCAGGTCGTCGTCGTCCATCGCCGGCAGGTCGTCGTGGATCAGCGAATAGGTGTGGATCATCTCGACAGCGGCGGCGGCGTCCAGGGCCGTGTCCCGGTCCGCCGGGGGACTGATCCTGTCGCCTGCAAAGCTGTCGTAGGCGCCCAGCAGCAGCCGCGGCCGCAGACGCTTGCCGCCGGCGAAGAGGCTGTGGGCCATGGCGTCGCGCAGACGCCGCGGCACCCCGCGCTCCGCGCGCAACAGGTCGCGCAGCCGGCGCTCGACCGCCTTCACGTCGGCGCTCATCGTTCCCTGGCCGCCATGGCGTCCCAGGTGTTGGCCATCAGCATGGCGATGGTCATCAGGCCGACGCCGCCCGGCACCGGAGTGAAGGCCGAGGCCCAGCCATCGAGGGCCTCGGGGTGCACGTCGCCGGTCAGGCGGTAGCCCTTCTCGGCGCCGCTGTCGTCCACGCGGTTGACGCCGACGTCCACGACCACGGCGCCCTCGGCCACGTGTTCGCGGGTCAGC
Source organism: uncultured Fibrobacteraceae bacterium (assembly GCA_964559455.1). Classification (GTDB taxonomy): domain Bacteria; phylum Krumholzibacteriota; class Krumholzibacteriia; order LZORAL124-64-63; family LZORAL124-64-63; genus CAZLHO01. The sequence goes on along the minus strand of CAZLHO010000001.1, from coordinate 19,324 downwards.
GCCTCGGGGACGCCCATCGCCGCGACGATGATCTCGGCGCGCCGGGTTTCGGCCGCCAGATCGCGGGTCCCGGTGTGGCAAAGGGTCACCGTCGCGTTGGCCCCCTCCCCCTTCCGGTTCAGGAGCATCGCCATCGGGCGGCCGACGATCACGCTGCGGCCGACGACGGCCACGCGGCGGCCGGGGACGGGGATGTCGTAGTGGGCGAGCAGGCGCAACACGCCCTTCGGAGTGCAGGGCACGAAGCGCGGCCGGCCCGTGAGCAGACGGCCCAGGTTCTCGGGGTGCAGCCCGTCGACGTCCTTCGCCGGGTCGATGGCCAGCTGCACGCGCTCGGCGTCGATATGGGGCGGCAGGGGGATCTGGACCAGGATGCCGTCGACTGCGTCGTCGCCGTTCAGCTCGCGCACCAGGGCCAGGACCTCGGCTTCGGGCGCGTCCCCGGGCAGCCGGATCGTGCGGTGGTGGTAGCCCAGCTTCTCGCAGGCCTTCCCCTTGCTGCGGACGTAGACCGCCGAGGCGGGATCGTCCCCCACCAGGACGACCGCGAGGCCGGGAGCGCGTCGCGCCCCGGCGACCTTGAGCTTCAACTCGGCGAAAACGGCATCGCGGACGGGCGCGCCGGAGAGGATCTGGCTGGGCATATCGACTTCCTGGCGCCGGGCGCCGGTTAGCGGGCGTAGGAGATCGCCCGCGTCTCGCGGATGACCATGACCTTGATCTGGCCGGGATACTCCAGCTCGCCCTCGACCCGCTTGCCGACCTCCTCGGCCAGCAGCTGGGCCTCGGCGTCCGACACCATGGCGTGGTTGACCAGGATGCGCACCTCGCGTCCCGCCTGGATGGCGAAGGACTTCTCGACCCCGTCGAAGCTGTCGGCGATGCGCTCCAGGTTCTCGAGCCGCTTGATGTAGTTGTCGATGCTCTCGCGACGGGCGCCGGGACGGGAGGCCGAGACGGCGTCGGCCGCCGCGGTGATGAAGGTGTAGGCCGACTCGGCCTCGATGTCCTGGTGATGGCCGCCGATGGCGTTGCAGACCAGGTCGTTCTCGCCGTGTTTGCGGGCCAGTCTCGCCCCGACCGCGGCGTGGGGCCCCTCGAACTCGTGCTCGGCGGCCTTGCCCAGGTCGTGCAGGAAGCCGCAGCGCTTGGCCAGCTTGGGATCCAACCCCAGCTCGGAGGCGATCACGGCCGAGACCGAGGCCACCTCCTTGCTGTGCAGCAGCAGGTTCTGGCCGTAGCTGGTCCGGTAGTGCAGCCGGCCGATGTAGGGGAAAAGGTCGGGGCTGATGTTCGGCAGATCGAGGTCCAGGCAGGCCTGCTCGCCGATCTCCCGGATCTTCTCATCCATCTCCGCGGCCGTCTTGACGACGATCTCCTCGATGCGTCCGGGGTGGATCCGTCCGTCGCGGATCAGGCGCTGCAGCGAAATGCAGGCGATCTCGCGCCGGACAGGGTCGAAGCCGGAGATGATCACCGCCTCCGGCGTGTCGTCGATGATGACGTCGATGCCCGTGGCCAGTTCGAAGGCGCGGATGTTGCGCCCTTCGCGGCCGATGATCCGGCCCTTCATGTCGTCGTTGGGAAGGTCGACCACCGAGACCGAGGTCTCGGCGATATGCTCGGCGGCGTAGCGCTGGATGGCCAGGCTCAGGATCTTCTGGGACTCGCGGCGGGCGTTGCGCTCGGCCTCGTCGCGGATCTCCTTCACGTGGCGGGCGGCGGCCAGACGGGCCTCGGAGATCATGTTCTCCATCAGCATCTGCCGGGCCTTCTCGGCGCTCATGCCCGCGATCTGCTCCAGCTTCTCGTTCTGGGCGGCGGTGAGCATCTCGAGTTCCCGCCGCTGGAGATCCGTCGCCTCGATGCGGGACTTGAGGTCGCTCTCGATCGTGTCGACCCGGGCCTCCTTCTGGTCGACGAAGGCCACCTTCTTGTTCAGGCTGTCGTCACGCTGATCAAGGTAGGCGGTGCGGCGGGCGATCTCCTGGCGGGTCTTCTCGGTCTCGTCCTCGAAGGACTGGCGGGCCTTGAAAAGCTCGTCCTTGGCCTCGAGTTCGGCGGCCTTGAGATAGGTCGCGGACTCCCGTCGGGCCTCCTCCAGCAGGCGGTCGTGCTCGCGGCGGGCGCTGCCGATCAGCCGCTCGGAACGCGTGCGGTGAACGATCCAGCCCAGGACGAACCCGACGACCGCCGCTGCGGCGGCGATCCCGTAGGGTGTCACTATATTCATGGGGCCACTCCTTCCCGAGAGGCGGAAAGGAGAAGTCGGTGCGGCCTGCCGGTCGAGGTTTCAGATTCCCCGCCGAGTCGTGTGGTCGGGAAGCAATTGAACCAATTGCTTCACGTGGGTCCCGCGTCGATTCCTTCGACCATCCCCCGAGGGGGCGCGGTCTCCGGGCACGAACGGCCGGGTCCCATGTACGAGGTGTTGGCTCAAGTGACGCGACTCATCACGGACCAAGCAGGGAATCCTACTCCTCATGCGCTCGAATCCCTGGATTGTGCGACTTCCCGGTCCAGAAGCGCCGCCAGCTCGCTGGTGCGGTCCTCGAGCATGATCAGGGCTTCCTGGTGCTTCTGACGTTCCCGGAGCAGTTCGTCGGCGAGGTTGATCGCCGCCAATATCGCCACCTTCAGCGTCGAGCCGAGTCGGGCGCGATCGGCGATCTCATGCATCCTCTGGTCGACGAGCCCGGCCACCTTCTGGACGTACTCGGGCTCCGCATCCCCTTTCAGGGTGTATTCCTGACCGTAGACGGTCACTGTAACACTCTTGGGATCGAGCATCCTGTCTTCTCGTCTCCATGCCGCCCCGGGGCGGGACCGAACGGGCGACGACGGGGCGCCGCCACGCCTCTACTCTATGGACTCGAGCTTAGACAACAGGCCTCCAACCTTCTCCTCTAACTTCTTGCGCGTATCTTCCATGCGCTCGACGTCTTGGGCCTGGGACCGGGCCTCGTCGAGCTCTCTGCTCATGCGGTCCCGTTCGTCCTTCAAGGATTGGCTGTGGACTTCGAGCTCCTGCCGCTGCGCCTTCAGCCTTTCGTTCTCCTGGGCCAGTTCCTTGATGCGGCGCACGGCCTTGAGAATCTTCTCCTCCAACAGCTCGAAGCTGTTCTCATGCATGATGTTAATCGACCTCCATTTCGTCATCCTTGACCGCCCGGATAAACCGGACTCCTCAGGTCCGCAGGGTGACGCCGAGTTCGCCGCCGAGGGCGGCGACGATGTCGGCGACGGCCTTGTCCACGGCCTTGCTCTTCAAATTACCCTTGGCCGAGATGAACTTCAAGCGAATTCCGATCGCCATACTGCCCGCAACGAGGGTTCCACCGCGAAAAACGTCGAAAAGGGCGGATTCGGCGAGCAGGGGGCCGCCGGAGGCGCCGATCACCCGCTCGACGGCGGCGTAGGGCACTCCTTCGGGGACCACGAGCGAGAGGTCGCGCTTGACGGCGGGAAAACGGGAGAAGGGCGCGAAAGTCGGGACGATCCGCTGCGTGTCCAGCCGCGTCAATTCGATCTCGCAGTAGGCCACGGGAACGGCGAGGCCGAAGGCTTCCAGGGTAGCGCGGGCCAGGTCGCCGGCGGTGCCGACGCAACGGCCCTGACGGTCGCGGATCTCCCACTGCAGGTTCCGGGGGCAGCAGGGCTCAGCGCCGCCGGGCTCCAGGACGAGCGGCAGCGCGAAGAGTTCGGCCAACGAGGTCACCAGCCCCTTGATCTCCATCAGGCCCGCCGGCAGGTGGCCGTAGGCCTCGCCGTCGCGCCCCGCCACGCAGGCCTGGAAGACCAGCGGCTCGTCGGGCAGATCCCGCTCGTCCTCATGTCGGACGTCGACGGGACCGCCGCGAGCCGGCAGGAAGCTGCGCCCGACCTGGAAGAGACGCAGGGGCAGCGGATTGTCCGCATTGACGTTGCGAACGACGGCGCGCAGCAGGGCCGGCAGCAGCGTCGTCCGGAGCAGGGTCTCCCCGCCGTGGCGGGGGTTGTCCACGGCCAGCAGCCGCCGGCGAAGGTCGTCTTCGGCCAGACCGAGCCGGTCCAGATCCTCGCGGGCCATGAAGGTCGAGGTGACGATCTCGTTGTGGCCGACCGCCGCCATGTAGCGGCGCAGCTTGCCGGCGAGCACGTGCCGAGTGTGACGCCGCGGGGCGCCGACGCTGCGGAAACGGCTCCGGTCGCCGATCCGGTCGAAGCCGTAGAGGCGCGCGATCTCCTCGATCAGGTCGACCTCGGCCTTGAGATCGCGGCGGAAGCCGGGCACGGTGGCCACCAGGGCGGCGCCGGAGCTGCCGCGGTCGCGGGCATGCCCGAGAGGCGTGCACTTCAGGCCCAGGGCCTGCAGGTAGTCGATGGCCGTCTTGACCTCGAGGTCGGTGCCCAGCAGACGATTGACCTGCGTCATGCGCAGCTGGATCTGGGGCTGGGAGCGGCGATCGGGGTTCTGCCGGTCGGAGAAGCCGTTGGCGATGCGGGCGCCCGAATGCTTCTGGAAGAAATAGAGGGCACGCCGGGCGGCGATCTCGACCATCTCCCAGTCGGCCTCGCGCTCGAAGCGGAAGGAGCTCTCGCTGACGAGCTGCAGGGCGCGCGAGGTGCGGCGCACGAGCCCGGGCGCGAAGAAGGCGCTCTCGAGCATGACGTCGCGGGTGCTTTCGTCGACCTCGGTCCGGGAGCCGCCCATGACCCCGGCCAGGGCCACGGGGCCGGAACCGTCGGCGATCACCAGGTCCTCGGCCACGAGTTCGCGGGTCACGCCGTCCAGGGTCTCGAAGCTGGAGCCGGCCACGGCCCGCTTGACGGTCACGGTCTGGCCCGAGAACTTGCCGAGATCGAAGGCGTGCAGCGGCTGTCCCAGTTCGAACATCACGTAGTTCGTGATGTCGACGACGTTGTTGATGGGGCGCGCGCCGACGGCGCGCAGACGGTTCTGCATCCAGCGCGGCGACGCGCCGACCGTCAGGCCGCGGGCCACGTGGGCGCTGTAGCGCGGGCAATCGGCGAAGTCCTCGATCTCGACCGCGACGTCGGCCTTGTCGTCGCGCGACGGCGGCGGCGACCAGAGCTTGGGAGTGTCGAGCAGGGCGTCCTGCATGGCCGCGATCTCGCGGGCGATGCCGTAGTGGCTGAGCCAGTCGGGGCGATTCGGCGTCACCTCGATGTCATAGACCCAGTCGCGCCAGCCGTAGAGATCGTCGGCCGGCGTGCCGGGCTCCGGATCGCCCTCGAGTTCGAGGATGCCCTCGCTGTCGGCGCTGAGTTCCAGTTCCGAGGCCGAACAGATCATGCCTTCGCTGGCGACGCCGCGGATCTTGGATTTCTTCAGCTTGAGGCCGCCGGGCAGGACGGCTCCCGGCAAGGCCAGCAGCACGTTCAGACCGGCGCGGACGTTCGGAGCGCCGCAGACGACCTGCCGCGTCGCTTCGCCGTCGAAGACACGGCACACGCTGAGCTTGTCGGCATCCGCATGCGGTTCGCAGGATTCCACGCGGCCGACGACAACGCCGGGGAACTCGATCGCGTACTCCTCGAGCGACTCGACGTTCAGGCCGATCTGGGTCAGCCTGTCGGCGAGCTCCTGGGGGGTGCCCTCCCAGGTCACGAAGTCGCGCAGCCAGTCCAGACTCGCTTTCAATTCACACCTCGGAACTGGTTCAGGAAGCGCAGGTCGTTCTCGTAGAGCAGCCTGATGTCGTTGATGCCGTAGCGCAGCATCGCCAGGCGGTCGATGCCGAGCCCGAAGGCGTACCCGGTGTAGGCGTCGGGGTCGTAGCCGGCCGCCGCGAAGACGTTGGGGTGCACCATGCCGGCGCCCATGATCTCGATCCAGCCGGTGCGGCCGCAGACGCGGCAGCCCTTCCCGCCGCAGACGAAGCATTCCATGTCCACCTCGACCGAGGGCTCGGTGAAGGGGAAGAAGTGCGGGCGGAAGCGGATCGTGACCTCGCCGTCGAAGAGCAGGTCGAGGAACTGGCGCACGGTCGTCTTGAGGTCGGCCAGGCTGACGTCGCGGTCCACGTACAGGCCCTCGATCTGGTAGAACTCGGCGCTGTGCGAGGCGTCGACGGCCTCGTTCCGGTAGCAGCGGCCGGGCACGACGACGGCCAGGGGCGGCTGCTGCCGCTCCATGATCCGGACCTGGGCCGGCGAGGTCTGGGTCCGCAGCAGGCGCTTGGCGTCGATGTAGAAGGTGTCCTGGGTGTCCCGGGCCGGGTGGTCGTCGGGGAAGTTGAGCGCGGTGAAGTTGTACCAGTCGAGCTCGACGTCCGGGCCCTCCTCGCGGGTGAAGCCCATGCCGTGGAAGATCTCGCAGAGCTGGTCGACCACGGATTCCAAAGGGTGCAGCGCGGCGGGGCGGACCAGGGGCAGCCCCGGCAGCGTGAGGTCGCTGCCCTCCCCAACCAGGGCGTCGGCGGCGCCGAGCAGGACGGTGCGGCGCGCCTCCAGCATCCCGCCGAGTTCCTGTTTGAGCTCGTTCAGGGCGGCGCCGAGCGCGGGCCGCTCGTCGGCGGGCGCGTCCTTCAGGGCGCGCAGCTGCAGCGTCAACGAACCCTTGCGCCCGAAGAGCGCGACCCTCGCCGCCTCGACCGCCTCCTCGGAGCCGGCCGCGTCGATCAGGGTCCGTCCCTCTTCACGAAGTCGCGCGATGTTGTCCTGCATCGCTCACGTCCCTCCCCGCCGGCGACGGCGTCGCCGGCAGCTGCGCTGGTGTCGGTCGGATCGCGGCGTCCCGGACGGCGGGGCGGAGAGCCCCGGACGGGTTAAAGGGCGCCCTTGGCCAGCTCGGCGAGCTTGGCGAAGCCGGCCGCGTCGCGGACGGCCAGATCGGCCAGCTGCTTGCGGTCGATTTCGATGCTCGCCTTCTTCAGGCCGTTGATCAGATGGCTGTAGCTCATGCCGTTCAACCGCGCGGCGGCGTTGATGCGCACGATCCACAGGCGGCGGAAGTCGCGCTTGCGGTTGCGGCGGTCGCGGTACTCGTAGACGCCGGAGCGCTCGACCTGCTCGCGGGCGGCACGGAACTGGCGGCTCTTCGCGGAGACATATCCGCGGGCCTGCTTCATCACCTTGTTGCGCTTCTGCCGGGAGGCAGGATTATTGCGTGCTCTGGGCATGATCTCTCTCCTCGAATCCTTGGCTACGTCTTCGGACGGCGGGTCATGCGCCGCCCAGCATCTTGTTCACTCGAGCCAGATCGCTCCCCGAGAGCATCGCCCCCTGGCGCAGGTTGCGCTTGCGCTTGGGGCTCTTCGCGGTGAACAGATGGCCGTGGTACGCCTTGTTGCGCTTGACGCGCCCCGAGCCTGTGCGCTTGAAGCGCTTGGCCGCGGCGCGATTGGTCTTCATCTTGGGACCCTTCATGAGTCACTCCTCGTTGCGGTCTTGGTCATGCTGACAGTCCGGTGCCCGGGCGGTAAACCAGGCCGCCGGTTCGGTGTCGTTCAGACGCTCTTCTTCGGCGCCACGACGAAGGAAACGGTGCGCCCCTCCTGGGACGGCTTGGTCTCGGGAACGCCGTGCTCGGCGATGTCCTCGACCAGCTGCCGCAGGAAGTTGATCCCCAGATCCATGTGGGACATCTCGCGTCCGCGGAACTGCATGATCACCTTCACCTTGTTCCCCTCCTCGAGGAACTTGATGATGTGGCGCGTCTTGAACTGGTAGTCGTGCTCGTCCGTCTTGGGACGGAACTTCACGGTCTTGATCTTCTGGGTGTGCGACGCCTGCCGGGCCTTCCGGGCCTTCTTGCTCTGCTCGTACTTGAACTTGCCGTAGTCCATGATGCGACAGACGGGCGGACGGGCCGTGGGCGCCACCTCCACCAGGTCGAGCCCGCGATCCAGGGCCAGGGCCAGGGCCTCGCGCGTCTCCATGACGCCGAGCTGCTCCCCCTCCTCGTCCACGACGAGCACCCGGGGAATGCGAATCATGCGATTGACCCGAAGTGTCTTGTTGTCCTTGATAGCCTCGAACCTCCTGCGTCCAAACCCCCGAAGGCACATCCGCCGCACATGAAAAAAGCGGACACACTGGTCCGCTTCCCATCGTCGTCGGTACCATTTCGTCCCGCGGGCGGCATGACCCGGGGCCGTTCATGGTGAGAGGCGGACCCTCTGCTTCGGCTCGCAATGTCCCGGCCCATCGGGGACCGGACCGTAAAAGCTACTGTTTGCGGGCGATTTCGTCAAGCAACTCTTCGGCCACCGCCGGAATCTCCCGGGCGCCGAGGTCGCCGCGATGGCGGGCCCGCACCGCGACGGTGCCGGCCTCCTGCTCCTTGCCCCCGACCACGAACATATAGGGAACGCGCATGGTCTCGGCCTCGCGGATCTTGTAGCCGATCTTCTCCTCGCGGACGTCGGCCTCGGCGCGCAGGCCCAGCTCGCGCAGCCGCCCGGCGGTGGCCGCGGCGTATTCGTGCTGATCGCGGCTCACCGACAGCACCCGCACCTGCTCCGGCGCCAGCCACAGCGGGAAGTCGCCGGCGTAGTGCTCGGTGAGGATGCCGATGAAGCGCTCCACCGAGCCCAGGATCGCCCGGTGCACCATGTAGACGTAGTGGTCCCGGCCGTCGTTGTCGACGTAGGTCACGTCGAAACGGCGAGGCAGGTTGAAGTCGAACTGGACGGTGCTGGCCTGCCACTTGCGGCCCAGGGCGTCGATCAGCTTGACGTCGATCTTCGGACCGTAGAAGACAGCCTCGCCTTCCTCGCGGGTGTATTCGAAGCCGTGGCGGTCGATGGCCTTGACCAGCGAGCGCTCGGCGGCCTCCCACTCCTCGTCGGTGCCGGCGTACTTGCCCTTGTTCTCCGGATCCCGGACCGAGAGCTCGACCTTGAACGCGTCGAAACCGAAGGTGCCCAGGATCTCCTTGACCAGGCCCAGGCAGTCGGCGACCTCGTCCTCGAGCTGCTCGGGGGTGCAGAAGATGTGGGCGTCGTCCTGGGTGAAGCCGCGCACGCGCATCAGGCCGTGCAGGGTGCCCTTCAGCTCGGCCCGGTAGACGGTGCCCAGCTCCGCGTAGCGCACCGGCAGGCTGCGGTAGCTGCGCTTGTGGCGCTTGAAGATCAGGATGTGACCCGGACAGTTCATCGGCTTGATCACGTGGGGCCGCTCGTCCTGCTCGAAGACGTACATGTTCTCGCGGTAGAACTCCATGTGCCCCGAGGTCTCCCAGAGGGAGGCCTGCGCGATGTGGGGCGTGGTCACGGTCTCGTAGCCGGCCCGGCGCAGCACGCCCAGCAGGTAGTCCACGACCCGTCCGCGCAGCACGTCGCCGCGGGGGAACCAGAACGAGAGTCCGGGTCCGGCCTCGTCCATGACCCCGAAGAGGTCGAGCTCGCGGCCCAGCTTGCGGTGGTCGCGCTTCTTGGCCTCCTCGAGCATGGCCAGGTGGTCGTCCAGCTCCTTCTGCTTGAAGAAGACGGTGCCGTAGATGCGCTGCAGCATCGGCTGGCTGCTGTCGCCGCGCCAGTAGGCGCCGGCCAGGTTCAGCAGCTTGAAGGCCTTCAGGTCCTTCGTGGTCGGCACGTGGGGTCCCTCGCAGAGGTCGCGGAAGGCGCCCATCCGGTAGGTGGACAGCTTCGCGTCGCCCAGGCTGGCGATCTGCTCCAGCTTGTAGGGCTGGTCGGCGAAGAGGCCCCGGCCCTGCTCGGCCGAGATCTCCTCGCGCTCGATCGGCACCTTGCCGGCGGCTAGTTCGCGCATCTTGGCCTCGATGCGGCCGAGGTCCTCCTCGGTGAAGGGCTCGTCCCGATCGAAATCGTAGTAGAAGCCCGTCTCGATCGACGGGCCGAAAGCGAAGCGGGTGCCGGGGAAGAGCTCCTGCACCGCCCAGGCCATCAGGTGGGCCGTGGAATGGCGCAGGGTCTCCAGCCCCTCCTCGCTGCCGCGGGTGATCACCCGCAGGGCGCCGGGGCCGGGCACGGCGTCGTCCAGCGTGTAGTTGACGCCGTCCAGGTTCGCCGCCAGCGCGGCGCGGCGCAGTCCTTCGCCCAGAACGCCTACGGCCTCGCCGAAAGTCGCGCCCGCGGGGACGGCCAGCGGCTCGCCGCTGGGGAGTGTCAACCTGATCTCAGCCATCCTGCCGCCTCGTTGCTCGGCGCCGAAGGCGCCGGGGACACAAAGAAAGATGAGGTGACCACCTTCGGCGCCACCTCATCGTCCGCAGTAATCGGTGGTGGGCGATACTGGACTCGAACCAGTGGCCTCTTGCGTGTCGAGCAAGCGCTCTAACCAAACTGAGCTAATCGCCCACGGCGCGGGAAAAGCTAATCCCGTCACCGAGTTCCTGTCAAATCAATTATGACAGGTAGTCGACCAGCCGGCCCCCCACGACGGTCTGACGGATGCGGTGCAGGGCCTGGTTGCGGATCTGGCGCACCCGCTCGCGCGAGAGGTTGATGTCCTGGCCGATCGTCTCCAGGGACTGCGGCTCGCCCGAACCGAGTCCATAGTAGCGGGCCACGATCTCCCGTTCGCGGCGACTGAGCATCTCGAGGGCCGCGTCCATCTCCTGGAGCATCTCGCCCGAGACGAAGCTGTCCTCCGGGGTCTGGCCCTCGGGATCGGAAAGGGTGTCGGCCAAGGTCGTGGAGCTCTCATCGCCGTAGACGCCCTCGTCAAGGCTCATCAGCGGCCTGCTCGCGGCGCGGATCTGGCCCATCTTCTGCATCGACAGGCTCAGGCTCTCGGCGATCTCGCGCTCGTCCACGCGTCGCTTGTACTTCTGCTCCAGCTGCTGGGCGACGCGCTTCATCTTCTGGGCCTGCTGCGTGCGGTTGATCGGCAGACGCACGGTGTTGGTCTGCTCGGCGATGGCCTTCTGGATCGCCTGGCGGATCCACCAGACGGCATAGGAGATGAAGCGGAACTCGCGCCGCTCGTCGAAGCGCTTGGCGGCCGTGATCAGGCCGATGTTGCCCTCGGCGATCAGGTCCATGTAGCTGAGCCCCTGGTTCAGGAACTTCTTCGCCACGCTGACCACGAAGCGCAGGTTGGCGTTGACCAGCTGGTCGAGGGCATCCTTATCCCCGCCACGGATACGCGTGGCGAGCGCGAACTCCTGCTCCTTGGTGAGCAGGCGGTACTTGCCGATGGTCTGCAGGTAGTGCTGCAAGCTGGAATCCTCGCGTCGGTCGCTGCTCAATTCGATCTCGTACATGGAGACTGCCTCCCGCTCTCTATTGCCCAACCGCCTGTCCGGCGGTACGTCCGCTATCACAACCGGCCCGGGGCCGGATTGTTCCCGTTTCTTTTCCCTCCGCCTTCTCACCGCGGAATTCCGTACCATACGCATACAGGACTATTTTGTTCCAGTTTTTCTTTATTCCTACAGCCCTCTCGCGGCCGTCCTTCAAATAAGAATCGTTTTCAATTCGGAGGTTGATTCGATATTAGCTGATGAATTTCGTTTTGTAAAGCAGAAAATGGACTAAACATAGCTTTATTCCCAATTATTCGGCGGGCGGGGTTTATTCCCCGCCCGCATCGCTCTAAACCATTTGATTACAGTACTTAATCGTCAACCACCTCGTAGTCGGCGTCCACCGAATCCTCCTTGTCGCCTCCAGCGGCCTTCGGTTCGGGCGCCTCGTCGGTCTTGGCCGACGACTCCCGGGCCGCAGACTTCTCGTAGGCCTGCTGCGAGACCTTCTGCATCGCCCCCATCAAGGCCTCGACTGCGGCGTTGATGATCGCGGCGTCGTCGCCCTTCAGGGTCTCCTCGACCGCCTTGGCCTTGGTCTCGACGTCGTCTTTGAGTTCCGGGTCCACCTGGTCGCCCAATTCGGCCAGGCTGCGCCGGACGCCGTGGACCGCGCTGTCGCCGTGGTTACGGGCGTCGATCAGCTCGCGCTTCCGCTTGTCGTCATCCGAATGCTGCTCGGCGTCGTCGACCATGCGCTTGATCTCGTCCTCGTTCAGTCCGCTCGAGGCCTGGATCTTGATCGACTGCTCCTTGCCGGTGGCCTTGTCCTTGGCCGACACCGAGAGGATGCCGTTGGCGTCGATGTCGAAGGTGACCTCGATCTGCGGCATGCCGCGCGGCGCGGCCGGGATGCCGGTCAGCTGGAAGCGGCCGATGGTCTTGTTGTCCAGGGCCATCTCGCGCTCGCCCTGCAGCACGTGGACCTCGACCGTGTCCTGGTTGTCGGCGGCGGTCGAGAAGATCTGGCTCTTCTTCGTCGGGATCGTGGTGTTGCGGTCGATGAGTCGGGTCATCACCCCGCCCAGGGTCTCGATGCCCAGGCTCAGGGGCGTGACGTCCAGCAGCACGATGCCCAGGTCGTCGCCGCCGAGCACGCCGCCCTGGATGGCGGCGCCCATGGCCACCACCTCGTCGGGGTTGACCGAACGGTTGGGCTCCTTGCCGAAGATCTCGCGGACCTTGGCCTGCACGGCCGGAATGCGCGTCGAGCCGCCGACCAGCAGCACCTCGTCGACGTCGCCCGGCGCCAGGCCGGCGTCCTTCAGGCACTTCCGGCAAGGACCGGCCGTACGCTCGACCAGTTCCTCGACCAGGGACTCGAACTTCGCCCGGGTCAGGGTCAGCGTCATATGCTTGGGGCCGGCGCTGTCCGCGGTGATGAAGGGCAGGTTGATCTCGGTCTGGCTCGAGGAGCTGAGCTCGCACTTGGCGCGCTCGGCCGCCTCCTTCAGGCGCTGCAGCGCCATCGCGTCCTTGGCCAGGTCGATGCCCTCGTCCTTCAGGAAGGTGTCCACCAGGTGGTCGACGAGGCGCTGGTCGAAGTCGTCGCCGCCGAGGTGCGTGTCGCCGTTGGTGGCCAGCACCGAGAAGACGTCGTCGCCGATCTCCATGACCGAGATGTCGAAGGTGCCGCCGCCCAGGTCGAAGACCGCGACGGTCTCTTCCTTCTTCTTGTCCAGCCCGTAGGCCAGGGCCGCGGCGGTCGGCTCGTTGATGATGCGCTTGACCTCGAGGCCGGCGATGCGGCCGGCGTCCTTGGTGGCCTGGCGCTGGCTGTCGTTGAAGTAGGCCGGCACCGTGATCACGGCGTCGGTGACGGTCTCTCCCAGGTACTCCTCGGCGGTCTGCTTCAGGGCCTGCAGGACGATCGCCGAGATCTCCGGCGGCGCGAACTCGCCCGCCTCGGTCTTGACGCGGGCGTCGCCGTTCGGACCCTTGACGACGTTGTAGGGCACCTCGCCGATCTCGTTCGAGACCTCGTCGAACTTCCGCCCCATGAAGCGCTTGATCGAGTAGACGGTGTTCGTGGGGTTGGTGACTGCCTGACGCTTGGCGAGCAGTCCGACCAGGCGCTCCCCGTTCTTGTTCCAGGCGACGACCGAAGGGGTCGTGCGATTGCCCTCTTTATTCTGGATGACCTTGGACTCGCCACCCTCCATGACGCTGACGACGCTGTTGGTGGTGCCCAGGTCGATGCCGATGATCTTACCCATTATCGTATTCCTTCCTACGTTGACGCGTGGCTTCATTGCCTCCGAAACCGAATAACAAGATGCGTGCCTCAACCTGCCCCGGCAGGATTCTCTTTCAAGTTGCTTGACGGCAATGGATTGCGGGCATCGACCGCAAACGGGGCCATTCCCCGGCGTCCGGACGACATGCCAGGCTATGTCATATTGTCATTGGATGGCAGGTATCGGATGTCAAATCCGGCGAGACGTCAGGCCCTTGGCGTAACAGGACAGCACGAGCAGGTCGCAGCAGCGGGCGTAGGCGGCGAAGGCCAGGGGCCTGTGAGCCTCCCCCGTGGGCCATGAGGCGACGATCGAGGTCAGGGGGTCGACGCCCACGGCCGCGGCCGCGCGTCGCAGCAGGCGTCGCCAGGGCCCCGCAGCGGGGCCTCCGGGAGGATCCACGACCAGGTCCAGCCGCATCTCGCCCAGACGGCCGGGATGCAGCCGGGCCAGCAACTCCAGGGAGCTCCGGCCGCATTCGATCTTCTTGACTGTCCAGTCGGCCAGCGTGTGGTGGTGGACATGGATGGGAACGGGATCGTGCAGCCCCAGGAACCGGACACCGGCCCGGTCCTCGAGACGGAAGGCGACTTCCATGTCCTCGAAGCCGTAAGCCGAGAACTCCTCGTCGAAACCGCCGACGGAGCGGAAGGCCTCCCGGGGCACGGCCGCGTTCTGGGTGACGAAGTAGCGGGCGGGGACCGGCCCCGGAGGCAGCTTGGCGACTCCGCGGGAATCGAGGTAGTGGAAGTGCCCGGCGTCGATCAGTTCGGGGTCGGTGGCCACCCTGCCGATCGTGCCCCAGCCGGGCCGGTCGGCCAGCAGGTCGCGATGGGCCGCCAGCAGCCCCGGCGGAGCGACGATGTCGTCGTCGAGGAAGAGCAGCAGCTCGCCGTCGGCGGCGGCGGCGCCCAGGTTGCGCGCCGCGGCCCGACCGACGTTGCGGGGCGGTCGCACCACCTGCAGGCGATCCTTCCAGCCTCCGCACCGGGCGGCGAGCAGGTCCGCAGTCCCGTCCCGCGAAGCGTCGTCGACCACCACGCAGTTCCATTCGTCCGCGGGCAAGGTCTGCGCCTCGAGGGCGTCCAGGGTCCGGGCCAGCAGCGGCGCCTTGTCGCGCGAGGGGATCACGACGGTCAGCCGGGTCACGGCCGGCTCCCGGGGGCGGGCGCCAGGCTGGGCAGGGCGGACTCGGCGGGCCACTCCCCCGCTCCGTCGACGAGGCGGGCGAAGATCCGGTCGACCGTCTGCATGTTGGCGTCGAAACCGGCGACCCGACGCGCGGCGGCGGTCGCATTCTCGCCCATCCGCCGGCGCAGGCCCGTGTCGCGGGCCAGCCGGAGCATCGCGGCGCTCAGGTCCTCGACCTCGCGAGGGGCGACGACCAGGGCCGAGGTCCCGTCCTGCACCCACTCCAGGCTCGAGGGCAGGGAACTGACGATGATCGCGCAGCCGCAGGCCATCGCCTCGAGCAGGCTGACCGCGGTGGCGTCGACCGAGGGCACCGAGATGAAGACATCCGAGGCGTTCAGGGCGTCGGCGAACTCGGCGTGCGGGATGCGGCCGATGAACTTCGAGACGCCGCCGATGCCGGCGTTCTCGGCCCGGGCCCAGAACGGGTCGGGGTCGCCCTCGTAGCCGGCGAAGAGGAAACGGGCCCGCGGCTCGGCGAGCAGGACCTGGGCGGCGGCCTTGATCACGATGTCGATGTTGTAGTAGGGCTGGGTGAAGCTGCGCGGCGAGAAGTAGACGATGTCGTCGGGCGCGAAACCGTAGGCCGCTCGCGCCGCGGCGGCGTCGGCGGGTCGGAAGC
>CAZLHO010000001.1:0-4049 GCA_964559455.1 uncultured Fibrobacteraceae bacterium | reverse complement strand
CTCGACGCGGTCCGGAGCGACAAAGGTGGGGTCGAAGCGCTCGAAGTCCACGCCCCAGAGCACGCGGAAGGCGCGGTCGGGATCCGCCCCCAGCTCCACGGCCCGGGACAGGATGTCCGCCGAGTCGCCCGTCAAGGCCTCGCAGGAGGTCAGGGCCAGGCGGGCCAGCCGGTTCTTCAGCTTCGTCTCGAAGGGGGTCACGTAGACGTCGTCCCCCCAGACCGTCAGGACGTTGGGATGGAATCCGGAGAAATGGCCCCAGTAGCCGTAGCCGGTCAGGAAGTGGGTGTTGAGCAGATCCGGACGGATCCGGGCCAGGCGCCGCCGGACCACGGCCAGACTCGCCGCGTAGCGCAGGGGCTTGGGACCGAAGCCGGCGCGGATGTCGTGCACCGCGACGCCCTCGACATCCCCGGGCTGGACCGTGAGCAGATGGCATTCGTGGCCGCGTTCGGCGAACCAGCGGATCCAGCGCTCGGTGTGGATGTGGCGTCCGATGGAAAGGAAGGCCAGTCGCACGGCAAGCTCCCGGTGGGGGCTGAACGAAAGGCCCGACGCCGTCGACGGCGGGGCCGGAAAGGAGTGCCGAGGGCCGGACTCGAACCGGCACGGGACAACGCCCCGGGGGATTTTAAGTCCCCTGCGTCTACCAGTTTCGCCACCCCGGCGTCGCTTCGATGATGGGCGAGCGCAGGACGAAAGTCAACGCGCGAAGAGCGGACAGGCGGGATGGAAAAGAAGATCCCGGCGCCGTCGGCGCCGGGATCCCCGGAGATGGATGGAGGCGGCACCCGGACTCGAACCGGGGATAACGGATTTGCAGTCCGTCGCCTTAGCCACTTGGCTATGCCGCCTCGAATCGGCAGCCCCAAGGATGCCCTCCGCCCCGGAGACTGTCAAGTCCCGGGGCGGAAATCGGGGTCGGGCACACACGATAGGAGCGTCGGCCGGACGCGGCAACGGCGGCCGCTACTCTCCGAATCCGGTCGCCGCGCCGTAGACGCGCCCGTCGTCGTGGCAGGCGTCGCAGGAGACGCCCCGGCCCACGCCGGACTGGTGGCAATCCGCGCAGTCGGACTCGCCGTGGACCTCGTCCAGGACGACTCCCGTCACCCGGTGATCGAAGTCGCCGTTCCAGTCGTCGTGACAGGTTGCGCAGTCGCTGTCGAGGCGGGGGTAGACGCCTTCGCCGACGTGGCAGCGGCGGCAGTGCAGCTCGCCGTGATAGGACTTCAACGGCCAGCCGGTGCTGGCGTGATCGAAGAGATCCCCGGCGCCGCGGCCGTGGCAGTGGCCGCAGTCCTGGTCCACGTGGCACTGGTAACAGGCGTCGTGGAGGTCGACCTCCTCGAGCTCGCCCAGCGGATGCGACTCGGCGCCATGCACGTGGCACTGGGCGCAGCTCTGCTGCTCGTGGCAAAGCGCGCAGTTGACCTCGTACAGCTCGGCGTGGTTGCGGTGATGGAAAGGCACCGTGTCGCCGTCCTCGTAGCCGGTCTCGAAGATGATCAGCTCCTTCATCTCGATCGGCTCGTAGTGCCGGTCGTGGGTGAAGGTGGTCGCGGTGCCGTGCAGGCGCCCGCCGGCCTTCTTGGCGTGGCAGACCTCGCATTTGGTGTCGTGGTCCCAGTCCGAATGGCAGCCCATGCACTGCCGGTGGTAGGCCCCCTTGAGCCCGGGCTGGGTCAGGTCCTCATGCTGGATGTTGGCCGGATGGCATTCCCGGCAGGACGGATGCGGCGAGTTGGGCGGCGAGAAATGGTGGCAGGTCTCGCAGCCCTCCCCCATGTCCACCATGGCCGCGTGGGCGTGGTGGTCGAAGCGCACGGCCACGTAAAGGTCCTCGAGCTGGTCCAGGATGACGATCTCGGGCCCCAGGTCCGCGGCGAGCGACTGGCTGAGCTCGTGGCGGGGGCAGGTCTCGGCCTTGAGGCAGGGATCGGTCGCCGTGGGGTTGTCGCAGACGTGGCAGGCGGAGCAGTCGAGCGCGTCCGACTCGTGGGCGACGACGGGTGCGATGCCAAGGGCGGCCAGCACCAGGACCGCCGGCAGGGCGCGGTAAAGTCTACGCATGGATCTCCTCCCAGGGCTGCGCCTCGCGGATCCCGGCGGCGGGCGCCGAGGTCGCCTCGGCGGGCAGCACGGGCAGCACGTTGACCAGGAAGCGGTAGACGAACATCAGGCCGGAGATGAGGCCGACGGTCACCGCGACCTCGCCGATCGCCGGCAGGTAGCGTTCGGTCATGTAGACCGGGCGGTAGGCGATCAGGTAGACGTTGATGCGGTTCATGACCACGCCGAGCACGACCAGGACCGCCGACGTGAAGAGCAGGTTGGGGCTGCGGCGCACCTTCTCGAAGAGCAGCAGCAGCAAAGGCGCGACGACGCCGATCAGCACCTCCGCCAGGTAGGCCCCGGATTCGAGGGAGCCCTCGAAGAGCAGGGGGAAGGCGCCGCGGATCGCCAGGTCGGTCACCTTGACCCCGAGGTAGACGAAGAGCAGCACGGGAATGATGCGGCTCAGCGGCGCGAGCAGGTCCATCTCGGGCTTGCGCCGGAAGGAGCGGCTGGCCACCCAGGATTCGAAGATCACCATCGGGAAGCCGACGGCGATGGCCGAGAGCAGGAACTGCAGGGGCAGGATCCGGGTGTACCACAGCGGGTGCATCTTGTCCGGGGCCAGCACCAGCAGCACGCCCAACGAGGACTGGTGCATGCAGGAGAGCACCACGCCCGCGATCACGAAGAGGAACATCAGGCGTCCCAGCGTGCGATCGAAGAGGCGCATGAGGGATTCGGCGAGGCCGTTGAAGGGCTTCAGCAGCCCGGGCAGGTTCACGCGCCCCCCGAAGCGCTCCACGACCACCGGCACAAACTCGATGTAGAGCACGGTCAGGTAGGTCATGACGCACATCGCGACCTCGAAGAGGCCGGAGTTGCCTGACCACATCTGGGGCAGCATCGGGTGCCAGATGTTGTAGAAGCGGCCGAGGTCGACCAGCAGGCCGAGCACGACGAAGGTGTAGCCCAGGGCCGCGGTCAGCAGCGCCGGGCGCACCAGGGCGTGGAAGCGCTCGCGGTGGAAGATGTGGGCCAGGGCCGCCGTGGTGAAGCCGCCGGCGGCCAAGGCGACGCCGCAGGCCACGTCGAAGGCGATCCAGAGGCCCCACGGGTACTGGTCGTTGAGGTTCGTGATGCTGCCGATGCCGTAGATGAAGCGCTTGGCCGCGAAGGCGGCGCCGATCGCCATCAGGGCCAGCAGCACGAAGGCGCCGGGGGTCCAGAAGCGGCGCTGCAGGGGTGCGGCGTGCTCACTCATGGCCGACCTCCTCTCCTTCCTCGCTCGCGACCTTCTCGCGGCGCTTGCCCAGCCACATCACCTGGCCGAGGACGGCGTAGAGCGCAAGGGGCGGAATGAAGTGCTTGAAGATGCCGTGCTGGATGTTCTCGGTGATCCGGGGCGGCGCCGTCTCGGAGAGCTCCGGCAGGCCGAGCTCGCTGAAGGGACGGTCGGCCAGGTAGAGCCACGAGGTTCCGCCCACCTCGTGTTCGCCGTAGACGTGGTCGACGTAACGGTCGGGACGGGCGGCGATGCGCTGGTGGGCCAGCTGCAGCAGGTCGTCCCGCTTGCCGAAGGTCAGGCATTCGACCGGGCAGATCTCGACGCAGGCCGGCACGCGCCCCTCTTCCAGCCTCTCGAAGCAGAAGGTGCACTTGCGGACCTGCGGCGTCAGCGGGTTGTCGTATTCGTAGGCCGGAATCTGGAAGGGGCAGGCCACCATGCAGTAGCGGCAGCCCATGCAGCGCCAGGCGTCGTAGGCGACGGCGCCGTTCTCCTGCTTGGAGAAGGCCGAGACGATGCAGGCCGACTTGCAGGCCGGGTCCTGGCAGTGCATGCACTGGACCTTGACCCAGGCCGGCTTGCCGTCGGGGTCCGGCGCATCGTACTGGTTGACGACCGTGTAGTGGCCGGCGTCGGGCCGGCGCGGCCCGGTGAAGACCGACTTGTCCTCGAAGGTGTCCAGGGGCTGGACGGGCAGGTTGTTCGA